>JAKFDB010000034.1:0-39825 GCA_036676315.1 Bradyrhizobiaceae bacterium
CTAAGACGGCTGCATGAATTACCGTCACGGCTTTCACGCCGGCAACTTCGCCGACATCCTCAAGCACGTCATGCTGATGCGTATCCTCACGCATCTCAACGGCAAGGATAAGCCCTACCGCATCATCGACACCCATGCCGGTGCCGGACGCTATGATCTCGGCTCGGACGAGGCCTTGCGTACGCATGAATGGCGCGACGGCGTGGCAAGACTCGACCAGGCCCCGCTCGCCTCGGCCGCCGAGAATCTGCTCACCCCCTGGCGCGCGGCGCTCTCGGCGGCGCGCGCCCTTTATGGTCCCGACGCCTACCCCGGCTCTCCCTGGCTCTGTCGCCAGGCGATGCGCGCCGACGACCGCTTGATCGCAGCCGAATTGCACGAGAATACCTATCGCAAGCTGGCCCAGACGATCGGCCGCGACTCACGCTGCAAGGCGCTCGCCATCGATGGCTGGATCGCGCTCAGTGCCAATGTTCCGCCCAAGGAGCGGCGCGGCCTGGTGCTGATCGACCCGCCCTTCGAGGAGAAGGACGAATTCGCGACGCTCGCGGCCTCCTTCATCGCCGCCTGGCGCAAATGGCCGACCGGGACCTACGCGCTCTGGTATCCGGTCAAGGACCAGCGCGCGGTTGACGGATTCATCGAGGCTGTCACTGAGGCCGGCATCGGCCGCCTGCTCAGGCTCGAGATCGATGTCGACCGACCGGAGGCGGCCGGCGGCCTCGGGGCAACCGGCCTGCTCGTCGTCAACCCGCCCTGGCTGCTGACGCAGGAGGCAGAGACGCTGCTGCCCGCGCTGACCGAACGCCTCGCGCAGGGGCCGCGCCCGCGCTATCGATGCGAAGCGATCCGCCCCGACGGCTGATCGCTCCGATTCGCATCGAGCCTGAAAGCCCTGCCATGCTGACCTTGCGTTCGTCCCCCGCTTCGCCCTTTGGCCGCAAGGTCAAGATCTCCCTTCTCGAACTCGGCTTGACTGACCGCGTCGAGATCGTCGCCGCCGACACCACAGATCCGACCGAGCCGCTGCGGCAGCAGAATCCGCTCGGGAAGATCCCGACGCTGGTGCTGGAGGACGGCTCGACGCTGTTCGATTCGCGCGTGATCGTCGAGTATCTCGACCATCTGGCCGGCGGGAGCCGCATTTTCCCGGCTGGAACGGAACGATTCGCGCAATTGCGGCTGCAGGCACTTGCCGACGGGATCTGCGACGCCGCGCTGCTGCAGGTCTACGAGGTCCGCATACGGCCCGCCGAAATCCGCCATGCCGGCTGGGTCCAGAATCAGCAGGGCAAGATCGACCGGGCGCTGGCGGCGCTCGAAGCCCAGCCCCCCGCCTTCCCGGATCGCCCCCGGATCGGTGAGATCGCGCTCGCCTGCGCGCTCGGCTATCTCGACTTGCGTCTCGAGGGGAAATGGCGCGCGGCTCATCCGCGGCTCGTCGCCTGGCTGGATGCTTTCGCCGCCAAGGTTCCGGCTTTCGAGACGACCCGCTTCAAGGGCTGAACCGAGCCGCGGCAAGATCAGCCGCATTCGGCAGGGCGCGACCGCGTCCTGAGCGCTGGCGCAGCCCACCTCCGCAGGAATCAATCGAGAGCCGATCCGAAGGAACGGCTCTCGAACGCCCGGAGATTTCGCCGGAAACGGCGCGACGCCTGGCTCAAGGCAAAGAAAAACCCGGTGGCCGAAGCCACCGGGTCTCGTTCTGTCTCCGGAAGGAGAAGATCAGAACTTGTAGCTGAGGCGGGCGCGGACGACCGAGAAGTCGGTGCCGACCTTGGTGCCGGCGCCGAGGATGTTCTTCTCGCCGAGGTCGACGTAGAGGTACTCGACGCCGCCGATCAGGTTGTTGGTGAAAGCGTACTCGACACCGGCGCCGAGAGCATAGCCGCCGGTGTGGGTGCGGTCGGACGAGAAGGCCAAGGCCGGGATCGAGGTCTTGACGTTGCCGTAAGCCCAACCACCGGTGATGTAGGGCAGGAACCGGTCGAAGGCGACGCCGACGCGAGCGCGGACGGTGCCGAAGTACTCGGTCTTGATGTTGATGCCACCGAAGTCGCTGCCGCTGGTCAGGTCAGCGCCCTGGATGTCGGCTTCGAGACCGACGACGAACTGGCCCATCTGGTAGTTGTAGCCGGCCTGGGCGCCACCGACGAAGCCGTCGAGATCGCCAGTGTTGCCGGTCCAGCCGTTGACGTTCACGTTGCCCCAGCCGTAGCCGGCGTTGGCACCGACGTAGAAGCCGGTCCAGGTGAAGACGGGAACGTAGACCGGGGCGACGACCGGGCCCTTACGGCTCGGCAGGTCGGCAGCGGAGGCAGCGCCAGCGGCGAGGAGGCCGAGGGCCGCAACGCCCGAAAGCAGGTACTTCTTCATGGTATACTCCTTGGTAGTCGTCGCTGGTGCCGGCGGTGACCGACGGTGATTTCGATGACCCTCTTATAAGGTCGTTTGCGGGCCGTGTCTGTTGCGGCGAGAACACAACTGCTTGCCAGACCGCGGCGAAATTGCGGCAGAATGCAGAACCAACAAGGCGTATTGATCAACGGCGGTTAGTGATTGTTAAGGCAGTATGAATGGTAAATCGATTACTAACGCAACGGCAAGCCCCCAACCCGCGGTCAGGCGGCGTCAACACATAAGCGCCGCAATCTCATTTGGGTTCGAGCGCCCCTCAAAACCCTGCGCAGACCAGGGCTGCTTGCAGGGTTGGGCGCCTCATGCTTTAGCCGACATTCCCGCCCGCCACCGAGACGCCTTGCGTGCCGCCTCTCTCGATCTTCATCATCACCCGCGACGAAGCCGACCGGATCGGCCGCACCATCGCGGCGGTGCGATCGCTCAGCGACGACATCGTGGTGGTCGATTCCGGCTCCACCGACGGCACCCAAGCCGTTGCAGCGGGGCTTGGCGCGCGCGTCATCGAGAATCCCTGGCCGGGCTATGGCCCGCAGAAGCGCTTCGCCGAGGAGCAATGCCGCCATCGCTGGCTGCTCAATCTCGATGCCGACGAGGTGACGCCGCCCGAGCTTGCGAGCGAGATCGCCGCGCTGTTCGCCAAGGGCGAGCCGTCCGAGGACGCTTACAAGCTGCGCATCGCCGAGGTTTTTCCGGGCGAAGGCGCGCCGCATCGCTTCGCCTACGCCCTGACGCCGGTCCGCCTCTATCGCAGCGACAAGGGCCGCTACTCTCCCTCTCCGGTGCACGATCGGGTCGAGCTTCAGCCCGGCGCGCGCGTCGGCAGGCTGAAGGGCACCATCCATCACTATTCCGTGCGTTCGCTCGGCGAGCAGATCGCCAAGCTCAATTCCTACAGTGACGCGCAGGCCGACGACCTCGACCAGCGCGGCGAGACGCTCTCGGCTTTGCGGCTGGCGCTGGAGTTCCCCGGCAACTTCTTCAAGGCCTATATCGGGCGTCGCCACGCCTTGCGCGGGGTCTACGGCTTCATGACCGCGATGAACTATGCGTTCTACCGCTATCTGCGCGTCGCCAAGCATTGGGAGCGCCGACTCCAGCGCGCCAGCGAGCGCCGCGAAGGAGGCTCGAATGGCCGCTGAGGTCGCACTCGTCACCGGCGGGGCGCGGCGCATCGGCCGCGCCATCGTCGAGCGCCTGGCAGATGCAGGCTACGCAGTCGCGATTCACTGCAACGAATCCCGTGCCGAGGCCGAAGCCTTGGCCGCCTTGATCCGCGAAGGCGGAGGCCAGGCCGCCGTCGTCACCGCCGATCTGGCAGACGCCGCGGCCGTCGACGGCGTGCTCCCGGCCGCGGAGGCGGCACTCGGCCCGGTCACCCTCTTGGTCAACAATGCCTCGAGCTTCCTGGTCGACGACGTGCGCACCCTCGAGGTGCTGCGCTGGAACCGGCAGTTCTCAGTCAATCTGCGGGCGCCCTCGGTCCTCGCCGGCGCAATGGCCAACCGGCTGCCGGAGGATCGGCCGGGCGCGATCGTCAACATCATCGACCAGCGCGTCTGGAAGCTGACGCCACAATACTACTCCTACACCTTGACCAAGGCGGCGCTGCTGACCGCGACGACGACGATGGCGCAGGCGCTCGCCCCGCGCATTCGCGTCAATGCGGTCGGCCCCGGCCCGACCTTCGCCAATCCCCATGACGGCGAGAAGCTGCTCGCGACGGAGGCCCAGGGCACCGTGCTGAACCGCAAGGTCGAGGCCCGCGATATCGCCGATGCCGTGCTCTATCTCGCCCGGGCGGAAGCGATCACCGGGCAGATGATCGCGGTCGACGCCGGCCAGCATCTCGCCTGGCGCACGCCGGACATCGTCGACTGACGGCGCGAAACGCTAGAGCATCGGACCGAAAATTGGAATCCACTTTTCGGGAGAATCCGATGCTTTTACAAAGAGATAGGTCGCCGATTCGCGTCCGATAGGACGCACGGCGATCTAGGCGGTCGCGTCGGCCCGATAGGCGGAACGCCCGCTCGCCAGTGCCTCGTCCAGCAATTCGAGCCGGTCCTGCCCCCAGAACACCTCGCCGTCGAGCACATAGCTCGGGGCGCCGAAGACGCCGGCCGCCACGGCCGCCTCGATGGTTTCCGCATAGCGGGCCGTGACCGCCTCCGAGCCGGCCTGCTCGACGAGAGCCTGCCCCTCCAGCCCCGATGCATTGGCCAGTTCGACGACGAGCTCGCGCTGCGACAGGTCGAGCTGCTGCGCCCAGACGCCGGCCAGCACCCGCTCCATGAAGTCGCCGGGGTCCTTTCCGGCGAGCGTCGCCGCGATCAGGGTCCGGTCGGCGAGCGCGATGTCGGCCGAGGCATGGCGCGGGAACAGGTTGAGTTGCCGGCCGCGGCGCTCGCGCCAACGCTGCAGTTCCATGATGCGGTAGCGCTGTCGCACCGGGTGCCGCTTTGGCAAAGGCAGGCCGCCGGTCTCGTCGAACACCGAGCGCAGCGGCGTCGGCCGGTAATACACCGTGCAGCCATGCCGGCTCGCGATCTCGCGGAACAGGGCGTGGCCGAGATAGGTCCAGGGTGAGTAGAGGGTGAAGTAGTAGTCGATCTGTCGCGGCATTGCGGGCCTCCGGAAGATCGCGACAGTGCCCTTTTCCCGGATCGCGCGACAAGCATCGCCGGGACGAATAGTCGTGATGGTTCGGATCAATGAAAAACCGCGCCGGGCGCCGTGGTCCCGCCCACGAGCGTCCGGCGCGGCGATGTCCTCACTTGTGCGGTCAGGCCGCCTTGTTCTTCACGGCGCCGATGATCGCCGTCAGGACCGCGCCGCCGGCGCCGCCGGCGATGAGGTTGGTGAGGATGCTGCCGATGCTGAAATTTCCACTCGTCGCGGCTGCCGTAACGGCGGGGAGGACGAGCGGGATGAGCTGACCGAGGACGCCGCCCCCGACCAGTCCCGCAATGGTATTGCCGATGGTTCCCAGATCAAAGGTCGGCGACGCCTTGCCGGCCGCATTGCCGCCGATTGCGCCGGCAACCAAATTCATCAGAATCTGTTCCATTTGTCCCCCGAAGCCATGGTTGGTGGTGGATGGCCGCGTGAGGATGCCTCCAAGGTCGCAGCGAAGCAACTTGCGAAACGAAACCTGCCCGGAATGCAGCGGAGGGTTGCGCCGGCTTCAGGTCAGCGCGATCGCCGAGATCAGCCGGCCGTAGTCGGCTTCCTGGCGATGGGTCGTGCGCCGGTAGCTGTAGAATCGGGCCTCGTCGCCATAGGTGCACAGGCCAAGATCGACGAATCGGCCGATTCCCGCATCCTGGGCGCGATGAGCGATGAAGGCCGGCAGATCGAACATCGCATGTGCCGGGCGTTCCGAAGCATGGAAGAAACGCGAATAGGTCGGGTTCTCGGCCTTGAGGCGCTCGATGAACTCCGGCCCAACTTCATAAGCCGCGGCGCTGATGGTCGGGCCGAGCACGGCGATGATTCGCTCACGCCGGGCGCCGAGCTTCTCCATCGCCGTCACGGTCGCGCCGACGATGCCGCCAAAGGCGCCCTTCCAGCCCGAATGCGCCGCGCCGATGACACCGGCCTCGCTGTCGGCGAACAGGATCGGCCCACAATCGGCGCTGGAGACGCCGAGCGCGACGCCATGGGCGGTCGTCACCATCGCATCGGCCTTCGGGCGCTCGGCCGGCCAGGGCCCGGTCACCACCTCAACATCCGGCGAATGCACCTGGTAGACGCTCACCAGCCGGTCACGCTCGACGCCGAGATGCGCCGCCATGCGGGCCCGATTCTCGGCGACATGGGTCTGATCGTCCTGCGACCCGACTCCGCCATTCAGCGAGGCGTAGATGCCGGTCGAGACCCCGCCCTCGCGGGTGAAGAAGGCGTGCCGGATGCTGGATTCGCCGGCGAGATCGGGAGAGGTGATGAACATCGCTGTTTTCCGGCTCCGCTTCAGGGTTCGCTCTGCTCTGACAGGCGATGAAGGTCAAATCCGGGCAGGAGCGGCAGGCCGGGCTCGGCCAGCGCCAGCACCTTGAACAGTTCGCCCATCGCCGTGGCGCTGCCGGTCTCGACGAGCCGGTTGGCGCCTTCCGCGAGCGTCTGCGCCTGCTCCGGCGTCGCTCGCCGCGACAGCGCCGCGGTGCGTTGTTCGAGCCCCAATGCCAGCAGGAAATCGCGCTGCGTCGCCGGGCCGTGTACGGCCGCGCCGGCTGCCCGCGCCGCCTGCGCCATGCGAGCGAAATCGACATGCACGGTGAGGTCGGCATCGCCCGGCTCGGCCAGCGCATCGACGAAGCGGTGCCGCCGCATCGCTTGCAGCGTGTCGCCGAAGCCGCTCCGCATCGACCCATAATCGATGAACAGCGCCGCGCCGCCCCGCGCCGCGACATGGCGCGCGACGGTCGCGACCGTCTCCAGCGCCGCCAGGGGCTGCTCGAGCACCGCCCCTGGCGGGGCGGCGCGCGCGATCTCCCCTGCGGGCTCCGCCGACAGGCCGAAGGCGAGCTGCCCCTCGCCGTTGAGTCCGACGAGCCGCTCGCGCCAGCCTTCCGGCGTCAGCACGAACTGGTCGAGCGGCAGCGCGTCGAGGAATTCATTGGCGAGGACGATCGCCGGGCCTTCCAGCGCGTCCTCGACCCTGTCATGCCAGACGGGTGTTACCCCGGCAGCGCCGAGCGTCTCCGCCTGGCGCGCCCGCAGCACCGGGCTGGTCTCGACGAGATGGACCGAGAGGGCCTCGCGAAAGCCGCGCACGATACGCGCCGCGCGCAACACGTCCTGCATCAGCGTGCCGCGCCCGGGGCCGAGCTCGACCAGCCGCAGCGCTGCCGGCTCGCCCATCATCCGCCAGACCGTCGCCGCCCAGAGCCCGATCAGCTCGCCGAAGACCTGGCTGATCTCGGGCGCCGTGGTGAAATCGCCGGCCGCCCCGAACGGGTCCTGCTTCATGTAGTAGCCATGGCGGGGATGGCCGAGGCAGAGCGCCATATAGCGGGAGACGCTGAGCGGCCCCTCATCGCGGATCAACCGCGCGAGTTCCTGCGCCAGTGGCGTCACGCCCCGGCCTGTCCTCGCCGCGCGCGCAGGAACAAGGCAAGGCCGGCCAGGAACAGCGGCATCGACAGCAGCATGCCCATGGTCAGGCCGCCGCCGGCTCCGCTGCCGGTACCGAACAGGAAGCCGAGCTGCGGATCGGGCTCGCGGAAGAACTCGGCGACGATGCGCGCGACCGCATACCCCATGCCGAACACCCCGGCGACGAGGCCCGGCCGCCTGAAGCCGCCGGCGCGCACGACCAGCGCGAGCAGGATGAAGAGCACGATGCCCTCCCCGAACGCCTCATAGAGCTGACTCGGATGCCGCGGCACCGGCCCGGCATGGGGGAAGACCATCGCCCAGGGCACGTCCGGCGCCGGCCGCCCCCAGAGCTCGGCATTGATGAAATTGGCGATGCGGCCGAGAAACAGGCCGATCGGCACGACCGCGGCGGAAAGATCGAAGACACTGAGCACCGGCACGCCCCGTCGGCGGGCGAAGAGGAAAAGCCCGGCCGCAGCCCCGAGCAGGCCGCCATGGAAGGACATGCCGCCCTGCCAGACCGCGACGATGTCCTGCGGCCGGGCGAGATAGCGCTCGAGATCGTAGAACAGCACGAAGCCGAGGCGACCCCCGATTACGATACCGAGCGCGACGAAAAGCACCATGTCGTCGAGCTGGTCGGCGGCGGGCCGGGCCCGGCCGTTCCACAGGCCCTCGGCCATGACCAGCTTGCGGCAATACCACCAGCCGCCGAGCAGGCCGGCGACATAGGCGAGCCCGTACCATTTGATCGCGATCGGCCCGAAGGAGAGCGCGACCGGATCGATCACCGGAAAGGGAAGGACGAAGACGGGCATGCTCTAGTCCATGTCGCCCGTCATTCGGGACACGCCGCGAAGCGAGGCGATCCGGGATGACGGTTTCGGGAAGTTGGCGCGACTTGGCCGCGCCGGCGCGGCATGGTCAAGCGAAAACCCTCGCTGCTGACATGACGAAACAGCGATGCCGTCCTACATCAGAACCATGAATCGCGAACGCCCAGATTTGCCCGAGGAAGAGATCGAGCCCGAGGTCGAACTCGAGGAGGAGACCGCCCTCCCCGCAGCCGAAGCTGCGCTCGACCTCGGCGAGGCCGCCCCGGGCGCGCTCAAGGCCGGTATCGAGGTGATCGCCGAGTTCGCCCGCCATCTGCCGAACCGGCCGGGCGTCTACCGGATGTTCGATCGTGCCGGCGAGGTGCTCTATGTCGGCAAGGCCAAGAGCCTGAAGAACCGGGTCACGGCCTATGCCCGCGGCATGGCCCATACCAACGCCGTGGCGCGGATGATCGCCGAGACGGCGAACATGGAGTTCGTCACCACCGGCACCGAGACCGAGGCGCTGCTGCTCGAATCGAATCTGATCAAGCAGCTCAGGCCGCGCTACAACGTGCTGCTGCGCGACGATAAATCCTTCCCCTACATCTTCCTCTCGGGCGACCATCCGGCCCCCCAGATCGCCAAGCATCGCGGCTCGCGCCAGCGCAAGGGTGATTATTTCGGCCCCTTCGCCTCGGTCTGGGCCGTCGAGCGCACCATCGACGCGCTGCAGAAGGCGTTCCTGCTGCGCTCCTGCTCCGACAGCTATTACGAGAACCGCACGCGGCCCTGCCTGCTCTTCCAGATCAAGCGCTGCTCCGGCCCCTGCACCGGCGAGATCTCGCACACCGACTACCAGGCCCTGGCCGACCAGGCGCGCGACTTCCTCACCGGCCGCTCCTCGGCGGTGAAGCAATTGCTGTCCGAGCGCATGCAGGCGGCGGCCGAGGATCTCGAATTCGAGAAGGCCGCGCGCTATCGCGACCGGCTGGCGGCGCTCTCGGCGGTCCAGGCGGGACAGGACATCAACACCCAGGGCGTCGAGGAGGCCGACGTCTTCGCCATCGACGAGCAGGCCGGGCAGTTCTGCGTCGAGATCTTCTTCTTCCGCAACAAGCAGAACTGGGGCAACCGGGCACTCTTCCCGCGTGCCGACAAGAGCCTGACCCCAGCCGAGGTGCTGGCCTCGGTCATCACCCAGTTCTACGACGACAAGCCACCGCCCCGGCTGGTGCTGGTCTCGCATGAGCTGGACGAGGCCGGGCTGATCGCCGAGGCGCTTTCCGCCCGCGCCGGCCGTAAGGTCGAGCTCGCGGCGCCCAAGCGCGGCGAGCGGCAGGGCCTCGTCGCGCACGCCCTGAAGAACGCGCATGAGGCGCTCGCCCGCAAGCTCGCCGACAATGCTGGCCAGCAGAGCCTGCTCGCCGCGCTCGGCGCCGCCTTCGGCATGGAAAGAGCGCCGCGCCGCGTCGAGGTCTACGACAACTCGCACATCATGGGCACGAACGCCGTCGGCGGCATGGTCGTCGCCGGCAAGGACGGCTTCATGAAGAGCCATTACCGCACCTTCAACATCTCGGCCGACACCATCGCCGGCGACGATTTCGGCATGATGCGCGAAGTGCTGAAGCGGCGGTTTTCGCGGCTGGCGAAGGAGAGCGGAGCAGACGCTGCCGCCGCGCCTGCAGAAAAAGCCTCTTCTCCTCCCCCTGGTGGGGAGGGGATAGGGGTGGGGGGCGAAAAGCCGGAGCAAGCCCCCGGCATCGCAAGCCCCCCGGCCGATGCCGTCGACGCCGTTCTGCCGACGCTCGCCGAGCGGGACGCCCCCCACCCCTACCCCTCCCCACCAGGGGGAGGGGTAGAGCTCGAATCGGATACCGCTGATCAGGACGCCCCCTTCCCCTCCCGCCCCGATCTCATCATCGTCGATGGCGGCAAGGGCCAGTTCGAAGCGGCCAGGAAGATCATGGCCGAATGCGGGGCCAACGACATCGCCCTGGTCGCCATCGCCAAGGGCGCCGACCGCAACGCCATGCGCGAGACCTTCTTCATGGCCGGGCGCGAGCCGTTCAAGCTGCCGCCGCGCGACCCGGCGCTCTATTTCATCCAGCGCCTGCGCGACGAAGCCCATCGCTTCGCCATCGGCACCCACCGGGCCAAGCGCAAGCGCGACATCACCAAGAACCCGCTCGACGAGATCCCCGGCATCGGCCCCTCGCGCAAGCGGGCGCTCCTGCTACATTTCGGCACGGTCAAGGCGATCCAGCGCGCCAAGCTCGACGACCTGATGCGCACGCCCGGCGTCAATGCCGCCACCGCAAAGGCCGTTCACGACCATTTTCACGAGCGTTGAGCGCCCGCCGCGACAAAAGCGTTGCGACCCGGCCCGAAATGCCGCGGCCGCGTATGCCGGCTTCCGACGCAGCTTTGCCATGCAATCACCGTCTTGCGTGTTGACGCTGTCGCAAAGGCGCGGCTTGGTGTTCTTCGTGACGATTCTTCCAGACGTTATCCGGCGCCGCGGCCCCTGGTCGCTGCCGAACCTGCTGACCTACGGTCGGATCGCTGCGATTCCGGCGCTGGTGGCGCTGCTGTTCTGGCCGCGCGACGACTGGGCCCGCTGGGCGGCGCTGGCGATCTATGTCGCGGCCGCCGTGACCGACTATCTCGACGGCTGGCTCGCCCGCGCCTGGAGCCAGCAATCGGCGATCGGCCGCATGCTCGACCCGATCGCCGACAAGCTCCTGGTCTGCGCCCTCCTGCTGATGCTGGTCCATACCGAGACGATCAAGGGCTGGTCGATCTGGGCAGCGATCGTCATCCTCTGCCGCGAGATCCTGGTTTCCGGCCTGCGCGAGTTCCTCGCCGACCTCAAGGTCAGCGTCCCCGTCAGCAAGGTCGCGAAATGGAAGACCGCGACGCAGCTTTTCGCGCTCGGCTTCCTCGTCGTCGGCCCGGCCGGCGACCAGGTCCTGCCGCACAACACCCAGATCGGCATCGTGATGCTCTGGGTCGCGGCCCTGCTGACGATCTATACCGGCTGGGACTATCTCAACGCCGGCATCCGGCACCTCGTCGCCTTGGATGAGCGTGCGCCATGAACCAGCATGTAGCCGCCCAATCGCTGAAGCTGGTCTATTTCGCCTGGGTGCGCGAGCGCGTCGGCCTTGCCGACGAGATCGTCTCGCCGCCGGCCGGGACGGGAACCATTGCCGAGCTGGTGCGCTGGCTGAAGACCCGCGGCGAGGGCTATGAGCTCGCCTTCGAGAACGAGGCGATCGTGCGCGCCGCGATCGACCACGCCCATGCCAAGCCGGCCGCCTCGATCGCCGGCGCACGCGAGATCGCCTTCTTCCCGCCGATGACCGGCGGCTGAGCCCGGGGGCCTCGCGATGACCCCGGTGGTCCGCATCCAGCGCGAGGATTTCGACATCGGCGCCGAGATCGCGGCGCTGACGGCGAGCCGGCGCGATATCGGCGCCGTCGTCAGCTTCGCCGGGCTCTGCCGCGACGAGGGTGGCCGGCTCGCGGCGCTCGAGCTCGAGCATTATCCCGGCATGGCGGAAGCCGAGATTCTCCGCGTTGCCGAGGAGGCCGCCTCGCGCTGGCCGCTGACCGGACTCGTCGCCATCCACCGCTTCGGTCTGATCGAGCCCGGCGCGCAGATCGTCCTCGTCGTTGCAGCTTCCGCCCACCGCCGCGCCGCCTTCGAGGGTGCCGAGTTCCTGATGGATTATCTCAAGGCGCGCGCCCCGTTCTGGAAGCGCGAGCATCTCGTCGACGGCACCATCGGCGTCTGGGTCGAGGCCAAGGCGAGCGACGATGCTGCTGCCGAGCGCTGGAGCTGACGCCATGGGAACGAGCCGGTGGCATGGCGGCTTCGGGCTTCTCGCCATGGCGCTGCTCGCCGGCCAGCCCGCAGCGGCCGCACCAGCCAGCAAGGTTTTTCGCGACTGGGTCGCCGCCTGCGACAATCTCGGCGGCTGCACCGCCGCTTCGCTCCCGGGCGAGATGGCCGAGGTCTTCGCCTATCTCAAGCTGGAGCGGCCGGCGGGTTCCACCGGGGCCGCCGCCTTCTCGGTGGTGGTGCGGGCCGACAAGCTGAAGCAACCGCTGTCGGCGAAGCTGACGGTCGACGGCGCGCCCTTCCCGGCCGGCGGCGGCGCCCTCACGGCGTCTCTCGCCGATGTTGAAACCGCGACGGTGCCGCTGCCAGCCGCGCAGAACGAGGCGCTGGTCGCTGCGGCGCGCAAGGCAACCGGGCTGAAGCTCGAGATTGGTGGGCGCAGTTTCACGATCTCGCTCGCCGGAGCCGTCGCCGCCATGCTCTGGATCGACGAGCAGCAGGGCCGGCTCGGCACGGCCAGCGCCCTGATCCGCAAGGGCGACAAGCCCGCTGCGTCCGTGCCGACGGCGCCCGCCCTGCCCGTCATCCTGGCCAAGCCAACCGCGGCCCTGCCGGCGATCGATGCGAAGGTCACAAAGCCGCTTTTCGCAGCGGTGCGTCGGCAGCTCAAGACGGCTGGCGACGACACCTGCGAGGAGAATGACGGCACCTCGCCAGCGACCGACAAGGCCTGGCCGCTCGATGGCGGCCGCAAGCTCGTCGGCCTTTACTGCGGCAGCGGCGCCTACAATATCCTGACCGGCTACTGGCTCGTCGGCACCGGCGCGGCTTCGGCCGCACGCCCGGTCAAGTTCCCGCAGCAGGACAGCCACGTCCTGATCAATTCGGAGTATGCCCCCACAACCGGCCAGATCGAGTTCTTCGCCAAGGGGCGCGGCATCGGCGATTGCGGCACTGCCGGCAACTATGCCTGGACCGGTTCGGAATTCGTGCTGACAGCGCTGGCGACCATGGAGACCTGCCGCGGACTGCCGCCGAACGACTGGCTGACGCTTTTCCGCAGCGAAGTGAAGCTCGCGAAATAGGGCGAGGCGCTCGCCATCGCTTGACGGCCGGTTCAGCCGGCTCCCGTCAGCGCCTGACTTGTCCCGAGCGTCCTCGTTCTTCGCGTGCAGTGCTTAAGACGCAAATGCCCGGCACGAGGCCGGGCATGAGGACGTCAACGGTGACAGGCCGTTCAGGCCGCCTTCGACTTCGGACGCACCGCCTCGGAGTAGTCCTCCATGATCACCTTGCCCATGTTCCCGGTCAGGAACTTGTAGGGCCCGATCTCGGAGACCAGCGTCACCTCGGCGGCCGAGCCGGTGATGAAGCACTCGGAGAAGCCTTCCAGCTCTTCCGGCCGGATGCGCCGCTCGACCACCTCGAAGCCGCGCTGCTTGCACAGCTCGATCACCGACTGGCGGGTGATGCCGTTCAGGAAGCGGTCGGCCAGCGGGGTGTGGATCACGCCGTCCTTGATGAAGAAGATGTTGGCGCCGGTGCACTCGGCGACATTGCCCTCCCAGTCGAGCATCATCGCGTCGGCATAGCCGCCGCGTTCCGCCTTATGCTTCGAGAGCGAGGCGATCATGTAGAGGCCGGCGGCCTTGGCATGCACCGGGGCGCAGGCCGGGTCGGGCCGGCGATAGGTCGCGATGTCGAGCCGCACGCCCTTCAGCTTCTGGGCCATGTCGAACATGCTCGGCCACTCCCAGACCGCGATCGCGGTATGGATCGTGTTGTTGATGCCGGAGACCGCCATCATCTCCGAACCGCGCCAGGCGACCGGGCGGAGATAGGCGTCGCGCAGGCCGTTCTCCTTCAGGCAGAGATACTTGGCGGCGTCGAGTTCGGCGATCGAATAGGGGATCGTGAAATCCATGATCTCGGCCGACTTCTGGAAGCGCTGCGAATGCTCGGTGCACTTGTAGATGACGCCGTCATAGGCGCGCTCGCCCTCGAAGATGCAGGAGCCGTAATGCAGCCCATGGGTGAGTACGTGCACCTTGGCCTCCTTCCACGGCACGAGCTTGCCGTCGAACCAGATCACGCCGTCGCGCTGGTCGAAAGGAATGACTGACATGGTACAAATCCTCCTGATCCTCTTCTTGCGGCCGACTTCGCCACAGGGCGAAACGGGGCGCAAGCGCGGTATCAAAACTACGCCGGAGCCGGCGCTTGCGACATAATCGGTCGCTCCGCGTGCTTGACCGGTAATCTTACGTCTGAGATATGTCAACAAGGCTGACATAAAAAGAGATCACGAACGTGAGCACGCCCACCCCGACTCCCGTATCCCCGGCCGCGCCCGAAGCTCCGGATCAGCCGGTGCCCTACGACCTGATCGAGCTGTTCTTCTTCGCCTATCGCGACTTCGTCGGCGATCCCGACCGCATCCTCGCCGATTACGGCTTCGGCCGTGCCCATCACCGCGTGCTGCATTTCGTCCAGCGCCGGCCCGGCCTGACCATCGCCGAGCTGCTCGACATCCTGCAGATCACCAAGCAGAGCCTGAACCGCGTGCTGAAGGAGCTGGTCGAGACCGGCTTCGTCGAGCAGCGCCCCGGCACGCGCGACAAGCGCCAGCGCAAGCTGCACGCCACCGCCGCCGGCCGCGAGCTCGCCGTGCGCCTCGCAGAGCTGCAGGCACGTCGCATCGGCCGGGCGCTCGAGGCGGCGGGCCCCGAAACCGCCCCGATCATCACGCGCTATCTCGCCGGCCTGATCGATCCCGCTGCAAGGCGCAGCGTGATGGCGCATCTGGCTGGGTCGACCTGACGCTTCGTGCTACTCGAAAGCAGCATGAGCGGGGATCCGACAGCGTCGAGGAGACTGGAATGATGGCGCCGAGCGGCCAGCGCAAGCCGATTCCGGACGAGGCCCCGCATATCCTGGTGGTCGACGACGACCGCCGCCTGCGCGATCTGCTGGCCCGTTTCCTCGGCGACCACGGCTACCGCGTCACCACCGCCGCCAATGCGGCGGAGGCCGATTCCCGCCTCGGCCAGCTGGTCTTCGACGCGCTGGTGCTCGACATCATGATGCCTGGCGAGAACGGCTTCGACTTCGCCCGCCGCCTGCGCACCGGCTCGGAGATTCCGATCCTGATGCTGACGGCGCGCGCCGAGAGCGGCGACCGCATCAACGGGCTCGAGCTCGGCGTCGACGATTATCTGTCGAAGCCGTTCGAACCGCGCGAGCTCATCCTGCGCCTCGGCAACATCCTCAAGCGCAACGTCCAGCCGGAGCCGCCGGCGGCGCCGCCCCGGCCTGACTATGTCCGCTTCGGTCCGTTCATCTTCGGGCTGGCCCGCGGCGAGTTGCGCCAGGGCGAGGAATCGATCCGCCTGACCGAGCGCGAGCGCGAGATCCTGACCGTGCTGGCCGAGCGGGCCGGCGAGCACGTGCCGCGCGAGCAGCTCGCCAACCAGGCCTCGGCCGCCAACGACCGCACCATCGATGTGCAGATCAACCGGCTGCGCCGCAAGATCGAGCGCGACCCGGCCGACCCGCTCTATCTCCAGACCGTCCGCGGCGTCGGCTACCGCCTCGTCATCGACCGGGGCTGAAGTCATGGCCGACGCCTCGCTCCGGCGCCGCCTCCTCCCCCTCGCGGCGAGGGCTGGCGCCTGGCTTCGCCGGGCCGGCGCCCTGCTGGCGCGCGCCGGCACCGCCCTGCTCGCGCCGCTCAAGCGGCTGCCGAAACGGCCGGCGCGGGCGATCGGCCGGATCATGCCGAAGGGCCTCTATCCGCGGGCGCTGGTCATCGTCATCGCGCCGGTCGTGCTGCTGCAATCGGTCATCGCCTATGTCTTCATGGAGCGGCACTGGCAGACCGTGACGCAGCGGCTCTCCTCGGCCGTCTCCTCCGACATCGCCGCGCTGATCGACGTCTATGAGAGCTACCCGCAGGACAAGGACGCGACGCTGCTCTCGCGCATTGCCGAAGAGCGGCTTGGGCTGGACGTCGACATCCTGCCCGATGCCGATCTGCCGGCGCCGGGTCCCCGCCCCTTCTTCTCGCTGCTCGACAGCGCGCTCTCGACCGAGCTGAGCCAGCAGGTGAAACGGCCGTTCTGGCTCGACACCGTCGGCCGCTCCAGCCTGATCGAGATCCGCATCAAGCTCGGCAAGAACGTGATGCGGGTGCTGACCCGGCGCAGCCAGGCCTATGCCTCGAACAGCCATATCTTCCTGCTTTGGATGACCGGCACCTCGCTGATCCTGCTGACCATCGCGGTGCTCTTCCTGCGCAACCAGATCCGGCCGATCCTGCGCCTGGCCGATGCGGCCGAGGCCTTCGGCAAGGGCCGCGACGCCGATTTCCGCCCGCGCGGCGCCCGCGAGGTCCGCCGCGCCGGCAACGCCTTCATCGAAATGAAGCGCCGCGTCGAGCGCTCGATCGGCGAGCGCACCATGATGCTGAACGGCGTCAGCCACGACCTGCGCACCATCCTGACCCGCTTCAAGCTCTCGCTCGCCTTGCTCGACCGCTCGCCCGATCTCGAAGCGATCGAGAAGGATGTCGACGAGATGAGCCGCATGCTGGAGGACTATCTCGCCTTCGCCCGCGGCGATGCCGGCGAGTCACCGGTCGAAACCGATATCCGCTCGCTGCTGGAGCATCTCAAGGCGGATGCCGAGCGCCAGGGCCACCAGACCGAGCTCGAGGTGGTCGGCGATCCGCTCGTCGTCGTCAGGCCCGACGCGATCCGCCGGCTCCTGACCAATCTGGTTTCGAATGCCGCGCGTTTCGGCGACCGCATCGCCATTCGCGCCATGCATGATGCCCGCTACCTCATCGTCATGGTCGACGATGACGGACCGGGCATCGCGCCGGATCTCCGCGAGGATGTGTTCAAGCCGTTCTTCCGCCTCGACGAGGCCCGCAATGTCGATGGCGGCGGCACCGGCCTCGGCCTTGCCATCGCCCGCGACATCGCCCGCTCGCATGGCGGCGACATCATGCTCGGGGAATCGCCGCTCGGCGGCTTGCGCGCCACGGTGCGGCTGCCGGTCTGAGCGGAAACCGCACTGTCTTTCCGGGGCTTTGCGCAGCAAAGAGCCCGGACCCCATGGACACCTACCGCCATCGCCAGGACGCGGCCAGTGCCGCATCCTTCGGAAAGCATCGTGTTCATGGGTTCCGGGCTCACGCCTTCGGCACGCCCCGGAACGGCGGCAGTTGCGTCAGAGCCGCCAGAGAGCCTTGCGAGCCGTGTCGTTCACCCGCTCGACGTCGCTGCGCGACAGCCCCATGTCCGACAGCGCCAGATCGTCCATGCGATAGAGAGTTCGCGCGCTCGCCCGCTCCGCCAGCCAATCCTCGAAGCGAAGGAACAAGCCGGGCAGCCCCTGCGTCGCGCGGGGCGAGGCGGTGGGAGAAAGATTTTCTGTGGTGGTCCTGGCCGGCATGGCGGCCTCCTCTGGTGCATTTCCTGTTGTGAATTTGCGCCTTGCAAGGGTCGCGAGCAAATGAGAACTTCTTGCCCCTGCCCAAGCTGAACTTGGCCTGTCAATGTCCCGCCGCCTGCTTCCGCCGCTCACTTCCCTCCGTGCCTTCGAGGCGGCGGCCCGGCACCTCAATTTCGAGCGGGCGGGAGACGAGCTTGCGGTTACCGCCAGCGCGGTCGGGCAGCAGGTCAGGTCGCTCGAGGCCTGGCTGCGGCGCCCCCTGTTCGTCCGGCTGCCGAGCAAGGGCGTGGCGCTGACCCGCATCGGCGAGCGCTACGCCGCCGCGATCTCCGGATTGCTCGACCAGCTCAACGAAGCCACCGCGCAGGCCATGCGTTCCGATGCCTCCACCGTGCTGACCGTCAGCACGATGCCGAGCTTCGCCCTGAGCTGGCTGATCCCGAGGCTGGGTTCCCTGAAGCAGCGCCATCCCGAGCTGGAGGTGCGGATCTCGATATCCGTGAGCCTTACCGATTTCGGCCGCGAGGATGTCGACGTGGCGATCCGCTTCGGCCAGGGCATCTATCCCGGCCTGCGCTCCGAATTGCTGATGGAGGAGAGCTTCTTTCCCGTCTGCAGCGCCGCTCTGCTCAACGACCCGGCGCGGCCGCTGCGCCAGCCATCGGACCTTCGCCATCACACGCTGCTGCACGAGGCCGCGGAAGGCATCCCCGACTACATCACCTGGTCACGCTGGCTCGCCATGGCCGGCATCGACGATCTCGACGCGAGCCAGGGGCCGCGCTTCTCCCATACTTTCCTCGCCCTGCAGGCAGCCGCTTCGGGCCAGGGGGTCGCGCTCGCGACCAGCGTCCTGATCGGCGACTATCAGGATGCCGGCCGCCTCGTCCGGCCCTTCCCCCATCAGGTCAAGAGCCCCCACCAGTACTATGTGGTCTGCCCCGAGGCCGCCGCGGACCGGCCAGCGATCGCAGCGTTCCGGCGCTGGATACACGATGAGGCAAGGGCCCATATCGAGCAGCGCTGAGCGCGGCAGCCGGCTTCAAGGCTCCGGCCGGATCACCGGCAGCTGATGCAGCCGCGCCGCGGCAAGGTCGAGGAAAGCCCGGACCTTCGGCGCCAGATGCTGGCCGCCCGGCACGACGAGCTGCACCGGCGATGCCGGCGGCTCCCATTCACGCAGCACCCTGATCAGCGAGCCGGCCTCGAGATCGGCCGCGACCTGATAGGACAGCGCCCGCGCCAGACCGCGCCCGGAGCGCGCTGCGATCAGCACCGATTCGACCTCGTTGACGATCAGCCGCGGCGTGATCACCACGCCCGCATCGCGGCCGCTGCCGGCAAAGCGCCACAGCATGGTCTGGCCGGCGGCGATGCTGGCGATCGTGTCGTGCCCGGCAAGGTCGGCCGGCCGCCGCGGCGTGCCGCGACGTTCGAGATAGGCCGGCGCGGCCACCAGCACGCGCCTGACTTCTCCGACCTTGCGGGCAATCAGCCGCGAACTCGGCAGCACCCCGATCCGCACCGCAAGATCGAGCCCCTCCTCGATCAGGTCGAGATTGCGGTCGGACAAGGTGAGCTCGACCTGGACCTCGGGGTAGAGGTCGAGGAATTCGGCGACGATCGGCGTGACATGGCGCCGGCCGAAGGCGAGCGGCGCCGTGATCCGCAGCATTCCGCGGACCGGAGCACCGGCGACGCCCGACAGCGAGGTGTCATATTCAGAAAGGATGCGCCGTGCCGAAGCCGCCAGTTCGCGGCCGGCCTCCGTTGCCATCAATTGCCGCGTCGTGCGCGCGATCAGGCTGACGCCGGCGCGCCGTTCCAGGGCGGCGAGCGCCCGCGTCACCGCAGGGCGCGAACGCCTGAGCTGCCGCGCGGCCCCTGCGAGGCTGCCCGTGTCGATGATCGCGACGAAGATGGAAAGCTCGTCGAGGCGGTCCAGCTTGGTTGCTCCAGGTGGAATTCTGATTTGCGAACTTACGGACTTCCAGCCGATCAATGAAACAATCAGATTCCTCGCGCAACAGCGAGGTCCCATGTCCAGCTCCCATGTCGTCCTGCACGGCACTACCCTCTCCGGCCACACCCATCGGGTCGAACTCCTCCTGCGGGCGCTCGGGCTGGATTTCGACTTCGTCGCCGCGCCGGCGGATGTGCGCCGGAGCGAGGCCTTTCGCACCCTCAACCCGCTCGGCCAGATTCCGGTACTGCAGGACGGTCCGGTCACCCTCGCCGACAGCAACGCCATCATGGTCTATCTGGTCAGGCGCTACGCGCCGCAGAGTTGCTGGCTGCCGAGCGACCCCGTCGCGGCGGCAGAAACGCAGCGCTGGCTCTCGATCGCGGCCGGCGAGGTCATGCATGGGCCGGCCGTCGCGAGGATGATCGCCCAGTTCAGCTTCCCGGACGAGCCGGCCCGGGCGGAACGCATCGCGGCACGCCTCCTGTCCTTCATGGACGGCCATCTTCAGGAGCGCAGCTTCCTCGCCGCCGACCACCCGACGCTCGCCGACCTCGCCTGCTACTCCTATGTCGCGCACGCGCCGGAAGGTGGCATTCCGCTCGCTCCCTATCCGGCGGTGAACGCCTGGCTCGCGCGGGTCGAGGCCCTGCCCTTCTTCAAGCCGATGCCGCGCTCGCCCATCCCCGCAAAGGACTGACGACGATGGAGGGGCTGCCCTTTCACGAAGGCGAGCTGGAGGCGCAATCGCTCGCCGGACTGGGCTCGCGCGGCGCCGGAATCCGCGAGTTCATGCCGGAGCAGCACCGCGAGTTCTTCGGGTTGCTGCCCTATCTTTTCGCCGCCGGGCGGGATGAGGCCGGCCGCCCGATCGCGACCGTGCTGACCGGCGAGGACGGTTTCATCTCCAGCCCCTCGCCGACCGAGCTCGCCATCGCCGCGTTACCGGCACTGCACGACCCAGCCGGCCCGGCCCTGTCCCCGGGAGATGCGATCGGCCTGCTCGGCATCGACCTGCGCACCAGACGGCGCAACCGCGCCAATGGCGTGATCCTGTCTCGCGGCGAAGACAGCCTCCGAGTCGCGGTCTCGCAGAGCTTCGGCAACTGCGCCAAGTACATCCAGAGCCGCCAGCACCAGCGGGCGCCGGCGCTTGCAGAGCCGGCGGAGGCGTTCTCGGGCCTCGACGAAGCCGCACGCGCCTTGATCGCGCGCGCCGACACCTTGTTCATCGCCAGCGCCGCAGCCGGCGGCCTCGACATCTCGCATCGCGGCGGCCAGCCGGGCTTCGTCGCCATCGAGGGCGACCGTCTGACCGTCCCCGATTTCGCCGGCAACAACTACTACAACACGCTCGGCAACCTGCTTTTGGAGCCGGCCGCCGGGCTGCTCTTCGTCGACTTCGCCGCCGGCGACGTCCTCCAGCTTCAGGGCGAAACCGAGATCATCTGGGACGGGCCGGAGCTGGCGGCGCTCTCCGGAGCGCAGCGGCTCTGGCGCTTCCGGAGCCGGCGCGGCTGGCGACGCCGCGCGGCGCTGCCGCTGCGCTGGTCGGCGCCCGAGCCGGCCCCGACGACGCTCGCGACCGGGATCTGGCGGCGCGAAACATGCGCCGCCGGCTGACGGCTCAGTAGAGCCGTCCGCCATCAGGCACGGCGAGACTCGGGCCGATCAGCACGACCTCGCCCTCGCCGTCCGGCATGCCGAGCGTCAGCACTTCCGACATGAACTTGCCGATCTGGCGCGGCGGGAAATTGACCACCGCCAGCACCTGGCGGCCCGGGAGATCCCCGGGCCGGTAGTGCTTGGTGATCTGCGCCGAGGATTTCTTGCGGCCGATGCTGCCGCCGAAATCGATGACGAGCTTGATCGAGGGCTTGCGCGCCTCGGGATAGGGCTCGGCCTCGACGATCGTGCCGACGCGGATGTCGACCTTGAGGAAATCCTCAAAGCCGATCAGTGCGGCGGCTTCCGACGGCTCGCTCAAAACTCTTCCCAGCCGCGATCATTGCTTGCGGCCACCGACTTGCGCGCGCCCGCATTGCCATGGCTGGCCACCGGGGTGGCAGCACGTGCCGGGCGCGGCGCCGCCGGAGCCTTGGACGGTGCTTTGGACGGGGTCGCAGCCTGCGCCATCCTGGCGGCCATGGCCTTGAGCGCGGTCACGTCGCCGCCGAGCTTGAACCGCGAGACCAGTGCCGCGAGGCGATCTGCCTCCTGCGCCAGAGCCTGCGAGGCGGCGGTCGACTGCTCGGCCATCGCCGCGTTCTGCTGCGTCGCCTGGTCCATCTCGTTGACGGCGGTGTTGACCTCCTGCAGCCCGGTCGCCTGCTCCTGCGCGGCCGAGGCGATCTCGGCGACGAGCGAGGTGGCGCGGGTGATCTCGCCGGACATCCGCGCCAGCGCCGTTCCGGTCTGGCCGACCAGTGCGACGCCCTTCTCGACCTCGACCGAGGAGGCGGTGATCAGCCCCTTGATCTCCTTGGCCGCATCGGCCGAACGCTGGGCGAGCGCGCGCACTTCGGAGGCGACGACGGCGAAGCCCTTGCCTGCATCGCCGGCGCGCGCCGCCTCGACACTGGCGTTGAGAGCGAGGAGGTTGGTCTGGAAGGCGATCTCATCGATCACCCCGACGATCTGGGAGATCTCCTCGGAGGACTTCTCGATGCCGCCCATGGCTGCGACCGCCTCGCGGACGATCTGGCCGGATTGCTCGGCCTCGCCCTTGACCTGGGTCGTGGCCTGGCTCGCCTGGCGGGCGCCTTCGGCCGTCTGGCGCACCGTCGCGGTGAGCTGGTCGAGCGCGGTTGCGGTCTCCTCGACCGAGGAAGCCTGCTGCTCGGTGCGGCTGGCGAGGTCGTCGGCCGCCTGGCTGATCTCGCCGGCGCCGGCCTTCATGCTCTCGGTATTGGTGGCGATCTGCCGCATCGTCTCTTCGAGATGGGCGATGGCCGCATTGAAGTCCTGCTTCAGCTTGGCGTATTCGGCGCTGAAGGCGACGTCGATACGGTAGGTGAGGTCGCCCTCGGTCAGGCGCTCGAGGCCGGCGCCAAGCGCCTCGACCACGACCGCCTGCTTCTGCGCTTCCTCGCTGCGCTGCGCCTCGTTGAGGCTGCGCTGCGTGTCGGCCGCGCGGCGCTGGTCGGTCGCCTCGGCCTCGGCCTCGACCTTCTCGGCCTCGACCTGCTGCTTCATCAGCGCGGAATCACGGAACACGACCAGGGCACGCGCCATGCTGCCGACCTCGTCCTCGCGCTCCTGATGGCCGATCGCGGCCTGCAGGTCGCCGGCTGCGAGCGCGCTCATATTGTCCGACAGGCTCGTCAGCATGCGCGAGGCGCGGCGGCTCAGATAGAAGACGAGGCCGAACATCAGCAGGGCGAGCGGCACCAGCACGACCGCGACGTCCCGGACCATGCCGGCGAAGGCGACATCGACGCTGTCGGCATGCATGCCGGTGCCGATGGCCCACTGCCATTTCGGCACGGCGACGACATAGGAGATCTTCAGCGAAGGATCCTTGTCGCCGGCCTTCAGCCAGAAATAGTCGACGAAGCCCGAGCCCTTGCTCTTGCCGAGCTCGACCATGTCCTTGACGAAGAAGCGGCCGTTGGAATCCTTGAAGGACATCATGTCCGTGCCGACCAGCTTCGGGCTGGCATGGGCGATGTTGACGCCGTCGAAGCGGATCACGAACAGATAGTTGCCGTTGTCGAAACGGGCATTGGCGATGGCGTCGAGCGCCAGCTTCTGCGCCTCGGCCTCCTTGAGTTCGCCCTTCTCGACCCGCGCCAGATAGGCATTGACGGTGGCGGCAGCGGCCTCGACGGTGTTCTTCACCTCGGCACGCTTCAAATCCATCATGTCGATGCGCGCCTGGTTGAGCGTGACGGCGACACTGACTATGGCGATGACAGCCGCTAGAAGCGCGATCAGCCCGAATGAACGGCCTATCGACAGGGAGGCAAGTTTCTTCAGCAAGGACATTGGGCGGACCTCGGAGGTGAGATTCCGCACAGTCGCGAGAAATCGCTAAGGGCCGCTTAACGTTGCCACGCTTTGGCCATGTTTGCTGAAGCCCGCTTCCGGAAAGCGTCCCGGCTCAGATCGCTGCGGCGTAACCGTCGCCTTCCTCGCTGCGCAACCGTTCCCGGCGGCTCTCGCGCCGGCCTCCGCACAACGCCCTCGCAAAGCCGCGCAGCGGCGCCGTCAGCCGGTGCACGTCCTCGACGCGCGCCATGATCCGGCCTGCCGATTTCAGCTCGCGATCGAGCTTCGCCATCGTCCGCGACAATTCCGGCTCGTCATCCTCCAGCCAGGTCTCGGCGACGCGGCTCATCAGCAGCACGGCGCCGCGGACACGCACGGCACCGAGACTGTCCTCGGTCGGAATCCCCGCCGAAGCCAGCATGTAGCGCCAGGAGCTGACCGCGTTGCGGCCGAGCGCCGCCAGCGCCAGCGGATCGCGCCGCAACACCGGCATCACGGCGCGCAGCCCGGCCTTGTAAGGCGCCAGCGCATCGAGCCGGCGCATCACCAGGTCGAAGACCCGTTCCTTGTAGGATTCCTCCATGAGGTCGGCCGAACTGCCGGCCAGCACCGCCTCATCGGCGATGCGCGCGAGGCCGCCGAGAATGGCGAGCTTCGAGGGGAACAGGCCGCGCATCTCGGCCAGCGTCAGCCCGGCCTCGCGCGCGATATCGGGCAATTCGATCTCGTCGAAGCGGCGGCTGGCCGCCAGCCGGAACAGCGCATCGACCACGGCGCGGCGTGGATCGGGCCTGGGGGCGGCCGGTTTCGGGGCGGCCGGCTCGGCTGCGGGGGAAGCGGGCTTGCGCGCCATCGGATTCTCCTGTCGCGTGCTGATGCCTTGAATCTAGGCCCCGCCGCCGCCGGTTGAAAGGCCGCTCAGCCCGAAAGCTCTTCGGCGCGACGTTTGGCAGCAGCAACCGCACGCCGCATCAGCGGCGCCATGCCCTCGTCGGCCATCAGCACCTCGAGCGCCGCGGCGGTGGTACCGCCCGGCGAGGTCACGTTCTGGCGCAGCGTCCCCGGCGCCAGATCCGACTGGAACAGCATCTCGCCGGCGCCCTCGACGGTCGCCCGCGCCAGCCGTCCCGCGAGATCGGCCGGCAGGCCGGCGGCGGTGCCGGCAGCGGCGAGGCATTCGACGAGATGGAAGACATAGGCCGGCCCGGAGCCCGAGACGGCGGTAACGGCGTCGATCAGCCCTTCATCGGCCAGCCATTCGACCTTGCCGATGCTGGCGAGCAGGGCATCCGCCATCTCCCGCTGGGAGGCGCTGACACCGGGGCCGGCAGCGGCCGCGGTGACGCCGCGCTGCACCGAGGCGGGCAGATTCGGCATGGCACGCACGATCGCCCCGGCATTGGGCAGGCGCTGGGCGAGATCGCCGAGCGTCTTGCCGGCAAGGATCGAGATCAAAAGTGTCCGAGGCCCGATCAGCGCCTGCACCGAAGGGGCAGCAGTGTCGAGCATCTGCGGCTTGGTCGCCAGCACCACGACCTCCGCGGCGGCGACCTTCGGCGGGTTGACCGCCATCCCCTCGGCGGCGGCGAGCGCCGACATCGCCTCGCCGATATGCGGATCGACCAGGGTGATCCCCGGCCCCTTCATGCCGATCCGGAGCCAGCCCTCGAGCATGGCGCCGCCCATCTTGCCGGCGCCGACGAGCACCAGGGTTTGCGGAAGCTGGCTGGACATGGGCGTCTCCGATCGGGGCAGCACGTCATTCTCGGGCAAAGCAAAGCGAAGACCCGAGAATCCCTATCGGGAGATGCTCGGGTCAAGCCCGAGCATGACGTGGAGAATGCCCCTCCGGTCAAGCCTGAAAGTGGCTTTGCCGCTCACGCCTCGCCGACCGTCTCCAGCAGCGCGCCCTCGAGGCCCTCGCGAGCGCTCTTGCCGGCCCAGACGACGAACTGGAACGCCTGGAAATAGCGCTCGCAGGCATCGATCGCCGCCTTGATCATTCCGCCCGCCTGCTCCTCGGTCGGCTCGGCCCCGCCGGAGAGCAGCAAGGCGTGGCGGTACATCACCACGTTCTCAGTGCTCCACAGGTCGAAATGGCCGAGCCAGAGCTGCTCGTTGACCAGGCTCACCAGGTTCAGGACCTCGGTCCGGCGCCGGTCCGGCACCTTCAGGTCGAAGGCGCAGGCGACATGGATCGACTCGACTTCCGAGAGCCAGGTGATCGCGACGTGGTAATCCGCCCAGCCACCGGTGACGGCGACGGAGAGCTCGTCGTCGCTGTCCCGGTCGAAGCTCCAGTGGTTGAGGGCGGCAAGGCGTTCAATCAGGTCGAGAGGATTGGAAGGCCGATCTCTTTCGGCATCCAGATCAAGGTCCATCATGCCCAGGGTCCAACTGCCGGCGCCCTGCCTGAAAGCAGGTCCGACGCGTTTGAGAACAGGAACACGGCGATTGGGAAAAGCGTAAGGCACACAACCCGACTGAAACGGCCGCGAACGACCGCCGGTTCATCGGAAGACCTCGCGAGACGAAGCCTGCCGACGAATCACCTCTCTTCATCGACGATAGCGCAGGCCGGTCAACGCGCCCAACACGCGATGCAAGCTCTGCGGATTCGACCGCCGGCTCAATCCCCTCGCGGCGCTGTCCACAGCGCGAGCCATGCGAGGGGGGCAGTTCAGTCCTTCGCAGCCTTGCCTTCGAGCGCCGCGAGCCGCGCGGCGAGCTTGTCGTTCTCCTCGCGCGCCAGCAGCGCCATCTCGCGCACCGCCTCGAATTCCTCGCGGGTGACCACGTCCATGTCGCGCAGCAGCCGCTCGATCTGGGTCTTGACCACGGTCTCGACCTCGCGGCGCACGCCTTGCGCCGCCCCGGCCGCGTCGGTGGCCAGACGGGCGATGTCGTCGAGGATGCGGTTGCTGGTGCTGACCATGGCGGCCTCCGGCGCTGCGGCGCCCTGTGCGCCCTGAAACGGAGATATGGCGAAGGAGCGTGCGCGGCGCAATCGCGCCGCGCATCGGCGCAGCGCTTTCACCGGAGGCGAGCCGACCCACTGCGCCCGCAAGCTCGCCTTGGCGGCCGCAGCGCGCTATGCCGGAGACGCTTCTCAACGCCGGATGGTCTCCCGCCATGGCCCTGCATTTCTCGTCCGCCGAATTCGCCCGCCGCCGCAGCGCTCTGCTCGCCGCCATGGCGCGGGACCGGCTCGACGCCGCCTTCCTGTTCCAGCAGGAATCGATGTTCTGGCTCAGCGGCTACGACACGTTCGGCTTCTGCTTCTTCCAGTGCCTGGTGGTGAAGGCCGACGGCACCATGGCGCTGCTGACCCGCTCCGCCGACCTGCGCCAGGCGCAGCATACCTCCAATCTCTCCGACATCCGGGTCTGGAAGGATGGCCGCGACGCCAACCCGGCCCACGACCTGCTGGAACTGGCGCGCGACATGGGGCTCGCCGGCAAGCGCATCGGCGTCGAGTTCGAATCCTACGGTCTCGTCGCCTCGAACGGCCGCAAGCTCGAGGCCGCCTTCGCCGGCCTCGGTGAGCTGGTCGACGCCTCGACCCTGGTGACGCGGCTGCGGGCCGTGAAGTCGCCGGAGGAGATCGTCCATGTCCGGCGGGCTGCTGCCCTGTCCGACGCCGCCGACAAGGCCGCGCTCGACCTGATCCGCGCTGGCGCCGATGAGGGCGACATCCTCGCCGCCCAGCACGATGCGATCTTCTCGGGCGGCGGCGACTATCCCGCCAACGAGTTCATCATCGGCTCGGGCCGGGATGCCCTGCTCTGCCGCTACAAGGCCGGCCGCCGCAAGCTCGACCCCGACGACCAGATCACGCTCGAATTCGCCGGCGTCGACCGGCACTACCATGCCGCGATCATGCGCACGGTCGTGGTCGGCAAGCCGCGCCCGCTGCACCTGCGCTATCACGAGGCGGCCAAGGCGGCGCTGCTCGCCTGCGAGGCGGCGCTGAAGCCCGGCAACACTGCCGGCGACGTCTTCGCCGCCCATGCCCACAGCTTCGACGCGCATGGCCTGTCGAGCCACCGGCTCAACGCCTGCGGCTATTCGCTCGGCGCCAAGTTCACGCCGTCCTGGATGGACTGGCCGATGTTCTACGAGAACAATGACTGGCTGCTGGAGCCCGGCATGGTGATGTTCGCCCATATGATCCTGATGGATTCGGAGAGCGAGACCGCGATGTGCCTGGGCCGAACCTATCTCGTCGGCGAGACCGGCGCCGAGGCGCTGAACCTGCCCGATCTGGACCTGGCGCTGCGTTAGGCCTAGAACGGGCGCCGCAGGGAAGACCAAGCAATCCGAGCCCGACAACAATCTGGGCGGGAGGCAACATGTCGATTCGTAGTTTCGCCCCTCTCCTGGGGACCATCGTCGCGCTTGCGCTAGCGGGCTGCCAGGAAACCACGACTGCGGCGCGCCCGCGGGTCGATGCCCCCGGCGTTCCCGTCTCGGTGCAGAGCATTTCCGGCGCGCCGGACCAGGTCACCACGGCCTTTGCCGGCCTGCTCGGCGAGGCGGCGGCGGAGCGCCGCATGGAAATCGTGCCCGGCGACAAGCCCGCCCGCTTCCGCGTCCGCGGCTATCTCACCGCACAGCCCACCGCCGACGGCCAGACCGCCCTCGCCTTCGTCTGGGACGTCTATGACGAGAGCAAGAAGCGGGCACAGCGCGTCCAGGGCGAAAGCATCGGCCGCGGCAGCAGCGGCGGCGACCCCTGGGCCGGCGTCAACCAGACCATCGTCGCCAAGGCGGCCTCCGATTCGATGGATGCGATCGCTGGCTTCCTGACCACCGCGCCGGTTGTCGAAGCCAAGCCGGACGCCAAGGGCAAGGCAACCGACAAGAAGGCCGCAATGGCCAGTTCGGCGGCGAACGGGAAGCGCCTCTAGCCTTTCTCCGGCGGGCGCCCCTGCCCGCGCATGGCACTTGCCACGGGCATCGTGAGCAGTCGCGCGCCCCGGCCATAAGTGAACCAGGCCCAGGACCAGTTCACATAGACGCTGAGGCGGCTGCGAAAATCGACCAGCAGCATGAGATGCACCAGCGACCAGGCGAGCCAGGCCAGGAAGCCGGTGCAGCGGAACCAGCCGAAATCGGCAACGGCGCGCGAGCGACCGATCACCGCCATGGTACCGAAATCGCGATACCGGAACGGTGCGGGCGTCGGCCTGCCAGCCAGGCGCGCCGACAGCACCCGCGCGACGTAATACCCCTGCTGCTTGGCGACCGGCGCGAGCCCCGGCAACGGCTTGCCGCTGGCTGGGTCGCGGCAGGAGGCGACATCCCCGATAGCGAAGATCTCGGGACGACCGGGTATCGCGCAGTCCGGCTCGACCATGACGCTGCCATTGCGCGCCGCCTCCGCCGCGAGCCAATGCGCAGCGGGGCGCGCCTGCGTGCCGGCACACCAGATCACGTTGCCGGCTTCGATCCGCGTGCCGCCAAGAACGAGCCCCTCGGCATCGATGACCTCGACCATCTGCCCGAGGCGGACATCGACGCCGAGCGAGCCGAGAGCCGCCAGCGCATAGCTGGAAAGCCGCTCGGGATAGGCACTCAGCACGCGAGGCCCGGCTTCGCACAGGATGATGCGGGCAGAGCGCGGGTCGATATGTCGGAAATCGCTCTTCAGGCTCGAGCGGGCGAGTTCCGCGATCGTCCCCGCCATCTCGACCCCTGTGGGCCCGGCCCCGACGACGACGAAGGTCAGCAGCCGCTCGATCTCGGCGGGGTCGGCAGATTGCTCGGCCAATTCGAAGCAGGTCAGCAGCCGATGCCGGATCGACAGCGCGTCGCCGAGCGATTTCAGCACCTGGGCATGTTCGGCGAACTCGTCCTTGCCGAAGAAGCTGTAGGCTGCGCCGGTCGCCAGCACGAGGTAGTCATATGCGACATCGCGGCCATCCGCCGTCTGCACGATGCGTCGCGAAGGATCCACGCCGATCGCCTCGGCCAACACGACGGAAACATTGCCCTGCCGGCGCAGCAGTGCGCGCGTTGCCGTGGCGATGTCGGCCGGCGACAGCGCCGCGGTTGCCACCTGATAGAGCAGCGGCTGGAAGAGATGATGGTTGCTGCGATCGATCAGGATGACTTCGGCGTCCGCGCCCTTCAGGCCCTTCACCGCGGCAAGGCCCCCAAACCCCGAGCCGATGATCACGATCCGGGGTTTCCTGGGAACGCTCGCCATCCGAATCTCCGAGTTTCCCCCCGGCGGCTCAAAACTGAGGCCAAGGCGGAAAGACCATCATGCTGATAGCCCGGATCGTTCGGCCGAATCCAGCATGGCCGGGGCCTGGCCGATCCGCAGCCTGCCGTGCAGACCGGCTCGCGGCGTTTTTCACCACGGTGTTGCAGTGCAGCGGTCGACTCACCGTCATCACGCTGTTATGAGCCGCTCCAAACTGAACCGTCCCCGGGCGGCTCAATCCCGTCTGCGTTTCTGGTGCGCCCGGCATGAACTCCTCGATCAAAGTCGTCGCCGGTAACTCCAACCGGCCGCTTGCAGAGGCGATCTGCGCCTCGCTCGGCATTCCGCTCGCCAAGGCCTCGGTCCGGCGCTTCGCCGACATGGAAGTCTTCGTCGAGATCCAGGAGAACGTCCGCGGCCAGGATGTCTTCATCATCCAGTCGACCTCGTTCCCGACCAATGACCACCTGATGGAACTGCTGATCATCACCGATGCGCTGCGCCGTTCCTCGGCCAGGCGCATCACGGCGGTGATCCCCTATTTCGGCTATGCCAGGCAGGACCGGCGCGCCTCGGGCCGGACGCCGATCTCGGCCAAGCTCGTCGCCAACCTGATCACCCATGCCGGCGTCGACCGCGTGCTGACGCTCGATCTGCATGCCGGTCAGATCCAGGGCTTCTTCGACATTCCGACCGACAACCTGTTCGGCGCCCCGCTGATGGCACGCGACATCAAGGACCGGCTCGACTGGAAGAACGCCATGGTGGTCTCGCCCGACGTCGGCGGCGTCGTGCGTGCTCGCGCCCTGGCCAAGCGCATCGACGCGCCGCTCGCCATCGTCGACAAGCGCCGCGACCGCCCGGGCGAGTCGGAAGTGATGAACATCATCGGCTCGGTCGCGGGCCGCTCCTGCATCCTGCTCGACGACATCGTCGATTCCGGCGGCACGCTCTGCAATGCGGCCGAGGCCCTGCTCGAACAGGGCGCCAAGGAAGTCTTCGCCTACATCACCCATGGCGTGCTCTCCGGCGGGGCCGTCGCGCGCATCGCCAATTCCAAGCTCAAGGAGCTGGTGATCACCGATTCGATCATGCCGACCGAGGCGGTGAAGGTGGCGCGCAACATCCGGGTCATCTCCATCGCCAACCTGATGGGCGAGGCGATCGAGCGCACCGCGAGCGAGTCGAGCGTCTCCAGCCTGTTCGACTGATGAGCGTTGTGAACACGCCATCACCTCAAGCCCTCATCCTGAGGAGCCGCGCAGCGGCGTCTCGCAGGATGTTCCAGCGCGCACTGGAGCATCCTTCGAGACGCGGGCTGAAGCCCGCTCCTCAGGATGAGGGCTGAGGAGACCGGCAATGTCGGGGGATCGCGCCCTCGTCCTCTTCTCCGGCGGCCAGGATTCGACCGTCGCACTCGCCTGGGCTCTGGAACGCTTTACCAGCGTCGAGACCGTCGGCTTCGACTATGGCCAGCGGCATCGCGTCGAGCTCGATTGCCGTGAAATTCTCCGCTCGAAGCTGCCCGGTCTGCTTCCCGCCCATGCCGAGCGCCTCGGCCCCGACCATCTGCTCGACCTGAAGACGCTGGGCGCGATCTCGGACACCGCCCTGACCAGCGAGAGCGAGATCGCCTTCACTGATGCCGGCCTGCCGACCACTTTCGTCCCCGGCCGCAACCTGATCTTCCTCTCCTTTGCCGCTGCGCTCGCCTATCGCCGCGACTGCCGGCACATCGTGCTCGGCGTCTGCGAGACCGACTATTCCGGTTACCCCGACTGCCGCGACGACACGATCAAGGCGATGCAGGTCGCGCTCGGCCTCGGGCTCGACCGCAGGCTGGTGCTGCACACGCCGCTGATGTGGCGCGACAAGGCGCAGACCTTTGCCCTCGCGCGCGAGCTCGGCGGACAGCCTTTGCTCGATCTGGTGGTCGAGGACAGCCATAGCTGCTATCTCGGCGACCGAACCAGGCGGCACGCCTGGGGCTATGGCTGTGGCCACTGCCCCGCCTGCGAATTGCGCTCCAAGGGTTTTGCGGCCTATGAGGCCGCTCCGCGGGATATCGGACCGAGCTATGACGACTGACCGGCAACGTCGCATCGAGGGGATGATCGCCCTCGTTCTCTTCGGGTTGAGCATTCCGGCGGCCAACTGGCTGATCGGCAATGCCGGCACGGTCTGCGTGCCGAACGGGCCCTGCCTGGTCCCTGTCGCCCCGGGCATCATGGCGCCGAGCGGTGTCCTGATGGTCGGGCTCGCCCTCGTGCTGCGCGACATCGTGCAACGGCGGCTCGGCCCCAAGGCGGCGCTGGTTGCGATCGCTGCGGGCGCCCTCTTGTCCGGGCTGCTCGCGCCGCCGGCCATCGTCATCGCCTCGATGGCCGCCTTCCTGCTTTCGGAGCTGACCGACTTCGCCGTCTACACTCCGCTCCAGCGCCGCAACTTCGTCGCGGCCGTGGCCGCTTCCAGCGTCATCGGGCTCGTCGTCGACAGCGTCGTCTTCCTGCAGCTCGCTTTCGGCAGCCTCGATTTTCTTGGCGGCCAGATCATCGGCAAGGCCTGGATGGTGCTGCTGGCGCTGCCGCTGATGCACTGGCTGCGGCGGCGCGACGAGCGCCTGGGCCTCGCCCCGGCCTGAATTCAGCGCCTTTCCCGACAATTCGAGGGAACTGCGAAACGGGGGTTTCATGCCCTTGCGGCATGATGTCGGAATCGTCCCAGCCGGCTGCCGCGAGGCTCGTATTGGATTCCGTCGAACGCCTCCAATCGCTGCAGAACGCAATCCTGGAGGCAATCGCCCGCGGCGAGCCATTGGCGGCGATCATGACCTCGCTGTGCTTGCGTGTCGAAACCATCGCGCCCGGCGTCGTCTGCTCCGTCGTCGCCGCCGATGCGGAACGGCGGCTCCAGCCGCTGGCCGCGCCAAGCCTGCCCGCAAGCTATGCCGACGCGCTTCGCGACGTCCTCTCCGGTCCGCGTGTCGGCTCCTGCGGCACCGCGATCCATCGCGGCTGCGCCGTCGAAGTCACCGACATCGCGACCGACCCGCTCTGGCAAGGCTATGAAGGCCTCGTATTGCCGCTCGGCCTGCGGGCCTGCTGGTCGAGCCCGATCAAGGCCCGCGACGGCCGGGTGGTCGGCAGCTTCGCCTTCTATTATCGCCGAAGGCGCGGCCCCGATGCCCTGGAACGCCGGATCGTCGCCACCTGCGTCCATCTCTGCGCGATCGCGATCGAGCATGAGGAAGTCCGGGCGCGCAATCATCAGCTCGCCTATTTCGACAGCCTGACCGGCCTGCCGAACCGGGCGCAGTTCAACGACGCCATCGCCCGGATGACCGCAGGCGCCGAGCCGTGCTTCGGCCTCCTGCTGATCGATATCGACCATCTCAAGGCGGTCAACGACACGATGGGGCACGCCACCGGCGACCGCCTGATCGAGACCGTCGCGGCAAGGCTGGCAGAACTGCCCGGCGCCGGCACTGCCTTCCGGATCGGCGGCGACGAGTTTGCCGTCCTGCTCCCGGGCTGCCGCCAGGCGCCGCAGCTGCGCGCCGCCGCTGCCGGCATCCTTGCCGCCATGCTGCCGCCCTTCGATTGCGACGGCAGCACCATCATCCCGAGCGTCACCATCGGCGCCGCACTGGCCGGCGCCGACGGAACCGACAGCGTCACCTTGCGCCAGAACGCCGATTTCGCGCTGTACCATGCCAAGGAGACGCGGCGCGGCCGTTACGTCCGGTTCAAGGACGGCTTGCGGACCACCATGATGCGGCGCGTCCAGATCGTCCAGGCGGTCGACGACGCCCTCGGCAACGGTCGCGTCCTGCCCCACTACCAGCCGATCGTCCGCCTCGACACCGGAGAGATCGTCGGGGTCGAGGCACTCGCCCGCATGCGGCTCGACGATGGCCGCATCGTCGCCGCCGGCGAGTTCCACGAGGCGATGCTCGATCCCAAGGTCGCCTACCGGATCTCGGGGCAGATGCTTACAGCCGTCGCCGCCGACATGGCGCAATGGCAGCGCGCCGGGCTCGATCTCCGCCATGTCGGCATCAACTTCACCACCGCCGATTTCCAGAAGGGCGACCTCGTCCAGCGCATCACCCGGGCCTGCGAGCGCGCCCAGCTCCCGCTCGGCAATCTCGTCGTCGAGATCACCGAGCAGGTCATCATGGGCGGGCGTCGCGACGGTGTCGCCCGCACCATGGGGGCCCTGCGCGAGCGCGGCATCCAGGTCGCGCTCGACGATTTCGGCACCGGCTTCGCCTCCCTGACGCATCTGCTCGATTTCCCGGTCGACATCATCAAGATCGACCGCTCCTTCATCGGCGGCATCGAGGCCGGGGCGCGCAGCAGCGTCATCGTCGAAGCCCTGGTCGGCATCGCCAACCGGCTCGGCGTCAAGATCGTCGCCGAAGGCATCGAAACCACCGAGCAGCTCGCACGCCTGCGCGCCATGGGCTGCAGCCTCGGCCAGGGCTTTCTCTTCTCGCGCGCCATTCCGGCCGAGAGCATTGCGGGATTCATCCAGGACTTGCGCCGCGGTGGGCCGCTGATGCAGCCTGAGGCGCTGGCCGCGACGGCGGCCTGAACCGGCCGGGCTTGAGATCGGCGCATATTTCGCCTATGAGCCTGCCTGCGCTCCACTGACACCCTTGGAGGCAGGAGCGCGAACCGAGACGGCCGCCGCCAGGCGGCCTTGTCATTTGAAAGCAAGGACCACATCCATGACCGCCATGAAGCAGATCCAGGCTTCGGCGCGCGCTCAGGTCGGCAAGGGGGCCGCCCGGGCAGTTCGTCGTCAGGGCCTCACTCCCGCCGTCATCTACGGCGCCGGCGAAGCCCCGCAGGCCATCGCGCTCAATGCCAACCAGACCCGCCTGATGATCTATGCGGGCCATTTCCTGACCACGCTGCTCGAGATCGAAGTCGACGGCAAGAAGACGCGCGTCATTCCGCGCGACTATCAGCTCGACCCGGTCAAGGACTTCCCGATCCATGTCGACTTCCTTCGCATCGCCGCCGGCCAGACCATCAAGGTCCAGGTTCCCGTGCACGTCGTCGGCCAGGACGCGTCGCCCGGTCTGAAGAGCGGCGGCACCATGCAGATCGTCGAGCACACCGTCGAGATCGACGTCGCTCCCGAGAGCATCCCCGAGTTCCTCGAAGTCTCGGTCGCGGGTCTTCAGGTCGGCGACACCCTGCACAGCAACGACATCACGCTGCCGGCCGGCGTTACGCTGACCTCGCGTGACAACATGACGCTGGTCACGATCGTGCCGCCGACGGTCGATGCCGAGCCGGAAGCAGCCGCTGCCGAGCCGGAAGCCGCCAAGGCCTGAGCCGGACCTTTTCGCCACGCGAGGCGACTACCGTCAGACGGCCGGGCTCGCCCGGCCGTTTTGCTTTTGGCAGAGTGCTGGAGAGCAATGATGCTGATCTTCGCCGGCCTGGGCAATCCGGGTACGCGCTACGCCCGCAACCGCCACAATATCGGCTTCATGGCGGTCGAGGCGATCGCGCGCGCCTGCCGCGCCGCGCCCTGGCGCGTGCGCTTCCAGGGCCAGGCCTGCGAGGCCTCGATCGGCTCCGAGAAGGTGCTGCTGCTCAAGCCGCAGACCTATATGAACGAATCCGGCCGTGCCATCGGCGAGGCGGCGCGGTTCTACAAGGTCACGCCGGAGGACGTGATCGTCTTCCACGACGAACTCGACCTCGCCCCCGCCAAGCTCAGGATCAAGCTCGGCGGCGGCAATGCCGGGCATAACGGCCTGCGCTCGACGACTGCCGCGATCGGCAACGACTATCGCCGCGTCCGCCTCGGCATCGGCCATCCCGGCGACAAGGCTCTCGTCCACTCTTATGTGCTGAACGATTTCGGCAAGGCCGAAGAGGCCTGGGTCGAGGATCTCTGCAGCGCCTGCGCCGACAATGCCGAACTGCTCGCCGCCCATGACGACGCCGGCTTCCAGAACAAGGTGCATCTCTTCATGGAAGCGCGCGGCCACGGCGCCGTGAAGCGGCTCGGCGAGAAGGCAGCGGACTAGGCGACGAATCTAAAGACGAAGCGTCTGCCTTCGACCCATGTGGCCGTTGGAGCAGGTGGCTCTCCCGGAAGCGCACGCCGAACCCACTTGCGGCCAGAGGTCGCTTCCTATGCTCCGAAAATCGACGGCCGCGAACGGCGGGCGGTTCGGTCGATGGCCTGCGCCACGGTCCTGAAGAGCTGCGCGGGCAGATCGTGTCCCATCCCCTCGATCAGCATCATCTCCGCATCCGGGATTGACGCTGCGGTATCCCGACCGCAGTCGGGGGCAAAGAGAGGATCGTTCGTCCCGTGAATGACGAGGGTCGGCGCCTTGATCGTGGCCAGTTGTGACCGGCGGTCACCGGCCAGCGCAATTGCCGCAAATTGGCGCCCGAACCCGCCTGGCACACGACCTCGCCGAACCTCCTCCCGGAGGAGAGCACGGCAGGCCTCTTCGTCGAACGGATAAGCGGTGCCCGCGACGCGCCGTGCGAAGGCGACGCCGTGATCAAGGAAGCCCGCCTCGTCCAAGACTGGATCGGGTGCGGGCCGCATCATCATCGTCATCGCGTCTGGTTCTGCCGACGGCAGGGCTGGGTTTCCCGTCGCTGACATGATCGAGGTGAGCGACAGAACACGGGACGGGTGCTCGCTCGCCATCATCTGGGCGATCATCCCACCCATCGAGCGCCCAACAACATGGGCCTGCGGGATGGAGAGGGCATCAAGCAGGCCGATTGCATCCGCGGCCATGTCGGCAAGTGTGTAGGTCACAGGTGGCCGCTGTCCCGCCATGAGGAGAGACACCAACGTTCCGACATCTACGGTTCCATGCTGGGCGAAGGAGGTTGAACGCCCGGCATCCCGATTGTCGAACCGGATGACGCGATAACCCAGCGCGGCCAGCTCCCGGCAAAAGGGATCGGCCCAGCGGATCATCTGCGTCCCCAACCCGGAGATGAGCAGGATGGCCTCCGCCGCTTCCTCACCGAAGCTGTCATAGGACAGGGTGATGCCGTTACTGTTCAGAGTTTTCATCACCGTTCGCTTTCAGCGGTCAAATCCGGGTAACTTGAAGTTTGTCCGCCCAGTGCATGAGGCGTTCTTGCAGTAGACGAGCGCGAACATAGTCGATCTCTTCTTCAAGACGCTCGATGATCTCGAATGTGAATGCCTCCGCCCTTTCGGCGCGCCACGCGTCCTGGAGGGAACGATGCGTGTTGTTTCCGAGCTGGAGGTGAACCAAAGCCGGTTCTGGATCGTGGACAAGTCAGGAGCTTGTCCCACCCAGACCGCACCGGTGGGGATGCAGCGACCGGCGTCGATGCCGGTCGCGATCTCTCGTTTCCGATAGGCCGCTACGGCTGCCTTCCGATCTTCGCGTTTCACGACGTGAGCGCCTCCTGACGACGGCGACAACTAGCCGAAGCAGTTTGAGAAGGCAATATTACCCGGATAATATTTATGCGCGCATTTCTGGCCGGATGATAACTCGCAGTGGAGGGCCCTATGTCGGATTGCCTGTCCGAGTTATGCAACGCTTTCGTCGGCACGGAGCAGCTAGTGGCGGGATCATGTCCGCTTCGCGCCCCTCAGGAAGCGGAGCCAACAGTCCGCTAACCACCAATAACTGCCGTTTGCAGGTTCACAGGCTGGGTCGCGACCGCATTGCCCCCTGGCCCCGGAGACGCGGCTCGATGGACGCCCAAACCGCCGAAGCGTATAACTGGCCCCGCCGCTGCCATCCTAGAAATGACCTGGCCGATGGGCGAAGAACGTGTGCCACGCCGTCTCGCCGCGATCCTTGCTGCCGACATTGTCGGCTACACGCGCCTGATGCAGGCCGACGAGCAAGGGACATTGGCGCGGCTCAAGTCCTTGCGTCACGAGGTGCTCGAGCCCAAGGCCCGGCAGCATGGCGGGCGCATCTTCAAGACGATGGGGGACGGCGTCCTGGTCGAGTTCACCAGTGCGGTCGATGCGGTCAGGAGCGCCATCGAGATCCAGCGAACCGTTCCCGCGCATGAACGAGGTACTGCCGAGAACCGGCGGCTCGCGCTGCGGATCGGCATCAGCCTCGGCGACGTCATCGTCGATGGCAGCGATCTCTATGGAAACGGCGTCAACATCGCGGCGCGCATGCAGACCTTGGCCACCCCCGGCGGCATCTGCATCTCCGGCAATGTGCATGAGCATGTCGGCAACGCGCTTGGCATCGCTTTCGACGATCTCGGCGACCAGGCCATCAAAAGCCTTGATCGGCCGATCCGGTGCTATCGCGTCCGCGAACCTGCGGCGGATCCGATCGAGCGGACAACGGCAGGTCCTCCAGCGCTGCCGGACACCCCCTCCATTGCGGTCCTGCCTTTTGCAAATTTGAGCGGCGCCCCCGAGGAAGACTATTTCGCCGACGGGATTACCGAAGACATCATCACCGCTCTCTCCCGCCTGCGATGGCTGTTCGTGATCGCCCGCAACTCCAGCTTTTCCTACAAGGGACGAGGCGTGGACGTCCGGCAGGTCGCTCGTGAACTCGGGGTCCGCTATGTCCTGGAGGGCAGTGTCCGAACCGCCGGGCAGCGCATTCGGATTGTCGGCCAGTTGATCGACGCCCAGTCAGGCAAGCACCTCTGGGCGGAGAAATACGACCGGGACCTGACCGACGTCTTCGTGGTTCAGGACGAAATAACCAATGTCGTCGTCGCCACGATCGAGCCCCACCTCTACGCGGAAGAAGGCGCACGGGCGGCTGGCAAGCCGCCTGAGAGCATTGATGCCTGGGGCCTCGTCGTTCGCGCCATGGGCCTGATCAACAAGGTCGGGCGACGGCAGAATGACGAGGCGCAGGCGCTCTTGCGCCAGGCTATTGCCGTGGACTCGGGCTACGCCCGGGCGCACGCCCTGCTGGGCTGGGCGATCTGGTGGGCCACGCTCTGCTATTGGGTGCCAGAGACCAGGGAAGGCTATCGGCAGGCTGCCCTCCATGCGGAAGAAGGGCTCTCCTGCGATCCCGGCGACCCTTGGGCGCGGATGACATTCGGGCTGTGTCTGAGCACCGCAGGCCAGCATGAGCGGGCTTTGGCTGAGTTGCAGGCAGCCCTCGACCTCAATCCGAGCTTTGCCTTGGGCCGCACGACCTATGGCTGGGGCTTGCTGCGGGCAGGATTGTTCGATGACGCCGTCGCGGAGACCGGCAAGGCCCTCCGCATGAGCCCGCTGGACAGTTTTGCCGGGATCTACACGGCGATCCATGGCCTTGCGCTTCTCGGGTCCAGGCGGTTCGAGGAGGCTCTTCCCCATCTCCGGCGATCGGTCGCCGCCTTTGCCGAGTATTCAGGGCACTACAACACGCTGATCAGCTGTTGCGGTCATCTCGGGCTCATAGAGGAAGCACAGGAGTTCATCGCCGCGCGGGCTCGCGTCGGTCCGCCGCTGCGTCTGTCGGTTCTCCGGCAGAACCTCGGCAAATTCGCTCATTGCGACGTCTTCGTGGACGGATTGAAGAAGGCCGGCGTGCCGGAGTGAGGCGTGGATTCTGGCCGCGGGAAGCCCCCATCACCTAGAGCGGCAGCTGGGCGCCCTGTTTCGCGATCGTGACACGGTTGGCGAGGAGACCGCCCCCCGTCCGGCGCGCCGCCGTGAGTGCGACTTGTGCCCCCGGCGAAAGCTCGGAAGCGTCGGCGGGCGCCGCCCTGATGATGTTGGCATCAGGCGTGATCGTCACCTTCTGCTCGCCACCGGGATAGGTCAGCACGAGATTGGCGCCATCGACGCGCGAAACTGTCTCGGCCACTGTCGCATTGGTCATGGTGCTGTCCGGCATGACGCCCCAGGCCCGGTGCCCCTCGCCCGTTCCGCGCATGGCCTCGGGAAAGATCAGGACCTGGACGGCGAGCAGCGTGCCGTCCGGCTGGGGCCGTGCCCCGATCCCGACGAAGCTGCCCTTCCCGATGTCGCCGACGGTCGCCTTGACCACTCCACCCACCGA
>JAKFDB010000035.1:0-7600 GCA_036676315.1 Bradyrhizobiaceae bacterium
TTCGGCGAGCAGGACGGGCTGGCGCTGAAGGAACTCGCCGTCGTCGCCGCGCCGGCGCCGCACGATTATTTCCTGCGCCACCGCAAGTTCCTGCCGCGCGACAGCCATTGCGTCATCGCCATGATCGCGGATTTTGCGGTGGAATCGACGCTGGCCTATGCCCGGCGCTTCCGCGGCGCCGAATTGCTGATGCGCTCGGACAAGCTCTCGCCGGAGGAGGCGAAGGGTCTGCCGCCGGCCTTCGAGCTGGGCTGGAACCACACCACGCTGCGGGCGCTGCGTGTCGACCCGACGATCACCTATCTGCAGGTGCTCTATCCCTTCCCCAACCAGGTCGATCTCGTCGAGAAGATCCATGCCCGCTTCGGCGACGAGATGATCTGCCATCTCGAATTCGTCCGCTTCGACGGCAAGATCACCTGCTTCGGCCTGCCGCTGGTGCGCTTCACCACCGAGAAGCGGCTGGAGGAGATCATGGCGATCCATGAGGAAATGGGCGCACCGATCTTCAATCCGCATCGCTATACGCTGGAGGAGGGCGGCATGAAGCAGACCGACGAGGTCCAGCTCGCCTTCAAGCGCGAGGCCGATCCGCAGGGCCTGCTCAACCCCGGCAAGATGGTAGCCTGGGAAGACCCGTCCTATGATTTCCGCGGCGGCAAGACCTTCCTGTTCCGCAGCCTGGGCGAAGCGGTCGGCAGCTGAGCATGCGCGTCCTGGTCGTCTACGCGCACCCCAATCCCGCGAGCTTCGGCGCGGCGTTGCACGCCGCCGCCGTCGCCGGGCTGCGTTGCCACGGCCATGAGGTCGATGATTGCGATCTCTATGCCGAGGGGTTCGAGCCGGTGCTGAGCCGGGAAGAGCGCCTCGACTATCTCGATCCGGCCAGGAACGGCCGGTCGGTTGCCGGCTATGTCGAAAGGCTGCGCGCGGCCGAGGCGCTGGTGCTGTGCTTCCCGGTCTGGAATTTCGGCTACCCGGCCATGCTCAAGGGCTATTTCGACCGGGTCTTCCTGCCCGGCGTGTCGTTCAAGCTGGTCGGGGGCGCGGCGCAGCCCAGCCTCTGGAACATTCGCCGGCTCGCTGCCGTGACGACCTATGGCGGCACGCGCTGGCGGGCGATGCTGATGGGCGATCCGCCGCGCAAGCTGGTCTGCCGGTCGCTGCGGGCGGTCTGCCATCCGACCGCGCGCCTGTCCTATCAGGCGCATTACGACATGAACCGCTCGACGCCGGAGAGCCGCGCCGGCTTTTTACGCAAGATCGAGGCGATGGGCGCACGATTTTAGATAACCGTCGAATCGCTGTCATCTGCCTGTCATGATCACAGGCGATTGCAGAGCCGGCGAAAAGTATCGGAAATCTTTTCGAGGGGTCGGCTCATGACCAAGACGATCGAGAAAAGCGTCGGCCGCGCCTTGCTGGTCGCCGCCCGGCTGCACCGGGCCCGGATGGGCGAAAGGCTCAATGCGCTCGGCCTCTTCCCGGGCCAGGAGCAGGCGCTGAAATCGCTGCAGACCGCGCCGATGACGATGGGCGAGCTTGCCACCTTGCTGCGGGTCAAGCCACCGACGGTTTCCAAGACGATCGGCCGGCTCTCGCTGCAAGGCCTCGTCAGCCGCGAGGGTGGCGGCCGCGATGGCAGGCTGGTGCAGGTCGCGCTGACCGAGCACGGCCAGAAGACGGCGGCGGCGCTCGACGCGGTCTGGAACCAGGTCGAGGACGAACTGCTCGAGAAGCTCGACTCCAAGGAGCGCAAGCAGTTGCGCAAGCTGCTGCGCAAGATCGCCAAGGGGCTCTCGCGGGCAGGGGCCGAGCTCGACGACCCCGAAGAGGAAGCCGAGGACGCGGCCTGAGCAGCCAGGCGCTTCAGCGACATGACGAGCATGCGCTACGAGGCTGGTCTCAGCTTTTAAATCGGTTCATTGATCTCTGGTCATTCCCCCAGAGCATGACGAGACGCCTCGCTTGTCGGCTGCCCCTGCTCCGCCCCCGGACACAAGCCGGACTCGCCTGATCGCCATCATGCTGATGTGCGCGGCGGTGCTGTGCTTTGCGCTGCTCGACGCCTCGGCGAAATGGCTGGGCGGCTCGATGCATGCGATGCAGGTCGTCGCGGCGCGCTATGTCATCAGCGTCGCTCTGGTCTCGATCCTGCTCAACCCCTGGTCGAGACCCGGCATCGTCCAGACGCGCCGGCCCTGGCTGCAGGGCTTCCGCTCGCTGCTGCTGCTGACCTCGACGGCGCTGAACTTCTTCGCGCTGAAATACCTGCAGCTCGCCGAGACGGTCTCGATCATGTTCGCGACACCGTTTCTCGTCGCGCTGCTGGCCGGGCCGATCCTCGGCGAATGGGCCGGGCCGCGCCGGCTGGTGGCGATCGCCGTCGGCTTCATCGGCGTGCTGGTGATCACCCGCCCGGGGCTCGGAGGCCTGCACCCGGCGGCGCTGCTCACCGTGTGCGGCTGCTTCTGCTACGCCTTCTACAGCATCTCGACACGGATGCTCGCCGCCACCGATTCCCCGGAGACGACGATGTTCTATTCGGGCATCGTCGGAGCGGTGGTGATGCTGCCGCTGGTCCCGCTGTTCTGGTCCTGGCCGACCGACGCGTTGAGCTGGCTACTGATGATCAACACCGGGCTTTTCGGCGCGCTCGGGCACTGGCTGCTGATCCTGGCGCATCAGCGCGCGCCGGCGAGCATGCTGTCGCCCTTCAACTATTCGCAGATCGTCTGGATGGTCGCGCTCGGTTGGTTTGTCTTCGGCCAGATTCCCGACCGCTACACCTTCCTCGGCGCCGGCATCGTCATCGCCTCGGGGCTCTATCTGCTCTATCGCGAGCGCGTCCGGGCCGTGCCCGAAGGCTCGGCCCGGCTGGATTGATCCCCGGCCGGCGTCGCCAGGATCTCCTGCCTGTTTGCGGGAAACACCGCGTCATTCCGGGGCGGCCCGCAGGGCCGAGCCCGGAACCCATGAACACCACGTCCGTCCAGCGGGTTGCGCCGTGCGCGGTGCAAAGTCTGTCAGCTCGGAGTTCATGGGTTCCGGGCTCTTCGCTTTCGCGAAGCCCCGGAATGACCGTGTGATCCCCTGCAAAGTCAGGAAGCTCCAGGAGCGCTCAGCTCTTGTCGGCGAGCGAGATGCGGCTCTGCGAGGCGACCCAGTCCGAGAGCATCGGCACGAAGTCCTCGCCCTTTCCGGCTGCGACCGCCTGGGCATAGACGTTCTTGACGGCGTTGCCGACCGGGTTGGGGATGCCGGCATCGTTGGCGACACCCTCGAGATAGCGCACATCCTTCAGCGCGTTCGACAAGGTGAACTTGTGGGCGTCGCGGTCGCGCTGCAGCACGTATTGCATGAAGGTCTGGTAGAAGCCGCAATCCATCCTTCCGCCGGAGATCACGTTGTTGAAGGTCTGCGGCGTGATGCCGATCTTCTGCGCCAGCGTCAGCGCCTCGGCATAGATCGCGCCATAGCCCATCGACAGGAAGTTGTTGAGCAGCTTCATCTTGTGGCCGTCGCCGACCGGGCCGAGATGCACGACCTTTTGTGCCCATGCGTCACAGGCCGGTTTGATCCGCGCGAAAACCTCCCTGTCGGCGCCAATCATGGTGGAGAGCTGGCCGAGCGCCGCTTGGGCGGGGGTGCCGCCGAGTGGGGCATCGCAGAGGTGGAGACCGATGGCTGCGAGCTGTGCTGCCAATTTGACCGTCGAACTCGGATCCGAGGTCGAGCAGTCGACGATGATCGTGCCGGGCTTGGCGCCGGCGGCGATGCCGTCGGGACCGTTGATCACGGCTTCGACCTGCGGTGAGCCGGTGACGCAGAGAAAGATGATCGAAGTTTTTTCGGCGAGTTCCCTTGGTGTCTTCGCCTCCTGGGCGCCGGCAGCTTTGAGCTCTTCGACAGGTTTGCGGTTCCTGTGTCCCATGACGGTCAAGGGGAAGCCTTTGGCGAGGATGCAGGAGGCCATGCCTTGACCCATGAAGCCGACGCCGATGAAGCCGATCGATTCTTTCTGAGCGGTCATCTTCAGTTTCTCCGAATTATATGAGATGGACGGTGAACATGCGGAACGATTTGACCAAGAACTGGTTGAAAGCCGTGCTTACCCCGCTTCAGGAGAAGCGTCTGATGGCTGACGATGGAAACTTGCGCGACCCTTCTTCGTTCGGAAAGGGCGCGGCAGCGCCTCGGGAACGCTTGGGAGGGCGAGGGCGCGTTACCTTGCAGATCATCGCCGATCATCTCGACGTTTCGACTGCTACGGTTTCGCTGGCACTGCGCGGCAGCCCGCTCGTCGCCGATGCGACCAGGCAGCGCGTCCAGAAGATCGCCCGCGAGATGGGGTACAGCTATAATCGCAGCGCGGCCTCGCTGCGGACGGACCGGACCAATATTCTCGGCGTCGGCTTTCACGACATCACCAACCCCTATTTCGCCGAGCTGCTGGCGGCGATCGAGGAAACGGCGGCCGCCAATGGCCGCTCGATCCTGCTCGGCACCTATGCCGAGAACCTCGAGCGCCAGGACCGCGTCCTCAACACGCTGAAGGAATACCGGCCGGACGGCATGATCATCTGCCCGGCCGGCGGCACGACGGCGGAGACGCTGGCGCATCTGATGGCGGCGCAGGTGCCGCTGGTCCAGCTTTCGCGCGAGATCGCCGGCGTCGACCTCGATTTCGTCGGCTCGGATGACCGCCATGGCACGGTGCTCGCGATGGAGCATCTGCTCCAGCTGGGCCATCGCCGCATCGCCTTCCTCGGCGAGAGCGAGCTGATCTCGACCGGCCGCAACCGCTATCGCGGCTATTGCGAGATGCTCGCCAAATACGGCCTGCCGCTGGACCCGGCGCTGGTCTATTCCGGCTGGGGAACCCGCGAGACCGGGCTGAAGGGTGTCCAGACGGTGCTCGCGGTGGAGAACCCGCCGACGGCTGCGGTCTGCTTCAACGATCTCACCGCTTTCGGGGCCATGCTCGGCCTGCGCCATTGCGGGCTCGAGGCGGGCGAGGGTTTCTCGCTGGTCGGCTGCGACGACGTGCAGGAAGCGGCGCAGTGGTATCCGGCGCTGACGACGATCAAGAACTTCCAGGAGGATATGGGCCGCAAATCGGCGGAGATGCTGCTGCGGCGCATCGCCGAGCCCGGCGCGCCGGCACGCCGGGTCGTGCTGAAGCCTGACCTCGTCGTCCGCGGCACCACGGCCCCGCTGCGAAAGCGCTAGAGCAGAGCGCAGGAGGACGAGGGCTGGCCTTTCACGGCGGCGGCCTTCGGGCGCTGTGCTGACGATCACGCTTTCCGCCTGCGGACGGTTCCGCCCGAAGGCGGTGTGATCCCGGCTTGGTTCAGGCATCATTGGCCGCGCGGGGGTTCAGCGCCTGATAGGCGCGTACGACCTGCGAGTCGTCGCGCCCGCCATGGCCAAGGCCCGAAGCGGCGAGAAACATCTGGTGTGCGGCGGCGGCCAGCGGCAGCGAGGCCTTCGCGGCCCGCCCGGCATCGAGCACGATGCCGAGATCCTTGACGAAGATGTCGACGGCGCTGGCGACCGGCGGCTCGTCGTCGAGCATGCGCCCCCCACGATCCTTGAGCATCCAGGACGAGGCGGCCGAGCCGCCCATGATCTCGAACAGCAGCTTGCCGTCGATGCCTGCCTTCTGAGCCAGCGACAGGGCTTCGGCCGCGACCGCGATGTGGACGCCGCAGAGCAGCTGGTTGACCGTCTTCACGGTGGCGCCCTGGCCGGGCTTCAGGCCGACATGGAAGACCTTGTCGCCCATCGCGTCGAGCATCGGCTTTGCCGCTGCGAAATTCTCCTGCGAGGCGCCGGCCATGATCGTCAGCGTGCCGCCCCGCGCCCCGTTGACGCCGCCCGAGACCGGAGCGTCGACGAAGCGGCGGCCGCTCTTCTCGACCTCGGCGGCGATCGCCTCGACCTCGCCGGGCGGGCAGGTCGCCATCAGGATGACGCTCGCCCCCGGCGCCAGGGCGGAGAGCGCATCGGCTTCGAACAGCACTGCACGTGCCTGCGCCGCATTGACGACCATCAGGATCAGTGCCTCGGCGTCCTTGGCTGCCGCCCGGGCGCTGTCGGCGGCATGGCCGCCTGCGGCGGCGAGGGCAGCCCGCGCTTCCTGCCGCATGTCGAAACCGGTGACGTGGAACTGGCGCTTGACGAGATTCTCGGCCATCGGCGCGCCCATGGCGCCGAGGCCGATGAAGGCGATCGAACTCACAACTCTTGCCTCTATGCTGTTCTGGGGTCGGTCCTGCGACCGGCCCCGCGGGGGCTCATTCCTTCACCGCTCCGGTGAGCGAGGCGACGTAGTAGTCGACGAAGAAGGAGTAGAGCAGGGCGACCGGGATCGAGCCGAGCAAGGCGCCCGCCATCAGCGAGCCCCAATGGTAGACGTCGCCTTCGACCAACTGGGTCAGCACCGCGACCGGCACGGTCTTCTTCTCGGCCGACTGGATGAAGGCGAGCGCATAGATGAACTCGTTCCAGGACAGGGTGAAGGCGAAGATGCCGGCCGAGATCAGGCCGGGCAGGGCCAGCGGCAAGGTGATCTGCCAGAGGATCTGCAGCCGAGTCGCGCCATCGATCATGGCGCATTCCTCGAGCTCGTAGGGGATCGACTTGAAGTAGCCGATCAGGAGCCAGGTGCAGAACGGGATCAGGAAGGTCGGGTAGGTCAGGATCAGCGCGAGCTGCGAGTCGAACAGGCCGAACTGGAAAATCAGCGTCGCCAGCGGGATGAACAGGATCGAGGGCGGCACCAGATAGGCAAGATAGATCGCGAGGCCGACATATTGCGAGCCCTTGAACTTCAGTCGCTGGATCGCATAGGCGGCGAGCACGCTGGAAAAGAGCGAGAGCGCGGTCGCGACCGTCGCGACCGTCATCGTGGTCAGCAGCCATTGCGGATAGTCGGTCTGGAAGAGCAGCTTGTTGATGTTGTCCAGCGTCGGCGACTTCACCCAAAACGGGTTGTTGTTCTTGTAGTCGAGGAGTTCGCCATTCGGTTTGATCGCCGTGATCGCCATCCAGTAGAACGGGAACAGCAGCACGATCACGAACAGCACGATCGGAATGTAGAGCGTCACCCAGCGCCTCGGCATGGACTGCAAAAAGTCCATGCCCTGTGACGCGTCGTTGTTCTTGGCTTCGCTCATTCAGGCCTCCGCAGGGCCGCCCCAAGGCAGGCCTGGGCCCCCTCGGGGGGCAGCGTACTACACGTAGTGAGAAGCGTGGGGGTCATCATGCAGGCCTCCGCGGGGCCGCCCCAAGGCAGGCCTGGGCCCCCTCGGGGGGCAGCGTACTGCACGTCGTGAGAAGCGTGGGGGTCGTCACTTTAATGTGCTCCTTGCAGCGCGGTGTCGGCGGTGCCCATGTAGGCCTCGATCACCAGCGGGTTGGCCGACACCTCCGCGTAAGGGCCGTCGGCGATGATGGCCCCGCGTTGCAGCACGGTGATGCGATCGGCAATGGAGGCGACGACGTTCATGTTGTGCTCCACCATGAGGATGGTGCGGCCCTCCGACACCTTCTTGATCAGCTCGGTAACGCGGTGCACGTCTTCATGGCCCATGCC
>JAKFDB010000036.1:0-18360 GCA_036676315.1 Bradyrhizobiaceae bacterium
GATCCCCTCTCCCACACGGGAGAAGGGTTCTCCGCGCTTGTCTCGCCGGCCGGTCAGCGCCTCCTCCTCAATAGCAGGAGACGAATTCGCGATAGACCCAGCCGACGACCTGGCTCGTGCCGCGTGGGCGGATCAGCACCCAGGGCCGGCCGCGTTCATCGAAGCTGCTGTTGACTATCCGGACGCCGGCGCCATTGGTGACGCGGCCGATGATCTCGCCATTCGGCGTCTCGCGGATATTGAGCGGCGTCCCGGTCGGATCGGTCACGGCGCAGCGATTCTGGGCCAGGGCCGGAACGGAGGCGAGGCCGGCTGCGAGGGTGACGGCGAGAAGTCCGAGGCGGCTGGCGGTCATTCTGGAATCCTTCGGGTCGTCGACCGGGCGCCCGGGCGCGGCCATGCCTCGAAGCCATGGCGCCGCCAGAGCGGTTTTCGCCGACGCGTAGTCACGAAAATGCCACGCCGCCCGAGCTTCCGCCGTCCCGGCCCCGATCTTTGACAGAGGTCAAAGATCGACGGTCCCGCTGCATGTTCGAAACGACCTGCACCGCTCCATGCGGCCCCTCCGTGCAGGATCTTTCCGATGACGTCTCGTTTCGCCCTCGCCTCGCTCGCCGCCGCGCTTCTGGGCGCGACGACGCTCGCTGCCGGCGCCTCCGATCTGCCTTCGCGCCAGGCGGCCCCCTCGATGACGGCGATCGATCCCTGGAGCCCCTGGATGATCCGCGGGCGCGCACTCGTCGTGATGCCGCAGGAATCGGCCAGCCTGCGGGCCGGCGGCGCGCCGATCGTCGGCGGCGACGTCAGCATCTCGACCTCGGTCGTGCCCGAGCTCGACATCACCTATTTCTTCACCCGCAATCTCGCGGTCGAACTCATCCTCGGCGTGACCCCGCACAATGTGAAGGGCGCCGGAACGCTGGCGGGAGCCCGCATCGGCTCCGCCTGGCTGCTGCCGCCGACGCTGACGCTGCAGTACCATTTCGATCCGATCGGCGCCTTCAAACCCTATCTCGGCGCCGGCATCAACTACACCGTCTTCTTCGACGAGAAGGCCAAGGGCGGCTTCGCGAGCTTCGACCTGAAGGATAGCTTCGGCCTCGCCCTGCAGGCCGGCGTCGACATCATGCTCGACCGGCACTGGGGCATCAATTTCGACGTGAAGAAGATCTTCCTCGAGCCCAAGGTGAAGGTGAATGCCGGCGCCGTCACCGGCAAGGTCAAGATCGACCCGTGGATCTTCGGCACCGGCGTCACCTACAGGTTCTGATCGGCCGGCGGGCTCGACCTAGCCGCCGTCGCGCGGCGGCGGCCAACTTTGTCCCTGAAGGCAAAGGTCCTCGGCAATTTCATGCGCTTCCGGAGAAAATGATCCGGCGGCATAGTAGCCTCCTGTAAGCGTTCGAACGTCTGAAGGAGCCTGCCATGTCCAGCACCGCGCCCAGCCTCTCACTGCCCAAGGGCGTCGTCATCAAGGGCGCGCTCGCCGCGCGCTATGACGAAGTCCTGAGCCATGACGCGCTCGCCTTCGTCGCCGATCTGCAGCGCCGCTTCAACGAGACGCGCAAGCGCCTGATGGCGGTGCGGGCCGAGCGCCAGAAGCGCTTCGACGCTGGCGAGACGCCCGATTTTCTGGCCGAGACCCGGCATATCCGCGAGGGCGACTGGAAGGTGGCGCCGATCCCGGCCGACCTGCAGGACCGCCGTGTCGAGATCACCGGCCCGGTCGACCGCAAGATGATCGTCAACGCGCTGAACTCCGGCGCCAAGGTCTTTATGGCCGATTTCGAGGACGCCTCCTCGCCGGTCTGGGCCAACATGGTCGAAGGCCAGATCAACCTGAAAGACCGCTGGGCCGGCAAGATCGACTTCACCGACGCCACCACCGGCAAGGCCTACAAGCTCAAGGACAAGCCCGCCGTCCTGATCATCCGCCCGCGCGGCTGGCATCTGCCGGAGCGGCACATCGTCATCGACGGAGAGGAGGCCTCGGGCGCGCTGGTCGATTTCGGGCTCTATGTCTTCCACAACGCCAAGGCGGCGCTGGCTCAGGGCTCGGGCCCGTATTTCTACCTGCCCAAGCTCGAGAGCCATCTCGAGGCCAGGCTCTGGAACGACGTCTTCGTCGCCGCGCAGAACGCGCTCGGCCTGAAGGCCGGCACGATCAAGGCCACAGTGCTGATCGAGACCCTGCCCGCCGCCTTCGAGATGGACGAGATCATCTACGAACTGCGCGAGCACATGGCCGGCCTGAACTGCGGCCGCTGGGACTACATCTTCTCCTTCATCAAGAAGCTCGCCCGCAATCCCGCCTTCGTCCTGCCCGACCGTTCGCAGGTGGTGATGACCAAGGCCTTCCTGCGCGCCTATTCGCTGCTCCTGATCAAGACCTGCCATCGCCGTGGCGCCTTCGCCATGGGCGGGATGGCGGCGCAGATCCCGGTCAAGAACAACCCGGAGGCCAATGCGGCCGCCTTCGCCAAGGTCAAGGCCGACAAGGAGCGCGAGGCCGGCGACGGCCATGACGGCACCTGGGTCGCCCATCCCGACCTGGTCCCGGTGGCGACGGAGGTGTTCGACCGGCTGATGCCGCAGCAGAACCAGCTCGACAAGCTGCGCGAGGACGTCCAGGTCGGCCGCGAGCAACTGCTAGAGGTCCACGAGGGCACGCGCTCGGAAGCCGGCTTCCGCGAGAACATCCGCGTCGGCGTGCAGTATCTCGAGGCCTGGCTGCGCGGCCGCGGCGCCGTGCCGATCTACAACATGATGGAAGATGCCGCGACGGCCGAGATCAGCCGCGCCCAGATCTGGCAGTTCGTCCAGTACGGTGTCGAGGTCGACGGCGGCACCAAGGTCACCGCCGATCTGTTCAAGCGCTGCCTCACCGAGGAGATGGAGCGGGTCAGGGGCGAGCTCGGGGCGGAAACCTACGACAAGGGCCGCTTCCCGGAAGCGATCGAGCTGTTCTCGAAGCTTTCGCTGGCGCCGGAATTCGAGGACTTCCTCACCGTGCCGGCTTACGCCAAGCTCGGCTGACGATCCGGCGGGCGCCGCCGATACGGCGCCCGCCCGGTCGACCAGGGGAGCCGGTCATGTCCGACGAAATCTTCATGCGCGAGGCCGTCGCCCTCGCCCGCAGCAATGTCGCACGGGGCGGGCGGCCTTTTGGCGCCGTTCTCGTCCGCGATGGCCAGATCGTCGCGCGGGCGGTCAACCGCACGCATGAAACCAACGATCCCACCGCCCATGCCGAGATCGAGGCCATTCGGCAGGCGAGCTCGACGCTCGGAACGCCGCGGCTCGACGGCAGCGTCGTCTATGCCAGCGGCCATCCCTGCCCGATGTGCCTCGCCGCCATGCACCTGACCGGCGTCAAGGCGGCGTTCTTCGCCTATTCGAACGAGGACGGCGAGGCGTTCGGCCTCTCCACGGCGAGGGTCTATGCCGAGATGGCCCGCGAGCCGCAGGCCCAGTCGCTCCCGCTGCGCCCCTTGCGGCCGGCAGGAGAGGCCGGGCTTTACGAGGAATGGACCCGCAAGCACGGCTGAGCCGGCTCCGGCCGGATCGACATCTCACCTGCTTGAATGAACAGGCGGCAGGCGATCCTTGCATGGCCGCATGCACGCCATGCAAGGCGACGCCTCTTTTCAAGGAAAAAAGGCTTCTGCCGGCGGAAAATGCCTAAAACCGTAGTCTAACGAGCCAGCACGACTGCGGCAGCGGCTCGAATTCCGGACATTCGACATACCGACGTTACGGAATTTGAACGATTTTTCTCCAGTATCCTCGCCAAGACGAAAACCAGCGAAGCTGGATCTGCGAAGGCCGGGGGAATCATGAAGAAGATACTTGCTGTTGCGGCTGCTGCCGCCGTTCTGGGCGCTGGCGCGGCGATGTCGGCCGACCTGCCAAGCCGAAAATACGCTCCGCCGCCACCGGTCGCGCCGGTCTTCAGCTGGACGGGCTTCTATGTCGGCGCCAATGCCGGCTATTCCTGGAACCAGAGCCACACGCGCTATGACTACGCGCTCGCCGACCGCGAGGATTTCGCGCAGTTCAACGCCCTCGGCCTGGTGCCGATGAGCCTGGGCAGCGACGCCGACGGTTTCCTCGGCGGCGGCCAGATCGGCTACAACTACCAGATCGGCAGGGTCGTGGTCGGTGTCGAGGCCGATCTGCAGTATCTCGACGCGCGCCAGAGCTCCTGGCAGGCGGCGACCCTGAACAACGCCTTCAGCTCGGCGACCATCACCACCACGGCCCAGGCCAGCGTGGACTGGCTCGGCACGCTGCGCCTGCGCGCCGGCTATGAGGTCTTCGACCGCACGCTGGTCTACGCCACCGGCGGTCTTGCCTATGGCCGCACCAAGAACCGCACCACCATCACCTCCACCGGCTTCGACGATGACGGCCCCTTCCTCGGAGCCTGGAGCGGCAGCAAGCACGACAACCGTGTTGGCTGGGCCCTCGGTGCCGGCGTCGAATACGCCATCACCAACAACCTGACCCTGAAGGGCGAGTATCTCTATTACGATCTCGGCCGGACGCGTTACGTCGTCGCCGGCAACTCCAACGACCCCGATGACGAGTTCCTCGGCGCGAACGCCCGGCGCAAGACCCACGGCCACGTCGTGCGCGCCGGCCTGAACTGGAAATTCTCGACCTTCTGAACCGGCGGCTCGCCCCGACGGACTTTCCTGCCTAGACTGGCCCGCAGCCTTGCAATCCGCGAGGCTGCGGGCCAGCCATTTTTGGCGCTCGCCAGTTTGGCTTGCCCGATTCGCCGCTGCTGCCTGGACATCCCATGTCGTCACGCCTGCTCGCCCTGCTGTTCGCCTCGACGCTGCTCTGTCCCGCCATTGCTGCGGCCACGACGCTTACGCCCGAGCAGCGCCTGCGCGCCGACGGCGACTTCTCCGGCAAGAAGCCCGGCAAGACGGCGGTGGACCTCAGCGGACTTGCCTGCATGCCGTCGGCCACCGGGACGCTGCGCTGCCTCGTGATCAACGACGAGGGCTCCTTCGCGCAGTTTGCCCAGATCGCCGAGAATCGCGTCACGCCGGGAGCGACCGTGCCGCTGATCGGCGACAAGGCCGCCGACTCGACGCTCGGCAGCCCGCCGAGCGGCATCTGCAAGGAAGCCGGCGCCTTCGCGGAACTCGATGGCGAGGCCGTGACCTTCTCCGCGGGCGCCTTCTATGTCGCCGGCTCCCATGGCTGCTCGCGCCACAAGGGCGAATTCCGGCTTTCGGCCTTCCATCTCGCCCGGCTCAGGGTCGACGAGGCCGGCACGCCTTCGGGCAAGATCGAGCTCACCTACCGCCTGAGCGACATGCTGCGCCAGGCCGGCGAGGCCGCGCCCTATTTCGGCAGGGCGCTGACGGACGAGAACGGCATGAACCTCGAAGGCGTCGCCGTCACCGGCCCGATCCTGTGGGCCGGGCTGCGCGCGCCCTCGCTCGACGGCCGGGCCTTTCTGGTCGGCGCGCCGGTCGAGGCGCTGTTCGCCCCTGGCAACGCGCCTGCAACGGTCGCCCCGACCGTGATCGCCATTCCCGCCGCGCACGACCGCGGCATTCGCGACCTCGCCGCCCTGCCCGACGGCCGGCTCCTGGTGCTGCTCGGGCCAGCGGCCGAGCAGTCGCTGCCCTACTCGCTGCTCTTGGTCGACCCCATCAAGCCCGACGCCGCCAGGACCCTCGGCGACCTGCCGGCGCGCCCCGGCCTCAAGGCCGAGGCGGTGACGATCCTGGGGCAGCGCGGCGGCCGCCTCGACGTCATCGTCGGCTATGACGGTGCCAAGAACGGCGGCTTCGAGCGCTACCGCCTGCCGCTGCCCTGAGCCTGAGCGATGACGGATAACGGCTTTCTCGCCAGGCTCGGGCCGCTGGTGACACGCTATCGCGCTGAGGTCGCCGGCCCGCGCGAGCATCTGGCGCTGCTGCGCTGGCAGATCGGCCAGCGTCATGCGCTGGACGAGCGCGACACCTTCCCGGGTCATGTCACCACCAGCGCCTTCGTGCTCTCGCCCGCTCACGATCGTATCCTGCTGATCGACCATGTCGTGATCGGCCGCTGGCTTCAGCCCGGCGGGCATTACGAGCCATCGGCCTGGTTCCACGAATCGGCGGCCCGCGAGGCGGTCGAGGAGACGAGCGTCACCGGGCTCGCGCTGCACCCCTGGCATGGTGGTGGCGACCTGCCCTTCGCCATCGACAGCCATGAGGTGCCCGGCAAGCCCGCGCGCGGCGAGCCGGCCCATATCCATCACGACCTGCAATATCTCTTCCTGGCCGATCCGGCCCTGCCGCTGGTCGCGCAGGAGGACGAGGTCCACGCCGCCGCTTGGAAGCCGCTGGCGGAACTGGCCGAGATCGCCCCGGTCGCCTTTGCACGCTTGCGCGGGCTGCCGGCGCCGGGCTGAGCCTGCGGCCCCCCGAGGAGCCGGCTGCGGATCTGCCATAGCGCTATCCAGACTGTTGCTGCGCCGCCACGGCCAGCAGCAAAGCCAGCCTCAAGCTGAGCTGTTATTGCAACTGGTTCGCATTTGCGTAACTTGAGCAGGCAACCAGGATTTCGCCATGCTCCGGTCGACGCTCTCCGCCCTCGCCTTCACTGCCGCTCTGACGCCCGTCCTCGCCGCCGACCTGCCATCGCGCAAGGGCGCCCCGGCCGCGCCGCCCGTGCTCTCGGCCTGCACCGAGAGCGAGGGCATCCCGACCGATGCCTTCGGCTTCACCACCGGTTCGGATGTCGCCGAGGCCGGCTCCTTCGGCGCCAGCCTGACCTATGGCGGCGGCTTCGGCCTCCGCGACGGCAGGCAGGCGGCGCACGGCCTCCAGCTCCAGGGCTCCTACGGGCTCTTCCCCTGCTTCGAGATCGGCCCCTATCTGCTCGGCGGCTACGCCGACGCGACCATCGCCGGCACGGGCGCCGACAGCCGCAGCTTCGGCGCCGGCGTCGAGATGAAATACCGCCTGCTCGGGCGCGACCTGCACGGCATCGGCCTGACCGTCGTGGTCGATCCGAGCGTCAATCGCATCGACGCGACCGGGCCCGGCCAGTTCACCGCCTACAACACCGGCATCCGCCTCTTCGCCGACAAGACGCTGCTGCCGGGCAAGCTCTATGCCGCGCTCAACCTCTCGCATGATCTGAGCTGGATCGGCCCCAGCCCCTATCTGCGTTCCTCGACCTTCACGCTCGGCGGCTCGCTTGCCTGGCAGGTGGTGGACGGGCTCTACCTCAGCGGCGAGGTCCGCCATCAGCGCCGCCAGAACGAGCTCGGCTTCGGCGGCAATGCCGGCTACGCCACCTTCGCCGGGCCGGGCGTGTTCTGGCAGGCAACGAAGCAGTTCGCCATCTCGGCCGCCTACAACATCCAGGTCGCAGGCAAGGCCAAGGGCCAGCCGGGCGATCTCGACCTCACCAATTTCAGCCAGCATCTGGTGAAGGTGAAGGCGGCCTACAGCTTCTGAGCCGGTCGCGCGACACCACGAAGGCCCGCACCGCCGACATCCCGGCATGACAAGTCGCGCGCGATGATGGCAAGCTTGCGCGAGCTCCGCCGCCCCAGGCGGCATCGGGAGGGCAGTATCGCGCGCTCATGAAGCTGGCTCCGGCACTCGCAAGACTGGGCTTCGATGCCGGGCGCCTGCGCTTCACGCTGCGCACCTGCCTTGCCGCCTGCCTGGCGCTGCTGATCGCCTGGGCAATCGGTCTTGAGCACCCGCAATGGTCGGCGATGACCGTCTTCGCCGCCGCGCAGCCCGCCCGCAACATGGCGCTGGAGAAAGCTTTCTTTCGCGGCGTCGGCACTCTGGCCGGCACCGCCATCGGCGTCGTCCTGATGCTGCTCTCGCACGGCCAGCCGCTCCCCGTCATGCTCGGGCTGGCGCTCTGGATCGGAGTCTGCGCCTTTGCCGGCAACCTGCTGCGCGGCTTCGTCTCCTATGGCGCGCTGATCGCCGGCTTTTCGGCCGCCATGGTGGTGCTGCTCGACATCGGCCACCCCGATCACATTCTTCTTCTGGCGGCAGACAGGCTGCTGACCGTTTTGACCGGCATCGCGACGGCGCTGCTCGTCGGCCTGTTCTTCGCCCCGAAAGAGGCGGAGGACACCGTCGCCAGCCGCGCGCGGCAGCTCGCGATCCTGGTGCTGCGGCAGCTCGCCAGCCTGCTCGCCGGCACCAGGCCCGAGGCCGAGGAGCAGCGGCCGATCCTGCGCCAGCTCGCCCTTCTCGACGAAGCGCTGGAGCCGCACGGCGCCGGCTCGCTCCGTTCGCGGCGCTCGGCCCGCAGCATTCGCAGCCTGCTCTCCGCGCTGGTTTCGGCGCTGGTCTGGCTCAGGAGCGCGCCGGAAGCGCTGCCCGCCGGCAATGTCGGGGCGCTGCTCGCAGAGGCCGCCGACGCACTGGAAGCGGCTGCGCCGGTGGCCGATATCCTGCCGCTGCTCGAACGCGCCGCAGACCTTGCAAGCGATCATCCGCCTTTGCAGGACGTGATCCTGAGGCTGGAGGCGGCGGCGCAGGAGCGGATCGGCGTGAGCGATGGCGAGGTCCGGCCGGCCCGCATCGAACATCCCGTGATCCTGCATCGCGACTGGGTCGGTGCCCGGGAGGCCGCCTTCCGCGCCACCGGGATCATGCTGGCGCTGGGCTCACTCTGGGTGGCTTCGGGCTGGGCACCGGGCGCGCTCGTGCTGCTCGGCACATCCGTCATGGTGACGCTGTTCTCGACCTGGGAGAACCCGGCGCTGATCATGCGCAAAGTGCTGATCGGCCAGATCTTCGGCGCGCTCGCGGCGCTGGCCTGCCGCTGGCTGCTCTGGCCACTGGCGACGAGCGAGATCGAGCTCGTCTTCATGCTGATGCCCTTCATCCTGTTCGGGGCGCTGCCGATGGCGCACCGCAGGACGATGCTGGGATCGACGGATTACTGCATGGCCCTGCTGCTGCTTTCGCAGCCCGCCTTGCCGCTGAAGGGGGATCTTTCCGCCACCGTCTTCACCGCCCTGGCGGTGGTTTCCGCGCCGCTCCTGACCCTGATCGCCTTCCGCACGATCTTCCCGACCGATGCACGCCGGCGCCTCGAGGCTCTCTCCGGCATGATGCTGAAGGAGTTGCAGGACCTGTGCAGCGCGGCGGAAGCCCCGACGCGTACCGCGACCTGGCGTGCCCGGCTCAACCACCGGCTGCTGCGGCTGGTGCGGCTGTCGCAGCAGGCCGGCGAACGGGCCGGCTCGGCGGAGGATGGCGGCGTCGCGGTCTTTGCGGTCGGCATGGCCGTGCTGCGGCTGCGGGCTTTGCTGGCGGAGGCCGATCTTGCTCCGGCGACGGCCCGCGCGATCAGGCTGGCGCTCGCGCGCATCGGCAATGTCGCGCAGCAGCCCGACCAGGCGATGGAGGCACTGGAGCGGCTGGCCAACCGGCTGGCTGAGACAGGGCGAGGCGAAGCGGAATCGGTACGCGCGGCAAGCCGCGCGCTCGCCGCGCAAACCTCGTTTTTCCAAGGCGATGGCTCGCGCCCCGAAGCGGGGCGCTGATCCCGATCTCGGCTCGAGAAGGCTTCAGCGCAGCAGCGAACCGCCGGTCATCTCGGCCGGCTGCTCCAGTCCGAGCAGCGCCAGCAAAGTCGGCGCGACATCGGCGAGGCGCCCTTCCGCCAGCGCCTTCGCAGCGCTGCCGATCACCATTGCCGGCACCGGAAAGGTGGTGTGGGCGGTATGCGGATTGCCGGTCACCGGATCGACCATCAGTTCGGCATTGCCGTGATCGGCCGTCACCAGCAGCGCGCCGCCCTTGGCGAGGATGGCTTCCGCGATCCGGCCGAGACTGGCATCGACGGTCTCGACCGCCTTGATCGCAGCTGCCAGCACGCCGGTATGGCCGACCATGTCGGGATTGGCGAAGTTCAGCACGAACAGGTCGTAGGCCCCGCTCTCCACCGCGGCGACGACCTTCTCGGTCAGCTCCGGCGCCGACATCTCCGGCTGGAGATCATAGGTCGCGACCTTCGGCGAAGGCGTCATGCTGCGCACCTCCCCCTCATAGGGCTCCTCACGACCGCCATTGAAGAAATAGGTGACGTGCGGATACTTCTCGGTCTCGGCGAAGCGGATCTGCTTCAGCCCGGCCCCGGCCGCCGTCTCGCCGAGCCCGTTGGCCAGGCTCTGCGGCGCAAACAGCGCCGGCATCAGCGGATCGAGCTCGCTGCCATAGGAGGTCATGCCGACGGCGGCGGCGAGCTTCGGCGCCCTGGGCCGCGGGAAGCCGCTGAACTCGGTAAAGAGCAGCGGCGCCAGGATCTCGCGGATGCGGTCGGCCCGGAAATTGAAGCTGAGCAGCCCGTCGCCATCCTTCATGCCGCTAAAGCCGCCGATCACCGCCGGTCTGATGAACTCGTCGCTGACATTTGCCGCATAGGCCGCCTCGATCGCCGAAGCGGCGCTCGGCATCCGCTCGCCCTCGCCCAGTGCTATCGCCCGCCAGGCAAGCTCGACCCGCTCCCAGCGATTGTCGCGGTCCATCGCGTAATAGCGGCCGGACAGGGTCGCAATCCTGACCTCCTTGGGCAGCGCCGCCTCGAGCGCCGCGACATAGTCCGCGGCCGAGCGCGGCGGCGTATCGCGGCCATCGGTGAAGACATGGATCACGGCCGGGATGCCGGCCTCGACCAAGAGCTTCGCCAGCGCCACCGCATGGTCCTGATGGGCGTGGACGCCGCCCGGCGAGACCAGGCCGAGCAGATGGCAGGTGCCGCCGCTCGCCTTCAGCTTGGCGATCAGCCCGCTCGCCGCCAGCGCCTGCTTCAGGCTGCCGTCGACGATCGCCTGGTTGATCCGCGGCAGGTCCTGCATCACGACGCGGCCGGCGCCGAGATTGAGATGGCCGACCTCGGAATTGCCCATTTGCCCGGCGGGCAGGCCGACATCGAGCCCGCTGGTGCGCAGGAAGGCATGCGGCGAGGAAGCCCAGAACCGGTCGAAGTTCGGCGTCTTCGCCAGGCGCACTGCGTTGTTGTTCGCGTCGTCGCGCCAGCCCCAACCGTCGAGGATCATCAGCATGACGGGGCGGCTGGGCATTCTGGTATCCTGTGCATCTGCGAAAAGGTGCTTGTGCGGATATCACGCTCGGCGCGGCCAAGGCGAGCGCTATCATCCACTGGCAAGTCATCCCGGCCAAGCCGCGTAAGCGGCGCAGAGCCGGGATCCATGCCGGAACGGTTCAGGCATGGATCCCGGGTCTCCCTCCGGTCGCCCGGGACGACGGCGTAGGGTGTCGAAAGGACATGAAATGCCGATCAAGGCCGTCGTCTTCGATGCCTATGGCACGCTCTTCGACGTGCAGTCCGTCGCTGGGCTCACCGAGGCGGCCTTTCCCGGCCATGGCGCGACCATCACCCAGATCTGGCGCCTGAAGCAGCTCGAATACACCTGGCTGCGTTCGCTGATGGGCCGCTACGAGGATTTCTGGAGCGTCACCCGGGCTTCGCTCGACTTCACACTGAAGACGCTCGGGCTCGAAGCCACGCCAGAACTCGTCGCCCGCATCGCCGCCACCTATGACACGCTGTCGCTCTATCCCGAGGCCTTGCAGGCGCTGACGGCGCTCGCGCCGACGCGGCTTGCGATCTTCTCCAATGGCAGCCCGTCTATGCTCGCGAACCTGACGAAACAGGCCGAGATCGACGGCTTGCTGGAAGCCGTGATCAGCGTCGACGAGATCAAGGTCTACAAGCCCGATCCGCGCGGCTACCGCCTCGTCGAGCAGCGGCTTGGCCTCTCCAGCGCGGAGATCCTGTTCGTCTCCTCCAACGGTTTCGACATCGCCGGCGCCAAGGCCTATGGCCTCACCGTCGCCCGCATCGAACGCATCACGCAGGCGGCGCTGCGGGCCGAGCTCACGAGCGGCGAGATCGGGCCAGCGGCGATGTTCAAGGCGCTGCGCATGCAACCCGAGCAGCTCGGCGACGAAGCCGACCTGACGATTTCCGCCCTGACCGACCTCGTGCCCTATGTCTCGGCACGTCGCTAACCGCCCCTTGGAGAGAGCCGATGATCCGCTTCTACTATCACCCCTCGCCGAACCCGGCGAAGATCGCGCTCTTTCTCGAGGAAGCCGGCCTACCCTATGAGCTCGTGCCGGTCGACACCCGCAAGGGCGACCAGCTCAAGCCGGAGTTCCTGGCGATCAATCCGAACGGCAAGACGCCGGCGCTGACCGATGGCAACGCGACGATCTTCGACAGCAATGCGATCCTGCTCTACCTCGCCGAGAAGACCGGGAAGTTCCTGCCGGAGAACACGCCCGAGGCGCGCGGCCAGATGCTGTCCTGGCTGATGTTCGTCGCCACCGGCATCGGCCCCTATACCGGCCAGTCCGTGCACTTCTCGCGCTTCGCGCCGGAGAAGGTGCCCTATGCGATCAACCGCTACGCCCGCGAGGCCGAGCGCCATTGGGGCATCCTCGACGCGCAGCTCGGCAAGCACCGCTACATGCTCGGCGACGCCTATACCCTGATCGACATGGCGGTCTGGGGCTGGGCGACGCGAGCCCAGTTCGCGCTCGGCGACGAGGCTTTCGAGAAGCTCGTGCATGTCCGGCGCCATCTCGAGGAGATCTCGGCCCGGCCGGCAGCGCAGCGCGCCGTCGCGCTCAAGGACAGGTTCGCCTGGAAGACCGAGGTCGACGAGGAAGCGCGGAAGATCCTGTTCCCGCAGAACGCCTTTCTGAAGGGCTAATCCAGACCGGCGTCATTCTCGGGCGAAGCCCTCGGGTCCGACCTACGGTCGGCCCAAGGATAAACGCCGCGCAGACCCGGGAATCTCATGACGGGGAGACGCTGGTCGGCACCTCTTCCGTCCCGAGATGCTCGGGACGAGCCCGCGCATGACGGCAGGGTCTCAGACCACGCTGGTCAATCCGCCATCGACCATCAGCAGATGGCCGCTGACATAATCGGACGCCGCCGAGGACAGGAAGATCGCGGCGCCGATCAGTTCGCTGGTCTCGCCCCAGCGCCCGGCCGGGGTCCGGCTCTTGACCCAGTTCGAGAAGGTCTCGTCGGCGATCAGCGCCTTGTTCAGCTCGGTGACGATGTAGCCGGGCCCGATGGCGTTGACCTGGATGTTGTGCTTGCCGAGCTCGGCGGCGAGCCCTTGCGTCATCAGCGCGACCGCGCCCTTGGTCGCGGTATAGGGCACGATGGTCGGCCGGCCGAGCTTGCTCATCACCGAGCCGATATTGACGACCTTGCCGCGATTGCGCGGCGCCATGCGCCTGGTCACCGCCTGGGTGACGTAGAACACCGAATGCAGATTGGTGGCGATGAGGAAGTGCCAGTCCTCCGCCGGGAAATCGATGAAGGCGCCGCGCTTCTGGGTGCCGGCATTGTTGATCAGGATGTCGATCGGCCCGACCTCGGCCTCCACCGCCGCGATGCCGGCCTCGACCGCCTGCTGGTCGGTGACGTCGAAGGCAGCGATGGCGACCTTGTGGCCAGCCGCGGCAATCGCGCTCTGCGCCACCTCGAGCTTGGCCTTGTCGCGACCGTTCAGCACGACATGCGCGCCAGCCGCCGCCAGCCCCTCGGCCATGGCAAGCCCGATGCCCTGGCCGGAACCGGTGACGAGGGCGACACGCCCGTCGAGCTTGAACAGATTGAGCGACATCCTATCCTCCCGGTCTCGCGGCTTGGCACCCCGTCCCGGCTTGGGTAAGCGTTTTAAAACGATTAGACAATTGCCGGGGCCGCATGGCCGCCGATCTCAGGAGAGCCGCCATGCGCGCCGTCGTCATCCATGCCGAGAAGGACCTCCGCGTCGAGGAGACCCACACGCCCGAACTCGGCCCGCTCGACGTCCGCGTCCGCGTCAAGGCCGGCGGCATCTGCGGCTCGGACCTGCATTATTACCTGCATGGCGGCTTCGGCACGATCCGGGTGCGCGAGCCGATGATCCTCGGCCACGAGATCGCCGGCATCGTCGAGGCGGTCGGCGCCGAGGTTTCGCGCGTCGCTCCGGGCGATCTCGTCGCCGTCAATCCGAGCCGCGCCTGCGGGCGCTGCCGCTATTGCCAGGCCGGCCAGCAGCAGCACTGCCTCGACATGCTGTTCTATGGCAGCGCCATGCGCTTCCCCCATGTCCAGGGTGGCTTCCGCGAAGAGCTCGTCATCGAGGAACGCCAGGCGGTGAAGCTTCCGGCCCATGTCGGCGCCGCGCAGGCCGCCTTCGCCGAGCCGCTCTCGGTCTGCCTGCATGCCGCCAAGCGGGCCGGCCCGCTGCTCGGCAAGCGCGTCCTGGTCACCGGTTCGGGGCCGATCGGCGTGCTGACCGTCGTCGCCGCTAGGGCTGCCGGCGCCAGCGAGATCGTCGTCACCGACGTGGTCGACGGCCCGCTGCCGATCGCGCTGAAGATGGGCGCGACCGCCGCGCTCAACGTCATGGCCGAACCCGAGCGCCTCAAGGCCGATTACGGCGCCGACAAGGGGGCCTTCGACGTGATGTTCGAATGCTCGGGCAACCAGCATGCTCTGACCGGCGCTTTCGACGTCGTCCGCCCCGGCGGCGTCATCGTCCAGATCGGCGTCGGCGGCAATTTCACCCTGCCGATGAACGTCGTGGTCGCCAAGGAGTTCGACCTGCGCGGCTCGTTCCGTTTCCATGAGGAGTTCGACTGGGCGGTCGCGCTGATCGGCTCGGGCCGGATCGACCTGTCGCCGCTGCTCACCGCCTCGATCCCGATCGAGCGCGCCGTCGAAGCCTTCGATCTCGCCGCCGACAAGTCCAGGGCGATGAAGGTGCAGCTCGCCTTCGATTGATCCCGCTCAGGCCGAGAGCAGCGAATCCGCTGTTTCCGGCGACGGCTTTTGCAGCACGAAACCGTCGCGGCCATTGCGCTTGGCCTGGTAGAGCGCCGCGTCCGCCCGCGCCGTCGCGTCGGAGAGGTTCTCGTCCCCTCCGATCAGCACCGCGCCGATGCTGGCCGTTACCGAAACCTCCCGGCCGTCGGAGAGCGTGACCGGCGTCTCGCGCAGATTGGCTCCGACCTTGGCCGCGACTGCGGCCAGCGCTGCCGGATCGCAGCCGCTGATCAGCAGGATGAACTCGTCGCCACCCCAGCGGGCGCAGGCATCGTAGTTGCGCAGCACCGAGGACATCCGCTGCACGCCGGCGACCAGCACCTCGTCGCCGGCATGGTGGCCGTATTCATCATTGACGCGCTTGAACTGGTCGAGATCGACGATCATCAGGCCGCAGGGCTTGCCCTCGCGCCGCGCCCGGTTCTGCTCCCGCGCAAAGGCGTGCTCGAAGCCGCGCCGGTTCAGGATCGAGGTCAGCGGATCGTACTGCGCCAGCATTTCGAGTTGCTGCGTGCGCTCGCGCACCATCGCCTCGAGGCGCCCGGTATTGTCGCCGACAGCCTGGGCCATCTCGTTGAAGGCATGCGCCAGCCGCGAGATCTCGTCATTGCCCTCCTCGCTCGCGGTCGCGCCAAAGTCGCCGGCGCGGACGCGGGAAACGCCCTGCTCGACCCGCGCCAGCCGGTCGAGCACCTTGCGCTTGAACAGCAGCGTCATCAGCGTCGCGGCGGCGAGCAGGATCGCCAGGCTCAATCCGGCGAGCGGCGCGAACAGCTTGCGGTCGATGATGGCATCGACATCCATCACCGTGACATTGAACCAGCCGAGCCGGTCGAGGAAGCCGACGCCGATGAGCACCTCGCGCCCGTCCATCCGCATGAAGCGCGAGAGCACGAGCGTATCGCCTCGCGAGACCTGCTTCATCATCCCGGCCAGCGCCTCGCGGTCCGCCTGCGCGTCGAGCAGGCGGAAGACAGTCTTCTTCGCCGAGATATCCTTGGTCAGGCTGTGGAAATCGACGACGCGCGGGTCGCGATGCGCCTGGATCGCGCCCTGCAGGTCGACGAACATGCTCTGCACGCCGGTCTGCGGGAACTCGACGACCTCCTTGATGAACTGGGTGAGGTCGACGCCGGTGCCGATCAGGCCCAGCACCTTGCCGTCCTTCTGGATGATGCAGTTGATCCAGACCTTGGTGACGCCGAGCGTCTCGTCGCGGTTGACGTTGAGATGGCAGCCCGAACCCAGCGCGCGCGTCTTGAAGTACCAGGCGTCCTTGGCATCGTCGGGCGAAACCGTATAGCGCAGCCGGGCGTTCTCGTAGTTATTGTCCCTGTCGTTGAAGTAATAGTTCCCGGTCCGGTCGAGCACGACGAAATAGCTGCGGTCGGTGAAGGAGAGCCGGTAGTGCTCGAGTTCGGCGAGCCCGCGACGTGCCTTCTGCGGCTCGAATTCGTCCTGCGCCCAGTCGAGGATGGCCGGCGCCCGCGCCACGGTTTCAGCCAGCGAGACCTCGCGCATCAGGGCTTCCAGGCCGCGGAAGCGGTCGAACAGGATCTGCTTTTCGGCGAAGAGCGTGCCGAGCTTCACCACCGTGCCGTTGACGATCCAGAGAAAGACACCCGAGGCCGGCACCGCGATCGCGACCAGCGTCGCCAGCACCAGGGCCAGGACGCGCCCCTTCAGGCCGGAGCCGCGCCAGGCGTCGAGCAAGCGCATAGAGCGAGAACCTCCGGCAGCGCTCTTCCGGGGATTCGGAAGCGCTTGGCCCCGACCATGCTGCGATATGGTTTATGCTTTGTTGACGAATCGTCACCGGCCGCTCGCGCTGGCGGCGGCGCCGACAGCGCTAGAACAGGCCCTCGATCTGCCCGTTGGCGTCGATATGGATGCGCTCGGCCGCCGGCTGGCGCGGCAGGCCCGGCATGGTCATGATGTCTCCGCAGATCGCCACCACGAAGCCGGCGCCCGCCGCCAGCCTGAGCTCGCGCACCGGCACGATGTGGCCCGACGGGGCGCCCCTCAGCGTCGGGTCGGCCGAGAAGGAATACTGCGTCTTGGCAACGCAGATCGGCAGGTCGCCATGGCCGGCCGCCTCGAGCTCGGCGAAGCGCGCGCTCACCCTTGCATCGGTCGAGATGCCGGCCGCGCCATAGATCTCGCGCGCCACCGTCTCGAGCTTCTCGCGCAGTGACAGCGTATCCGGGTAGAGCGGCTCGAAATCGGCCTCGCCGCCAGCGATCAGCGTCGCGACCTTGGCGGCGAGCTCTTCCGTGCCGGCCCCGCCCAGCTCCCAGTGCCGGCAGATCACCGCCTCGACGCCGAGATGGTTGCGGCAGAAATTCTGGATCAGCGCGTGCTCGGCGGCGCTGTCGGAGGTGAAGTGGTTGATGGCGACGATCGGTGGCACGCCGAACTTGCGGAGGTTCTCGACATGGCGCGCCAGATTGGAAAGGCCCGCCTCCAGCGCCGGCAGGTTCTCCGCCGAAAGCGCGTCGCGGGCGACGCCGCCATGCATCTTCAGCGCCCTGACGGTCGCGACCACCACGGCGACGTCGGGCTTTAGCCCGGCCTTGCGGCACTTGATGTCGAAGAACTTCTCGGCGCCGAGATCGGCCCCGAAGCCGGCCTCGGTCACGACGTAATCGGCGAGTTTCAGGGCAGCCCGCGTCGCGATCACCGAATTGCAGCCATGGGCGATATTGGCGAAGGGGCCGCCATGGACGAAGGCCGGCGTGCCCTCCAGCGTCTGCACCAGATTGGGCATCAGCGCGTCCTTGAGCAGCACGGTCATCGCGCCCGGCGCCTTCAGTTCGGCGGCGGTGATCGGGCTCTTGTCGCGCCTGCGGCCAACGACGATGCGCCCGAGCCGCGCCTCGAGATCGGCGAGATCGGTCGCGAGGCAGAAGATCGCCATCACCTCCGAGGCGACGGTGATGTCGAAGCCGTCCTCGCGCGGGAACCCGTTGCCGTTTCCGCCGAGCGAGGAAACCACGCTGCGCAGCGCCCGGTCGTTCATGTCCATGACGCGCCGCCAGGCGACTTGGCGGGCGTCGAAGCCGAGCTCGTTGCTCCAGTAGACGTGGTTGTCGAGCATCGCGGCGAGCAGGTTGTGCGCGCTGGTGATGGCGTGGAAATCACCGGTGAAATGCAGGTTGATCTGCTCCATCGGCACGACCTGGGCATAGCCGCCGCCGGCCGCGCCGCCCTTCTGGCCGAAGCAGGGGCCGAGCGAGGGTTCGCGCAGCGCGATCATGGTGCGCTTGCCGAGCCGCGCCAGCCCGTCGCCGAGGCCGACCGTGGTCGTGGTCTTGCCCTCGCCCGCCGGCGTCGGGCTGATCGCCGTGACGAGGATCAGCTTGCCGTCCGGCCGCGTCGCAAAATCCGCGATCTCGTCGGTGTCGACCTTGGCGATGTACTTGCCATAGGGATGGAGCGCCGCGTCGGGAATGCCGGCGCTGGCGGCGATCGCCCCGATCGGCTGCAGGCGCCCCGCAC
>JAKFDB010000037.1:0-2581 GCA_036676315.1 Bradyrhizobiaceae bacterium
CGCGTCAGTCGCGACAGGAGGTTGATCACCTGCGCCTGCAGCGAGACGTCGAGCGAGGAGACCGGCTCGTCTGCGATCAGGATGTCGGGCTTCATCGCCAGGGCTCGGGCAAGGCCGACGCGCTGGCGCTGGCCGCCCGAGAGCTCGTGCGGCAGGCGCGGGGCCATTTCCGGCCCGAGCCCGACCAGTTCCAGCAAGGCGATCGCTTCGGCCTCGCGGGCGCCACGCTCGACGCCGCGCAAGGCAAGCGTCTCGGTCAGGCAGCGGCCGATGGTCTTGCGCGGATTGAGCGCGCTGCTCGAATCCTGGAAGACCATCTGGATGCGCCGCCGCCACGGCCCGGCATGGTTGCGCATCAGGCGCGAGAGCGGCTCACCATCGAGCAGGACCTCGCCCGATGTCGGTTTCGCCAGACCGACGGCAAGGCTCGCCAGCGTCGACTTGCCGGAGCCGCTCTCGCCGACGATGCCGACGACGTCGCCGCGCTGGATATCGAGGCTGACATCGTCGAGGGCGACGAAGCGGCTGCCGCGCCCGAGCAGGCGATCGAACGCCCCGCCTTGCGGGAAGGATTTGGTGAGGTTGCGCAGCGCCAGGATCGGGCCGGTCATTGCGGCCTCCAGCAGGCAAGGCTGCGCCCGCCCTCGCGAAGCAGGGCCGGCATCTCGGCAGCGCAGGTCTCGATCGCCTGCGGGCAGCGCGGCGAGAACGGACAGCCCGGCGGCATGCGGCCGAGCCGCGGCGGGGCGCCCTCGATGGCGACGAGCGGGCCGACCGGGCCGCTGAGGCTCGGCACGCAGGATCGAAGGAGGCGCGTGTAGGGATGGCGCGCCCGAAGCTCGATATCGGCGACCGGGCCGTCCTCGACGACCTTGCCGCCATACATCACCACCACCCGGTCGACGATCTCGGAGACGAGCTGCAGGTTGTGCGAAATGAAGATCACGGCGATGCCGAGGTCGCGGCGCAGTTCGGCGATGAGGTCGACGATCTGGGCCTGCACGGTGACGTCGAGCGCCGTCGTCGGCTCGTCGGCGATCAGCAGGCGCGGCCGGCAGGCGACCGCCATGGCGATCAGGGCACGCTGGCGCATGCCGCCGGAGAACTCGTGCGGGTAGGCGCCCAGCCGCGTCGTGGCAGCCGGGATACCGACCCGCTCCAGCGCCTCGGCGGCGATGCGCCGGGCCTCGCTCCGGGACACCTGACGATGCGCCCGCACGACATCAGTGATCTGGCGGCCGATGGTCAGGGCCGGATTGAGCGAGCTCTGCGGATCCTGGAAAACCATGGCGATGTCGCGCCCGCGCAGCGCCCGCATCCGCGCCTCGTCGGCGGCGAGCAGATCCTCGCCATCGAAGAGCACCCGCCCGCCGGTGGCGCGCGCCGGCGCGCCGAGCAGACGCATCACGGCGAGCATGCTCAGGCTCTTGCCCGAGCCGGATTCGCCGACAATGCCGACGGCCTCGCCGGACGCGATGGCGAAATCGACGCCGCGGACCGCCTCGACCATGCCGCCATCGGCGGCGCGGAAGCCGACGCGCAGGCCCTCGACGCTGAGCAGGGGCGCGCTCATGCGACCAGCGTCCTGGCTTCGCTGCGCGGGTCGAACAGCTCGCGCACCGCATCGCCGAGCAGGTTGAAGCCGATCACGGTGATCGAGATGGCGAGCCCGGGGAAGACCGGCAGCCACCACTCGCCGGAATAGATCGCGTTGCGGGCGTCCGAGAGCATCGAGCCCCAGCTTGGCTGCGGCGGCTGCACGCCGAGGCCGACGAAGCTGATCGAGGCCTCGATGACGATGCCGATCGCCACCAGCAGAGTCGCCTGGACGATCACCGGCGACAGGCAGTTCGGCAGGATGTCGCCGGTGACGATCTGCCAGTGCGAGGCGCCCTGCAGATAGCGCGCTTTGACGTAGTCGGCGCCGACCACGCGCTTGGCCACGGCATAGGTGACGCGGGCGAAGACCGGCGAGAACAGGCAGCCGACCAGGATGACGATCTTGACCTCGTTCGGCAGCAGGAAGGGGCCGAGCGGCAGCGGGCCGACGCCGAGGATGCCGACGATGGCGATCGCCCAGACGAGTAGCGGGATCGCGGCGATGCCGTCGACGATGCGCATCACGATCTGCTCGCCGAGGCCCCCCTCATAGGCGGCAAAGAGCCCGGCCGAGACGCCGAGCAGGGCGCCGATCAGCACCGCACCGATGCCGACCGCGAGCGAGGCGCGGGCACCGAAGACGATACGGCTGATGACATCGCGGCCGGCCTGGTCGGTGCCGAGCCAATGCGCCGCATCGGGAGCCGAGAGCCGGTCTTCGATGCTGAGTGCCACGGGGTCATAGGGCGCGACGAGGGGAGCGAAGATTGCTGCCAGCAGGATGGTGGCGACGATCGCGGCGCCGAGCCAGCCGGTCCAGTCGATGGCGCGCAGTGCCGGGCTGAGCCGCTTCATGCCGTAGCCCTCTGGCGCGGGTCGAGCACGCGGTTGACCAGGTCGGCGGCGAGATTGGCGAGCACGAAGATCACGGTGAACAGGAAGACGATGCCCTGCAGCAGCAGGAAGTCGCGCTGCGAGATCT
>JAKFDB010000038.1:0-6485 GCA_036676315.1 Bradyrhizobiaceae bacterium
CGGGGCGGCCCTGCTCGCCATTCGCCCGATCGACGCGCCTCAGCCGGACCGGTTCCTCGCAGCCTCGCTCGCCGCCCACGAACGCCATGCCGACGCCGTCCCGACCGAGGGTGTCATACCGATCTCCTCCGATCCGATCGCGAACGAACTGGCGCGGCTCGGCCTGCGCCCCGCCTGGCGCAGCGCCGCAGCAGAAGGCGTGGAGCATGCCGGCTTTACCGGCACGCGCGGCTGCCGCCTCAGTCTGCACGTCACCCCTCAGTTGCAGCCGGAGCGCGCGCCCGGCGGCGGCGACCCGCCGCATGCGCTCGCCCGCTGGAACGCCGCCGGCAAGAGCTATCTCTTGATCGCCACGGGCATGCCGCCGGCGCGCTTCGCGATCATGGCCGGTTTCCTGAGGGACCTGACGACGCGTCCCGGCCCCGGCATCGAGCCGCTGCGCACCGCGCTGCGTCAGGACTGGAGCGCGGCACCGTCCTGCGTCGCCTGAGGCGCTGCCTTAAAAAGACGCGGCAGCATGGAATTATTCCAGAAGCTCGAACGTCTCATCCTCCAGTGGCGCCATTTCCGAAGGCGCCTCAAGGAGGAAACCGATGGCGAAGGCTGAACGCTCCCTGGCGGAACTTTATCGCGACGATCCCGAGCGGGCCGATGCGCTTGCCTTCGGCCGGCGCACCGATTCCTCGCGACGCGGCTTCCTGGGCGGCGCCGGCCTGACAGCGATGGGCGCAGCGGTCGGCGGCGCGATCCCGTTTTCGGCGAACATGCCTGCCGGCCTAATCCCGGCCGCCATGGCGCAGGGCACGCCCGCGCCTGCCGCCCCTGCCGCAGCAGCGGCGGCACCGAAGGGCCCGCAACTCCTCGATTTCCCCGGCAAGGCGAAGGGCCTCGTCCTGCTCGGCGACCGGCCGCTCGTCGCCGAGACGCCCGAGCACATGCTCGACGACGACACCACCCCGACCGATAAATTCTACATCCGCAACAACGGCCAGACGCCCGAGGGCTTCAAGGAAGGCGACGCCTGGGAGTTCAGCATCGACGGCGAGGTCAACAACCCGCTGAAGCTGACGCTCGGCGAGCTGAAGAAGAAGTACCCGACCAAGACCTATCGCATGGTGCTGGAATGCGGCGGCAATGGCCGCTCCTTCTTCCAGCCGACCGCGCGCGGCAACCAGTGGACCAATGGCGGCGCCGGCTGCGCCGAGTGGACCGGTGCACCGCTCGCCGACGTCCTGAAGAGCGCCGGCCTGAAGCCGAGCGCCGTCCACACCGGCAATTACGGCGCCGACCAGCACCTCTCGGGCGATCCAAGCAAGGACGTGCTCTCGCGCGGCGTGCCGATCAAGGCAGCGCTGGAGCAACACGCATTGCTGGTCTGGGCGATGAACGGCGAGCCGCTCAACAACATCCATGGCGGGCCGCTGCGGCTGATCATCCCCGGCTTCCCGGCCTCGGTCTCGCATAAATGGCTGAAGCGGATCGCGATCCGCGACAAGGTCCATGACGGCCAGGGCATGGGTGGCACGTCCTATTCGGTCGCCGTCAAGCCGATGATCCCGGGCGGCAAGACCGACCAAGCCAATATGCGCACCATGACTTCGATGCCGGTGCGCGGCATCATCACCAACCCGGCCAACGGCACGCGCCTGCCGGCCGGCACGCGCAAGCTCGCTTTGCGCGGCGCCGCCTGGGACGGGCATGACGGCATCTCCCGCGTCGACGTCTCGCTCGATTTCGGCGCGACCTGGAAGCAGGCCAAGGCGGCCAAGCCGCGCAACCGCTTCGACTGGCGGCGCTGGACGGCCGATGTCGAGCTGCCTTCCGACGGCTATTACGAGATCTGGGTGCGGGCGACCGACAGCAAGGGCCGGGCGCAGCCGCATATCGCCGGGGGCTGGAACCCGCAGGGCTACGGCGCCAATCCGATGCACCGGGTCGCGGTGCTGGTCGGGTGAGCGCGATGAATTCGTTCCTGCGCCGCGCCGGGCTCACGCTCGGCGCGGCAGTGATGCTCGGTGCTTCGCTGGCGCTGGCACAAGCCCCCGCCCCTGCGGAGGAGACGCCCGAGATGTTCCCGGAGGCGCCTCACCGCGAGGAGGCCTTCTATGCCTGCGTCGCCTGCCATAATTTCAAGCTGGTCGCGGCCCAGGGCATGAGCCGCGAGAAATGGGGCGAGACGCTCGCCTGGATGGTCAGCAAGCACAACATGCAGCCGCTGGCGGACGAGGACCGCAAGAAGGTGCTCGACTATCTCGAGGCGAGCTTCCCGCCCAAGGCACCCTCCCAGCAGGGTGGCTGGAAGAACCCGTTCCTTCAGTGAGGAACGGGAGCAGGCTCAGGCCAGCTTGAGCGCCACGACACCGGCAACCACCAGCGCAATGCCGAGCCAGCCGGCCGGGCGGATCGCCTGGCCGAAGACGAGCGCGCCGACCACCGCGGTGATGACGAGCCCCGCCCCGCCCCAGGCGGCATAAGCGACCGAAAGGTCCATGCCGCGGATCGCCTGGGCCAGGGCGCCGAAGGCGCCGATGACGAGGACGACGCCGGCGCCGCCGATCAGGCGGCGCTTCAGCCCGTCGGAGAGCTTGAGCAGGGCCGTGCCCGTGACCTCGAGCCCGACCGCGAGGACGAGCCAGAGTACGGCAAGCCCCTGCGGCGAGAAGGCGGCGCTCATGCCAGCCTCCTCTGTTCCTGATGGCCAGGTTCTTCATGGCCGACGCCGCGCTCGAGCAGCACGATGCCGCCGACGATCATGGCAAGCGCCATGAGGCGTCCCGGGGTGAGGTGCTCGGCGAAGAGCACATGGCCGATCAGCGCGATGCCGACGATGCCAAGCCCTTCCCAGACCGCATAGGCGACCGCCATCGGGATGACGCGCAGCGCCAGGCTGAGCAGAGCGAAGGAAAGGCCGATCAGCACGAGCGGCAGAAAGGCCAGGAAAAGCGGCGCGGAAACGAAAATCTTCAGCGCCGATGTAGCGAGAATCTCGACGGCAACCGCCGCGAGCAGAACAATCCAGTGAAAAGGCACAGGTCACACAATTGGCGCGGGCCCAGGGCGCCGGCGACGCGGGTGCGACGTCGGCGGGGTGCGCATCGTTGGCGTTTTAAAGACGAAGCAAGAGAGTAAAAAGAACGCTTCGATTGTCACCGAAGGTCAGCACAGCATCTTGCCCGAGCCCCGGAAATTCCGGGGGCAAGTGCTATCAAAAAATGTGCTTCTCAGTCGCTCATCGAGGCTTAAATGCCTGAAACTATGCTTTTTGTCAACGCTACATCGACTTTCAGCCGCTAGCATCGCGACTTTCGATGGTTTTCGACGCTGCAAAAACCGCAACTATCACCTTGAAGGCCTTTGCGAAAATCCATCCTCGCCGCAGGCGCCGCCGAAGCGTCGAGATACAGCCGATACGAGAGCCGGAAACACCGTCGCATTCGCTCAAATCGCAGCGCCTGACGCAGCGGCCGATTAAACCTTCCGTGAGCAATTTACGCTAGTCGACTGCTGATGCCCGGGCTCTGGCGCGGGCAGGCGGATGAGGAAATGACGAGATGGGCGCTTTCGACGTTCGCGATCTGATCAAGGCGGATTCGGCCAGCCCGGCGCAGGATGGCACGCCCACCTCCGGTGCCACCCGCGCCTTCCACCCGCTGGCCGAGCGCATTGCCGCGATGCCGCTGAAGCGCACGCTCTCGCCGGTGCTGATCGAAGGGCTGGTGCGCCTGGCCGACCTCGTCGTCGTTTCCGCGGTCGGCGGATTGATCTTCTGGCTCTATGTCGCCGGCAATGTCACCAGCCTCCTGCCCTATCAGGTCACGATCCCGCTCATGGCGGTCGGCGCGCTCGCCGCCTTCCAGGCGCTGCACCTCTATCATATCGGCGCGCTGCGCAATTTCGTCACCATGGCGGTGAGGATCACCGCCGGCTGGACCATGCTGTTCCTGCTGGCACTGGCGGCGTTCTTCTTCCTCAAGATCGGCGATCAGGTCTCACGCGTCTGGCTGGCCGGCTTCTATGCCGGCGGCCTCGTGCTGCTGCTGGCCGAGCGGCTGGCGGTGACGCTGGTCGTGCTGCGGCTGACCCGGCTCGGCCGGCTGGAACGGCGCACCGCGATCGTCGGCGGCGGCCCGGCCGGCGAGGAACTGATCAAGGCGCTGGAAGCGCAGCGCGACACCGGTCTGCGCGTCTGCGGCGTCTTCGACGACCGCAATGACGACCGCTCGCCCGATCTCGTCGCCGGTTATCCCAAGCTCGGCACGATCGACGACCTCGTCGAATTCGCGCGCCGCACCAAGCTCGACCTGGTGATCTTCACCCTGCCGATCTCGGCCGAGGCGCGGCTGCTCACCATGCTGCGCAAGCTCTGGGTGCTGCCGATCGACATCCGCCTCTCGGCCCATATGTCGAAGCTGCGCTTCCGGCCGCGCTCCTATTCCTATATCGGCGCCGTCCCGGTGCTCGACGTCTTCGACCGGCCGATCGCCGACTGGGACATCGTCGTCAAATGGCTGTTCGACAAGATCGTCGGCACCCTCGCTTTGATCCTGCTGTCGCCGCTGATGCTGGCGACCGCGATCGCCATCAAATTCGACTCCAAGGGGCCGGTGCTGTTCCGGCAGAAGCGCTACGGCTTCAACAACGAGCTGATCGAGGTCCTGAAGTTCCGCTCGCTCTTTCACGAGATGAGCGATTTTGCCGCCGCCAAGCAGGTCACCAGGAACGATCCGCGCGTCACCCACGTCGGCCGCTTCATCCGCAAGACCTCGATCGACGAACTGCCGCAGCTCTTCAACGTCATCTTCAAGGGCAATCTCTCGCTGGTTGGCCCGCGCCCGCACGCGATCCATGCCACCGCCTCGAACCGCGCCTATGAGCAGGTGGTCGACGGCTATTTCGCCCGCCACAAGGTCAAGCCCGGGATTACCGGCTGGGCCCAGATCAATGGCTGGCGCGGCGAGACCGATACCGAGGACAAGATCCAGCGTCGCGTCGAGCACGACCTCTATTACATCGAGAACTGGTCGGTGCTGCTCGACATCTACATCCTGATCAAGACCCCCTTCTCGCTCCTGACCAAGAATGAGAATGCCTATTGAGCGCGCTGGCGCAGGGTGAAGACGCCGGCGGTCGCCAGCATGGCGGCCTGCGGATTTCCTATGCCGCGATCAAGCGCGGGGCGCTCTGGCTGCTGACCGCTTGCAGCGGCTTCGCGCTGATCGAGCCCTCGCCCTATGAGCTCGTCTTCCTGATCGCGCTTTTCGTCTTCGCGCTGACCGGCATCCGCTTCTCGCAGAAGCTGCTGCCGATGGCGGTTCTGCTGCTGCTCTACAATCTCGGCGGCGTCTTCTCGCTGCTGCCCTGGATGGACGAAGCGCCCTCGGTCCGCTTCACCGCCGTCTCGGTCTATCTGATGCTGACGGCGATCTTCTTCGCCGCGATCATGGCCGACGACCCGCTCGGGCGCCTCGACACGCTGCGCAAGGGCTATCTCTTCTCGGCCTGGTGCGCCGGCTTTGCCGGCCTGCTCGGCTATTTCGACATTGGCGGGCTCGGCAGCGTGCTGGCGCTTTATGGCCGCGCTTCCGGTACCTTCAAGGACCCGAACGTGCTCGGTCCCTTCCTGGTGCTGCCGATCGTCTACACGCTGCATGCGGTGCTCACCGGGCGCGTTGGCCTGGTCAAGGGCTTCCTGCTGATGAGCGTGCCGCTGCTGGCGCTCTTCCTGACCTTCTCGCGCGGTGCCTGGGGCAACCTCGTCGCCGCCACGCTGATGATGACGGGGCTCGCCTTCCTGACCTCGTCCAGCTCGGCGCAACGCACGCGCATCGTCTTCCTGACGGTGGTCTCGCTGGTGCTGGTCATCGTCGCGATGCTGATCGCGCTGTCCTTCGAGAACATCCGCAGCGTCTTCGAGATCCGTGCCAGCCTGGACCAGGACTACGACCAGGGCGTCACCGGCCGCTTCGGCAACCAGCTGCGCTCGATCCCGCTGCTGCTCGACCTGCCCAACGGCTTCGGCCCGCTGCGCTTCCGCTGGCAGTTCCCGGAAGACCCGCACAACGTCTACATCAACGCCTTCGCCTCCTATGGCTGGCTCGGTGGCTTCTCTTTCCTGGCCTTGACCGCCGCGACCTGCCTGGCCGGCTGGCGCGTCGCCCTGCAGCGCTCGCCCTGGCAGGGCCATGCCATCGTGCTCTGGTCGGTGCTGTTCGTGACGATCCTGCAGGGGCTGCAGATCGACACCGACCACTGGCGCCACATGTATCTGCTGCTCGGCCTGGTCTGGGGGCTGGCCGTGCTCAACCCGGCGATGCCGCCGCGCGGCGGCGAGGCTCAGCGCTCCTTGCGCACCACCACATAGGCGTAGGTCGTCACGAACTCCCAGCCGGTCCGCGCCGCCAGCCGGTTGAAGGCCTCGTCGACCTGGCGCAGCCCCGGCATCCGGTCGAAATAGCCATGGCCCCAGAAGGGCTGGACATGGACAT
>JAKFDB010000039.1:0-10310 GCA_036676315.1 Bradyrhizobiaceae bacterium
GACGAAGCCGCCAGGAATGTCGGGCGGCCGGCTCGAGCCTCGGCCTATGCGCCGTCGGGGAGCCTGTTCTCCCGCCCACCGCTCGTCATGCGGCCGGATGGTCGGATCGCTCATCCGGCGGCAGGCCTTGGCGCCGCAATCCGTCGCCAGGCCGAGCGGCAGGCCCGAACCGAGCCCGGCGATCACGGCATCGTTGCCGGCGGCGGCACCATCTGCGTGCGCCTTTGCGATGGCTTCCACGCTCCGATCGGCCTTCTCCGCACGCAAGCCGATCTCAAGGCGCATGAAGCATTGTGCGAAGCGCAGAACCCAGGCGTTCCGGTCAAGCTCTTCCGACTGCCGGCCGGTGCCACGACGGTCGAGCGTGCCATCGCCAATGACGGCACGCGCTATGCCGCCCTGCCCGCCGCCTATGCCTATGAGAAGGCGGCCGACCCGACCTGCCGGCCGGCTATCGCCAACCCCGGCGAGCGTCGCGTCTCGCTGCTGCGCGACATCACCTTGCGGCCGGGCGACAGCGTCGTCCTCGACAACAAGGTCGCGACCTTCACGGGTTCGTCCGACTGGCCATATCGCGCCGGCGATTTCGAGGATTTCCGCCAGGCCGGCAAGCTCGGCCCCGGCACGAAGCGGCTGATCGACGAGACCGTCGGCATCACGCAGGCCGAGGTTCGGCAGAAGCTCCTGCGACAGAGCCTGCAGGTGCGCGAAGCGCCGCGCGAACTTGCCAGCGTCGCCGAGCTTCGCGGGACCATCGACGCCGACCAGCGCGAGCCGATGGCGATCCGCCAGATGATGCTGCGCTGACGCAAAGACAGTCGGTTCTCATCTTTTGCAGCGGGCGCGGCGTTAAGCATCGCGCCCGTTTGCCGTTGCAGCCGGCCCGCGATTGAATATTAACAAAAAGTAAATTATGGCTCGTGTGCGGCGGACAGCTGAACCAGCGAGCGATGGAGTGATCGCGGTGTTTCGTGTCCGTAATGTCGACCCGATTGCTTCCAGCGCGGTTGCCACCGCCGTTTCCAATTCAGATTCGGCTGCCATCGCGCCCCGCGGACGCAAGCCCTTGCGCCTGGCAGCAATGGCGGGCCTCGGCCTGGCTTTGGGGGCCACTGGCGCGGTGCTGACCGTCTCCCTCGTCCAGGCCGAGGACGATGCCGGCATTCGCGCCTTTCATCGGCAGGAGGCGGCGGCCCGACAGGCGCCGCGCGAAGCTGCTCCGCGCGCGGTCTACACCTCCGCGCGGGCCTATGCCCCGGAGCGCAATCTCTGGACCTTGCCGGTATTCCGGGCCCGTCCGGATGGCGTCCTCGCGCACCCGCCGGTACAGCTGAACCCGTTCAAGCGGCGCGAAGCCGCGCCCAAGCGCGCTGCGCGCCGCGCCCCGGCGATCCGCTACGACACCGTCTCGGGCGCTGCGGACGTCACGCGCACCATCTGCGTGCGCATGTGCGACGGTTTCCACGCCCCGATCGGCTATCTCAGGAGCCAGGCCGACCTGAAGGCCCATGAGGCGCTCTGCCAGGCCAGCAATCCCGGCGTCCCGGTCAAGGTCTTCAGGGTCGCTCCCGGTGCCGCGACGATCGACGCCGCCGTTTCCAGTGACGGCAAGACCTATGGCGCGCTCGCCGTCGCCTATGGCTACGAGCAGTCCTCCGATGCAGCCTGCCGGCCGGCGATCGCCAGCCCGGGCGAGCGCCGCGTCTCGCTGCTGCGCGACATCACCTTGCGGCCGGGCGACAGCGTTGTCCTCGACGGGCGGGTGCGCACCTTCGCCGGCTCGACGAAATGGCCCTATGTGGCCTCCGATTTCCGGGACTTCCGGGCCTCTTCCGATCTGAACCCGAGCCAACGCCAGCAGATCGACGCCAGGGTCGGGATTTCGCACCGCGAGGCCGAACTGCGCAGCTTCCAGCGCAAGCTGCGGGTACGCGAGGCCAGCCTGCACGACCCTGATTTCGCCAGCGATGCGCTCAACCTGCGCGGACGGATCGAGCCCCGCGACCGCATCGGCACCCCGCCGCGCGTGGTGCTCGAAACACCCTTCACCCGGAATTGAGACCGCCGGAGCGCTCGGCCAGCCCACGGCCCCTGCTCCGGAAGCGGACAATTTTCCCAGATCAACGAGCCGGTTTATATTCCTAGGAATATTCGCTCCCATCGCCATTCCATCCCAAAGGCGAGTGGACGCCGCCAGCGCTCTCGGCCACATTCGCTGCGCCGCACCATGGAGCCGAGCATGACCACCAAGACGCCGCGCCAGTTCTTCCGCCCCCTGGCGATCGGCGCGCCGGAGCCGTTCCGCGAACTGCCGCTGCGGCTCGAGCGGATGATCCATTTCGTCCCGCCGCATCTTGAGAAGGTCCGCGCCAAGGTCCCCGAGCTCGCCGGCCAGGTCGATATCGTGCTCGGCAATCTCGAGGACGCGATTCCGGTCGAGGCCAAGCAGGCGGCACGCGACGGCTTCATCGAATTGGCGAAGGCGACCGATTTCGGCGCGACCGGCCTATGGACGCGGGTCAATGCCCTGAACTCGCCCTGGTTCCTCGACGACATCGCGGCGATCATGGGCGAGATCGGCGGCAAGCTCGACGTCGTGATGGTGCCGAAGGTCGAAGGCCCCTGGGACATCCACTATGTCGACCAGCTGCTGGCGCAGTACGAGGCGCGCCACGCCCTGCGCAAGCCCGTGCTGATCCACGCCATCCTGGAGACGGCCGAAGGCGTCAAGAACGTCGACGCGATCGCCACCGCCTCCCCGCGCATGCACGGAATGAGTCTGGGGCCGGCCGACCTTGCCGCCTCGCGTGCCATGAAGACGACGCGCGTCGGCGGCGGCCACCCGGAATACAAGGTCATCGCCGATCCTTCGGCCGATGGCGGCCCACGCGCCGTCGCCCAGCAGGACCTCTGGCACTACACGCTGGCCAAGATGGTCGATGCCTGTGCCTCGGCCGGCCTGAAGCCGTTCTACGGCCCGTTCGGCGACTTTTCCGACACCGCCGCCTGCGAGGCGCAGTTCCGCAACGCCTTCCTGCTCGGCTGCGCCGGCGCCTGGACGCTGCATCCCTCGCAGATCGAGATCGCCAAGCGTGTCTTCAGCCCGGATCCGGACGAGGTCGCCTTTGCCAGGCGCATCCTGGAGGCGATGCCGGACGGCTCCGGCGCGGTGATGATCGACGGCAAGATGCAGGACGACGCGACCTGGAAACAGGCCAAGGTCATCGTCGACCTGGCGAAGCAGGTCGCCGGCCGCGATCCGGCCCTGGCGGCACGCTACGGCTTTTGACGCGAAGACGTGACATTGCCGGACATTGACCTATTGGCGACGCAATCCTAGGTCAGGCGCTGGATGGCGACGCATGCTGGCAGGGTGATCCCTGCCATGTCAGAGACAGATCGAAGGAACATGGAAGCAAGAACCGCGAAATTCCACATCGGCCAAGTGGTGCGCCATCGCGTCTATCCGTTCCGGGGTGTGATCTTCGATGTCGATCCGGTCTTTTCCAATTCCGAGGAATGGTGGCTCGCGATCCCTGAGCATCTGCGCCCGTCCAAGGATCAGCCGTTTTACCATCTCTTCGCCGAGAACGAGGAGACGGAATACGTCGCCTATGTCTCCGAGCAGAACCTGATCAGCGACGAATCCGGTCAGCCGATCCGCCATCCGCAGGCGCGCGAATTCTTCCGGCGCGACCGCAAGGGCCGCTACCGGCTCGACAAGGCAGAACTGAACTAGGTTCTAGATCGCCGTGTGTCCTATCGGACGCAAATCGGCGATCTATCTCTTTGTCGTAGCATCGGATTTTCCCGAAAAGCGGATTCCACTTTTCGGTCCGCTGCTCTAGCGCTGGCGCTCTGCGGCCGGGAAGCGCGCCGTGAAGGCCCCTTCCCGCTCCGGCGGCAGGCGCACCAGCAGGCTGAGCGCGCCATCCTCGCCGTCGCTGCGGGCCAGGATCTCGCCATTGGCGTGCAGCCAGGCCAGCGACTTGCCATCGCCCGGGGCAAGCACCAGCCGGTAGACCGGGCGGCTTCTGGCGATCCGGCTCTCGATGGCGTCGGTCAGGCGGCCCATGCCTTCGCCGGTCAGGGCCGAGACCAGGACCGGGCGGGTCGCTTCCGGCTTGAGCTCGGCCAGCGCCGCCTGGCGCTCGCGCTCGCCTTCGCCGAGCAGGTCGGCCTTGTTCCAGACCTCGATGACGCGCTGGCCATCGTCGGGATCGATGCCGAGATCGCGCAGAATGCCCCGCACATCCGCAGCCTGGGCCTGCGTGTCCTCATGCGAGACGTCGCGCACATGCAGCAGCACGTCGGCCTCGATCGCATCCTCCAGCGTCGCGCGGAAGGCGGCGACGAGCTGCGTCGGCAGATCGGAGATGAAGCCGACCGTATCGGACAGCATGATCCTGGCGCCATGCGGCAGCTTCAGCGCCCGCGCCGTCGGGTCGAGCGTCGCGAACAGCATGTCCTGCGCCAGCACCTCGGCCGAGGTCAGCCGGTTGAACAGGGTGGATTTTCCGGCATTGGTGTAACCGACCAGGGCGACCACCGGATAAGGCACGCGCTTGCGGCTGATCCGGTGCAGTGACCGGGTGCGCTTGACCGTCTCCAGATCGCGCTCGATCTTGGTCATCCGCTCCTGGATGACGCGCCGGTCCGCCTCGATCTGCGTTTCGCCCGGGCCGCCGAGGAAGCCGAAGCCACCACGCTGGCGTTCGAGATGGGTCCAGGACCGGACCAGCCGGCTCTTCTGATAGTTCAGATGCGCGAGCTCGACCTGCAGCGTACCTTCACGCGTGCGCGCCCGCCGGCCAAAGATCTCGAGGATCAGGCCGGTCCGGTCGATGACCTTGCAGCCAAAGATCTTTTCGAGGTTGCGCTGTTGCACCGGCGACAGGGCGCAATCCATCACGACGAGCCCGATCTCCTCGAGCTTCACCCGTTCCGCCAGTTCCTCGACCTTGCCCTTGCCGAGATAGGTCGCCGGGCGAAGCGCGCTCAGCATGACCTGGATCGCCTCGACCACCTGCAGGTCGATGGCCCCGGCGAGGCCTATCGCCTCGTCGAGCCGCGCTGCATAGCTACGCTGGTTTTCATCGGCAGCAGCGGCCCTGGCCGACGCCTGGCGCGCCAGATAGGGGCCGACCACGAAAGCGCGTGTATCGGCTGCGACCGCGTGCTCCGCCGCGTCGATCGGCTTAGCAACCGACGCGTCGGAGTCAGCTCCGGCCTTGCCGGCCATGGCTCAGGCCTTTTCCGCTTCCTCGGGCTCGAACAGCTGCACCGGATGACCGGGCATGATCGTCGAGATCGCGTGCTTGTAGACGAGCTGCGAATGGCCGTCGCGGCGCAGCAGCACGCAGAAATTGTCGAACCAGGTGACGACGCCCTGCAATTTGACGCCGTTCACGAGGAAAATTGTGAGGGGAATCTTCTGTTTGCGGACGTGGTTGAGAAACGTGTCCTGGAGATTCTGAGCCCGCTCTGCGGCCATGTTTTGCCTCTGTTGTTGGGACCGCAATCGGCTTGCGCATGCGATCCAGATCGTTCCGTTGAATTGCGACGACGATCGTCACGCTTCGGAACACCGACGCTCTATTAGATCGTGACAGCACAATGTCGCGCAAGGGTTGCGGCGCACCATTTTTAAGCAACCGCCCTGCGTAAAACGCATTGCGGACGCTCGGAACTACCCCACCCCCAGCGATTTCAACTTACGGTGCAGGGCCGAACGTTCCATGCCGATGAATTCCGCCGTGCGCGAGATGTTCCCGGAGAAGCGCGCGATCTGCGCCATCAGATACTCGCGCTCGAAGATCTCGCGGGCGTCGCGCAGCGGCAGGCTCATCAGCTTTTCGCCGCCCGATCCAGATGGCGTGGTCGGCACCATCGCGCCGACCTCGGCCGGCAGCATCTCGACGGTGATCTCCGCGCCGGGATCGCCCTTGGTCAGGATCATCAGCCGCTCGACGTTGTTGCGCAGTTCGCGCACGTTGCCGGGCCATTCATGCGATTGCAGGATCGCCATCGCGTCGCCGCCGATGCGCCGCTTGGGCAGGCCGCTGGCGACCGAGATCTGCTCCATGAAGAACTCGATCAGCTCGGGCACGTCCTCGCGCCGCTCCGACAGCGCCGGTACGCGGATCGGCACCACGCCGAGGCGATGATAGAGGTCCTCGCGCAGCTGTCCCTCGGCGATCAGCTTGACGAGGTCGCGGCTGCTCGAGGAGATGATCCGGACGTCGACATGGACGCGGGTCGCCCCGCCGACGCGCTGGAAGTTCTGGTCGACCAGGACGCGCAGGATCCGGTTCTGGGTCTCGCGCGGCATGTCGCCGATCTCGTCGATATAGAGCGAGCCGCCATGCGCCTCCTCGAGCGCGCCGACGCGGCGCGAGCGCCCCTCGCCGCCCTCGATGCCGAAAAGCTCCTCCTCCATCGTCTCGGGCGTGATCGTCGCCGCGTTGATGACGATGAACGGCCCGCTGGAGCGGGCCGAGGCCTCGTGCAGGGTGCGCGCCGTCAGTTCCTTGCCGCAGCCGGGCTCGCCGGTGATCAGCACGCGCGCATTGGTCGGCGCGACGCGTTCGAGCGTCTGCCTCAACTGGTTGACCGCGCTGGAGCGGCCGACGATCCGGCTCGCCTGGACGGAACGCGTCTTGAGGTCGCGCACCTCGCGCCGCAGCCGCGAGGCCTCGAGCGCGCGCTCGGCGACGAGCACCAGCCTGTCGGCCTTGAATGGCTTCTCGATGAAGTCGTAGGCGCCGTGCTTGATCGCCGAGACGGCCGTCTCGATGTTGCCGTGGCCGGAGATCATCACCACGGCGAGCTCGGGATGGCTCTCCTTGATCAGCTCCAGCACCTGCAGCCCGTCGAGCCGGCTGCCTTGCAGCCAGATATCGAGGAAGACGAGGTTTGGCCGCCGCGCGGCGATCGCCGCCAGCGCCTCGTCGGCCGAACCCGCCTTGCGGGTCCGGTATCCCTCGTCCTCGAGCAGGCCGGCGACGAGTTCGCGAATGTCGGCTTCGTCGTCGACGACGAGAATATCAGCGCTCATGCCTGGGTCCCGTTCATCTGTCCTCCGGCCTTTTCCGCCGGCGTCTTACGCGTTTCTGATGTCTCTTCGCCGTTGTCCGGCGGTCCGGTCTCGACGAACCAGAGCCTGACCCGTGCCCCGCGCGCATTGTCGGGCCGGTCCAGCAGCTCGATGCCGCCGCCATGATCCTCGAGGATCTTGCCGACGATCGCGAGCCCGAGACCGGTGCCGCCGTCGCGGGTCGTCATATAGGGCTCCAGCAGCTTGTGGCGCTGGTCTGCAGGCAGGCCCTTGCCGTTGTCGAGGATGTCGATGATGACCCGACCATCGTCATGGCGCTCCAGCGAGATGTCGATGCGGCCCTTGCCGCGCTCCTCGCTTGGAACGGCCTCGATCGCCTCCGTCGCGTTCTTGATGACGTTGGTCAGCGCCTGCGACATCAGCCGGCGGTCGAACTGGGCCAGCACCGGCTCGGCCGGCAGGCTGTCGGCGATGGTGAGCTCGGGATTGCCGACCCGCATCAGGAAGACGATCTGGCGGACCGTCTCGACGATGTCCTCCCGCGCCAGCGAAGGCTTCGGCATCCGCGCGAAGGACGAGAACTCGTCGACCATGCGGCGGATGTCGTCGACCTGCCGCACGATCGTCGCCGTGCACTGGTCGAAGATCTCCTTGTCCTCGACGATGACCTTGCCGAACTTGCGGCGGATGCGTTCGGCCGAAAGCTGGATCGGTGTCAGCGGGTTCTTGATCTCATGCGCGATACGGCGCGCCACATCGGCCCAGGCGGCCGTGCGCTGGGCCGTGACGAGGTCCGTGATGTCGTCGAGGGTCACCACCAGCCCGGCCCCGGCCCCCTCGCCCTCGCGCACGGCACGGATATTGACCATGCGGTCGCGCCCGCCCCGCGTGATCGCCACCTGGCCCGAGCTCAGGCGCTGGCGATTGGCCATCGCCTCGGACACGAACTCGGCGATCTCCGGCGCGATCTCGGCGATCGGCAGGCCGAGCAGGCGCCCGCCGGTGCCGAGCAGGGCATCGGCCGAGCGGTTGCTGATCGTCACATGCCCGTCCTCGTCCAGACTGAGCACGCCGGACGAGACGCCGGAGAGCACCGTCTCGGTGAAGCGACGGCGGCGGTCGATCACCTCGCTCGCCGTGACCAGCCCGTCTCGTTGTCGTCGCAGCTCAGCCGTCATCTTGTTGAAGGTCTCGCCGAGATGGGCGAGATCGCCCTCCGCTCGTCGGATCGGTACCTGCACGTAGAAATTGCCGCTCGAGACCTGATCGGTGGCGTGAATCATCCGGCGAATCGGTGCCACCAGCCCGTTGGCGAAGTTCAGCCCCAGCCAACTCGCCGAAAGCAGCAGGATGACCGCGATCAGCCCGTACATCGAGGCGAAGGCGATCTGGACGCCCTTCCGGCGCGCATCGATGCCGAGATATTCCACCGCCGCCGCGCGTGCCACCGCCGGGAACTCGACCGCCAGCGGATCGACCTCGCGCGCCACATAGAGGAAGGCGCCATCATAGGGCGCGAGCTTCACCAGCGCGCCGAAGATGCGCCCCGTCGACGGCACGACGCAGATCGGCTCAGGCGAGGTCTGGGCATCCTCGAAGGCGGCGGCGTCGGGTTTGCTCGCGCCGCGCAGCACGTCGATATTGGCCCGCACCAGCACCGTGTCCGGCGGCTTCATGATCCAGACCACGGGCAGGCCCAGCGCGGTCGCACGCGCCGTCAGGAAGTTCTCGAACCAGGGCCGGTCGACATCGAAAGCCGGCTTGGCCCGGCCAAGATCATCGGCCAGCAGGCGGATTTCGCGACCAAGCGAGCGGCATTGGCTGGCGGTATAGGCATCCGCGACCTCGACCGATTTGAAGATCACGTCCCGCATCCGGTCCGAGAACCACGGCTCGAGGCCGCGCTCGAGCGTCACGGTCGCGACCACGGCGACCAGAGCCGCCGGCAGGGCCGCGACGATGCTGAACAGGCTGACGATGCGCACATGCAGGCCGGCAGCGGCAACGCCGGCACGCCGGGCACGGATCAGCACCGCCGCCTCGAAGGCGACGATGATCAACAGCAGCAGGATCAGCAGGCCGTTGAGGACGAAGAGGCCGAGCACGACCTCGTGGACCGGTGCCACCGGCGTCGCGCCGGCAAGGACCAGGAAGGTGGCGAGTCCGGAGACCAGCGCGAAGCACACCACCAGCGCCCCGAGCCAGGCCGAAACCCGCCTTGGCGTCTCTTCCGTGCGTGGCGTCATGCGAAGGTCGCCGAGCGAGGCAGTCAAAGCGATGTCGAAGCTCCGTTGAACGCATGCCCGCCGAAGGACGGGCCGAGCGATCCGGCGCTGTGATGCGCCGCCGCAACGGTGTTGTCAAAATATGACACGGGCAAGGCAGCAATCGGTCGCCGGCTGCAGCGCCGCGAAAGTCAGCTTGTTGAAGCCTGCGGCCAGCCTCTTGCCCCCTCCACGCCAGCCTCTAGCCTGAGTCTCAGCCGTGTCTCAGGGGCCGTCATGCTCATCGCTTTCCACCAACTGCCGTTGACCGTGATGTTCCTCGTCGTCTGGGCGATCAGCACCGCGGTCTGCTGGCTGCTGATCGGTCTCGTTCGCTTCGCCATTCCGCGCGTCGGTTACGGACTGGATAAGCCGCTGCCGATTCGCGATTCCCTCATCAACACCTGCGGTGCTCTCTTCGCCTTGATCGTCGCCTTTTCGGCGGCCGGCATCTGGAATGACGCGGCTTCCGCGCGCACCGCGGTCCAGCGCGAAGCGGATGCCGTGGAGAACGCGCTGGTCGTCTCGGCAGGCCTTCCGGACGCGATGCGGAACGAGCTGAACGAGCGCCTGCAAGCCTATCTGAAGGACGTCGTCGCGGTGGATTGGCCGGCGATGGCCAGAAGCATGCCGCTCGACGATGCGGTTTTCGACCAGTCGGAAAAGCACCTTCTGGGGGCTATCGATCTGATCGCTCGGCAGAACCGCGCACTCGCTGGCGAGGCGAGCTACTTACCACTGCTCGGGCAGCTCCTGGAGATCCGGCACGCCCGGCTGGCGCGGCTCGCGGCCTCCAGGGCCGGCACAACCTGGGCGCAATGGAGCGCCATGTGGCTGATATCGACCGCGACGCTGCTTTCGATCATCGTCTGCAACAGCCATGCATTTCGCATGCAGATCCTGGCGTCGCACATCTATGTGCTGGTCGTCTCCGCAGCCTATTTCGTGGTCCTGGCTCACGATCGGCCGTTCGTCGGCAAGATATCGAT
>JAKFDB010000040.1:0-3308 GCA_036676315.1 Bradyrhizobiaceae bacterium
CCCTGCTGCCGGAAGGCCAGGACCCCGACGATCTCGCGCGCTCCGGCGGGCGCGGCGCGATCGAGGAGGTGATCGGGGCGGCACGCGGCCTCGCCGACGTTATCTGGTCGCGCGAGATCGAGGGTGGTTCATTTGCCACGCCGGAGCGGCGCGCGGCCCTGGAGGTGCGGATCAAGGAATTGACAAACGGCATCCGCGACGAGGTGGTGCGGCGCTATTATCGCCAGGATCTGGCGGAGCGGCTGCAGCGCACCTTCGCGCCGGAAGGTGGCCGCGGCGGTTACGGCCGGGGCAATTTCGCCGGTCGCGGGGCGGGCGGTTTCGGCCGCGAATCAGGCCGCGGCTTTGCGCCCCGCGCCACCTTTACGCCGGGGGCGGCGGGCCGAATCGAGCCGCGCGGCCGGGCCCAGGCCGGCAGCCAGACCATCAACCGCGGACCCTACCAGGCCGCGAGCCCGCAACTGGCGCTGAGCCCGATCATGCGCGGCCAGCGCAGCGCGATTTCCCGCCGCGAGGCGCTGATTCTGCAGTCCCTGATCAACCACCCCTGGCTGCTGCACGATCATCTCGAGGAGGTGGCGGCGCTGGAAATGGCCCATCCCGAGGCCAACAAGCTACGCGCCGCCGTCATCGCCGCCTTCGCCAGCGACCATCACCAGAGCCCGGAGCCGGAAGAACAGGCCGAGAAAATGCGCGCCGACCTCGCTGCGCGGGGATTTTCTGAGGTTCTTCAAAGGGTTGAGCGGGCGATCACGACCCAGGCGGTATGGGGCGTGCAAGGAGGCGCCGCCCGCGAGGACGTTCTTTCCACTTGGCACCAGCTGGTCTCCTTGCATCGCCAATGGCACTCATTACTTAGGGAATTGAAGGATGCCGAGCAGGCCCTCGGCGACGAGGCCAGTGAGGCCAATCTGGCGTGGCTGCGCGATATCAAGGCCCGGCTGGAGGAAGTGGACGGCACCGAGGCCCTGATCGAGGGTTTCGGCGAGTTATCGGGCCGGTCCCAGCGGAGCGTCTGATAAAAAATGCTGCGGACGGCCGCTGCCGGAACCGCGAAAAGACTCGCCAAATCCATGGTTTGGCGGCAAAAAGCAGGACTCAGAGGGTTAATCGAAGCTTAATTGCCTGCGGGCTAGAAGCTCAAACCCGGCGAGAGATTTTCAAGGGGTGGCGAGAAGTCTGCGCCGCCCTTTCCGCGTCGCAAGCGACACCAATTCAAAGCGGGAAGCGGCAACGCCCCGGCATGAGCGCGTTTGGAGAGCACTGAATGGCCATCAAGGCAAAGACGCTGCAGGTAAAAGACAAGGAAAAAGACGACAAGGCAGCAGACGCCCCTGAGAAGGATTCCCCGGACGCGCCGTCGCCGTTGCTCGACCTGTCCGATGCCGCCGTCAAGAAGATGATCAAGCAGGCCAAGAAGCGCGGCTTCGTGACCTTCGATCAGCTCAATGAAGTCTTGCCCTCCGACACGACAGCGCCGGAGCAGATCGAAGACATCATGTCGATGCTCTCGGACATGGGCATCAACGTCTCCGAGGCCGAGGATTCCGACAGCGACGAAGAGAAGCAGGAAGAGGCCGAGGACGAGACCGACAACGAACTGGTCGAGGTCACGCAGAAGGCCGTCACCGAGGTCAAGAAATCCGAGCCCGGCGAGCGCACCGACGATCCCGTCCGCATGTATCTGCGCGAGATGGGCACCGTCGAGCTGTTGTCGCGCGAGGGCGAAATCGCCATCGCGAAACGCATCGAGGCCGGCCGCGAGGCGATGATCGCGGGGCTCTGCGAAAGCCCGCTGACCTTCCAGGCCATCATCATCTGGCGCGACGAACTCAACGAGGGAAAGATCTTCCTTCGCGACATCATCGATCTCGAAGCGACCTACGCCGGCCCCGACGCCAAGAACAACATGAACCCGTTGCTGGCCGCACCGGTCGGTCCCGACGGCCAGCCGGTCCCGGCTGCCGCCAACAATGGCGCCGCGATCGCAGCCAATGCGGCGCCTTCGCATATCGCGCCGCCCGCCGCGCCGCCGGCGCCGACCCCGTTCCGCGCCGCACCGGCCGCCGCTCCCGAAGGCGAGAAGGATCCCGCTGAAGCCGCCGCCGAAGGCGACATGGACGACGACGAGTTCGAAAACCAGATGTCGCTCGCCGCCATCGAGGCCGAGCTGAAGCCGAAGGTGGTCGAGACCTTCGACAAGATCGCCGACAACTACAAGAAGCTGCGCCGCCTGCAGGAGCAGGACATCTCCAACCAGCTGCAGAACGAGACGCTGTCGCCGGCGCAGGAGCGCAAATACAAGAAGCTGAAGGACGAAATCATCGTCGAGGTGAAGTCGCTGCGGCTGAACCAGGCCCGTATCGATTCGCTGGTCGAGCAGCTCTACGACATCAACAAGAAGCTGGTCTCGTTCGAGGGCCGCCTGCTGCGCCTCGGCGACAGCCACGGCGTCGCGCGCGAGGACTTCCTGCGCAACTACCAGGGCTCGGAGCTCGATCCGCGCTGGCTCAACCGTGTCTCGAAACTCTCCGCCAAGGGCTGGAAGAATTTCGTCCATCACGAAAAGGACCGCATCAAGGAACTGCGCCACGAGATCCAGTCGCTGGCGGCACTGACCGGGCTCGAGATCGGCGAATTCCGCAAGATCGTGCACGGCGTGCAGAAGGGCGAGCGCGAGGCGCGCCAGGCCAAGAAGGAAATGGTCGAGGCCAATCTCCGCCTCGTGATCTCGATCGCCAAGAAATACACCAACCGCGGTTTGCAGTTCCTCGACCTGATCCAGGAAGGCAACATCGGCCTGATGAAGGCGGTCGACAAATTCGAATACCGCCGCGGCTACAAGTTCTCGACCTATGCGACCTGGTGGATCCGGCAGGCGATCACGCGCTCGATCGCCGACCAGGCCCGCACCATCCGCATTCCCGTGCACATGATCGAGACCATCAACAAGATCGTGCGCACGAGCCGTCAGATGCTGAACGAGATCGGCCGCGAACCGACCCCTGAGGAACTCGCCGAAAAGCTCGGCATGCCCCTGGAGAAGGTCCGCAAGGTCCTGAAGATCGCGAAAGAGCCGCTGTCACTCGAAACCCCCGTGGGCGACGAGGAAGATTCGCATCTCGGCGATTTCATCGAGGACAAGAACGCGATCCTGCCGATCGACGCGGCGATCCAGTCCAACCTGCGCGAAACCACCACGCGCGTACTGGCCTCGCTCACCCCGCGCGAAGAGCGCGTGCTGCGCATGCGCTTCGGTATCGGCATGAACACCGACCACACGCTGGAAGAAGTCGGCCAGCAGTTCT
>JAKFDB010000041.1:0-28268 GCA_036676315.1 Bradyrhizobiaceae bacterium
AACCAGAAGATCACCAAGACCAGCGGAACAGACCGGATCAGATTGACATAGGTCGCTGCGACGATGGACACGACGCGGTTGCGCGAGAGCCGCATGATGGCCAGCAACGTGCCGAGGAAAATTCCGCCAACCATGGAAAACGCGGTCAGCTGCAGCGTAAACGCCATCCCCGTCGTAAAAAGGTAGACCCAGGAGCGCTGGATGACATCAAAATCGAAATTCGCCAGCATGTTACACGCCCTTGCCTGACTGGGGCTTGCTGGTGAAGTATCCCGGCACCGCGGTGCGTTTCTCCAGCAATCTCATGAGCATCAGGATGGTCACGTTGACCAGGAGGTAGATGATCGTTGCTGCGGTAAAGGCCTCGAATATCTGATAGGAGAACTCGCTCATCGCGCGCGCGCTTGCGGTAAGTTCCATGAGGCCGATGGTCAGCGCCACGGCACTGTTCTTGACGATGTTCAGGCACTCACTGCCGAACGGCGGCAGGGCCAGGCGGAACGCCATCGGCAACAGCACATAGCGATATGTCTGCGCCGGGGTGAAGCCGAGCGCATACCCGGCCATCTTCTGCCCCTTCGACAGCGAGTTGATGCCCGAGGAAAGCATCACCGCGACCCGGATCGAGTGGAAGAAGCCCAGGCAGACCACGGCGGTCAGGAATGCGGCGTTCGGTAGGGATTTCAGCCACGTGCCCCATTCCTGCGGCAGAAGTTCGGGGACGACGAAAAACCATAGGAAGAACTGCACGAGCAGCGGGATATTGCGAAAGAGCTCGATATAGGCGTTGGCGAAGCGCCTGTGCCATTTCCCGGGAAGGGTGCGCAGCGTTCCGACGACGACGCCGAGCGCAAGCGCTATGAGCGCGGCCAGTCCGGCAGTGGCGAGCGTCCAGGATAATCCCTGTAGCAACATGGTTAGATAGGAGCTGTCGCCGTAGGGGGAGGGCTCCAAGAAGATGCCCCAGTTCCAGTTGTAATTCACGCGCCGCCCACCTGGATTTACTGCCTTGACGGGCAGCCGGAGCCGCCCGTCCCGTCACATTCCGTCAAACCCGGATCGAGCCTTACTTCTTCGCCTCGCCGGCCTTGTGCGCCAGCGCGAAGTAGTGGTCGGGGTCAGGCGAGTCCGTGGGGTTGGCGATCGCCGCCTTGAGATAGGCCGAGATCGGCCAATTCAGGTTGATTCCCTTGGGCGGGATCGGCGACTGAAACCACTTGGCATAGATCTTCGTAATCTCGCCGGACTTGAACAGATCGGTGATCGCCTTGTCGACGACCGCCTTGAACTGCGGATCCTCGCGGCGGAACATCAGGCCGTAAGGGTCGACCGACAGTGCTTCTTCCGAGATGGCGAAGTCGCCCGGGTTCTTGGAACTGGCCATCAACGCGGCAGAGTGGATGTCATCCTGCGCGTAGGCGACGGCGCGCCCCGTCTCGACCATCAGCAGGGCCTCGCTGTGCTCGGTGACGTTCAGCACGTTCATGCCGAGTTTCCGCTCGGCATTCAGGGCGACGATCTGCCTGATATTGGTCGTTCCGGACATGGAAACGATCGGCTTGCCCTTCATGTCGTCAAGCTTGTCGATCTTCGACACTTTTCTGGCGAGCAGACGGTTGCCGGTCACGAATACGGTCGGCGAGAACGCCACCTGTTTCTGTCGGTCGGCAGTGTTCGAGGCGCCGTCGCACTGGATATCGGTCGTGCCGTTGGCGAGCAACGGAATGCGCGTTGCCGCCGTCGTCGGCGTGTACACCACCTTGATTTCGGGCGCAGCGAGCTGCTTGCGCACCTCGTCCACGATCTTCAGGCAAAGATCGAGCGAATATCCGAGGTATTGCTGCTTGTCGTCCTGGTAGTTGAACGGGACAGACGTCTCCCGAACACCCAGCGAGATACTTGCGGACTGTTTTACTTTTGCCAGCGTTCCGGCCAGCTCGGTCGCATGCCCCGCAGGGGCCATGGCGCCTACGCCAATGAGGGCCAGAACAGCTTTCCAAGTGCGATGTGACATGTCGTCTCCCTGACTATTTTCTCATTCGAGTCGTCGTTGTAAAACTTCTGAAAACAAAACGTCCGCGCGGAAAAATATTCCTCTCGCTGGAAAGCGGTGTCAGCCGTTGAGCAGCGCCCCACACGTGTCCTGTATTGTTATTAGTCTTTATCGGCCCCCGCATATTGGCTAGGCACGAGTGCTTTTCGAAACATCTCATGCGCCAACGTCGGGGCGAATGCTCTCCCGCTTTATGTGACCATGCGGTCACCTATTTCGACACAGTTAGCATGGATCGCGAGCGCGCATCAATATGTCCCGGCAGGAGTGGGCTGTGCGCCTGGCGAGAGCGGCTGAGGAGTCCTCGGCTGGCAGCGTCGGCGATAGCTAAGACTGGTTGCAGATGCTCGGTAGTGTGCGGCGAGTTCTGCAAATCGGGTGTTGGCCATGGCAGGCTGGGGATGTTCGACGTCACCTCGCTCCGGCCGGAGCCCCATCATGACCAGAAGGGAGGCTAAGCCCGCGATTGCCACCGTGAATTCGCTTTTCTCGCAGCACCCGCGCGATGTCGTCAAAGCCGTCCTGCAGGAGGTTCTGAAAGCCGAGATGACTGAGGCCGCGAGAGCGGCCAAGGGCGAGCGGAGCGAAGGACGTCTTGGCTGCCGTTCGGGTTCCTATGACGATCCTGGAGAACCAAAGTTACGCCCATGTCGGTGAAGCTCGGCGGAATATCAGGGCTCTGACATCGACGGATCGACCGCAGCGACATCATGGGCGTGGTCAGCATGCCAGGAAGTCGCGTGACTTCGAACGTCCAGGCACGGCCGGGGCCCGCTGACCCAAATCCACAAGGGTACGGCTCGACTTCAAGGGCGCTAGTCGGGAGTGAGCTCCAACCCGAAATGACTCTCGGTCAACCAAAGTTGGGGGAATCGCGCCGATGATTTGACGCCTGGTCGGGGCAAGATGCCCGACAGCCGACATTCGGAAGGGCAACGGCAGGCCGCTCCTGCCTGTAGGCTGGATCGTGAGCCGGACTGCCCAAGAGCCGACCTTCCCCGAGTCCGCAAAGGGCCATCTGCCCCCGTCTCGCGGTCTGCCGCGAGCGTCTCACTTGGGTCGGAAGCCGACCACTACTTCAGGCCCGGCGCTCTACGCAAAAGGCCCCGCAGTTGCCTGCGAGGCCTTCGAGAGAACAGGTCGTTGCCGCCGCGTCTCAATCGTCGCGGAAGACGCGTTCGTTGCGCTCGTGGCGCTCCTGCGCCTCGAGCGAGAGGGTGGCAATCGGCCGCGCCTCCAGCCGCTTGAGTGAGATCGGCTCGCCGGTATCTTCGCAAAAGCCATAGGTGCCTTCGTCGATGCGGGCGACGGCCGATTCGATCTTGGAGATCAGCTTGCGCTGGCGGTCGCGGGCCCTGAGCTCGATGGCGCGATCGGTCTCGGAGGAGGCGCGGTCGGCGATGTCGGGGTGGTTCTCGCTCTCGCTCTGCAGGGTGACCAGGGTCTCCTTGGCCTCCTTGAGGATCTCCTCCTTCCAGGCCAGCAGCTTGCCGCGAAAGTACTCACGTTGCCGCTCATTCATGAACGGCTCTTTTTCGGAGGGCTTGTAGTCGGGATCGAGGGTGGTCTGCTTCGACATGAACAGGCTTTCTCAATGAACGTCTGCTCGATGACCCCCACCGGCATTGCCGTGGGGGGCCGCCGATTTGGCGCCCTTATAGCGATTGGTTCCCGTCGTAACAATCTGCTTTCGCGAGGCCGTGATTGACGACGCAAATCACGGGAAAATCAGCGAAAACGGGCGAGAGCGGCGGAAATCTCGGCTTCGACCAGCCGCGCTATCCCCAGCCTGTAGTGGCTGTGGTCGAAATAATTGTCCGGTTCGCGATTCTCCGGACGGTCGATCCGCCAGTCGACCAGGGCGGTGCGCGGGCGGTTCGCGGCGAGCTCGACGAAGGCGTTGCGGCAGGCGGTGTCGGCGGCGGCGTCGGCGCTGCCGGGCACCGGCAGGGCGCTGGCGAAGTTCGGTGGGCGCAGCAGCACGACCGGCACGCCCGGCGCCTGGCGGGCGAGCAACTCGCGCAGTTTCTCCGCGGCGGGGAAGGGGCCGGTGGCATTGCCGCCGCCAGTCTCGATGCGCTCCAGCAGGCGGGCGCGTCGGGCCGGGTCGCTGTGGAAGCCCTGGACCTCGTAGCCTTCCTCGTAGTTCCAGTAGCCGTCCGGCCGTGCCCGCTGCGGAGCCTTCGCCATCTGGTAGCGCAGCCGGCGCAGCAATTCCTCCAGCACGTCGAAGCGCATCAGCCCGGTGAGGTAGGCTCTCGGCGATTGCTCGAACAGCCAGAACGGGAAGGGCTTCTCGATCGGTAGCGTCGCGTCGCGTGTGCACCAGCGCACGTCGATGCCGATCACCAGAGCCTGCGCCGGCTCGCTGCGCTGGCGCAGGAACCAGTCGAGCAGGACGAGCGCCTCGCGCGGGCCCGTGGCCGGCGCGATCAGCGAGACGAAGCGGATGCCGGTCTGCTGCTTCAGCGCCTCGGGCGAGATGAGCTGGATATGCGAGTTGCCGAAGATCGCGCCTGAGAATTGCGGATCGCGGCCACGGCTGGCGGCGGCGGTGCGCGGCCCCTGCGGGCTGACGCCGGTCTTCAGCGACAGGGGCGAGCGGCCGGTGTCGTAGGGGTCGACCAGGAAGGCAAGCGCCAGCAGCGCCAGGACGAGCCCTGCCGCCGCCAGTGCGAAGGTCGCGGCAAAGCCGCGCCAGCGCGCCTCAGAACTGGAAGTAGATGAATTCATAATTGGCGTCGTCGCCGATCTTGAACAGCACCAGCACGAAGAGGATCGCGGTCGCCACGGCGAGCCAGCGGGCCGGCGGCAGCTTCCAGGCGAGCGCCCAGGCCGTCGGTCCGATGATCGCGACGGCGGCGGCCGGCAGCAGCGCCCGCCATTTGAAGCCGCTGCCGACCGGGCCAAGGCCGAGCAGGCCCTTGTAGACGGCAAGGGCGGCCTCGAAGGAGGTGGCGCGGAACAGCACCCAGCAGAAGGCGACGAAGACGAAGGTCAGCAGCCAGCCGAGGAGTTTCGGCATCGGCAGCCCGGCGCGGCGCCAGAGCAGGCCGACGGCGAGCGCCGCGCCATGGGCGGTGCCCCAGGCGACGAAGTTCAGGCCGGCGCCGTGCCAGAGGCCGCCCAGTGCCATGGTGGCGAACAGGGCCCAGAGCTGCAGCGGCAGGCCGTGGCGCGAGCCGCCGAGCGGGATGTAGAGATAGTCGCGCAGGAAGCGCGACAGGGTCATGTGCCAGCGGCGCCAGAAATCCTGCAGGCTGACGGCGCGATAGGGCGCCTCGAAGTTCTGCGGCAGCACGATGCCGAAGAGCAGCGCCAGGCCGAGCGCCATGTCGGTGTAGCCGGAGAAGTCGAAATAGATCTGGAAGGTGAAGGCGAGCGTCGCCTGCCAGGCTTCGGCGAGCGCGATCGCCTTGCCCGCCGCCGCGGCGGCGAAGACCGGGTTGGCGTATTCCGCCAGGGGGTCGCCGAGCAGGACCTTCTTGGCGAGGCCGATGGTGAGCAGGATCAGGCCGCGGGCGATGCGCTCCGCCGCGTCGGAGCGCAGATAGGGGCGCTCCTCGAACTGGTGCATGATCTCGCGCCAGCGCACCAGCGGCCCGGCCAGCACCTGCGGGAAGAAGGCGATGTAGAGGCTGTAGCGCACCAGATCGTAGCGCGGCGCTTCGCCCCGGCGCAGATCGGTCAGGTACATCACATGGTGAAAGGTGAAGAAGGAGATGCCGAGGGGCAGGGCGATGTCGAGCTTCGGCGCCGGCAATCCCGGAATCATCCCAGCGAGATCGGCGAAGAAGTTGAAGTATTTGAACAGCGCCAGCACGGCGAGGTTGAGGACGATCGCGAGCGTGATCAGCCCCCTCCGCTTCGTCTTCAGGAAGGCCTCGGCGATCAGCCAGTTGAGCACGATCGAGAACGCCAGCAGCGGCACGAAGCGCCAGTCCCAGTAGCCGTAGAAGGCGAAGGACAGCACTGCCAGCAAGGGCAGCCGCCAGGCCGGCGCGAAGCGCTCGACCAGCCAGTGCAGGGCGAGGGCAAGCGGCAGGAAGCCGAGCAGGAAGACGAAGGAGTTGAACAGCATCGGGCGGGAGCGGGCGGCGGGAGAGGGCCGCCTTAGACGATTATCGCCGCGATGTCATGGTCAGGCTGGCGGGTTTGCGGCGCTTGCTTCTCTCAAAAAGGGGCGCGAGTCGTCCCGGGCGACCGGAGGAAGACCCCTGACCCATTCCGGAACCTCTTTCGGGAAGGCTCCGGAATGGACCCGGATCTGCGCTTCGCTCCGTCCGGGATGACGCCGGGATGGATGCCGAAGCCTAATCTCATGAAAGCTGACGCATCATTTCCGGCCGAATTCTCAGGATGAGGGCTCGCGGAGTTTCAGATGTTGTCGCCCCGCAGCGCCTCGCAGACGGCCTCCGTCACCTGCCTCGTGGTCGCGTTGCCGCTGAGATCGGGCGTATGCAAGGCGGGATCGGCGGTGACGCGCTCGACGGCGCGCATCAGGCGGGCCGCCGCTGCCTTCTCACCGAGATGCTCCAGCATCATCGCGCCGGTCCAGAAGGTCGCGACCGGGTTGGCGATGCCCTTGCCGGTAATGTCGATCCGGTGGGTTCGGCAGGCGCGTGAGACCGGCGATTGTGCAATCGTGCTGGCACGCTTGGTATCAATCGATTTCAGCGCTCCGCCATATTGGCAGCTCGCCGGCCTGCGAGCCTGCCTAGCGCAACGGCCGTCAGCAGCCCGTTGCCGGAGAGATAGCCGGCTGCCTGCCCGCCCGAGACGCCGCAGGCGGCGCCCCCGGCGGCGTAGAGGTTCGGCAAGGGCGTTCCGGCCTCGTCGAGCACGCGGGCATTGTCATCGATCACCAAGCCGCCTTGCGTATGGAACAGCGCGCCGGTCACCCGAACCGCGTGATAGGGTGCCACCAGATCCTGGATGCCGCCGAAATTCCGGCCGAACTGATCAGCACCATGCCCGGCCTTGAAGCCAGCGACAGCGGCCATGGTTTCCTTCAGCGCCTCGACCGGCACGCCCATGCGCTGCGCCAGCGTCGCGAGGTCGTCGGCCGCGATGATCGCGCCCAGTGCCTCGGCGCGCTTGAAATCCTCGAACTGCCGCGCGATTCCTGCGATGCGCTCGTCGAACACGGTCCAGGCGATACCGCCGGGCAGGCGCAGCACCTCGGTCGCCTGTTCGGAATAGCCGCATGACTCGTCGCTGAAGCGCTTGCCTTCCTGATCGACCTGGAAGCCGCCCTCGCTGATCGTCGCCCAGGTGATCAGGACGCTGGCGGGATGTGCGACCGAGCCGTGCCCCTGATGGCCTGAGAGATGCCGCGTGGCGGCGCCGAGTGCCTGCCCCCAGATCAGCGCATCGCCCTGATTGCCGGGATGGCCGAAATAGAGCGCCTCGGCAAGGGATGGGAGATAGCGGGCGACGAGGTCCGTGTTCCCGCCATAGCCGTTGCAAGCGAGGATCAGCCGGTCACAGCCGACCTCCTCCTGCGAGCCGTCGGGGCGGTTGAATGCGAGGCCCAGCACGCGCCTGTCGGAGCTCGCGAAAAGCGTGGTTACTTGCGCCTCGCACAGGATATCGACGCCGGCTGCCTCGGCGGCCTGCCGCAAGGCGTCAATTAGTTCCTCGCCGGAGCGGCTCGGCAGCCCGTGCATGCGGCGCGCCGAATGGCCCGGATAGCTGAAATCGTCGATGACGGAGAAGGGCAGGCCATAGCGGTCGCCCAACCATTCGAGCGCGTCGCCAACTTCGCTCGTGACGAGCGCGACGAGGGCCGGATCGGGTTCGTCCTTCGCCTTCTTCATGATGTCTGCCGCGAAGAGCCCGGCGTCGTCCTCGATCTTCGCCGCGCGCTGCCAGCGGGTTCCGGCTGCAGGCACCAGCCCGGCGGAAAGGGCAGTCGAGCCGCGCGGCAGGGCGTCGCGCTCCAGCACCAGCACTTCGGCGCCGACTTCGCGCGCCGCCAGTGCGGCGACCAGCCCCGCGGCGCCGGCGCCGATGATAATGACCGGGACATGAAAATCGAAGCTCCGCTCCCGAACGCCGACAACCTTGCTCACCATTCGCTCCATGCCGTTCAGACAACTACCTGTCGCATCGCCGGGACACTAACCTGTATTATATCTAAAACAAGATTTGCCTTTTGGCCGGTGGCGGGATTAGCATCGTGGCCAGATCGGGAATGAGGAGGCATGGCGCGCATGGGAGCCGCTGACGCAACGCCGCGGACGCTGTTCGACAAGGTCTGGGATGCGCATGTCGTGGTGCAGCGCGAGGACGGCCAGAGCCTGCTCTGGATTGACCGTCACTTCCTGCATGAGGGGTCCTTTCACGCCTTCGACAAGCTGAAGGCGCGCGACGCCGAGGTGGCTCGTCCGGATCTGACCTTCGGGATCGAAGACCACTATGTCCCGACCCGGGTGCGGGATCTGGAGAAGATCGATCCTGCAATCCGCCGGATGATCGAGCAACTGCGCGCCAACACGCTGCGCCACCGGCTGCGCCTGTTCGATCTCGACGATCCGGGCCAGGGCATCGTCCATGTCGTCGGGCCGGAGCAGGGGCTGACCCTGCCGGGGCTCACCATCGTCTGCGGCGACAGCCATACCGCGACCCATGGCGCCTTCGGCGCGCTCGCCTTCGGCATCGGCGCTTCCGAGGTTGCCCATGTGCTGATGACCCAGACGCTCTGGCAGAAGAAGCCGAAGCGGCTGCGCGTCACGGTCGACGGCAAGCTGGCGCCCGGCATCGTCGCCAAGGATATCGCTCTCTCCGTTATCGCCACGATCGGCGCCGATGGCGCCGCGGGCCATGCGATCGAATATGCTGGCTCGACCATTCGCGACCTTTCGATGGAAGGGCGGCTGACGCTGTGCAATCTGTCGATCGAAGCGGGCGGGCGCTGCGGCATGGTCGCGCCGGATGCCTCGACGCTGGCTTACTTGCGCGGCCGCCCCTACGCCCCACAGGGGCAGGATTTCGAGCGAGCCTCCGAGGATTGGCTGGCGCTCGCCAGCGACGCCGACGCTGCCTTCGACAAGGAGGTGCGGCTCGACGGGACGCAGATCGCGCCGATCGTGACCTGGGGCACGAGCCCGGAGGATGCGCTGCCGATCACCATGCAGGTGCCCGACCCGGCCAAGGCTGCCGATGCCGGACGCGCCGCCCATATCCGCGATGCGCTCGACTATATGGGGCTCAGCGCGGGCCAGCGGCTGGTGGATATCCGGATAGATCGTGTTTTCATAGGTTCCTGCACCAACAGCCGCATCGAGGACATCCGCGCGGCGGCGGCCGTGCTTGCCGGGCGCAAGGCTAGAGTACCGGGGCTGGTCTCGCCGGGTTCGGCGCAGGTCAAGCGCCAGGCCGAGGAGGAGGGCCTTGACCGGGTGTTCCGCGAGGCCGGTCTCGAATGGGTCGCGCCCGGCTGCTCGATGTGCGTCGGCATGAACGGTGACCTGGTCGCGCCGGGCGAACGCTGCGCCTCGACGACCAACCGCAATTTCCGCGGCCGCCAAGGGCCCGGCGCGCGCACTCACCTGATGTCGCCGGCCATGGTCGCGGCCGCGGCGATCACGGGGCATCTCACCGATATGCGGGCTCTTCTGGAGGGGCGGAACTGATGCGACCCTTCACCCAGCTGACCGGCTCCGCCTGCCCGTTGCCGCTGACCAGCGTCGATACTGACCAACTCATTCCCGCGCGCTTCATGAAGCGCTCGCGGGCCGAGGGCTATGGCGGCTACCTGCTGCATGACCTGCGCTTCGACGAGGCCGGGGCGCCGCGGCCGGACTTCCCGCTCAACGCTCCCGGACGCGAGGGCGCGCAGGTGCTGGTGGCGCGGCGCAATTTCGGCAGCGGCTCCTCGCGCGAGGCGGCCGTCTATGCGCTGGCCGATTACGGTATACGCTGCGTGGTGGCGCCGAGCTTCGGCGACATCTTCGCCTCGAACGCCGTCAATAACGGCTTGCTGCCGGCCAAGGTGACGGAGGCCGATTGCGAGAGCCTGATCGCCATGTTGGACGACGGCCTGCACGACATTTCTGTCGATCTCGAAGCTTGCCGGATCGTGATCGGCAATCTTGCCGTGCCCTTCGAAGTCGATCCTGTTTGGCGCACGAAGCTGCTCAATGGCTGGGATGATATCGATCTGACACTGAGCCAGTCCGGGGCGATCAAGGCCTTCGTTTCCGTCGACCGTGTCGCCCGACCGTGGGCCGCGCCTCGTAACCCACGTTAGGCCGCCATGTCGATTGCCTTCAGCCCCGTCTCGATCGGCTCGCTCACGCTGAAGAACCGCATCGTGCTGCCGCCAATGCAGCAATACCAAGGCAGTACGGACGGCTTCGCCACGGAGTACCACCAGCATCACTATGCCCGTCGCGCGCGCGGCGGTGTCGGGCTCGTCATCATCGAGTCGACGGCCGTCGCGCCGGAAGGCCGCTTGATGACCGATGATATCGGCCTGTTCAGCGAGGCCCATGTCGCGCCGCTCGCCGCCGTCGCCGCAGCTGTGAGGGCGGAGAACGTGCCGGTTTTCGTCCAGCTCAGCCATGGCGGGCGCAAGTCGGTTCCGCATGGGGGCGGCGTCCTGCTCGCGCCGAGCCGCATCGCCTATGACGATTGCTATGGCCTGCCCGAAGCGATGAGCGCGGAGGCTATCGCGGTGGCGATCGAGGCTTTCGGGACTGGCGCGCGGCGCGCGGTCGCTGCAGGTTTCGACGGCGTCGAGCTGCATGCGGCCCATGGCTATCTGCTGCATCAGTTCCTGTCGCCGCTATCGAACCGGCGCGAGGATGGCTATGGCGGCAGCCCCGAGCGGCGCTGGCGTTTGCTCGCCGAGGTGATCGGCGCCGTGCGCGCCGCCGTCGGCCCCGCCGTTCCCGTCACGATCCGCGTCTCGGCGAGCGATCACGCGGCGGGAGGGCTGGAGCCGGAGGTCGTGGCCGAGGCGCTGCAGGCGCTGGTTCCGCTCGGCCTCGATGCCGTGCATGTCTCGTCCGGAGGCTTGCTGCCAGCGCCGCCGCCAGAGACCGGTCCCGGCTATCAGGTGCGTTATGCCGAGGCGATCAGGCGCAAGATGAAGGTGCCCGTCATCGCCGTCGGGCAGATCCGCACGCGTGAGCAGGTCGAGGACATCCTGGTGCAGGGCAGGGCGGATCTCGTCGCCATAGGCCGGCCGTTGCTGATCTATCCCGACCTGTCCCGCGTGCTGTGAGAGGGCGCGGCGGGTCCGCGCTTGACAAGCACCGAAGCTGTGTCTTTGATAATACAAGTTACTGTCTCATGAACGGGACCGACGGAGAGCGATCCGCATGTCGAGCGTCGAGCCATTGAAGGCGCGCAGGCTCTATCTCCTGTTGCGGGATCGCATCCTGAGCGGTGAGGCTGGGCCCGAAACGCGCCTGCCGAGCGAGCCCTCGCTGGCGGCGGAGCACGGCGTTTCGCGCGTCACGGTGCGGCGCGCGCTCGACAAGCTGGCGACCGATGGCATGATCGAGCGCCGTCCCGGTTCCGGGACCTTCGTCAGCGGCCGGGTGACCGGCGCCCCTGTGGTGGCCGATTTCTCGAACGTGCTGACCCATCTCGTCGAGATGGGTCGGCGCACCGATGTTCGGCTGCTCTCCTTCGGTTACGTCGTGCCGGCGCCGACGCTGGTCGAGGGGCTGAAGCTTGGCCCGGGCGAGCGTGTGCAGCGTTCGGTGCGGGTGCGCCTGATCGATGGGCAGCCCTTCTCCTATCTCGTGACGCATGTGCCGGAGCGGATCGGCATTTCCTATTCGGAGGCCGATCTCGCCTCGACGCCGCTGCTCGCGCTGCTCGAGCGCTCGGGCATTGTCGCTGAGCGGGCCAGCCAGACGATCAGCGCGACGCTTGCCAGCCCCGATATTGCCGAGGCGCTCGGCCTCGAGATCGGCTCGCCGCTGCTCTCGCTCACCCGCATCGTCTATGGGCCAGACGGGGAGGGGGTCGAGCATCTGCATGCGCTGTACCGCCCGGATCGATATTCTTTCCAGATGGAGCTCGAGCGCGCTGGAGGCGCGCGCGCGCGGCGCTGGGCGCCGGTGCCGAGCCGTCCGAGCGAGGTGAACGACGCTGATCTCGTGCAAGGGGCCCGCGATGCGCGAAACTGAGTTCAGCGCGCGCGGCGGTGCAGCCGAACTGAGCCGACGGGCTGTATTGGGTGCCGCTCTTGGCCTGTTTGCCAATGCCGCTTCAGCTCAGGAGGCCTGGCCGAGCCGGCCGGGCCGGGTTGTCGTGCCTTATCCCGCGGGCGGTGCGACCGATGTGATGGGGCGCTTTGCGGCGGAGGCCCTGTCCCAGGCGACGGGGCGGCGCTTCATCATCGAGAACAAAGGTGGCGCCTCCGGCGCCATCGGGACAGCGGATGTCGCGAACGCGCCCGCCGATGGCCTCAGCTTCCTGGTCGCGACGCCGGCGACGCATGTTACCAATCAGTTTCTGCGCGAGAAGCTGCCCTATGACCCTGAGGCGTTCGAGCCGGTGATCATGCTGTCGCGCAGCCCGATGCTGCTGATCGCCAAATCGTCGCTGCCGGCGAACTCCGTCGCCGAACTGGTCGCGCTGGCGAAGAAGCAGCCGGGCAAGCTCAATTACGGCAGCTCAGGCGTCGGTGCGACGAGCCACCTTGCGCCTGAACTCTTCAAGAAGATGGCGGATCTCGACATCGCCCATGTGCCGTATCGCGGCGCGGGCCCGGCGATGACCGATTTGATCGGTGGCCAGGTCGATCTGATGTTCGACAATGTCCAGACGGCCCTTCCGCAGGTCGAGGCGAACAAGGTGAAGTTGCTCGGAGTGACGAGCGCAGAACGCCTGTCGAGTCTGCCAAATGTGCCGACGATCGCTGAAACCCTGCCGGGTTACGAGGCCTTGAGCTTTCTCGCCCTGATGGTGCGGAAGGGCACGCAGCCTGTCGTGATCGGTAGGGCCAATGGAATCGTCAGTGCCTTTTTCCAGGCACCGGACGTGATGGCGAAGCTCGCGGCGCTCGGCGTCGAGTTCGCGCCGAATACGCCGGCGGAACTCGACGGCTTTCTTGGCCGCGAGCGCGAAAAATGGGGCGCGCTGATCAAGGAGCGCGGCCTGAAGGCTGAGTGAGACGTGAATTCCGGCGCGAGAAGACCGGATCATCAACAGAGGAGAACGTGACATGAAGCTAACGGCCGAGCTGAATCGCCGCACCATCCTGAAGGGTGGCACCACTGCCCTCGCCATGATCGCAGCGCCTTCGGTCCTGCGCGGAGCCGAGCCCAAGCCGATCAAGATCGGCATCCTGCAGCCAGTGACCGGCGCGCTCGCCATGGACGGCGAGTTCGGCCGCATTGGCGCGGAACTCGGCATCGCCGACATTAACGCCGCTGGCGGCATCAAGGCGCTCGGCGGCGCCAAGTTCGAGATGGTCTTCGGCGATGCGCGCTCGAATCCGGAGGCCGGCGTGCAGGAGGTCGAGCGCATGCAGGGCGAGGGCGTGGCCGCCATCGTCGGTGGCTTCGCCAGTCCGATCTGCCTTGCCGCGAGCCAGGCTGCGGCGCGCTACGACCTGCCCTATATCGTCGATGTCGGCGTCTCCGATCAGATCATCCAGCGTGGCCTGAAGAATACCTTCCGTTTCGCCCCAGGCTTCGCGATCTGCACGCGCGCCGCCATCGACAACCTCGTGCGCATCAACGAGGCTGCCGGGAAGCCCGCCAGGACAGTGGCGCTGGTGCATGAGGACGGCCTGTTCGGTTCCGGCCTCGCCAAGCTGATGGCGACGGAACTGCCCAAGCACGGCTTCGAGATCCTCGAGACGATCGCGATCCCGACGCCGTCGCGCGACCTGTCGAACGTCACGCTGCGCTTGCGCTCGCTCAACCCGGACCTTGTCATTCCGAGCACCTATTACGGCGAGACTGTGCTGCTGGCGCGGACGATGCAGCAGCAGCGGGTCCGGCCGAAGGGGGTCTATTCGGTGCTCAACGGCGCGGCGTCCAACATGCGCTTCGTCAAGGAGTTCCCGGAAGCCGCCGACAAGATCATGGACTGCAACCACTGGCACGATCCGCGCAATCCCAAGAACGCCGACCTGCGCAAGCGCGTTGATGCCGCCGGCAAGCAGTGGAACTACAACACGCCGCTCAATTACTCCTGTGTCGCGCTTTTGGCGGATGCGATCGAGCGGGCCGGTTCGGCTGACCGTGCCAAGATCATCGAGGCGCTCGCCTCCTCGACCTTCGCCGGCCATCTGATGCCCTATGGGCCGACCAAGTTCGTCGACGGGCAGAACCAGGGCGCCGCCCCGGTTTCGACCCAGGTTCAGGACGGCGTGATCAAGGTCGTGTTCCCGGAAGCCTTCTCCGACGCCAAGCCGGTCTTCCCGGTCCGCGCCTGAGCTTTAGCCGCGGACGGGGCGCGCTCCGGCGCCCCGTCCGTTCACCCCGTCGGTTACCGAGCGGATCGCACGATGTATTCCCCCGCCATCGTCGCGGAAGCCATGTTGAATGGGCTTCTGACCGGCGCCGTCTATGCACTGATCGCGCTCGGGCTGACGCTCGTCTACGGCGTGCTGCACATTATCAACTTCGCCCATGGCGCCTTCCTGACCTGCGCGATGTTCGCGGTCTGGGCGGCGCATAGCGTGCTCGGCCTCGACCCCTACCTCGCAATCCTGCCGCTGACGCTGATCTTCTTCGCGATCGGCTACGGCGTGCAGCGCTTCGTAATCGGGCCTGCCAGCCATGGCGATGACGGCAACATTCTGCTGGTGACGCTCGGGCTCTCGATCGTCATCGAGAATGCGCTGCTCGCCGTTTTCCGCTCCGATACCCGTTCCCTCTCGACCGATTATTCGTTCAATGTCGTCGAACTTGGCCCGCTGCTGATCTCGCAGGCGCGGCTCTTCGGCTTAGCCGGCGCGCTGGTCGTTACCGGGCTGCTCTGGCTGCTGCTGGCGCGCACCGACACCGGCAAGGCGATCCGCGCCGTTGCCAAGGAGAAGCTCGGCGCCAGCCTCGTCGGCATCGATGTCCGCCATGTCTATGCGGTCACCTTCGGCATCGGCTGCGCCACGCTGGCGGTTGCGGCCTGCCTGCTGATGCCGACCTTCTACGTCAATCCGCGCGTCGGCGGCGCTTTCGTGCTGGTCGCCTTCACCATCGTCGTGCTGGGCGGCATGGGCTCGATCCCCGGCGCGCTCGCGGGCGGGCTCGTCATCGGCGTGGTGGAGAGCCTGTGCGGTCTCTTTCTTGGCGAGAGCCTCGGCCAGATCGGCATCTTCCTGATTTTCATCCTGGTGCTGCTGTTTCGCCCCACCGGCCTGTTCGGAGCACGGGCGTGAACCGGCTTGGCTATCTTCCGATTGCACTCGTTCTTGCGGCGCTGGCGGCGACGCCGTTCTTCGTCGCCTCCAACTCGGTGCTGAACTTCGTCGTCTTCGTGCTGATCATCACGTTGACCGCGCAGGGCTGGAACCTGCTCGGTGGCGTCGGCGGACAGTCCTCCTTCGGCCACGCCGCCTTCTTCGGCACGGGCGCCTATGTCTCGGCGATCCTGCAGGCGCGCTTCGGGGTCAATGCCTGGGCCGCGCTGGCGATAGCCATTGCCTTCGGGGCGGTCGTCGGTTGGATCATCGGCTTCCTGAGCTTCCGGGCCGGGTTGCGCGGCTCCTATTTCGCATTGGTGACGCTGGCCTTCGCGGAAGTGCTGCGCATCCTCGCCAACGCCACGGGCTTCACAGGTGGCGCGGCAGGCCTGCTGCTCAAGCTCGATATCGGCTTCTGGAACATGCAGTTCTCGAGCCGCGCGGCCTTCCTTTGGCTCGCGCTGGGCTTCGTCGGCATCGGCCTGATTATCTCGCAACGGATCGCGAATTCGCGTTTCGGCGCGCAACTGGTCGCGGTGCGCGAGAACGAGGATGCGGCGCGCGCGCTCGGCGTCGACGTGCTGGCGGTGAAGCTCAAGGCGATCACCGTCTCGGCCGCGCTGACGGCGGCCGCAGGCTGCCTCTATTTGCAGTACTTCCTCTATATCGACGCGAATATTGCCTATGGCCTGTGGATCTCGGTCGAGGCGCTGCTTGCGCCGATGGTTGGCGGGCGTGGCCTCGTGCTCGGGCCGATCATCGGGGCTTTCACCCTGCACGGGCTCGGCGAGGCCACCAAGCTGCTCGCCGGGCGCGTCCCGGGCATCGACCTGACGATCTATGGCGTCGTGCTCGTACTGGTCGTCGCCTTCGCGCCCGGTGGCGTGCTCGGCCTGCTGCAGAAACTCGGATTACGGCGCCGGCCGCGGCCCGTTCCCCAGCTGAAGGGGGCGGAGTGATGCTGAACGTCCAGGATGTCACCATGCGCTTCGGGGGGCTTGTCGCCGTCAGCGGCGCTTCGCTCACGGTGTCGGAGGGAGCGATCGTCGGGCTGATCGGCCCGAACGGTGCCGGCAAGACCACGCTCTTCGCCATCATCGCCGGCTTCCTGAAGCCGACAGCGGGACAGGTCTCGTTTGAGGGGCAGGACATCACCGGCGAGCCGACCCATATCCGCGCCACGCGCGGCATTGCGCGCACCTTCCAGATCGTCCAGCCCTTCGCCGGATTGAACGTCCGCGAGAACATCGCGGTCGGTGCCTATCTTCGCCATGCCGACTCGGTCGACGCACATGAGCGCGCCGAGGCCGTCGCCCATCGCGTCGGACTCGGCGCCGATCTCGACAAGCCGGCAGCGAGCCTGACGGTCGCGGGCCGCAAGCGGCTGGAACTCGCGCGCGCCCTCGCTACCGAGCCAAAACTCCTGATGCTTGACGAGGTGCTGGCCGGCCTCAACCCGTCGGAAATCCGCGACATCGTGCCGGTGATCCGCGCCATCCGCGAGGATGGCGTCACCATCCTGATGATCGAGCACGTCATGCAGGCGGTGATGAACCTGTGCGAGCATGTCCATGTGCTGGCGCAGGGCCGAATGATCGCCCAGGGCTCGCCGCGCGAGGTCTGCGCCAATCCGCAGGTGGTCGAGGCCTACCTCGGCAAAGGAGCGGCTGAGCGGCTGCGTGCGGAGGAAGCCGGTCATGCTTGAGGTGAAGGGCCTCCGGGCCGGTTATGGTGGGGTCGAGGTGCTGCGCGGTATCGACCTCGCGATCGAGGCCGGCGAGATCGTCGCCGTGCTCGGATCGAACGGCGTCGGCAAGACGACGCTGAACAAGGTGCTCTCGGGCGTGCTTGGCGCGAGCGCAGGCGAGATCATGTTCGAGGGGCGCGTGCTCAGTGGAGCCTCCGCCGTGGACGTGGTCGAGGCCGGGCTGATCCATGTGCCCGAAGGCCGCAAGATCTTCCCCAATATGAGCGTGCGCGAGAACCTCGAACTCGGCAGCTATCGCCGTGCCCGCAAGAACCGCGCGGCCAATATCGAGCGGGTCTTCTCGATCTTTCCGCGCCTGCGCGAGCGCATGCAGCAAGCCGCCGGTACGCTCTCGGGCGGCGAGCAGCAGATGCTGGCGATCGGGCGCGGTCTGATGGCGGAGCCGCGCCTGCTGATCCTGGACGAGCCTTCGCTCGGGCTTTCGCCTTTGCTGGTCGAGGAGATGTTCGCGCTGATCCGCAAGCTCAACGCCGAGGGGATGCCGATCATGCTGGTCGAGCAGAACGTGGTGCAGTCGCTGGAGATCGCTGCGCGCGCCTACATCATCGAGAACGGCGTGGTCACGCTGTCGGGATCGGCCGCGCAGATCGGCAGCGACCCCGAACTCAAACGCGCCTATCTCGGATTGTAAGGGGTCAAAAGATGTCGATCATCACCCCCAATGTCGTGCCGGCTTCCGTTCTCCTTGCGGAACCACGGCCGGCCTGGCTGTCGCAATGGGGCCAATTCGCTTCGGAGATCCAATTCAAGGATCTCGACAAGGCTCTGATCGAACAGGCGAAACTCGTCCTTCTCGATTGTGTCGGCGCGATCGCTTCCGGCATGCAGGAGCCGGAGACGCAGGCGCTGCTCGCCCGTCTCGTCCGACGTGAATCCGGCCAAGGGTTTGCCGCCATTGGCGCGGGCCGCCGGCTCGGTTCCCCTGAAGCCGCCTTCGTCAACGGCGTCGCCGGCACCATGCTGGAGCTCGACGAGGGCAACCAGTTCGCGCGCGGTCATCCGGGCATCCATGTGCTGCCGGCCGCGCTCGTGGCGCGCGCTCCGGCGGAGATCGGCGGGCGCGCCTTCCTGCTCGCCTTCATCCTCGGCTACGAGATCGGCGCGCGCGTTGGTGCGGCCTCGCGGCTGCGCAACACGCTACATCCGCATGGCACTTGGGGCACGATCGGCGCTGCCTTCGCCGCAGCACATCTCGACGGGGCGGGAGCCGAGGCGCTGGTCGAGACGATCAATGTCTCGTCCTCGCTCAGCCTCGGCACCAGCCTGCGCACGATGCTGGAGGGGGCGACGGTCCGCAACAGCTATGCTGGCTTCTCGGCCCGCAACGGGCTTGCCGCCTGGGATCTCGTTGCGAGCGGTTTCACCGGCGAGATCGACGGCGTTCGCAGCGTCTATGATGGTGTGCTGGCCGAGGGTTTCAAGCCTGAGGAAATGGTCGCTGAGTTGGGCCGCCGCTGGGAGATCCAGCGCAACTACTTCAAGCGCCACGCCGCCTGCCGCTTCACCCATGGCGCGCTCGACGTGGTCGCACGGCTGATCGCCGAACATGGTGCACTCGGTCAGGCTGCGATCGCGCGGATCGAGGTCGAAACCTATGTCTGGGCGGCGCAGCTCGATGCTCCCGCGCCGGCCAACATGCTGGCTGCGAAATTCTCTCTGCCCTTCGCGATCGCCACCACGCTCGTCCATGGCGAGGCCTCGGTGCCGGCCTTCCGCGCTCCTGCACTGTCGGATGCGCGTATCGGTGACCTGGCGGGTCGCGTCGTGGTGAGCGAGGACCCGGCGCTGACCGCGATGCTGCCGGACCTGCGGCCGGCGCGCGTCGCGATCCACTTTGCCGATGGCCGCGTGCTCTCCGGCGAAACCTTCACCAATCGCGGCGATGCGCGCGACCCCTACAGCCCCGATGAAGTCCGCGCGAAATTTGCCGATCTGGCGGGCCCGGTCTGGGGCGAAGCCCATGCCGAGCGCATTCGCAGGGCGATCGAAACGCTCGACGAGGCGGCAGATCTCGTGGCGCTCGATGCGCTGCTCGCCGCGCCGCCGCTCAAGGACGAATGAGATGACTTTGAAACAACGACTCTATGCCGGCGGACCGATTGTCGCGCCCGGCATCTATGACGCGCTGACCGCATCGCTCGCCGCTGCTGCTGGTTTCGAGGCGCTGTACCTGTCGGGCGCCGCCATCGCCTATACGCGTCTGGGGCGTCCCGATATCGGCCTCGTCTCGATGAGCGAGGTGGCTGAGGTCATCGCTCTGGTGCGCGACCGTGTGCCGACGCCGATGATTGTCGACGCCGACAATGGTTACGGCAACGCGCTCAACGTGCAGCGCACCGTGCGTGTGTTCGAGCGGGCCGGCGCCAACGCCATCCAGATCGAGGACCAGACGCTCCCCAAGCGCTGCGGCCACCTGCAGGACAAGAGCCTGATCAGCGCGCGCGAGATGGCCGGCAAGATCAAGGCCGCCGTCGATGCCCGCCACAGCGAGGAGACGCTGATCGTCGCCCGCACCGACGCCGTTGCCGTCGAGGGCTTCGACAAGGCCATCGAGCGCGCTGCCCTCTATGCCGATGCCGGCGCCGACGTCCTGTTCGTCGAGGCGCCGCAGTCGCGACAGCAGCTCGCTGCGGTCACCGGCACGCTCGGCAATCGGCTGCCGTTGCTGGTCAACATGGTCGAGGGCGGCGATACGCCGCTCGCCTCGGCGGCCGAGCTCGGCGAACTTGGCTTCCGCATCGTGATCTTCCCGGGCGGCATCGTGCGGGCGCTCGCCCATACGGCTCAGGACTATTACCGCTCGCTGCATGCGCACGGCACCAACGAGCCGTTCCGGCAACGCATGTTCGACTTCACTGCACTCAACGCCCTGATCGGCACGCCTGAGATGCTGGCATTGGGCCGTACCTATGAGGACTATGGCCAGGCTGCCGCGCCGGCCTCCGCCCCCAAGAAGGATGATGCGGCATGACGAGCATCGATCCCGTCACGCTCGCGGTCCTGAAGGGCCGCCTCGAGCAGATCGCCGACGAAATGGACGCGACGCTGTTCCGCTCGGCCTTCAACCCCATCATCGCCGAGGCGCGCGACGCCTGCCACGGCCTCTATCATGCGATCACCGGCGCGACGCTGGTACAGGGCACGAACGGCCTGCCGATCTTCGTCGGTGCCATGGCCTTCGCCGTGAAGGCGGTGATCGACAAGGTCGCACGCGAGGGTGGTTTGCAGGAAGGCGACACCTTCCTCTTCAACGACCCCTATGAGGGCGGAACGCATCTCAATGATTTCCGGCTGGTGCGACCGATCTTCCGGGACGGCGAGCTGTTCTGCTGGCTCGCCTCGGTCGGGCACTGGCTCGATATCGGCGGCAATGTGCCGGGCGGCTACAACCCGAAGGCGACCGAGAGCTTCCAGGAGGGTGTGCGCTTCCCGCCGGTGAGGCTGTTCTCGGCAGGGAAGCTCAATCAGGACATCGTAGACCTGCTCGCGGCCAACTCGCGGGTGCCGACCTCGAACTGGGGCGACCTCAATGGTCAGCTCAACGCGCTCGATCTCGGCCAGCGCCGGTTCGGCGCGCTGCTCGACGAATATGGCACGCAGGTCATCGCCGCCGCCTTCGACGCCTTCTCCGAGCGCGCCGAAGCCCTGATGCGCAGTGCGATCCGTGGGCTGCCGGACGGGCGCTATTCCTTCGAGGACGTGCTCGACAATGACGGCATCACGGATGACATGCTGACCGTCGCACTCGACCTGACCATCGCAGGCGACGCGATGACGCTCGATTTCTCTCGTTCGTCCCCACCGGCGCAGGGCCCGATCAACATCTCCTACGCGACCACTGTCGCGGCCTGCTATGTCGCGCTGAAGCACATCTTCACCGATGTGCCGGCCAATGCCGGTTGCCTGGCACCGATCTCCTTCGTCATCCCGCCGACGACCCTGCTCGGCGCCACCGCTCCGAAACCGATGGCCGGCTATACGGAGACGATCCTGAGGCTGATCGGCGTCATGCTGGGTGCGCTCGCCAAGGCCGATCCGGCCAAGGCGACCGCGGCGCCCTTCGGTACCATCAACGCGCTCTCCTTCGCCGGGTATCGCGCCAATGGCGCGCGCTGGGTGATGTTCTCCTTCTTCGGCGGCGGGCTGGGTGGCAATCCGGAGACCGACGGCCTCAACCACGCCAACAACCCGATCTCGACCGCAACCATTCCGCCTGCCGAGATCATGGAGGCGAGCTATCCCGTAATGTTCCGGCAATGGGCGCTGCGCCCGGATTCTGCCGGTGCCGGCACCCATCGCGGCGGGCTCGGCGCGGTCTACGAGATCGAGGCGCTCAGCGATGCCGAGGTCTTCCTGCTCGGCGAGCGCGGCAAGGTCGCGCCCTTCGGCGTCGTCGGCGGCGGGCCAGCCGCGCTCAACCGCTTCACCTGGGAGAGCGAGGACGGCGAGCAGTCGCCACCACTCGTCTCCAAGATCACCGGCGTGCCCGTGCCGACCGGGCGCAGTGTGCGGCTCGCAACCCCCGGCGGTGGCGGCTGGGGCGACCCGCGCCAGCGCGATCCGGCTCTCGTCAGCCGCGACGTGCGGCTCGGCTATGTCGGCGTCGAGGCGGCGCGGATTGAATACGGGGTCGTAGCCGACGCCGACGGCAAGGTGGATGAGGCGGCCACAATCGCCCTGCGCAAAGGAATTGCGGCATGAACGCGCCCGTCAAGAATCTGCAGGGCCGCATCGTCGGCGTCGATGTCGGCGGCACGTTCACGGACCTGTTCTTCTATGACGAACCGGCGAAACTCTTCCGCACCGCCAAGGTGCCGTCCAATCGCGGCGACGAGGCGGTCGGTTTCCTCGAGGGGCTGAAGAGCTTCGGGCCGGTCGCCGATCTGTCGTCGGTCGTCCACGGCACCACGGTCGGCACCAATGCGCTGCTGGAACGCAAGGGCGCACGCGCCGGCCTGATCACGACCAGGGGCTTTCGCGACGTGCTCGAGATGCGTCGTCGCGACCGGCGTCATACCTGGGGGCTCTGGGGCGATTTCGTCCCGGTGATCGACCGGGACCTGAGGCTCGAGGTCGAGGAGCGCACGCTCGCCGACGGCACGATCCGTCAGGGGCTCGACGAGGAAGAGGTTCGGCAGGCCGCAAAGACGCTTGCCGCGGCCGGCTGCGAGGCGCTCGCGATCGTCTTCGTCAATGCCTATGCCAATCCCGAGAACGAGATGAAGGCGCTGGCGGCAGCGGCGTCGGTCTGGCCCAACGGCAACATCGCCTGTTCCAGCCAGATCCTGCCGGAGATCCGCGAGTTCGAGCGGACCTCGACCACGGCGCTGAACGCCTATCTCCAGCCCGTCGTCGGTAGCTATCTCGCCAAGCTCGACGATGCGCTGGCATCCGAAGGCTTCGGCGGCCGTTTCCACATCGTGCAGTCCAATGGCGGGGTGATGTCGACGCAGACGGCACGGCGCCTGCCGGTGCGGACAGCGCTGTCGGGCCCGGCTGCGGGCGTGATTGCGGCAGCGGCGATTGCCGAAGCTGCGGGCTTTCCCGATGTCATCACCGGCGATCTCGGCGGCACATCCTTCGACGTCTCCCTGGTCGTCGGCGGCAAGACCGCGCTCGCCGCCCAGACCACGATCGATTTCGGCCTCGTCATCCGTACTCCGATGATCGAGATCACCACGATCGGCGCCGGTGGCGGTTCGATTGCCCATGTCGACGCCGGCGGATTGCTGCAGGTCGGGCCGGAAAGCGCCGGATCGCGGCCGGGTCCGGTGTGTTATGGCCAGGGCAACACCCGTCCAACGCTGACCGACGCCAATGTCGTGCTTGGCCGCATCAATGCCGAGCGGCCCATCGGCGGCAAATTGGCTAGGCTCGATGTCGAGGCGGCGCGCGCGGTCATCGAGGAGCACGTGGCCAAGCCGCTCGGGCTCGACGTCATGGTCGCGGCGGAAGCCATCGTGCGCATCGCCAATGCCAAGATGGCGGGCGCGATCAGGCTCGTCTCGATCGAACGCGGTCATGATCCCGGCAAGTTCGCGGCAGTGCCCTTCGGCGGCGGTGGCGCGCTGCATGCCGGCTCGCTGATCAAGGATGTCGGCCTGAAGGCCGCGCTGGTGCCGCGCTATCCCGGTGTGACCTCGGCGCTTGGTTGCGTCATCGCCGATATCCGCCACGACCAGGTCCAAACCATCAATCTGGGCCTCGAAGGCCTTGATGCCGCGGCGCTCGACCGTCGCATGGTCGCTGAAGCCGCGCAGGCGCGCGAGGTCGTGGAGGCCGCGGGGCTTGCGGTCGAGGGCATCGACATCCTGTTCGAACTCGACATGCACTATGTCGGGCAGACCCACACGGTCTCGGTGCCGCTGCCGCTGACGGTCGCGGAGAGGACGACGGAGGTCAGCGAGGCGAAGATCCGGGCGGCTTTCGAGCAGGCCTACAGGGCCTCCTTCAGCCGCCTGCTGCCGGGCGTACCGGCACGGATCGTCAATCTGCGCACGGCCGCCATCGGCCGGCGGCCGCATTTCGATCTCTTGGCGCTGGCGCCGGGGGTGGATGCCGATCTCGGCAAGGCGCGGCTCGGCACGCGCAAGGTCTGGTTCGACGGTGCCTGGCACGAAGCGGCGATCTATGCCCGGCTCGGCCTGCCGGTCGGCGCTGTGATCACGGGGCCGGCGATCCTCGAACAGCCGGACGCGACGACGGTGGTCGATCCCGATCTCGTCGCCCGCGTCGATCCCTTCGGCAATGTCGTCGTGGAGCGCGCGCGATGAGCCAGTCCGCAATCCCGTTGTCGCGCACGGCGCTGCTGACGGTCGATCTCCAGAACGACTTCCTGCATCCGGACGGGGCCTATGGTCGCGCCGGCCAGACGGCGCCGGAGATCGCGGCCCTGCCGGCAAGGCTGAGGCCGCTCGCCGATCTCATCCGGGCGAAGGGCGGCTATTATGTCTCGACCCAGTTCACGCTGGTTCCGGCGAAGGGCGGTGAGCCGATCATCTCGCCGCATCTGAAGCAGATCAGGCCGTTCCTGAAGAAGGGGGATTTTCTGCCCGGCGCCTGGGGGCATGCGCTGGTCGACGAATTGCAGCCGGCTGACCTCACGGTCGAGAAGATCGCCTATTCGGCCTTCTACATGACGCGGATGGAGTGGGTGCTGCGCAAATGCGGCATCGAGAAGCTCATCGTCGCCGGCATCGTCACCAATGGCGGTGTCGCCTCGACCGTGCGCGACGCCCATGTCCGTGATCTAGAGACGATCGTGCTCGAGGATGGCTGCGCAGCCTTCACGCCGGCCACACACGATACCGCCATCGCCGCGCTGAAGCCGGTCTGCCGCGTCGCCACCGTCGCCGAGGTCGCCGCCGAGTTCGCGGCCGCCTGAACCATTGCCTCAATCGCGAAAGCGGGGAGAACGCCATGCCCGTCGTCGAAACCACCATCATCCAGGGCTATGACGATGCCACCAAGGCACGCCTGCTCAAGGGCATGACGCGCGTCGTGCGCTCGGTCATGGCCGCGCCGCCCGAGGGAGTCGTCACGATCCTGCGGGAACTCGCGCCAAGCTCCTATGCGCGCGGCGGCGTCTCGCGTGTTCCGGGCCCGCCGCTGCCGCCGGCGACCGAGGTCGCGGCCGCGCTCGCGGAGGCCTTGGCCAAGGATGACGCGGAGGCCGCCGCCAAGCTGGTGGCGGAAGGCTTCGTCGCTATCGACGCGCAGGGGCGCCGCCTCAGCCTCGCCGAGGCGGTCAAGGTTTCGGCCGGGCTCGGGAAGAGCTACGAACAGTTCGTCGAGGCGCTCACCGATGATGGCTGTCTCGTCTTCGGTCATGGCACGGTGAAGGGCGGAACGCGCTTCATTGACCGCTTCCGGCTGGCCGGGCCGGTCATTTCCGAGCAGGTCAGCTGGGGCGTGCCGGAGTGAGCGTCAGACCCGCGCGCGCGGCTGCGCCGGAACGGATCGCTGATGTCGTGATCGTCGGCGCGGGCGCTGCCGGGCTCTGCACGGCGCTCGCCGCCCGTGACGCGGGCGCCGATGTCGTCATGCTGGAGCGTGATGCCGAGCCGGCCGGCAACACTGCCCTGACGCTCGGCATGCTACCCGGCGCCGGGACCCGCTTCCAGCGCGAGAAGGGGATAGCCGATACGTCGGAACTCTTCCTCGCCGACATCTTGGCGAAGGCGAAGGGCAAGACCGAGGCGAGGCTGGCGCGGGCCGTCGCGGAGGCCTCGGGCCCGGCGGTCGAATGGCTCGTCGATTGCCACGGCGTCCATTTCGAGCTGCTCGACGATATTCTCTATCCCGGCCATTCCCGCCATCGCTATCACGTGCCGAAGGGCCGCACTGGCATGGAGATGGAGGCGGGGCTGCTGCGCGCGGCCCGCCATGCGAGTGTCGAGATCGTGACCTCGGCCTTGGTCGAGACGCTGTTTGCGGACGAGGACGGTCGCGTGAGCGCCGTCGACTACAAGGATCGCGAGGGCGCGCAGCGCCAGATCGGCTGCCGGGCGCTGGTGCTCGCCACGGGCGGCTATGGGGCGGATCCGGCGGTCGTCGCCCGTCATATCCCCGAGATGGCCGCTGCGGTCTATTGCGGGCATGATGGCAGCAAGGGCGAGGCGCTTGTCTGGGGCGAGGCGCTCGGTGCCGCCTCAGCCGATCTCGGCGGCTATCAGGGCCATTGCGTTGCGGCCGGCCCGAACCTGCCGCTGACCTGGGCGCTCGTCATTCGCGGTGGCTTCCAGGTCAACCGCGACGGTCGTCGTTTCTCCAACGAGATGAGCGGCTATTCCGAGCAGGCCTCGGCCGTGCTCGCCCAACGCGGCGGCACGGCCTGGACGGTCTATGACAAGCGCTGCGAGGAGCCGGCGCTGACCTTCCAGGATTATCACCGTGTTCTGGAAAGCGGCTCCATCGTCTCCGCCGACAGCATAGAGGGATTGGCGCAGGCGACGAGGCTTCCCGTCGAGGCATTGCGCGCGAGTTTCGCCGAGGTCGAGACCTATGTCGGCGGATCCACCAGGGACCCGTTCGGGCGTGATCTGACCGGAAATCCACCGCTGAAGCCGCCGTTTCTGGCAGCGGAGGTACGCGGCGCGCTGTTTCATACCCAAGGCGGGCTCGCCGTCGATACGAGCGCGCGCGTCCTGCATGCGGATGGCTCGCCGCTGCCGAATCTCTTCGCGGCGGGCGGCGCGGCGCGCGGTCTCTCCGGGCCGTCATCCTGGGGCTATCTCGGTGGTAACGGGCTCCTGACCGCCGTCGTGCTCGGGCGCTTCGCTGGGACGAGCGCTGCACGTCTCGCATCGTGACACTTCAGGGAGAACAAGCCGTCATGGCCAGGGTGCTGGTGATCGTGCCGTTTCCGATGGACGCGGAGAACCTCGAGAAGCGCAAGGCGCAGCTGCGCTCGGTAAAGCTGGGCGAGGGGATAGACTTCGAGTTCCGCCCGGTACGGATCGCGCCTGCCAACTATGTCAGCCAGCAGGATGCGGTGCTCGCCGATATCGGCATCCTCGAAGCCGGAATCGCGGCGCAGGAGGAAGGCTTTGACGCCGTCTGCATCGATACCGTCAGCGATTCCGGGATGTCCGCACTGCGCTCTGTGCTCGATATTCCGGTCATTGGCGCGGGTCGTCACGCCATGCTGGCGGCGCTGATGCTGGGCGAGAAATTCTCTATCCTCGCCATGTGGGATCGCTGGCGCCACCTCTACACCAAGACGCTGGCCGAACTCGGCCTCGCGCATAAATGTGCCTCGCTGCGCTCCGCGGGCCTGCAGCCCAACAATCAGAGCCTGCTCGCCGGCAAAGAGGATGAGTTCTTTCCCGCGCTGCACAAGGCCGCGATGCGCTGCATCGAGGAGGATGGCGCCGACGTCATCATCCTTGGCTCGACCACGATGCATGAGGCGCACGCCTATCTGGCCGAGCGCCTGCCGGTGCCGATCATCAATCCCGGGCCGTTGACCTACCGGCTGGCCGATGCCGCCATCAAGCTGAAGCTCAGCCATAGTCGCGTCGCCTATCCCGCGCCGCAAGCACTCGCCCTGACGCAGCTCCGCGCCATGGGTGAGCGCGCCGCCGCCATCTGAAGGAGCCTGTGATGCCACGTCTTCTGATGATCCTGGCTGTTGGCGGAGGGCCGGCCGATCTGGGCTCGGCCGTCGATTCCGATGCCATCGTCACCATCCGCCGCACCGATGCCGCGCTGGCCGGTTTCGCCAGCGCACATGACTGGGCATTGGCCGATCTCGCCGTACTCGCGGCCGGGCAGGGCGCCGAGTCCGAGGGGTTTGACGCGGTCTGCCTTGGCGATTTCGGTGATTACGGCGCGGGCGCGCTGCGCTCTGTCCTGAGGGTTCCTGTCGTCGCGGCCGGGCGCAGCGCGATGTTGCACGCGTTGACGCTGGGCTCGCGTTTTTCGGTGCTGGTTCCGGCTGCCGGCTACACCCGGGCGAAGAAGCTCGTGACCGAATACGGGCTCGCAGCGCAATGCGCATCAGTCCGCGCGTTCCCGGCCGCCGAGGGCGAGCAGAGCGGGCCGGCCTTCGCCGCGGCGCTCACGGCCGCGAAGGCCTGCGTCGAGGAGGACGGCGCCGATGTGCTCTGCCTCGCCAGCACAGGCGACGATCTCGCCGCACAGCTCGCCGCCGAACTACCCGTTCCCGTCATCGATCCTGCCCGGCTGACTTTGAAGCTCGCCGAGAGCTTCCTTGGACTCGGGCTGAGCCAGAGCCGGCGCTCCTGGCCCGAGCCGCAGGTCCGCAAGCCGGAACTGGTCGAAGCCCTCGTTGCCGCGGCCCGGAGGGTCGGCGCGCGATGAGCGAACACCGCTCCAGTCCAAGCTGAGCCGTCCACGCCCAGCCCGCGACGAGCAAAAGGATCCGCGTGCTCACGATTGTGGACACCTTCGGCCGGTTCTCCCCCGTCGTCGATTCACTCTTCGGACGCCGCCGACCAGGCGGCCAAGGGGTACCGCAGGAGTTTGAAGGAGCAGGAGGCTGGAGCGAAGACAGCGGACGTCTGCCGCAAGCACGGCACGATGACGACATCCATTCAGCCGAGCCG
>JAKFDB010000042.1:0-4944 GCA_036676315.1 Bradyrhizobiaceae bacterium
CGCTGCCACGCCTGCGCAGTAACTTCCGCAAACTCGATCAGCACCTCGGGGGAGGTTGGGAGGGGGTGCGGGCTGACCCCTATGTATCCGGCCCAACCGCCCCCCTCCCCACCCCTCCCCGCGGGGGGGAGGGTGCCGCGCGGTGGCGGGGGCAAGATCGATGAAATTCTCCCGCCTCAAGCTGCATGGCTTCAAGTCCTTTTCGGACGAAACCACGCTCGTCATGGAGCCGGGGCTGACCGGCATTGTCGGCCCCAATGGCTGCGGCAAGTCCAACCTGGTCGAGGCGATGCGCTGGGTCATGGGCGAAAGCTCCTACAAGGCCATGCGCGCCTCGGGCATGGATGACGTGATCTTCTCGGGCTCCGGCAATCGCCCGGCCCGCAATTCGGCCGAAGTCACGCTCATCCTCGATAATGCCGATCGCACGGCGCCCGCCGCGCTCAACAATGCCGATGTGCTCGAAGTCACCCGCCGTATCGAGCGCGAGGCCGGCTCGGTCTATCGCGTCAACGGCAAGGAAGTGCGTGCCCGCGATGTGCAGCTGCTGTTTGCCGACGCGTCCACCGGCGCCCATTCGCCGGCAATGGTGCGGCAGGGCCAGATCGGCGAGCTGATCGCCGCCAAGCCCACCGCGCGCCGGGCGCTGCTCGAAGAAGCCGCCGGCATTTCGGGCCTCCATTCGCGCCGGCACGAGGCCGAACTGCGGCTGCGCGCCGCCGAGAGTAATCTCGAGCGCGTCGACGACATCATCGCCCAGGTCGAGACCCAGCTCGAAACCCTCAAGCGCCAGGCGCGCCTCGCCATCCGCTATCGCTCGCTGTCGGGCGATATCCGCCGCGCCGAAGCGACGCTGTTTCATATCCGCTGGGTTGCCGCCCGCTTCGCCGAGAAGGAAACCGAAGCCCAGCAGGCGGTGCTGGTCCGCGAATTGGCCGATGCCACCCATCTCGAACTACAGGCACAAAACAAGCTCGTGGCAGCCGAGGCGGCCTTGCAGCCTCTGCGCGACCGCGAGGCGGTGACCGGCGCCGTGCTGCAGCGCTACACGATCCTGGCCGAACAACTCGCCGAAGAGGCTCGTCGGGCCGACCAGCGGCGCGCCGAACTCGAAGACCGTATTCGCCAACTCGCCGCCGACGGGGTGCGCGAGCGGGAATTGGTGACGGAGAGCGAAACCACCCTGGCGCTTTACGCCGAGGAACTCGCCCGGCTCCAATCGGAGGGCGAGGCCGCGCGGGGCGATTTCGACCGCGCCCGCGGCGAGGCGGACCTCGCCCGCGCTGCCGTCGCAGCGGCGGAGGCCGAGGCGCGCGCGGCCGCGGACACCCTGGCACAGGTTCGCGCCCGGCGCGCCCAGGCTATCCGCAGTTCCAGCGACGCCGCCGCCCGTATCCAGAGGCTGACGCAACAAGTGGCAGAAGTCGAGCAAGAATCGCGCACCGTTGCCGCCAGCCTCGATGCCGACGAAACGCTTCTGCTCAGGCGCGCCGCGCTGACTGCCGCGCAGGCCCGCACCGCCGAGACCGAGCAGGCGGCCACTGTGGCCGAAGAAGCCACCGTCGCCGCGCAAACCAGGCTCGACGCGGCTCGACCTCGCCTCGCTGAAATCGAAGCGGCACTCAACCGGCTCGAGGCCGAGGCGGCGACCCTTGGCAAGATGCTCAATGTCGGCTCGAGCCTCTGGCCCGCCATTGTGGACCAGCTCAAGGTTACGCCGGGATACGAAACCGCGCTCGGCGCCGCGCTGGGCGATGATCTTGAAGCCAGTTCCGATGCCGGTGCGCCGATGCACTGGTCGGTGCCCATCGATCACACGGATGACGCCGCCCTGCCCCAGGCAGCAGAACCGCTCAGCCGCTATGTCACCGGTTCGCCTTTGCTCAAGCGCCGGCTCGACCAGATCGGCCTCATCGATGCTGCCGATGGCCCCGGCCTGATGCATGCACTCAAGCCCGGCCAGCGGCTCGTGACGCTGGATGGGGCACTCTGGCGCTGGGACGGTTTCGTCTCTGCCGCGGATGCGCCAAGCGCTGCGGCGCAGCGCCTTGCCCAGCGCAATCGCCTCGCCGATCTTGATGAGGAAATCGCCCGGGCCAAGGGCGAGCGCAATGCCTATAAACGCGACGTCGAGGCGTTGACTGCAACGCTCGATTCCTGCCGGCAGGACGAACGCCAGAAGCGCGAGGCCTGGCGCGCGGCTCAGCATGCCATCGGCGCCGCCCAGGCCGAAGTCGATAAGGCACAGCGCGCCATCGGCGACCTCACCACGCGCCAATCGGCTCTGGAAGAAGCACGTATCCGGCTCGCCTCGAGCCTTGCCGAGGCCCAGGCGATCCACGCCGATGCCGAGCGCGCGCTGATCGAAGCCGGCACCGAGGATGATGCTGCCCGTATCGCCGAAGGCAAACAGTCAATCCTTGCCGCTGCGCGCGAGCGCGCGGATCAGGCCCGACTGAAGCTCGGGAGTTTCGAGACCGCGGCGCGCATGCGCGAGAGCCGCATCGACCAGCTCGAGCGCGACTCGCTGAGCTGGAACCGCCGCCGCGATGGCGCGCTGGCCCAGCTCTCGACCCTCGACCAGCGCAGCATGGAAGTTTCGGCCCAACTCGCCAGCGTTACCGAAACACCCAATGGCTTCGCGGCCCGGCGTGCCCAGCTTGAAGACCAGATCGAGGTGGCCAAGGCCGAGCACAGGACTGCCGGCGACAATCTCAATATCGCGCAAACGGGCTATCGCGAGGCCGACAAGTCGCTCAAGGCCGCCAGCGAAATCCTGGCCAATGCACGGATCGAATTGACCCGCATCGAAGAGCGCATCAAGGGCTTCATCGCCCAGCGTCAGCAGATTGAGCGCCAGATCGAGGAAACGCTGGACATTCCGGCGAGCAAGACACTGGAGGCCTCCGGCATTCGCCCTGCGGAGTCCCTGCCCTCAGAAACTGCCACCGAACAGAAGGTCGACCGGCTCAAGGCCGAGCGCGAGCGGCTGGGCGGGGTCAACCTGTCGGCCGAAAAGGAAGCCGTCGAGGTTCAGGAAAAGCTCGACCTGATGGTCAAGGACAAGAATGACCTGATCGAGGCCATCGCCAAGCTGCGCCAGGGCATCCAGTCGCTCAATCGGGAGGGCCGCGCACGCCTCAACGAGGCCTTCGTCAAGGTCAATGCGCATTTCCAGGAGCTGTTCACCACCCTGTTCGGGGGCGGCACTGCCGAACTCAGCTTCGTCGAAAGCGATGATCCGCTCGAAGCCGGCCTCGAGATCATCGCCCGCCCGCCGGGCAAGAAGCCGCAAACCATGACGTTGCTGTCGGGTGGCGAACAGGCCCTCACTGCAATGAGCCTGATCTTTGCGGTGTTTCTCACCAATCCGGCGCCGATCTGCGTGCTCGACGAAGTCGACGCGCCGCTCGATGACGCCAATGTGGAGCGCTTCTGCAACCTGCTCGACAGCATGCGCCAGCGCACAAATACGCGCTTCATGGTCATCACCCACAATCCGATCACCATGAGCCGCGTGGACCGCCTGTTCGGCGTGACCATGGCCGAGCGCGGCGTGAGCCAGCTGGTCTCGGTGGACCTGACGACGGCAGAAAGCTTCCGCGAGGCGAGCTAAGCAGCCGCGGACTGTTGCGCTAGGAAAGTGCCCTGCCCAGTGCGGCGACCAGGCCCCTGCCGGCGGTGCCGTCCTTATCCAGCGACGGATTGTAGATCGTCACCTCAATACCCACAGCGCTGTTGCTGCCGAGGGCAATGCGCAGGGTGGTGACCAACTCCTCCCAGGAAAGCCCGCCGGGAATGCGGAAGTCCACCGCCGGCATGATGGCGTCGTCGAGCACGTCGACATCGAAATGGATGAAGAAGCCGTCGAGTTCTGGCCGGGCCAGGTGTTCGATTGCTGCCCGCGCGGCCGTCTCGACCCCAACCCCGCGCAGGCGTGGCAGGTCATAGACGAGCATGTCGGCCGGCAACGGCTGGCCGCCATACTCCCTTTGATCCTCGTGGTCGCGGAAGCCGAATACTACCGTGTCTGCCGATCGCAACAGCGGACGGTGCCCCTCCAGATCGGTCACTGCGACCGGCCCATGACCCGTAGCCCAGGCGAGATCCATCGAGGCGCCTTCGCCATTCGGCTCCGCCTCGGGCTGGAAGAAATCCGCGTGGCCGTCGATAAACAACAGGCCGTAGTGTCCGCGCCGCCGAAGCGCCAGCATCGAGCCGAGGAGGATCGTGCAATCGCCGCCGAGAACGACCGGAAACTCAGCCGCGTCAAGGATGGCTTCGATGGCATCGGCTAGTTGCGGGGAGAAGGCCGCGATAGCGCCCGGGTTGAGAATGCCAGCCTCGCCTCGTCCCTGCCTGGCCGGCACGTCGAGCGCTCCGGCGTCCCGCGCGCCGAGCCGTTCGGGCAGTCCCAGCTCCATGAGGCTCGCTCCCAGGGACGCGACACCATCAGTGCGAAGGCCCAAGGCGGAAGGGGCTCGGAGGATGGCCGGGTTTCGCTCATGCATGGATACGACCTCGATGCTGCAACTGAACGGTCGAGCCGTTGTCACGGTTCCGGTACCAGACCCGGCCCCACCCACCAGCCGTCCTGGCGCTTGACCCGTTTTGAATTCGGCGCAGGCGGCCCCCAACCTCCCCCATAAAGGGGAGGTGCCGCTCAGTGGTTGGAACTGCATCGTGCCCACGAGTGGAGAGAAACCTCCCCCTCTGACGGGGGAGGTAGGAGGGGGTGGGGCCACACGCCCGAAACGAGGATCTGTCCGAACTTATCCCCCTCCCCAAAACCCGTGGCACACTCTCCCCATCACCCCACGCGGCGGCCTGCAGGCGAACACTGGTGGGGTGAGCCGGGTGGGGGTTTTGCCTCTCCCACAGGTTCGCGTTTCGGCCGCAATAGGGCGAGCGTCCCCGGGGCCGCCGGAACAGTTCCAAAAACCG
>JAKFDB010000043.1:0-46176 GCA_036676315.1 Bradyrhizobiaceae bacterium
GGTGCTGGTCATCATCCCGATCTCGTTCACGCCGGAACGCTATCTCTCCCTGCCGAAGGGCGCGATCTCGCTGCGCCATTACGAGAGCCTGGTGACCGACGGCCGCTGGTCGAAGAGCATCGTCGACAGCCTCATCGTCGGGCTCGGCGCGACGGTGCTTGCGACCGTGCTCGGCGTCGCCTTCGCGGTCGGTGCCTGGCGCCTCGGCGTGCCGCTCGCCAAGCGGCTGAGGCTGCTGCTGCTCGCGCCGATCATCGTGCCGCCGATCGTCCATGCCGTCGCCTTCTACCGGGCCTGGGCGACGCTTGGACTGCTCGACACCTATCTCGGCCTGATCCTCATCCACGCGATGAAGGGGCTTCCCTTCGTCGTGCTCACGGTCGCCGGCACGCTGGCGAATGTCGATCCGCGGCTCGAGCAGGCAGCGCGCAGTCTCGGAGCCAATGCAAGGCAGGCGATGAGCTGGGTGATCCTGCCGCAGATCCGCGCCGGCATCGTCGCCGGCGCCGCCTTCGCCTTCATCACCTCCTGGGACGAGACGATCGTCGCGCTCTTCGTCACCAGCCGCGCCGTCACGACCCTGCCGCGTCGCATCTGGGAAGGGCTGGCGGACAATATCGACCCGGCGATCGCCGCGCTCGGCACGGTGATGATCGTCCTGACCTTCGTCGCCGTCGCGATCACGACGGCGCGCAGCGCTTCCGCAAAAGCCTAAAAACAGAGGGGACGACAGCATGACGAGAGAACATCAGGAGTTTCGTGACGACTGCCTGGCGATCCTGCGCGAGCAGACCGAGGGCAAGCGCGTGCATCGCCGGCGTTTCCTGCAGGCGCTGGCGATGCTCGGCGCCATTCCGGCCGGGCTGCGCCTGACGCCGGCGCACGCCGCCGCCGGCGAGATCGTGATCGTCAACTGGGGCGGCGATGCCGTGCCGGCCTATGACGCGATCTGGGCGCAGCCCTTCAATGCCGCCAATCCCGGAGCGAAGGCGATCATCAACGGCTCGGGCCCGAGCTCGGGCAAGATCAAGGCGATGGTCGAGAGCAGAGCCGTGACCTGGGATGTCTGCGACCGCACGGTGCCGGCATCGATCGAGCTCGGCCGCCAGAACCTGCTGGAGAAGGTCGACTGGTCGATCGTCGCGCAGGACAAGCTGCGGCCGGCCCACCGCTCGGATTGGGGCGTCGGCGCCTATCTCTACTCCTTCGTGCTCACCTACGACACCAAGGCCCTGCGCGGGCCGGCACCGAAGAACTGGAAGGACTTCTGGAACGTCAAGGACTTCCCGGGCAAGCGGACCCTGCGCAACAACATCGAGGGGATGCTCGAGGCGGCGCTGCTGGCCGATGGTGTCAGCCGCGACAAGATCTATCCGATCGACGTCGACCGGGCGCTCGCCAAGATCAAGGAGATCAAGCCGCACACCATCTTCTGGGCGACCGGCGCGGAGAGCCAGCAGCTCTTCCGCAACCAGGAAGTGGTGATGGGCAATCTCTGGCACACGCGCTCGATGCTGCTCGCCAAGGAGGTCGGCGACCACATCAAGTTCACCTTCGAGGATGGCATCCTCTTCCCCGGCGCCTGGATCGTGCCGAAGGGCAACCCGGCCAAGGCCCGCGCCTGGCAGTTCGTCGCCTCGGCGCAGGATCCCAAGAGCCAGGTGGAGCTGTTCAAGCGCGTCGGCAACGGACCGGTGAACCCGGCCGCCGCGGCGATGGTCCCCGCCGAGATGAAGGCGCTCGACTGCGGCTCGCCCGAGAACTTCGCGCGTCAGGTCGCCGTCGACAATGAATGGTACGCGGAGCACTACGCCGCGATCCTCGCCCGCTACCTGGACACCATCGCGTCCTGAGCCCGACATCCACGGGCGGCGTGCAGCCGCCCGTTCCTCGCCTCCCGAACGAACAGGTAGATCAATGACGACGGCCCCGTTTTCGCTCGCCCAGACCTTCATGGGTGTTCCGCATCGCACGGAGATCGGCGACGCCAAGGCAGTGGTCCTCGGCCTGCCGTTCGACTGCGGGACCCATCCCCAGCGCGTCGGCTCGCGGCTCGGGCCGTCCGCGATCCGGGAACAGTCGCTGCTGCTGCGCGCCTTCGACTTCGCCAACGGCATCAACCCGCTCGCGGCGCTCGGCGTCGTCGACGTCGGCGACGCCAGGGTCAGCCCCGGCGACCTCGAAACCTCCTATGCCGCGATCGAGACGGCTGTCGGGGCGATTGCCGAGACGCGGGCGGTAGCCATCACGCTCGGCGGCGACGGGGCCATCGCGCTGCCCGAGATGCGCGCGCTTCACCGCGTCTACCCCGATCTCGTCACGGTCCACATCGACGCCCACACCGATGCCTATCCGATCGATGGATACAACACCGCCACCGCCTTCGGGCGTGCTGCCGAGGAAGGGCTCGTCGACCCGACGCGCTCCTATCAGGTCGGCATGCGCGGCACGACGATGCTGCCCGGCGTCGGCGAGTATGGCCGGAGCCTCGGCTACAATGTGATCCCGATGAGTGAACTGCTCGAACGGGGCATCGAGACCGTCTTCGCGGAGATCCGGGCGCGCATCGGCGACCGGCCCGTCTACCTGTCCTACGACATGGACTTCTTCGACCCCTCGGTCGCGCCCGGCGTCTGCACCCCGACCTGGGGCGGCGCGACCTCGCGCGAGGGCCTTGCCGTGCTCGAAGCCTGCGCCGGCCTCAACCTCGTCGGCGTCAACATCAACACGGTGAGCCCGCCTCATGACGTCGGCGGAATGTCGGCCCTGCTCGCCGCCCAGGTGACGTTGAACGCGCTGAACCTGATCGCGAGGCAGCACCAATCGAAGTCGGCGGCGAACGTGACGATCGGAGAGTGAGCGCTGGATTGGCGCCCATCTCCGCGAGGTTGCGATGCTCCGCGGGGTAATTTGCACCGGTGCGCCATTGCCGAACATCGAGAACATGCCGGAGAGCCGACCTTCACAACTGACGAGCGTGATGTCTGATGGCGGCTCAGATCAGGGCAGATCTTTGTCAGGGTTCGGCCCCGAAGCGGCAGATCTCTGACGTTGCCCCCGGTTTTTATCCAGCGCGGAGTTCGTTTCCGGCGATTGCGGAGCCCGTACGGGCCGGTAAAGCGTCGGGCTCTGGCGCTGTGCTTGTCGCATAGTGCCAGAGCCCGATCCTCTCAATGGGCCAGAACGAGCTTCAGACCGGATGAGAACCGAGGGGCAACGTCGCAACTAACCCGAAACGGCAGCGCCCGCGGGCCGTTCGGCTGCGGGCGCAAATCGGAGTATGCAATTACTGGTATCGAGTGGATTCGACATCAAGCGCGGCGGCGGGCATCTCAACCGGCCTTGAGATTTTCCGCGGACGACTTGCCGGAGCGCTTGTCCGCGACAACTTCGTAGGAGATCTTCTGGCCCTCCTGAAGCTCCCGCATACCAGATCGCTCGACTGCGCTGATGTGGACGAACACGTCCTGCCCGCCATCATCAGGCTGAATGAAGCCGAAGCCCTTCGTTGAATTGAACCATTTTACGGTGCCGCTAGCCATACAAGCCTCCAAGATCGGCGTCGTCAGGACCAAGCGCCCTCGCCGCTGCGAAAGCTATCCCCAATCGTCGGCGATGCCAATTGTTAGACAACTACGATCTGGGACAGGAATTTGCCCCAGGCGCCGCCGCAAGCTGCGGGAATGCTCGTTCGGGAACTCGTCGCGCTCGGTCGCTATCCGCGGCACGGTGCGCTCGGACGTTTCAGCGAGCGCGACCGAGCGGCTGTGGCGAGTGATCGTCAGCGCAGCAGGTTCAACAAACTGGTCGAGGTCCTTGCGAAGGCAGAACGCTGGAGTCAAAGGGGTCGAAAAGGGCATCGCATGCAGCCAAATGCGCCGAGCTTCATCGCATGGTGGCGGCCGAGCCCACCTGCTCCTATGGGCTGAGGGCGCTCGATCAGCTTAAGCGCGTTTCCGGTAGGAAGTTCAACTCCTGGGGCGAAAGCGCGCTGCTCTGCTCAACGCTGTACCTCCCTGACTTTCCGGGTGAACCGTGACGCCCGGTCATTTAATGCGAGTGCCCCGCGTGGGAAGCGGTCGCATTGCCAGGCTCATCCAGACTGCAACTGGCGTCTCCTTCCCAGTCGATGCCGATCGTCGGGTGCTCGATGTTGAACTTCGTCTTCAGTTCGTGCTCGACCTGCTTGACGACACTGCGAACATCGCCCCCCTCCACCGGCTGCACCTGGAGCGTCGCCAGCACGCGACCGGAAGTCAGTGACCAGACGTGGATGTGGCTGACGTTCTGAATGCCCGGAACGCTCGTCCGGAGATGCTCGGATATCTGGGAGCTGCCGGCGTTGGCGGGAGCGCCTTCGAGCAGGATATGCAGCGTGTTCTTGAGCAAGCTCCAGGCGCTGCGCAGAATCAGCAAGGACACGAACACCGAGAGAATCGGGTCGATGGGGGTCCAGCCCGTGTACCAGATCACCACCGCTGCAACGATCGCGCCGACAGAGCCGAGCAGATCGCCCATCACATGCAGCACCGCCCCCTTGACGTTGACATGTTCAGAATCGCCGCGGGTCAGAAACCAAAGGACGAAAATGTTCACGAGCAAGCCGATGAGGGCCACCACGAACATCGATCCGGCCAGGACCGGTTGGGGTTCCCGGAAGCGTTCGATGGCTTCGTAAAGGATCCACCCGACGATGCCGAACAGCGTGAGTGCATTGACGAGCCCCGCAATCACCTCGAACCGGGCATAGCCAAAGGTGCGCTGCCCATCGGCAGGTCGCCTTCCGAGACGGAAGGCGATGTAGGCCAGACCGAGCGCGATTGCGTCGGTCAGCATATGGCCAGCATCGGCAAGAAGGGCGAGCGAGCCTGAGACATATCCGCCGACGGCTTCGACGAACATGAATGAGAAGATGATCAGGAAGGATATGAGGATCTTGCGCTCATTGTCCTTCGTAACCACCGGAACGTGGGAGTGATCGTGGTCGTGGTCATGATCGTGCCCCTTGGCGTGATCGTGACCATGATGGCCGCTGTGGGAGGGAGATGGGTTTGCCATAGGTCGGTCCGATCCGGTTCATGTGAACAATTCAATACCTGTTCATATGTTTGTCTGTCAACCTGCCGTGGCTAAAACCTGCGAGCTGCGAGTGTTCAGCGCGAAACGGTCCAGCGAGGGACTTGAGCGCCCTGAGGAGACCGACCGCAGGAATGGGCGCCGGCGCAATCTGGTCCTTCAGAGGCGGCAGCCTCGGTATTGATGTGGTTTTTGGAAAGCCCCTCTCCTGGGCGCATTGCCTCCAGTTCCGCGTCTGACCGGCTTGCCAAGGCAGCCGGAGCCCGGACACGAAAAAAGCGGGCAGCCCTCCGGCCGCCCGCTTTGCTTAGACTGCCAGAGATACCGTCGCAGCCATCGCCTGCATCACCAGCGCAAGCTTGCGCCGACACGCGCGCAATGCGTCAGGCGGCTACCGGCTCATCCTCGACCGGATAGCCAGCTTCGGACAGAACAGCGCGAAGTGCCGCTTCACCCGCAGAGGTCTGGATCCGGACTTCACGCTTCGGCGGATCGGTCTCGATCTTCGCCTTGGCATCGACGCTCTGCAGCGCTTTGGTGACCGATTTGGCGCAGCCGCCGCAGGTCATGTTGGGAACAGTAAAGAGATACATGGAGGCCTCCTTAGTTTGCCTCCACGGCAAATGGGACTTCCCATCGTTGCAAGGTCAAGTCCTGGAACTGAAGGAAATTGAGGCCTGATCTTGCCACGGCTATGCGTTCCCATCCGCTGAGCGCGCTTTCTTCCATGTCAGGTTGCTGCCGGGGGCGGGGCAGATAGCCCCTTTTCGCGACCGCCTTCCGACACCTTGTCATAGACGCGCGATTCCAGGGCTGCGGCGGCGTCACTCCGCGTCTGGCGGGCGATCGCCATACGGCGCACCAAGACGTAAAACACCGGCGTCAGCACGAGGCCGAACAACGTGACGCCAAGCATGCCGGCGAACACGGCAATACCCATGACATGCCGCATCTCGGCACCAGCCCCCGTTGCGACCACAAGTGGGACGACACCGGCGATGAAGGCGAGCGAGGTCATCAGGATTGGCCGCAGGCGAAGCCGGGCTGCTTCAAGCACGGCGTTCAACGGATCGACGCCTTCATCTTCCTTCGCTCTGGCGAACTCGACGATCAGGATCGCATTCTTGGCGGCGAGGCCGACGAGCACGACGAAGCCGATCTGCGTGAAAATATTGTTGTCGCCTCCGGTAAACCAGACGCCTGCGATCGCGGAAAGCAACGCCAACGGAGCGATCAGCAACACAGCGAACGGCAATGACCAACTGTTGTACTGCGCCGCGAGAATCAGAAACGCGAGCAGAACAGACAGTGGGAAGACGTACATGGCCGCATTCCCGGCTTGTTTCTCCTGATAGGCGAGGTCCGTCCACGCGAAGGCCATGCCCGGCGGCAATGTTTCCGATGCGATCCGCTCCATCGCTGCGGTCGCTTGCCCGAACGAGAATCCCGGCGCCGGACTGCCGCTGATGTCGGCTGACGGGAAGCCATTATAATGCATTACGCGATCCGGCCCCGCACTGTGCTTGATGGTCAGCAGGGCCGACAACGGAATCATGTCGCCCGCCGCGTTACGCACCTTCAGTCGGCCGATGTCCTCCGGCTGCATACGGAATGGCGCGTCCGCCTGGACCATCACGCGGTAGGTGCGGCCAAATCGATTGAAGTCGTTCGCGTAGAGCGAACCAAGGTTGACCTGCAACGTCTCGAAGATCGTGTTGAGCGGCACCCCTTGCGACTTGGCCTTCACCCGGTCGATGTCCACCTGCACCTGTGGCGCATTCACCTGGAAGCTCGCGAGCATGCCAGCCAACTCCGGTGTTTGCATCGCTTTGCCCATGATCGCGCCCTGCGCCTGCGCGAGGGCCTCGAAGCCAAGCCCGCCCCGATCCTCGATCTGGATCTTGAAACCGCCGGTCGAGCCGAGGCCCGGAACAGGTGGTGGCGGGAAGATGCCGGCAAAACCATCGGGTATTTGGCTGAACTTGCCCATCAGGCGACCTGCGATCGCGAAAGCGGACAAGGAAGGATCCTTGCGCTCGTCAAAGGGCTTGAGGATCGTGAACATGACGGCGGCGTTGGGAATATTGACCATGCCGTTGACCGAAAGCCCGGGAAACGCGACGACATTTTCCACGCCCGGCTCGGCAAGCGCGATCTCCGACATTTTCTTGATGACCGCCTCGGTGCGATCAAGCGAGGCTCCGGTAGGAAGCTGAGCGATGCCGACAAGATAATACTTGTCCTGTGCCGGCACGAAGCCGTTGGGCACAGTCTGGAAACCCATCCATGTCATTCCGACCAAACCGGCGTAGACAAGCAGGACGAGGGTGCTGAACCTCACGGCGCGGCGCACCGACCAGACATAGGCATTCGAGGCGCTGTCGAAGAAGCGGTTGAACAGCCGGAAGAACCAGCCGAACAGACCGTCGATCGCGCGGGTCAAGAGATCGCGCTTCCCCTCGCCATGGTGCGGCTTCAGGAGCACACCTGCGAGCGCAGGAGAAAGCGTGAGAGAGTTGACCGCTGACAGGATGGTTGAGATTGCGATCGTGAGGGCGAACTGCCGGTAGAACTCACCTTGCAGGCCGGACAGGAACGCCGAGGGAATGAACACGGCCGAGAGCACCGAAGTAATGGCAATAATCGGCCCGGTCACCTCGTCCATGGCCTTGCGCGCCGCCTCCTTCGGCGTTTCGCCGAGCGCGATGTGACGCTCTACGTTCTCGACCACCACGATGGCGTCATCGACCACGATACCGATCGAGAGCACGAGCCCGAACAGCGACAGGGTGTTCAGCGAGAAGCCGAACATATACATGAAGGCGAAGGTACCGACCAATGATATGGGCACGGCAACCAGCGGGATGATCGAAGCGCGCCAGGTCTGAAGGAAGAGCACGACCACGATCACGACCAGAGCGATGGCTTCGAGCAACGTCATCACCACGGCTTCCAGAGAAGCCTTGACGAAGACGGTGGGGTCGTAGGCGATGCGGTACTCTATACCTTCGGGAAAACCTTTCTGTAGTTTTTCCATGGTGCCGCGAATGGCGCTCGACACGTCGAGCGCGTTGGCGCCGGGGCTCTGGATGATCTGCATCGCCAGCGCCGGCTTGCCGTCAAGAAGACTGCGCAACGCGTAGGAGTCCGCACCAAGTTCGATACGGGCAATATCCCGCAGCCGGGTGACCTGGCCGTCGGCACCTGTCTTGACGACGATGTCGCCGAACTGCTCCTCGTTCGAAAGCCTGCCAAGGGTATTGACCGTGATTTGGAACGCCGCCGAGGCTTCCGGCTGCTGGCCGACCGAGCCGGCGGCCACCTGGGCGTTCTGCTCCTGAATTGCCGCCACGACGTCGGAGGCGGTCAGACCGCGCGCCGCCACCTTGGCCGGATCGAGCCAGATCCGCATCGAATATTCGCCGGCACCCCAGACCAGCACGTCACCCACACCTGACAGGCGCGCAAGCTGGTCTCGCACCTGCAAAGTGGCGAAGTTCGAGAGGTAGAGAGGATCATAGCGGTCGTCGGGCGAGACGAGATGCACGACCATCAGGATGTCGGGCGAGGTCTTCTGCGTCACGACGCCGATACGCTGAACCTCCTGCGGCAGGCGCGGAAGCGCGCGCGAGACGCGGTTCTGCACCTGGATCTGCGCCATGTCGGGATCGGTGCCCTGCTGAAAGGTCACCGTGAGCGTCATGCGCCCGTCGGTCGCGGCCTGCGAGCTCATATAGAGCATGTTCTCGACGCCGTTGATGACCTGTTCCAGCGGCGCGGCAACCGTTTCGGCGATCACCTCGGGATTGGCGCCCGGATAGCTTGCGGTGACCTGTACCGTTGGCGGAGTCACCTGGGGATACTCGCTCAACGGCAGCTTCAGCAGTGTCAGACCGCCGGCGATCAGCATCAAGACAGACAGAACGACTGCGAAGATGGGACGGTCGACGAAAAAGCGCGGGATATTCATCGACGCGCCTCCTGCGCTTCAGCCGCAGACCGGTCTCCATCGGCAGATTGGCCCGGCAGCATCGAAATCATCTGCGGGGCCACCCGCATACCCGGACGGACCAGCCCCTTCACGATGATCTTTTCACCCGGATTGAGGCCGGCTGCGACGACACGCAGACCGTCGATCATCGGTCCAAGCTTGACCGGGCGGTATTCGGCCTTGTCCTCGGCTCCGAGCACCAGCACGTAGCGGCGTCCTTGATCGATACCGATCGCCTGATCGTCGATAAGCACAGTCTGAGCCGGCTCGGCAGTAACGAGGTTCACCCGCGCAAAAAGGCCGGGCGCCAGCCGACCATCGGGGTTCTTCACAACGGCCCGAGCGCGGATTGTCCCCGTGCTCCGGTCGACGCGATTGCCGAGAAAATCGAATTCGCCTGCATGCGGGAAGCCGGCATCGGTCATCAGCCCCACCTGCACCAGCAATTTGCCGGAAGCCTTTCCACTTTCGATCGCCCGCGCACGTACGGCGAATTCGAGATAGGTGGCTTCGTCGATATCGAAATAGGCATAGAGGGGGTCGGTCGAGACGATCGTGGTGAGAAGTGTCGCGGCTCCGGCATTGCCGCCGGCGACAAGATTGCCTTCGGAGACCAGAACCCGGTCGACGCGCCCACCAATCGGAGCGGTGACGCGCGTGAAGGAAAGATCGAGTTCGGTGGCGGCCACGGCTGCCTTCGCGATTTCGATCTGCGCCTGACGCTGGCGGCGCGCGGTCTGCGCATCGTCATAGGTCTTGCGCGACACGGTGCCGTTCGGAGCCAGCGATTCGACCCGTGTGAAATCACTCTCGGCCTGATCGAGCAGAGCCACCGCCTGCTGCAACTGAGCCTTGGCGGCATCCAGGGCGACCTGGAACGGCCTGGGGTCGATCTGGAACAGGAGCTGGCCCGGGCGCACGAGGCCGCCTTCCGGAACGCTCACGGCATCGATGGCGCCGCCGACACGCGGGCGAAGTTCGATGACCTTGGTCGCTTCGAGATGGCCTGTAAATTCCACCGACCGCGCGACCTTGCGCATGACGACCTCGGCGACCGGAACCTGGGGCACAGGCATTTGGCCAGGCTGGGCGGCGGCTTGGGACATTGTCGTCGACGATACAAGCGCCAGAAGGCGGCCAGTATAGAGCCTCACTTCGTCGCGATAGACAAAGGTTCCACCGGCGATGACGGCACCGGCCAGGAGCAGGGCGGCGGCTTTTTTACTCATTCTCGTTCGCTTTCATACGGGCGCGCGCTCCAGCCTGCGGAAGACGGCGGCGGTCAAATTTTTCCGAAGGTGGGGTTTCCAACGATGGAAAGGTCAAGGCCCTCGGAAAGTTTTTCCGAAGAGGCCGTTGCCGCATCCATCCCGCTATGCGGCGGTCAACTGCCGGCTTTACTTCGCGATGTCTTTTGAATGAGAGGAGATCGTCTTCAGACGAGCGCCATCGGCTTTGCTACGACGTGCTCCGGCACGCAGCGAAGCCGCAGTGCATTCAGCGTCACGTCGCGGTCGCGCCGGTGTCGGCGAGAACTGCGATCCAGAGCCCCGCGATGCCGAGTACGCTGGTGACGAGGAAAAGCCCCTTCAGTGCCAGAGCAAAGGCGACATTCTGGTCGATGCTGGCCTTGGGCGCGCGCGAAAATGCGATGAGACGGGCGACGTCGGTGACGCGACCGAAGAACCGCCGGGCTGGCCCAGTTCACTCGTCCGCGTGATCTTCCGCGATGTGCGTTGCCATGTCCTGCAGCACCTGGCTGACGTGCTGGTCGGCGATCTCGTAGAATATCTGCTTGGCCTGACGCACGCCCTTGACGAGACGCGCTCCTCGCAAAAGGCGCAGGTGATGGCTGACAAGGGACGGCGACAGATCCAGTCGTTCGGCGATGTCGCCCACCGATATGGGCTCCGCCAGACAGCTTAGGAGGATCTTCAACCGAGACGGATCGCCGAGCAGGCGGAAGGTTTCCGCCAGAATCGTGATCTCGTTCTGCGACAGAGAGAAATGATGCAGGGGCTGATTGGGGACCGCTGTACTGACGCCTGCGAGTTCGTCCTGCTTTGCAACGTTCGCTTTCGGCTCACGAGAGGGCATGCGCTTGAACTACCTGCAGACGGGACGAAGCTCGCAGACTCATTCAGAGCGAGAATTAGCCCCATTGATATGTCGGGCTCAATCTAGCCAAAGAGTGAGCAATCACAATGCACGACGATGTCGCTACCCAACCGCCAAAGGCATCGGCTCAGCTGGCGATTCGCTCATAACGGCGTGACTTTACGGCCGCCCGCTTTGGCAAAAGACTGATGGGCCCGGCACAATTAGCTACGGCAGAGCACAAACGTGTTCGATCGGCAGCGACGCCTCTCAGGCCCGCATGCCGACATTTGGCGGCGGGCTGCGTTCGTCGTCCGAAAAGTCCTTTGCAGTGCAACAGCAGCCTTGACCTTACAAGCGCTGGAAGCCGCACCCTGACGACAATGTTTCTCTACCCGGCAGCTCTCTGGGCGGTCGACGCAAGCGAAACCATGTCGAATTCAGAGGAAGGCAAGACCATGACGGATGCCAGCGCACCGCACGTTCTGATCTACACGACCCCGACCTGCCCGGACTGTCATGCGCTCAAGCGTTGGCTCTCCCAGCAGGGTATCGCCTATGAAGAACGCGATCTCACCGACCCGCGGATCGCCGATGAGGCAAAGGCGCGCACGGGTGTACGGGTGGCGCCTATCACCATCGTCGGTTCCGAAATCTTCTACGGAACATTCCAGAGCCAGAAGCCGGGCGTGACCAAGGCGCTCGGACTGACGCAAGGCATCTGAGGAACCGGAGATGACAGTGAAACGCGTTGACATCCGGCAGGGCCGGACCCGCCTTGAAGTCCAGGACGGGCAGACGATCCTGGACGCGGCACTCGCCGCGGGCATTCCTTACCCCCATGGCTGCAAGTCCGGGCGCTGCGGCTCCTGCAAGTCCCGGCTGATCGAGGGAGAGGTGGAACTGCTTCAGCATTCGCGCTTCGCGCTTACCGATGAAGAGAAAGCCGACGGCCTGATCCTGGCATGCCGGGCGCTACCCCGGACGGATGCGGCCGTGGCCTGGCTGGGCAGCGACGACGACGACGCTCAGCCTCCACGACGCCTGGACGGCATCGTGACCCATCTTGATGATCTCACCCACGACATCAAACTGGTTCGGATTACGCCCGAGGACGGAGCTCCCTTGCTGTTCACCGCAGGGCAATATGCGCAGGTCGGCTTCGATGGCGTTCCTGCCCGCAGCTACTCCATGGCCAACCGGCATGGCGAAGACGGCCTCGAATTCCACATTCGCCGTGTTCCGGGAGGGGCGACCTCGGAACATGTGCATGGCGCGTTGAAGACTGGCGACAAAACAACGCTCGAATTCCCCCTAGGCTCTTCCTCCCTGCGCCAGCATCATTCCGGCCCGATCCTGTGCATCGCCGGTGGCTCCGGGCTGGCGCCGATCAAGTCAATTGTGGAAACCGCTCTCGCCCACGGCATGAAGCAGCCGATCCATGTCTACTTCGGCGCTCGGGCCGAGCGCGATCTCTATCTCGTCGAGCATTTCCAGGCTCTCGCCAAACGGCATCCCAACCTCACCTTCGCGCCGGTGCTGTCCGAGGCGCAGTCCGGGCAGTATCGGAGCGGTTTCGTGACGCAGGTCGTGGCGGAGGATCTTGCCGACCTCGATGGCTGGAAAGCCTATATTGCCGGCCCGCCGCCGATGGTGGACGCGGCAATGGAGGTGACCTCTGCGCGCGGATTGCACAAGAAAGACATGCATGCCGACGTGTTCTTTACTCCGGAAGAGCTGCCGGCGCCGGTTGCCGTCGATTGATGCTGCCGCCGGCGACGAGGTTCCGCCGCTCGCCACCAATGACAAAGGCCCGCCGCGAACATCTTCGCGGCGGGCCTTTGTTTCATTCTCTGATCCAGACCAGAGCAGTTTTTCTGAATCAGAAAAACTGCTCTATCTCTTTGTTTTGGCGCAGTTTCAGACGGAAAATCGGTTCCCGCTTTTCCTGAAACTGCTCTAGGCTTGAACGTCGACCGTACCCATCATGCCGAGCTGCTCATGCTCGAGGATGTGGCAGTGATACATGCGCGGTCCCGGCTGATCCTGGCGCAGCAGTATCCGGACCGTCTCGCCGGCCACGATGTTCACGGTATCCTTCCACGCGCGATAGGGTGGCGTGGTGACCTTCCCGTTCTTCTCGTGCTCTACGATCTGAAACTGCGTCCCATGCACATGGAACGGATGATCCATATCCGCCGCGTTGACGACTTCCCAAAGCTCGACCTGTCCGACTTTCGAGACTTCGTCGATGCGGTTCATGTCGAAGCTGGCACCGTTGATCAGGAACTTCATCTCCATGCCGCCTGGAGACATGGACATGCTGGAGTGATCCATGCCGTTCATCGTCATGTTGCCATGACCCATGCCCTGCATCGACATGCCGCCATGGTCCATTCCGCCCATCGATTCCGTCAGCACAAACCGGCGCGTGACAACCGGTTTCCCAAGAGATTCGATGGAGCGCAGCTTTGCCGGCAGCGGCGGCATCGCAGCCGCCGCCTCTTCTGATACCTTTGCCGTCAGCAGGATCATGCCGGCCTCGTTCGGCTTGCCCGGCCCCATCCAGCCGCGCTCATATTCGAGCGTGGTGAGCTTGGCCGCTCCCGGCTTGTCGAAGGAAACGATCAGTTCAACGCGTTCGGCCGGCGTCAGCAGCAGCTCGTCGACGGCGACGGGCGCTTCGATCAGGCCGCCGTCCGTTCCGATGACGGTCATGCTGGCGTTCTCGAACTTGAGCCGCAGGAATCGCGCATTCGTCGCGTTATAGAGACGTAGACGGCGCTTTTCGCCAAGCGCTACGGCCATCCCAGGGTTCTTCTGCCCATTGACGAGCACATGATCGCCGACGCGGCCGTTCATGAGATCGCTCATCGTGCTTTTCGGTATCGTCCCGTCGGCGGCGATCCGGAGATCGGTGAGCATGAGGATCGTGTCGCCATATTCCGGCGGGATGGGATCGTCCTTCGGCTTGACCAGAAAGACACCGGCGAGTCCGCGATAGACCTGCTCGGCGGTCAGACCATGGGGATGGGGATGAAACCAGTAGGACGCCGCACTGCCCTGCGGCAGTTCGAACGCATAGATGCGCTCGCCACCCGAGGCTACGGGGTCCGTCGGATTGCCATCCTGGTCGGGCGGCACCGGCATGCCATGCCAATGGATCGTCGTGGGCTCGCCTGGAATCCCGTTCTTGAAGCTGATCTCGACTTTGTCGCCCTCTCTCGCCTCGATCACGGGATTGCTGCCGTTATAAAGAAGCACAGGCGTATCCAGCCCTTCGGCGAAGCGCATGACGCCTGGTTCTGCTGCCAGCTTTGCTTTGAACAGGCCGGGCACCGCCGACTGGTTGGAGAGGCGTGGCAACTCCTTGAGCGGCTGCCCTTCCGGCAGAACGGGACGAGTGCCCGGCCTGGGCATGTTGTGATTGCCGTGGCCCCTCATGCCGCCCATATCGTGCTTCATCTGGGCTCCTGCAGGTCCGGCAATGGCGAGCCCCGCAAAGCTCGCCAAAAAAGTCCGCCGATGCATTGATCGTCTTCCTCTCAGTTGGACAGTCGACGGCGAGGCCGCTCAACTATGTCGTGAGGTTATCTTTTCTTTGCCAGGGCGGCTCGTGAGAGCCACCCTCCGGCTGCTACTTGCCGCGGTCGGCGAGCCACTTCTTCATCATGGCGATCTCGCCTTCCTGGGCCTTGATCACCTCTTCGGCGAGTTTGCGGACCTCCGGATTCTTGCCGTGCTCAAGCACGACCTTCGCCATGTCGATCGCGCCCTGATGATGCGGGATCATGCCGCGCATGAAGTCGATGTCGGCATCGCCGGTGAACTTGACCATCATGTCCTTGTGCATGCGATCGTTGGCGGCGACGTAGGCTTTCGTGGAAGGGTTGTCGGAGGCCGGCATCGAGTGGCCCGCCATGTTGTGACCTTGCATGGTGCCGTCCTTGTTCATTTGGCTCTGTGCGATCGCAAGGCCCGCGCTGATGGCGAGCGCGCCTGCGATGAAGAGCGGGGTGAGCTTGTTCATGATCTCGCTCCGGCTCAGCTCGTGGTCGCTGGATAGCCGGCTTCTTCGAGAACCTGCTGAAGGACCGCCGAGCTGGCGGTCGTCTCGACCTTGACCGTGCGTGCGGCAGGATTGGTCTCGATCCTGGCATTGGGATCGATGGACTGGATCGCCTTGGTGACGGATTTGGCGCAGCCGCCGCAGGTCATGCTCTCGATTCTGAGTTCCATGAGAATTCTCCTTGGCTTGGGTCTCATGTCGCTCAAGGTGGGGCTTCCAACCATGGCAAGGTCAAGTGGCGCGGAAAAGGATTCTTGCTATTGACCTTGCCATGGTTGGAAGCCCCACCTTCAGTCCGAACTTGAATTTCGGAACGAGAAAAGGAGGCGGCTATGAATGCCCCCGTTCGAGCAACAGATTTCTCTGGAACGATATCGCTACCGATCGAGGGGATGACCTGCGCGTCCTGCGTCGGCCGTGTCGAGCGCGCTCTGAAGGCCATCCCAGGCGTTGAGACCGTGTCGGTCAACCTGGCTACGGAACGTGCGAGCATCACGACCAAATCGGCCGTCGCCCGCGCAAAGCTCGTCGAGGCCATCGAGAACGTCGGTTATTCCGTGCCGACGAAATCTGCCGGTTCGGCTGGTCCCACGGAACTATCGATCGAGGGGATGACCTGCGCATCCTGCGTCGGCCGCGTCGAGCGCGCTCTGAAGGCGATTCCGGGCGTGACGGAGGCGGTCGTCAATCTGGCGACAGAGCGCGCCACGATCCGGGGAACGGCCGACACGGCCACCCTGATCGCGGCGATCGAGGACGCCGGCTACGAGGCGAAGCTGATCGGCGCGGCCGCCAGCAATGGCGGCGAGGACGAGGACGCCGAGCGAGCGGAGAAGAAGGAAGCAGAGCGCCGCGAACTGGCCCGTGACTTCACCATCGCGGCGGTGCTCACCGCGCCGGTCTTTCTGCTGGAGATGGGATCGCACCTCATTCCGGGCGTGCATGACCTCATCGAATCGACGATCGGCATGCAGTGGAACTGGTACATCCAGTTCGCACTGACAACGCTCGTGCTCTTCATTCCGGGCATTCGTTTCTATGACAAGGGGTTCCCGGCGCTCTGGCGTCTTGCCCCCGACATGAACTCGCTTGTGGCTGTCGGCACGCTTGCGGCCTATGGCTATTCGCTGGTCGCGACCTTCGCACCCGGCTTCCTGCCGCCCGGAACAATCAACGTCTACTATGAGGCCGCCGCGGTCATCGTGGCGCTCATTCTGCTCGGCCGCCTGCTCGAGGCCCGCGCCAAGGGCCGGACATCCGAAGCGATCAAGCGCCTGGCCGGCCTGCAAGCCAAGACGGCGCGCGTGCGCCGGGACGGCAAGACGGTCGATCTGCCGATCGGCTCGGTCGCTTCCGGCGATATCGTCGAGGTTCGCCCCGGCGAACGTCTGCCCGTCGATGGCGAGGTGGTCGAAGGCGCCAGCTATGTCGACGAGTCGATGATCACCGGCGAGCCGATCCCGGTTTCAAAGTCGGTCGGTAGCGAGGTCGTCGGCGGCACAGTCAACCAGAAGGGCGCGTTCGCGTTCCGCGCGACGGCGGTCGGCGGCAATACGGTGCTTTCGCAGATCATCCGCATGGTCGAAGAGGCTCAGGGCTCCAAGCTGCCGATCCAGGCGCTGGTCGACAAGGTGACCATGTGGTTCGTGCCGGCAGTCTTCGCCGTAGCGGCGCTAACCTTTGCGGCCTGGCTCTACTTCGGCCCGTCGCCTGCGCTCAGCTTCGCGCTGGTCAATGCCGTCGCTGTCCTGATCATCGCCTGCCCCTGCGCCATGGGGCTGGCGACGCCGACCTCCATCATGGTCGGCACCGGGCGCGGCGCCGAACTCGGCGTGCTCTTCCGGAAGGGTGAAGCGCTCCAGTTGCTGAAGGACGCCAAGGTCGTGGCGCTCGACAAGACCGGGACCCTGACCGAGGGCAAGCCGGCCCTGACCGATCTGGAACTGGCCGCAGGCTTCGACCGCTCGAACGTCCTGGGTCTTGTCGCCGCCGTCGAGGCCAAGTCGGAACACCCGATTGCCCGTGCGATCGTGGATGCGGCCGCGGGGGAAGGCATCTCGCTGCAGGCCGTGTCGGACTTCGAATCGGTGACGGGCTTCGGCGTCAAGGCCAGGGTCGACAGCAAGCGCGTCGAGATCGGCGCAGACCGCTACATGGTCGAACTCGGCCATGACGTGGCAGCGTTCTCCAAGGTTGCCGAACGTCTCGGCGACGAGGGCAAGTCGCCCCTTTATGCCGCGATCGACGGCAAGCTCGCGGCGATCATCGCCGTGGCCGACCCGATCAAGGACACCACGCCTGCGGCGATCAAGGCCCTGCACGATCTCGGCCTGAAGGTCGCGATGATCACCGGCGATAACGCCCGCACGGCCAAGGCCATCGCGGCTCGGCTGGGGATCGACGAGGTGGTGGCGGAAGTCCTGCCAAGCGGCAAGGTCGATGCGGTTCGCCGCCTCAAGGACCAGTACGGCAAGGTCGCCTTCGTGGGCGACGGCATCAACGACGCCCCGGCGCTGGCGGAGGCGGATGTGGGTCTCGCCATCGGCACAGGTACGGACATCGCAATCGAGGCGGCGGACGTGGTCCTGATGTCCGGCAGCCTGCAGGGCGTACCGAACGCGATCGGCCTGTCAAAGGCGACGATCGGCAACATCCGGCAGAATCTGTTCTGGGCGTTTGCCTACAACACGGCTCTGGTCCCGGTCGCGGCAGGCCTTCTCTATCCGGCCTACGGCATCTTGCTGTCGCCAGTCTTTGCCGCGGGCGCCATGGCCTTGTCGAGTGTGTTCGTGCTCGGCAATGCGCTGCGGTTGCGCAGGTTCAAGGTGGCGAACTAACAAACCGCGGCGGCGGACCCTATATCCGGGTCGGCCGCCGCACCATTTTAAGGGTAAGCTGATGAACATTGGACAGGCATCAAAAGCATCGGGCGTTTCGGCCAAGATGATCCGCTACTACGAGCAGACCGGCCTCATTCCGGCTGCCGACCGGAAGTCTTCTGGATACCGCGATTATTCGGACACCGATGTCCATATGCTGCGCTTCATCCGCCGCGCGCGCGATCTCGGCTTTTCGGTTGCCGAGATCAGCGATCTTCTTGGCCTGTGGCGTGACGACACCCGGCAGAGCGCCGAGGTCAAGCGCCTGGCGCAGGGCCACATCGACAACCTGGAAAAGAAGATCAAAGGTCTTCAGGACATGGCCCATACGCTCACAATGCTGGTCGACACCTGCAATGGTGACCACCGCCCCCATTGCCCGATCCTGCAAAGCCTCGAGTCTGGTCTGGATGATGAGGATCTGTCGATCCAGCGTCGCACCGGCGCAGTCGCCCGCCCGTTGCAATGAAGGAAGGCAGCGCCGGCGCGCCATGCCGCGCCACAGAAGCGTGGCGCATATGTCTCGCCGCGGGCCTTCCAGGAACTGGTTGAGCAGAGAAGCTGCGGCACCACGGCAGGCGTGACAAAGCGGACTGCCGAGCCCTCCAGCCCGTCAGAACGTCATGGCGAGCCTGGCATTGAAGGCGTGGTCGGTGGCGCGCTGTGCGAGCTGGCCGTCATAGGAGAGCGCGAGCTCGGCGCTCGGCGTGAGCTTCAGCGCGAGGCCCGCGCCAACGACCAGTGCATCGCGGGCGATCGGTGCCCCCGCGATCGAGAACGGCGCGCCGCCCGAGAAGGCCTGCAGCGATAGCGGGGTGACATCGCCGGCGGCGCGCCGCCAGCCGAGCGTACCGTTGACCTCAGCGACGCTGCTGCCGAGATCGAAACGCATCTGCGCACGCAGGCCCAGCGTGGCGAAGGTGACTGCAGTGGTCTGCGCCGTGGCCGAGAGCGCAGCCACGCCGCCGGTCTCGGCAAAGGCGCCGCTGCGCAGGTTGACATAGGCGAGATTGGCGAAGGGCTCGAGGCCCGCCGGCCCGAGATCGAACCGGTAGGCGATCTCGCCGAAAGCTTGTGTGGTACGGGCGCCGTAGTCAGCCAGGAGTTGCTCGCCGAAGCCCTGGAAAGCGGCCGTGCGGCGGGTATCGAGTTCATGCCAAGCGTAGCTGAATGCGCCACTCAGGCGGAAGCGGTCGAACCGCGCTCCACCATAGAGGCCAAGATGATAGCTGTCCGCCTCTCCCTTGGAGCGGCGGCGAAGCACCTCGAAGGTCGAGCGCGAATAGCCGGCCAGGAGGCCGACCCGCGCATCCTGCTCCGCAGCGATGTCGAATCCGGCAAGGATGCCGTTGCTCGAGCGTGTGAGCGAGGCGGCATTGCCGTCGCCGCGCGTCTGGCCCCAGGAGCCGAAGCCGCGCGCCCACAAGGCGAAGCTTTCCGCCACCGTGGCCGCGATCGCCCCCTTGCCCGAGGCATAGGCCAGAGTCGCGATCCGTGGCGCGCCGATGCCGTCGAAGGCGGCGCGGATCCGGTCGGACACCGCACTACGGACTGCCTGGCTGCCTTCGATCAGCACCGTCTTGGCGGAGGCGTGGATCTCTCCGGAGAGGCTGTCATAGGCGCGCCTTGCCTCGCCCTCGTCGCGAAGCTGCGTGAAACTCAGCCAGAGCGAGCTTCTATCGCCGAGGCTTTCGAGCCCGAGAGCCGTCTGCGCCTGGTTGCGCGTCTGGGCAATCGCGGCGAAGGGCAAATCATTGCGCAGCAAGGTCAGGATGACATTGTTGGCGCCATATTCCAGCGTCGGATCGAGGAAGAGGTAGCGCGAGGTGACGTCGTCGAAGCGTCCGTCGACGCCCTGGTCTGCAGTCAGGATGGTGTAGCGCTGGTTCGCCCAATAGGTGCCGTCCTCGCCGATATGGACCACCGAACCGCCGGAGAGGTTCGCCTTGCCGCTGGCGCGGATCAGGTCGCTCGACGCCCCATCCGGGCTGACCTCAACCGCGTAGGTCGCACCGCGCTCGAAACGAATGTCGCCGGCGACGGTCAGCGTGCCGATCGAATTGCCGGGCGCGATCGTCGCGCCCGAACGGATCGTGGTGGAACCGACCGTGCCGCTGCCCTGGAGGCGGGCGCCGGACAGGATCTCGAGCCCACCGCCGAGCGCGCCGTTGACGACGAGCATGCCGCCGGACACCGCGGTCGAGCCGGAAAAGCCGGAGCTGTCGCCGGTCAGCTCGAGCGTCCCACCACCGGCCTTGGTGAACCGGCCGGTTCCGGAGAAGACGCTTTCCAGGCTGGCATCGCCCTGTTGGTTGAAGACGACCGTGCCGTTGTTGGTGATGTTGCCGGAGATGGAGGCCGCATCGCCGACGAGCGTACCGGCCGCGACGATGGTGTTGCGGTAATAGTTCGTGCCGGTCAGCGTCAGCGTCAGCGTGCCGGCGCCGGTCTTGATCAGGTCGCCATAGCCGTAGACGCCGCCCGATAGCGTCGCATCGTGGCCGTTGGTGTCGAACGTGCCATTGCCGATCAGCAGCACGGTGCGGTCCGTGCTGAACGAAGCACCGAAACGCAGCGCGCCGCCGAGGAAGGTGACCGCGGTTCCGCTGGCGCCGAGATTGCCATCGGCGGAGACCTGGAGCGCGCCGGCGCGGATCAGCGTGCCGCCGGAATAGGAATTGGCGCCGGTCAGGATCGTCGTGCCCGTGCCGGACTGCACGACGACGCCGCTGCCGGAGATCACGCCGCTGAAAGCGTAGTCGTTCGAGCGGTTGAAGCTCAGGATGGCCTCGTTGACGACGTTTCCGGCAAGCTCGCCGGTGGTGCCGCCATTGCCGACCTGCAGCATGCCGGCCGTGACCGCCGTGCCGCCGCCATGGCCCGCGCTGCCGGTCAGCGTCAGCGTGCCCCAGCCCTCCTTCACCAGGGCGCCGCTGCCGCTGATCGCGCCGCCGAGGACAAAGGTCGTGCCGGCGGCGGTCTCGATCGTGCCCGATCCGGTCAGCGAGACCGAGCGGCCACTGGCAATGTCGGCATAGGTCGACAATTTGCCGCCGCCATCGAAGGAGATGGCCGAGGCGGCGTCTCCGAGATTGGCGTCGGCGATGATGGCCAGCGTGCCGTTGCGGATCACGGTGCCGCCGGAATAGCTGCTGGTGCCGGTCAGCAGCAGCGTTCCGGCACCCTCCTTCAGCAGGCGGCCGGCGCCGGTCACGGCTCCGGCGTAGACGCTGTCCTGCGCCTGATCGATGGTCAGGTCGGCGCCCCCGAGGGCGATCTCGCCGCCGCTGCCGGCGACCAGGTTCATGCGCAGATCGTGACCGTCGAGGTCGAGCTTGCCCCCGGTCAGGACCCAGTCGGTCATCGTCGGCAGGGCGCCGGTGCTGCCGGCCCGGATGGTGCCGGCGGTGATTAGCGTCCCGCCCGACCAGCTGTTGCTGCCGGTCAGCGCAAGCGTGCCGTCGCCCCATTTGATCAACCCGCCGGCGCCGCTCAGCGTGCCGGTCAGGGTCAGCGTCGTGCCGGCCGCGGTCTCGATCGCGCCGGTGTCGCGCAAGGTCACGGTGCGGGCTGAGACGATGTTCGCCGTCGTGCGCAGCGCGCCATTGTCGAAGGTCAGCCCGCCACTGGGCGCGCCGAGATTGCCGTCGGCCGCGATCTGCAAAGTGCCGCCCGAGATGATGGTGCCGCCGCTATAGCTGTTCGGGCCGGACAGGATCAGCGTTCCGTCGCCGGTCTTCTCGAGACCCTCCGTGCCGGTGATGGTGACCGCGATCGTCGCGGTCTCGCCGTCGAGCACGCGGATCTCCGGCGTGGTGATGACGAAGCCGCCATTATTGTAGCCGTGCAGGTTGAGACTGCCGCCGGCGCCGCCAACCAGCGTGTAGCTGCCGCCGGCGAATTGCAGCCCGACGGCGTTCTGCTGGCCGTCCAGGGTGACTATGCCACCCGGTCCGCGGAAGACGCCGTAAGCGCCGTCCCATTGCGTCGCCGAGACGCCGCCCAGATTCCACCAGTTCTGGTTGGTGCCGTTCCAGGTGCCGCTCGCGCCGCCGGCGGGGCTCGTCCCCCAGAGCTGCAGGATATTGAGGCCGTTGGGAGTAACGAGCAGATCGACGGCTCCGTCGCGGGAGGTGTCGATCGCGTAGTCATAGGTGACCGCGCCAACCGGCGGCCTGCTACCGATGGTGCCGCCGGTGTTGGTCAGGCCGCCCGTATAGGTGATGACCCGATGATAGCCGATCTGCGGCTGGGAGCCGCCGGAAAGGTTCAGGGTCCAGCCATCGAGCACAAGATTGCCGTTCACCCGCGTCGTCGTGGAATCGACGGCGAAGGCGCCGCTGCTGCGCAGCTGATAGTCGTAACTGCTGCCGGGATTGAGGCTCAGCGTGCCGTTGACGATGAGCGCTGCGGCGTTCGACGGCTTGATCGTGCTGCCCGCATTGGCGGTCAGGTTGCCGTTGACGGTCAGCGAAGTCCGGCCCGAGGGCGCGAGCGCGCCGCCATTGTTGATCGTGGTCGCGCCGATCGAGCCTTCACCGGCCACCGTGCCGCCGGCGTTGACGGAGACCGTGCCGCCAAGGCGCGCCGTACCCGACATCTGCAGCGTGCCGTTCGACACTGTCGTGGCGCCCGAGAAGCCGGAGCTGTCGGCCGTGAGGCTGGTCGTGCCGGACAGGATGCTGATCGTCCCGGCGCCGAAGATCGCGTTCGAGAAGGTGTAGTCGCTGGCGGTGTGGTTGAAGACCAGCGTACCGCTGCCGGCACCGAACCGGATGTCGCCCTCGAGCGTGCCGGGAGCGACCGCGGTCTGCCCTGCTGCGGCGCCGACAATGATCGTCCCGGCGCTGCCGGCATTCCTGGCGACATCGATCCGCTTGCCACGTCCCGGCCCGGCCTTGCCGCCATTGGCGACGGTCAGCGTGCCGCTGCCGGTGTTGCCGACCGTGAACGTCGTCGCAGTCAGGCTCGATCCGGCGCCGGACACCAGGGCCGATCCCGTGCCGCCATCGCCGAGCACGAGGCTGCCGGCCCCGACTTGCGAGCCGGTGCCGGTGACGCTGATCGCGCCTGCCCCTCCGGTCTTCGTGCCGGCGCTGATCGAGCCGGCGCGCACGGTCCCACCATCGGATACCGTCAGGCTGCCCTGGCCTTGATCGCCGACGAAAAGCTGGCCCTCAGCGGTCCATTTCGCCCCAGCTCCAGTGACAACAACAGCCGCAACCGAGCCTGAACTGTTCGCGATGTGAGCGTTCGCGGCAGTCAGTTGCGCTCCCGCCGAAAACACAAGCGTTCCGGCATCGACCGCGATGTTGCCGCGGAAGGCCGTCGCGGCGCCCGAAAGAGTCCAGGTACTCGAGCCGTTCTTGTTGAAATCCAGGAAGCCTTGATACTGCGAACCGAGCCCGTGCAGATCGAAACCCGCATTCGCCGCACCGCCGAGGATGAGCGTCGCATTGCTGCCGCCGATCACCTTGCCGACGAGATTGTACCCCGCCTGCAACTCAACCGAGTTGCCGCTGCCGTTGAGCGCGATCGCCGCGCCCTGCGGGCCCGGAACAAAGCCGCGGCTGTCCCCGCCGCGAACCTCGCCCGCGATCGTCAAGGAGGTGCCGCCTCCCGTCACGCCGATGCCTGACCCACCATCGCCACCGCGGCCGCTCGACGATTGCTGGCCGAGGCCACCGAGCCCGCCCGCCACCCGCGCGCCGCTCTGGACCAGAATGGTGGCCTGGCCGTCGACGAAGATGCCGGCGCCTCCGACGGCCCCGGACGTCGCATAGCCGGCATTGCCGCCGCCGCCGCCGGTCACGTTTCCGCCCACCGTGATCGCGGCGGAACCTGTCACATGGATACCGTCGCCACCCGTTCCGGCCGAGCCACCGCTTCCGTCGCGACCGCCATTGCCGCCCAGCGCACGGCTATTGGATGCCAGGGTGATGATCGTGCTGCCGCCGTACCTGGCGTCGACCTCGATGCCGGAGCCGCCGCGGCCGCCGTTTCCGCCAGCCCCGAAGCTGCCGCGGTTACCGTCCGGCATGCCGCCATAGCCATAGCCTGAGCCGCCATCGCCACCGCCGCCATCGTCACCGCCATCGCCGCCATTCCCACCCTGAGTGGTGGTCGCGAAGAGGCTGATCTGCCGGCCATACAACGACAGGAGTCCAGCACCGCCGGAGCCGCCGTCACCGCCGGAGCCGCCGGGGCCACCATCGCCGGGGTACATGCGGATCGGCACGCAGCCCCTTCCTGCTGGCAGGCAGACTTGCGTCTCATAGCCGCCGGAGCCATGACCGCCGTCGCCGCCAGCCCCACCGCGGCCGCCATGGCCTCCTTGCAGAGTCACGTTGGTGGTCGTCACGACGAGGTTGGACGGCGCTACCCAATGAAGCCCTCCTGAGAATGGGTCGAAGGCGAGCTGCCGACCTGGCAGGGCCAGCCCCGCGGCGCCACCACCGCCACCACCGCCGCCGCCACCGCCAGCACCCCGGTGCCCGACAAAGGGGTCTCGATAGGAGTTGCCCCCCGCCCCTCCGGATCCACCGTCGCCGCCATGGCCACCCATCAGGCTGATCGTCTGGCCCGCTGTCAGCAATGTCCCGTAGAAATCGAGGCCGACGGCTCCGCCGCCACCGCCGCCGCCGCTGCCGCCATCATGGCCCGGCGCGCCAGCCGCGCCATGCTGAGGAGAACCACCAGTCGAGCCGGATTGCCCGACATGCCCGCGATAACCGGGTGGAATCGACTGGAGAACGGATGAGGTGCCGCTGATGTCTCCGCCGTCGCCGCCACCATGGCCGCGCACACCACTACCGCCCTTGCCACCACTCGATCCGCCGGCAGGCTTGGCATTGGCTCCGCCGCCACCACCACCACCACCGCCGGAGTATTCGCCGCTGGAACTCCCCGCTTGCCCGGTGGTCGGGCGACTGATGCCATGTGCGCCGCCCGCCCCTCCCTTCCCGCTCACCTGTCCCCGGGCGGGCAGCGCCAGAACGAGCGGCGCGCACAGCGCGACCGGGCCTGCCACGGCGAGCAGGGCGCGCAGCATCGCGGTCGACAGGGCGAAGCTGTTCGACGCGTGGACGGGACGCGAGCCGGCCTCCGACGCGCGCGCCGCGGTTCGCCGCTGCCGGCCCGGGGGCAACGGGACGACCAACCGAAGCCGAGGAACGCGCCGCATCGCCTCGCGCGTCCGGACGCAGCGCAGCAACAGAGAGATGACGGCGCGATAGCGGCGAAGCGGCATAGGCGGAGCGGATTTCTCGATCGGCCTCCGCATTGATTGCGCGCGCCGACCGGGCGGCAAGCGGATTTCGACCAACCGACATGCCAGTTCGACGAACGGCGCCTGAGGCCGGATTCATCGTGAGAAATCAGTTAATTGACGGAATGTAGCGATGGCTGCGAATCAACTCCCGACGTTAAACCCCGAGGCGCTGCCGTAGCTCCCGCCGGTATGTGCGTGACACCGGCCAGGTCTCGGCGAGGCGGCCGAGCCCGATCGTCCAACGGTCCCCGGCGCGCCGGTCGAGGCCGCTGACATGCTGCAGATTGACGATCGCCGTGCGGTGCACGCGCAGGAAGGATGCCACGGGCAGAAGCCCGCTCCAGAGCGCGAGCGGGCGCAGGTCCAGCACCGCCGAGCCGTCCTGCAGCCACACCTTGACATAGTCGCGCGCCGACCGGACGCCGAGGATGGCTTGCGGCTCGACCCCGACGACCTGGCCCTGCCGGCGCAGATAGATCAGCGGGGCGAACGCATTGGAGGGTCCGGCGAGCGTCTGCGCGCCGCGATACGGTCCATAGCGTGCCAGTGCGATCAGCTCGGCACATTGGAACAGCGCCTTGACATCGGCAGGCGGCCAGCGGCGAACCGCGATGGTCGCGTCGAAGCCGATGCAGGCCCGCAGCTTCCCGCCGTAGAAGATCGGCACGCTGAGGACGCTCTTGTCGCCCTGGCGCAGCATCTCGATCTGGAGCTGGCGCGCCGGACGCGGTAGATCTGCGACGCGGTTGATCATCACCGCCTTGCCCGCCACCAGAAACTGGTGAAGCCAGGCGATCATCGTGACCGGCGTGTTCTGCAGATCCTCGACAAAGGAACGGACGCTCTGACCGCTCCATTCATGGGTGTTCCGAAAACGCAGCAGTTCCGCGTCGTACTCGAACATCCAGGCCCGGTCGGCTCCGGCAAGCTTGCCGATCTCGGCAAGCACGGCCGTGATCGCGGCATCGACCGGCTGCTGCAGCAACTGCCTGGCCGCAAGATAGGCCCAGTCGAGCGAGCTTTCGTCACCGCATTCCGAGAGCGGATAGGCCTCATAGGCGGCATCGGCTGCGGGCGCGGCAGCCTCGACCACACCCGACACGAGCTTCTGTCGCTGGTCACCCGGTTCATTCACGGCGATCGGCCCCACTGCAAACCCAGATTGCCTGGATGCCGCGCCTTGTCGATCCCTTCTCAGTCGCTGGGCCGCCAGAGCTGGCACTATCGGCCATCATCCTGGCGACGGGCCAGAGCTTGATACCAACGCCCGGCGCGACCCATTCGAGCAAAATCTGCATTGCCGCAATCTGACCGCCAGCTGGCGCCGTTGGGACCACATATCGCAACTCGGGCGCGGCCTGCCTCCGTCGAACGAAACCACGCACGCCGCCTCCCCGTCGCCGAGAGACCTGCCTCCGCATTTCTCTTGATGGCCGGGTGCCTGCGGACCGTGCTGCAGAAGCGCTCGATGTAATCGAACAGATCGGCGCTGGCCGCGTCGCGCGTCCGATCGATTTTGCCCCTGATGCGCTCGGATTTCAGCAGCTACCGGAAATGCCCGCTGCCGATCGGGCATATGGAGCGGGTGGGACGGTGCTGCCCCGCCGCCGCACCGAGGGTACTCGGTCGCCGCCTGCTTCACCCGCTTGAGCTGCATCTTGGCCTTAAGCCGGGCGTCAGGCCAACGCTCTTCCGAGGTAAGCCCTGCTGACATGGCCCCCTCGGCCTTTAACCCGGTTGGACGTTTGTCCTGGCGCGGGTTCAAGGCCCTGGTCGGCTAGCTTTCCCGCCCGGCCAAGCCCTCGCGCTCCTTCAGGAGCTCGCCGAGCTTGTCCTGCAGGTCGTTCAATCGGGCGGCCAGCCGCTCTTCGGTCGCCGCTCCTGATGCTGCAGTGGCCTGCTCCGTCAGATCGGCGATGCTGCGGCGGATAAGGGCGATCCGGTCGTCCAGGGTGTCTTTTGCGTCAGCCATAATTGGTCAGTCCGTCCTTCTTCCCGCCATGCTGCACAATCTTGAGGGAGCCGTCGAGCAATGGCCGCTTCAGGTAGCTGGCCACTGCCCAGGTCGCCGCCATCCACGTCTCGCATTGGCCCTGCTCGGTGAGGATCACTGGCATAGTCGTCGAATGGATCGCTCCGACCTCAGCATTCGGGGTTGTTGTCAGGAAGGCGAACAGATCGGTGGTCACCTCGCCTTCCCTCACCTTGCGCACGCTGGTCCATTGCGGGAGCCAGATGCCGGCAAAGAAGGCGGTCGGGCGCGCCTCGCTCAGTGCGAACCAGATGTCGCCGCCGGCCTCGCGGCTGAACTCGCTGAAGCTGGTGAACGGCACGAGGCAACGGTTCTGCGCGTTGAGCCAGCGCTTCCAATGAGGGCTGCCGGTATTGCGGACGTTGGTAATGCCGGGGTCGGTCTTGCGGCCCTCCAGCGCGAAGGCGGGCGACGGCATGCCCCAGCGCGCCATTGCAAGCTCCGGCTCACCGCCGTCCACGGCGCTGCGGATGATCGGCGCTTGATAATCCGGGAAGATGCCGGTCTGCGATGGCAGGTTGATCAGCGGGTTCCGGATTTTCGGAAAGAGGCGCCGCATCGCTTCGACGTTGCGCGCGTGGCTGTAGAGGTTGCACATGCAGCCGAGCTTAAGCCGCCTTTGGCGCCGTCACCAAGGAGCAGAGATCCTGACCGGGGTCGGTGTCCGGACAGGCAGCCATCGGCGTCGGGCTGGCGCGCCGCATGAAGCCGACAGGATAAACTAGCGAGCACCTATCTAATTGAAATTTCTCTATAATTCATTCGCCCTCAACGTGATGATCCAGTTCCGCCTTCCGGTTCTTCGGCGCGCGCCAATTCGAGCACGCGCCGCATGACGTCGTCGGTATCCTGGCCGAGGCGCGGAGGCGATGTCGGTGTCCGGACCGGCGTCTCTGAGAAGCGCAGCGGCGAGGCCGTCATCCGCAACGTGCCATGCACAGGGTCGGGCACCTCGTGCACCAGCCCTCGCTCGAGCGTATCCAGGGCCGCGAACACCTCGGGAACGCTTCGCACTTGCCCCGCCGGAACGCCGGCCTCACGCAGCGACGCAATCCACTTGCTGGTTGATTGTCCCGTAAAGAGTTCCGCGAGGAGCGGGATCAGCGTCTCGCGATTGTACACGCGGTCGCGGTTCCGGACGTAGCGCGCATCGTCGGCGATTTCCGGCCGACCTAGCACGCGCTGGCACAAGGCACGGAACTGCTGGTCGTTGCCGCAAGCCAGCGCCAGCACGCCATCGGCGGTGTCGAAGAGCTGGTAGGGCACGACGGTTGCATGCGCATTGCCGAAACGGCCGGGTGCCCGGCCGGTCGCCAGATGCCCCGATGCGACATTGGCGAGCAGCGCGACGGCGGAATCGAACAGGGCAATGTCGAGATGCTGGCCGCGCCCGGTCCGTCCGCGCGCGATCAGCGCCGCGAGGATGGCCTGCGTTGCATTCATGCCGGTGACGAGATCGGTGATGGCGACACCGTGCTTCATCGGATTGCCATCGGGCTCGCCGGTGATCGCCATCAGCCCACTCTCGGCCTGAATGGCGAAATCATAGCCGGCCTCGTCGGCGCGCGGCCCGGTACGGCCATAGCCGGAGATCGAGCAGTAGATCAGCCGCGGGTTGCGGGCGCGCAGCTGTTCGAAGCCGAGGCCGAAGCGCTCCAGCGCACCCTTGCGGAAATTCTCGACCAGCACATCCGCCTGCTCCGCCAACCGCGCCACGAGCTCTTGCCCTTTCAGCTGCCGCAGATCGACTGCGACCGAGAGCTTGGAGCGGTTGCAGCATTGGAAATAGGTCGATTCCCCGCCGATCTCGGGCGGCATCCAGCCTCGTGTATCGTCGCCGGCCTTGGCCTCCTCGATCTTCCAGACCTCGGCGCCGAGATCGGCCAGCGTCTGGGTGCACCAGGGCCCGGCCAGGATGCGCGAAAGGTCCAGGACCTTGATACCGTCGAGAGGGTGGATCAGCGCGTCAGCCATCGTCATTCCACGGTTATGCCGGCATCGCGGATCAGTGTGCCGAGCCGGTCGCTCTCGTCGCGGACATAGGTGGCAAGTTCGGCGGGCGTCATCGCGGCCGGCTCGTTGCCGATCTCCTGCATGCGCCGGGCGAAATCCGGCGAGCGCACGATGCGCGAGATCGAGGTGTTGAGCTTATCGACGACAGCCTGCGGCGTACCTGCCGGCGCGAAGACCGCGAACCAGCTCCCGCCAACCACCGACGGAAAGCCGAGCTCCTTGAAGGTCGGCACGTCGGAAAGCTGCGGCAGGCGCTCGTCGGAGAGCACCGCCAACGCCCGATACTGGCCGGCCTTGTGGTTGGGCGCCGAGTTGGTCAACGCCTCGACATTGCTGTCCACGACGCCGGCCAGCATATCGTTCGTCGCCGGTGCCGCGCCGCGATAATGGACATGCTGGACCTCGACGCCGAGCCCGCGCGCGACGACCTCGCCGAGCAGATGGACGGTGCTGCCGGCGCCGTTCGTGGCGTTGTTGATCTTGCCGGGATTGGCCAGCGCATAGTCGCGGAAGGCCTTCAGGTCCTGTGCCGGGAAGTCCTTCTTCACCACGAAGGCGAACGGCACCTTCACCACCATGGCGACGGGCGCGAAATCCTCGAGCTTGTACTTGATCGAGGGCAGCAGGTGCGGGTTGCTGGTGAAGGTAGTGGCCGCAGTGAAGAGCAGCGTGTGCCCGTCCTTCTCGGCCTTGCCGACGGCGACCGTCCCGATCGCCGTGCTGGCGCCGCCGCGGTTTTCAATGATGACGCTCTTGCCGTATTCGCCCTGGAGCTGCCCGGCGATGATGCGAGCGACGATGTCGGTGGTGCCTCCGGCCGGGAACGGCACGACGAGCGTGATGTTGCGCTCGGGGAAATCGGCCTGCGCCGGAGCGGCGAAGCCGAGCGTAATAGCGAGCGCGCTGCAGGTCAGGCCGCGCCGTATTGCTGCAAGTCCTATCATCCTGTCCTCCTTGTTGGCCGGCGTGCTCTTCGGCATCTTCCGGTGCTTTCAGACCCCGCCCTCAGGCCGCGATCATGTGCAGGCCCTCGCCGAGATGGGCGGCGCCGTCGATCTGGATGAGCTGGCCCGTCATCAGACGTCCGGCCGGGCTGGCAAGGAATGCGACCAGCTCGGCGACCTCCTCGACGCTCGTGGTGATACCCATTGGCGTTGCGGCGGTGAGCTTCTCCAGCATCGGCCTTGCCGCCTCGCCGGCGAGGCCTTCGGTGACGACCGTGCCGGGCGCGATGCAGTTCAGCCTGATGCCGTCCTTGGCCCATTCGAGAGCGAGCGAGCGCGTCAGTCCGAGCACACCGGCGCGCGCCGCGATCGAATGGGCGAGGCCCATCGAACCGCGATCGACGCCGGACAGGGAGATGCTGGCGACCGAGCCGCGCCGAGCCCTGAGGAACGGATAGGCCGCCTTGGTCACGGTGAAGACGGCGGACAGGTTGAGGTCGATCACCGCATCCCAGCCGCGCCGGCTGATTTCGGCCGCCGGCGCGAAGAACTGGCCGCCGGCATTGTTGACGAGCAGGTCGATCCCCTGCGTCTCGCCGATTTCCTGTACCAGTGCCTCGACGGCGGCCGTCTCTCGGACATTACAGGGCTTGAAGGTGAAGCGGCCGGACTGGCCCTCGCAGAGCTTCGCCGTGCCCTCCAGCATCTCGGCGCGGCGGCCGGTACCGAACACGGTCATGCCGAGCTCGACGAGACGGACCGCGATCGCGCGGCCAATGCCCGAGCCAGCGCCGCTGACGAAGGCGACGCGGCCAGCCATGGCATCGGGCTTCAGGACGCGCAGGCTCGCCATATCGAATTCGCTCATCGCATCATCTCCTGATCGGGACATTACTCGGCCGCTCGCCGCGCACCGCCGACATGCGGCGTCGGCCGGCGCTGGATGCGCTCGCCGTCGAACAAAGCGGGATAGGCGGGGACGTGTTCGCCGCTGGGCAACGCCCGGCTGACCGCGCCGGGACGCAGCGCGCGCATCAGTGCGAGCGCATCGACGGGGTGGCGCACCGGCCCAGCCGGAATGCCGAGACGCGCCATCTCCCCCAGCACTTCGGCTTGCCGGCGCGTACCGGTCCAGCCCGAGACATAGGCGTCGAATTCGTCGACCTTGCCCATGCGCTCCGGCAGGGTCGAGGCGCGGCCGCCGACGAGCGGACCGAGCTTGGCCCAGTAGGGATCGAGCCCGCCATAGATGTAGACGTGGCCGTCGATGCAGGGATAGACGCCCGAAGGCGCCGAGGCACGGTCGCGGTTGCCCGTCGCGGCGATCGGCGTTCCGCCTTCGCTGATCAGCAGTGCCGCGGGGCCGAGCAGCATGGCGCTGGCAATCTCCATCATCGAGATGTCGACGATGCAACCCTCCTTGCAATTGGCATCGAGCAGCGCCATGGCGGTCGAGAGCCCAGCATAGAGGCCGGAGAAGAAATCGGTCGGCCAGGAGGTCGAGATGCGCGGCGTGCCGTCCTCGGCGCCGTTGAGCCAGGCAAAGCCGCTCTCGCATTGGGCGATCGTATCCATGCAGGTACGGTCGTCCTGCTGGCCGTAGCCCGAGACCAGCGTCACCACGAGATGCGGAAAACGTCGACGGATCGAGGCGGCATCGAGATCGAGCCGCTTCAGCGCACCGGGCGCGACGTTGCAGACGAGCCCGTCGGCTTCCGCCAACAGGGTGTCCAGCGTCGCACGCCCGGCCGGATCGCGCGTGTCGATGACGATGCTGGCCTTCGAGGTGTTGAAGGAACGCGCATAGACGCTGCCATGCTCCGTACCCGGCAGATGGCGCGAGCCGTCGCCCGTCGCCGTCTCGACCTTGATCACTTCCGCGCCGAAATCGGCGAGGAGCTGGGCCGCGGTCGGGCCAGCGATGAACTGCGCGAACTCGATAACCCGCTTGCCGCGTAGGGGCTGAGGCGCTGCCATCGGACCTACTCCTGAATGACGCGCTTGGCCTTGTGGACGGTGCGCGGCAAGGTGCCGGCGGCGAGCACTTCGACATGGAAGCGCACCTGCAATTTCTCGCGCAGCTTCGCTGTCAGCGCATATTCGAGGTCCTCCGGCGCATCGGCGGCGCGCTCGACCCGAAGCTTCACGCCGGTGAGGAAACCGGTCTTCGGATCCTTCACGGAATCGTCGATGACGAGGACGTATTCGTTGGTCGTGCCCGGGAAAGCCCGCACGATGTCCTCGACAGCGGTCGGGAACAGGTTGACGCCGCGGATGATCAGCATGTCGTCGGCGCGGCCGAGCACGCCGCCGACGAGCGTGGCATGGGTGCGCCCGTCGGGCGTGCCCTGGCGGTTGCGAACCACCACGTCGCCGGTCCACCAGCGCACCAGCGGGCAGGCCTGCTTGTCGAGATGGGTCAGCACCAGCACGCCGCGCTCGCCGTCTGCGACCGGCTTCAGTGTATCGGCGTTCAGGATCTCGACATGGATGTAGTCCTCCGCGAGCTGCGGGCCGAGCTGCAGTGCCGTATCCCAGCCGATCGGCTGGCATTCGAGCGCTCCGTAGCAATCGAACATCTTGGCGCCCCATTGGCGCTCGATGCGCTCGCGCGTGCCCGGGATGCTGGCGCCGGGCTCGCCGCCGACGCAGACCATCTCGACCGGCGATGACGGCAGATCGACGCCCATCTGCTCCGCCGTCTCGGCGAGATGGGCCATGAACGAGGGCGTGCCGATCACGACCTTGGTGCGGTATTCGAAGATCGTCTCGATCTGGCGCTTGGTGTCGCCGGACGAGCCGGGGATGACGAGGGCGCCGACACGCTCGGCGCCGTAGGTCGCGCCCAGCCCGCCGACGAACCAGGCATAGTTGAACATGCACTGGAAGACGTCGCCCTTCCTCAGGCCCTGCGCATAGAGATAGCGGGCATAGAGATCGGCCCAGCGCTTGAGGTCGTGCCTGGTCCAGAGCACTGGCGCCGGGCGGGCGGTCGTGCCCGACGAGAAATGGATGCGGGCGGCGTCCTTCGGGTCGATGGCGGCGAGCGAGCCGAAGGGCGGCTCCTCGGCGAGGCCCGCGACATAGTCGCCCTTGCGCGTCAGCGGCAGCTTGGCGAGGTCATCGAAGCTGCGAAAATCGCCGGGCTGGAATCCGCTCTCCCTGAAAACGCGGGAATAGTGCTTGCTCCGCGTGCCGACACTCGCGAGCTGGCGCTTGAGGGCATCGAGCTGGAAGGCCTCGATACGATCGCGGCTCCAGGTTTCGGCTTCGTCCCAGATCGTATCGGAGAAAGGCTGCTTGGTCTCTGCGGTCACGGAAGAGGCTCCTTCAGGATGCCGCGCAGGGCATAGTCTGTCAGCGTCGTGGCGATCGCCGTCAGGTCCTCGGGCCTCTGCAGCTTGCGTGGCGAGAACCAGACGGTGACCCAGTTGAGCGTGCCGAAGAACGGCTTGGTGGCGAGGCGCGGCGGCAGGTCGATGAACACGCCGGCGCGGATGCCCTGGTCGATGACTTCGGCGAAGAGCTGCTCGTATTCGTCGCGCATCCGCACGATCTGGCGCAGTGTCTTGACGTGGCGGGCCGCCTTGGCGGCCAGCAGGTTCTTTTCGAGGCCCTGGACCGCGACCTTCTGCGTCGCCGAGTCGATCAGCAGGATCTCGGTATGGCGCAACCCCATGCGGCGCAGCTTCTCGGCCGGCGAACCCTCGGCTCGGGCCAGCGGCTCGATCTCAGCCAGAAGCCGCTCCATCGCCGCGATCTGGACGTCGAAATAGAGCTCCGCCTTGCTGCGGTAGTAGTGGTAGATTCGACCCTTGGTCGCTCCCAGCCGATCGGCGACGGCATCGATCGTGCTCGCCGCATAACCGAATTCCATGAAGACCTCGGCGGCCGCGCGGATGATCTCCTGGCGCGACTCGCTGGTGTCGTCAGTGCGGGAGGTGGGACGAGCCGGTTCCATCATGCGCTCCGTTTGGCGGGCGCCTCTTCGGATTTGGCGGTCGCGGCCTCGGCCTCCTTGCGGATGGCCCGGGCAAGCACGAGGCGTTGGATCTCGGAGGTGCCCTCGTAGATCTCGAGGATGCGCTGGTCGCGATAGAGCCGCTCCACAACGCTCGGCTTGCAATAGCCGAAACCGCCCCAGATCTGCACGGCAGAATCGGCGGCGCGATGCGCGACCTCCGAGCTGTAGAGCTTCGCCATCGCGCCGAGATTGGCGACGTCGCGGCCGGCATCATAGGCCGCGGCCGCCTCGTAGAGCATCAGCCGGGCGGCGGAGATTTCGACCGCCATGTCGGCAAGCTTGTAGCCGATGCCCTGGTTCTCGATGATCGGGCCGCCGAAGGCATGGCGCGCTGCGGCGCGCTGCGAGGCCTCGCGATAGCAGGCGAGCGCAAGGCCGAGCGACTGCGCCGCAACCATGATGCGCCCGACATTCAACGTCTCGAAGGCGAGCCGCAAGGCCCGGTTGACCTCGCCGATGCGGGCGCCGTCGGGCACCACCGTGTCGAGCTTGAGGTTCGAAGTCTGGGTGCCGCGAATGCCCATCTTGTCGGAGAGCTCGTCGATCTCGACGCCCTCGGCTTCCTTGTCGACCATGAAGGCCGAAATGCCGCGTCCGCCCGCATTGGGGTCGGTCTTGGCGAAGACGACATAGTAGCGGGCGGCACCACCATTGCCGATCCAGTACTTCTCGCCGCGGATCCGCCAGCTCTCGCCTTCGCGCACGGCGGTCGCGGTGATCGCGGCGGCGTCCGATCCGGTCGAGCGCTCCGACAGTGCAAAGCTCGTCGCCGTGCCCTTGGCCATCGCGCCGAGGTAGAAGGACTTCTGCTCCTCGCGTCCGGCCAGCAGCACCGGGAAGGCGCCGAGTTGGCAGGCGCACACGATCGCCGCTGTCGAGGAACAGCCCATGCCGATGGTCTCGACCGCGGCGACGGTCGCGGTCAGGCTGGCGCCGACGCCGCCATAGGCTGCCGGGATGAACAGCCCGGCGATGCGGTTTTCGACCAGCTTGGCGACGTTCTCCCAGGGGTAGCGCTGGTCGCGGTCGAGGTCTTCGGCGAGCGGCGCGAAATGCGCCTTGGTCAGGGCCTCGGCCGTGCTGCGCCAGGTCTCGGCCTCGGCCGTCAGCTCGGGTTGCCAGATTACGGAGGTCATGGGCCAGCCTTTCGGATGCTTTCAGTCTGTGTCTGTGCAGGAAACGCGGTTTGGTCGCGATCGCGGACGCGGCGGCTGGCCTCACGCAGGGCCTGGACCATGCCGACGAGGCCGCCGGGCAGATAGGCGAGGACGAGGATCAGCACGGTGCCGAGGATGATCTTGTCGACGTAGCCGCCGAAGGAGAAGAACTTCTCCTGGATCTGGACCACCGCCACGCCGATCAGCGGTCCGAGCAGCAGGCGCCGGCCGATCAGCACCACCGCCGTCAGCATCAGGATGAGGAAATAGGTTTCGAGCAAGTCGGCGCTGACATAGGCGCGCTGGTAGGCGTAGAGCCAGCCGGCCGCGGCCGTGATTGGCGCCGAGAACAGGAAGACCTGGAGCCGCGTCCTCTGCGGGTCGATGCCCGACATGGTGGCGAGGCGCGGGTTGAGATGCACCATGATCGCCGCCTGTCCCAGCCGCGAGCGGCGGAAGGAGCGCATCAGGTAGAGCGTCACCAGGAGAAGCGCATAGGCGACCGGCCAGAGCTCCGCGTCGCCCTGAGCGCGATAGCCGAGGAAGCCGAGTTCGAAGGCCGGAATACCGCGCAGCCCGTCCGAACCGCCAAGGAAGTTCCAATTCGCGGCGACCGTGATCGCGACGACGGCGACCGCATAGGTCACGAGCGAGAAGACGAACTCGCGCAGCCGGAGCGTGATCAGGCCGAGAATTCCCGCCGCGAGCAGTGCGACGACGACAGTGCCGGCGAGCGTCCCGAGCGGTCCGAGGCCGGCCCGCGTCGAAAGCAGGGCCGTGGCATAGGCGCCGATCGCGAAGAACACGGTGTGGGCGAGGCTGACCTCGCCGAGATCGGAGACGATCGTGTCGAGCCCGTAGGCCATCACGGCGAAGATCGCGATCAGCACGGCTGCGCTGTAGATCGCCGGCGTGCCGCCGAGCAGGAGCGGCAGGAACAGGCCGAGGACGGCGCAGCCGATGATCAGGGCAAGGCGAAGGGCGGGCTGCATCAGCGGCTCCCCGGAGCGGCGGCCAAGCCGCCTGGCCGCAGCACGAGCACTGCGATCAGCACCGCGAAGGCCGCCGCCGTGGTGTAGGCTGGCGAGACCAGAGCGCCGAAGAAGGCGGTAAACAGGCCGAGCGCCAGGCCGGCGAAGTATGAGCCGGTGATGCTGCCGATGCCGCCGAGCACGACCACGACGAAGGTGACGATGACCTCGTCGAAGCCCATCGACGTCAGGATCGGCGTGCGCGGCGCGACGAGGGCCGCGGCCAGCGCCACCGCCGCGCCCTCGAAGGCGAAGACGCCGAGATAGACCTTCTTGACATCGATCCCGGCGAGCAGCGCGAGCGCCGGATCCTCAGCGACCATGCGGGCGGTGCGGCCGACGCCGGTGCGCTCGATCACGTATTTGAGCAGGGCGAAGAACAGGATCGCGACGATGATGATCGCGATGTCCTGCCAGGTGAACCAGAGATCGCCCCAGTAGACGTCGATCAGCGAGAGCGGGGTCTCGAGGATCTGCCCGGTCGAGCCGAAGACCAGGCCGGCTGCGCCATGCAGCACGTAGCCGAAGCCGAGTGTCACGATCATGATCGAGACGAGGTCTTGCCTGAGCGTCAGCTGCAGCATCACACGCTGCATCACATAGCCAACCGCGACACCGGCCAGCATCGCGATCGGCACCGCGACGAGATAGGGCAAGCCGAGTCGCGAGACCGAATACCAGGTCACGAAGGCGCCGAGCATGTACATCTGGCCGTGGCCGAAATTGACCAGCCGCGCCACGCCGAGCAGCACGGTCCAGCCGATGGCAATCAGCGCATAGGCGTGGCCGAGCACGAGACCGTTGACGAGCTGTTGGGTCAGGTTCATGCCACATGCGCTCCGAGATAGGCCTCGGCGATGCGCGGATCGTCGCGCATTATCGCGGCGGGGCCTTCGGTGACGATCTGGCCACGCTCCAGCAGGATCAGGCGGTCGACCACCTTGATCGCGGCTCGGACATTCTGCTCGACGAGAAGAACGGCGAGCCCTGTCGCAGCGAGCTGCTTCACCGTGTCGAGGACGGTCGAGACAAGACGCGGGGCAAGGCCGATCGAGGGCTCGTCGAGCAGGAGCGCGCGCGGTCCCAGCCGCAGGGCGCGGGCGATACCGAGCATCTGGCGCTCGCCGCCGGAGAGCTGCGCGCCGAGATGGCCGCGACGCTCCTTGAGGCGCGGGAACAGATCGTAGATCTCGTCTACCGAATAGGCTCGCCGGCCTTCGCCGAGAGGGGCGCCGCCGACCGCGAGCAGATTGTCCTCGACGCTCAACGTGCCGAAGACGAGCTTGCCTTCGGGAATGAGCAGCAGGCCCTTACGCACCCGCTCGAAGCTCGGCAGGGGGGAGACGTCCTCGCCGGCGAGACGGACCCGGCCGGCAATGCGAGGCCTTCCACGCGACCAGCCCAGGAGCGAATTGACGAGGGTCGACTTGCCGGCACCGTTGGCGCCGACGACGCCGACGAGTTCGCCGCTACCGATCGAAAGATGCGGGATTGCGAGCGCCCGGTTGCCGCCATAGGCGACGATGAGATCGCGCGCTTCGAGGATGGCGCTCATTCGGCGCGCCCCAGATAGGCTTCGAGCACGCGGGCATCGGCCTGTATCTCGCGCGGCGTGCCGGTGGCGAGCCGCTTGCCCTGGTCGAGCACAACGATGCGATCGGCCACCGCCATGATCAGGTCCATGTGATGCTCGATCACGACGAGGCCCAGCCCTTCCGCCTTGAGCTCGCGCAGCAGCGCGATGAGCTTGGCCATGTCGGCGCCGCCGAGGCCGGCCGCCGGCTCGTCGAGCATCAGCACCTTGGCGCCGCTGCCATAGGCGAGCGCGATCGAGAGCATGCGCTGCGAGCCGTAGGGAATGTTGGTCGGACGCAAGTCGTGAAGCTCTTCGGGAATGCCGAAGCGCAGCAACAGGTCGCGCCCGGACACCCTTGCCTCCTGGCGCCGGGCGGCCTCGCGCCAGGGCGTCATGATCGTGGCGAGCAGCCCGGTGCCATAGCGATCCTGCAGCACCGTCAGCATGTTCTCGGCGACACTGAGATCGTGGAAGAAGGCGTTCTGCTGGAAGGCGCGCTTCAGGCCGCGCGTGGCGAGCCTGTCCGGCGCCACTGCCGTGACGTCCTCGTTGGCAAGTCTGACCCGGCCGCGCCTGGGCGTCAGATTGGTGACGGCGTCGTAGCAGGAGCTCTTGCCGGCGCCGTTCGGCCCGATGATGCCGAGGATCTCGCCGGCGCCGACATGCCAGTCGACGGCATCGAGCGCGACCAGTGCGCCATAGCTGACGCCCAGACCCTCGACCTCGAGCAGTAATGTGGAAGCGCTGGACATCATCCTGGCCCGTTCGGCCCGCGTGGCGAGCCTGTTGCTGGGTGAATTCATCCCGCGGGAACCGGAGCGGTCCGCCGCGGGATCATGTCGAAGGCCAGGCTCAGTTCGAGCCAGTATTCACCACGAGCTTCTGGTCCTTGACGGTGAAGAGGTAGTGCTTGCTCTTGAGCTGGCCGTTCGGCTCGAAGCTCATCTCGCCGAAGATCGTGTCCTTGAAGGTGCCGCCGCGGATCCGCTTGGCAACGGCCTCCTTGTCGAGCGACTTCACCTCGTTGACCGCTATCGCCCAGGCCTGCAGCGATGCTGCGCCGAGGGCCATGAACTTGTCCGGCGTGTACTTGAACATCTCCTCCGTCTTGGCGACGAATTCCTTGTTCTGCGGATTGGACGCGAAGGGCTCGACCAACGGGAAGTAGATATCGGCTCCGATCAGCCCGGCCGATGCGTCCCCCGCCACCTGGAGGACGCTTGGTGCGATCGTGCCGACGGCCGCAACGAGCTGACCGGGCAGGCGGCTCTGCTTGGCCTGCCGGATCAGCGCCGGCATGCCGAGACCCTCGTTGGCGTTGATCGCGATCGCAACCTCCGGGTTGGCGGCGCGGACATTGGTCAGCGCCACCCGAAAATCGGCCTGGTTGAAGGGGAACTTCTCCTCGGCGACCTTCTCATAGGCATGGTTCAGCTTCTTGAGCGCGTCCTCGATCGAGGCCTGCGCGCCATTGCCATAGGCGTCGTTCTGGGTGAGGAACGCGACCCGCTTCGCCTTGGCGATATTGGCGATGTAATTGGCGATCACCGCGCCGTCCTGCGAGTTCGAGCTGTTCAGCCGGATCGCCAGCGGATTGCCCTCGCCCGACAGGATCGGATCGGCCTTCGAGATCGCGGTGATGTCGAGCACGCCGGCGCGGCTGATGACCGGCTGCATGGCGAGCGTCACAGGGCTGTTCCAGCCCTCGATGATCACCGACACCCCGGCCGAGATCAGCTCATTGGCGCGTGAGACGCCGACGGCCGGCGTGGACTCGTCGTCGCGAGAAACGATTTCAATCTGGCGGCCGAGCACGCCACCCTTGGCGTTGATAAGCGCTGCCATCGCCTGGATGGCCTGTGTGACGTGCTGGCCCTGCGGGCCAGCACCGCCGCTGAGCGGGAAGATGACGCCGACTTTCACCGGCCCCGACCCGCCTGCCTGCGCCAGCGCCTGGCCGCCCAGCGCGAGTGCCGCAACGGCACTCAGAGCCACAGCCCGACGCGTAATCCGTCCTCGTGATGTCATTGCCTTCCTCCCTGTGATGATGTCCGGGCTTTTGCCTCTCTCGGCAAAGACATACCGATAGGTATGTCGCGGAGTCAATGGGCTGAATCCACGACCCGGACTTAATGGCAGTCGTATTCGGCGCTCGGGGCGTGGAGCGATGGGAGGAGCCGAACGCAATCAGTTGGTTGCGGCGCGTCTTGTTGCAGCCACAAAATGCTCATGCAGGAGCGAAGTAAGCTAATTTTCAGCTGGAAAGCACGGCGCGACATGTCACCTGGGCCATCGGTCCTCCCGCGGTATCCGGGCTTTGGTACGGCCGCCATGGCCTCTCTGCAAAAAGCCCTCTTGCCAAACATACCGATGGGTATCTAACCTGAAGGCATGTTGAACCCCGCTTCACAGCAGGCGCCGGCCGCACCGGTCACAGCCACCCGCCAGGGCGCGGTGCTGCTGCTCACCATCATGCGGCCCGAGGCGCGCAACGCCCTCAACCCGGCGATCCTTTCCTCGCTGGCCCGCTCACTCGACGAGGCCGGGCGCGACGGCGCGACCCGCGCGATCGTGCTGGCGGGAGGCGCGGATTTCTCCGCCGGAGCCGATATCGACGTCATCGCGGGACATAATCCGGCGAGCTATCTCGGCTCGGTCACCCGGCGCGCCTTCGAGGCGATCCGGCGTTGTGAGCTGCCGGTCATCGCTGCTGTCTCGGGCTATTGCCTCGGCGGTGGTTGCGAGCTGGCGCTCTCCTGCGATCTCGTGATCGCCGGCGACGACGCGATCTTCGGCCAGCCGGAAATCAATCTCGGCATCATTCCGGGCGCGGGCGGCACCCAGCTCTGGCGCGAGCGAACCGGGCTCGGGGCCCAGGCCGATGCCGCCCTGCTCGGCGGCATGATCGACGCCTTCACTGCGCGCCGTATCGGTCTCGTCGATGCCGTGGTCCCGGCCGAGCATGTCCGCGACCAGGCGCTGGCGCGGGCACAGCGGCTGGCGGCCAAGGCGCCCTTGGCGGTGCGTGCCGCCAAGGCGGCGCTGAAGGCGCGCGGCCAGATGGGGCTCGGCCCGGCCCTCGACCACGAAGTTGCGCTGATGGCAGGCCTGCTCGGCACCGAGGATGCCCGCGAAGGCACGCGCGCCTTCCTCGAAAAGCGCGCGCCGAAATACGAGGGCCGCTGATGTTCGAGACCCTGACACTCGGCCCCGATGATAACGACGCGACGCTCGCGTCGCGGCTGCGCAAGGCGCTGCGCTCGGCGGGCGATGCACCGCTGCTGATCGCCGGCGATTTCGCCCGCAGTTTCGACGATGCCGATGCGGCCTTCGCCTGGCTCGGCTTGCTGACCACGAGTCAGTGCCTGCTCGCGCTGCAGGCCGAAGGCCTGCTCGGCCAGCGCGGCATCGCGCTGATGCTGGCGTGCGATCTGGCCTTCGTCGGACCGACGGCGGCTCTGGACGACGCCTGGCGCGAGACGCCCGGCCTCGCCGCGCTCGCCCTGCGCCGCAGCGGCAGCGCCCTGGCGCGCCCGCTCCTGCTCGGCGGCATCGAGACGGTCGACGACATGGCCGAGGCCGGGCTGGTCCTGCCGCTCGCGGCGCTGGAGGAGATCGCGGACAAACTGGACGACTCGCACCTCGCAGCGCTCCGGCGCCGCAAGCGCGCGCTGCGGGCAGCCGAAGCGCTGCCCTTCGACGAGGCGCTGAGTTTCGACCTCGCCTTTCTCGGCAAGGAGACCTTCGCATGAGTAGCGATCCGCGCTTCGCCGGCCTGGGGCCGGACGAGGTCTTCGCTGCGGCCCTCGCCGAGGGACGTTTCATCATCCAGCACTGCCGGACCTGCGGGAAGACGCGCCATCCGCCGGCGCTGGTCTGTGCCGCCTGCGGCTCGGCCGATATCGCATGGATCACCGCGAGCGGCGCCGGCGAGGTCTATGCCACGACCACGGTGCGCGAGCGCGAGGGTAGCTACAACGTCGCGATCATCGAGCTTGCCGAGGGCGCGCGGCTCATGAGCCGGGTCGAGGGCATCGCGCCGGAGGGCGTCCGGATCGGGCTGAAGGTCACCGCCCGCATCGCGCCCGAACCGCAGCCCCATGTCGTTTTCGATGCGGCAGGAGACGCGCCATGACCTCGCCGCTGCGCGGACAGACGGCCATCGTCGGTATCGGTAACACCAGGAGGTGGAACGCGCCCGGCCGCACGCCTTTCGACCAGGCGCAGGAAGCAGCGATCCTGGCGCTGGAGGATTGCGGCCTCGGCCTCAAGGATGTCGACGGGCTGTTCTGCGCGATTTCCTCGTCTGGCCTGCCGGTGCTCAACATGGCCGAGAAGCTCGGCATCAGGCCGCGCCATGCCGACGGCACGATGGTCGGCGGCGCCTCCTTCCTGTTCCATTTGCAGGCAGCGACATCGGCACTGGTCCACGGGCTCTGCGACGTCGCGCTGATCGTCTACGGCTCGAACCAGCTCAGCGCCGGCGGCAAGCTGGTCTCGGTGCCGGATCCGCAGCCCTATGAGGCGCCCTACAAGCCGCGCTACCCGATCTCGAGCTACGCCCTCGCCGCCGCGCGCCACATGCATCTCTACGGCACGACGCGCGAACAGCTCGCCGAGATCGCCCTCGCGGCGCGGGGCTGGGCCAATCTGAATCCCGATGCCTTCGCGCGGGGCCCGCTGACGCGCGGCGAGCTGCTGGCCTCGCGCATGATCAGCGACCCGCTGACCAAGGCCGATTGCTGCCTCGTCACCGATGGCGGCGCCGCGCTGGTCCTGACCCGAGCGGAGCGGGCGCAGGACCTCAGGTCGAAGCCGACCTATGTGCTGGGCACGGGCGCGGCCGTGAGCCATCGCCAGATCGCGGCCATGCCGGATCTTACGACGACCGCGGCGGTCGAATCCGGGCAGCGCGCCTACGCGGCAGCCGGGCTCGGGCCGCGCGACGTCGACCATGTCATGGTCTATGACGCCTTCACCATCACGACGCTGATGTTCCTCGAGGATCTCGGCTTCTGCGCCAAGGGCGAGGGCGGTGCGTTTGCTGCGAGCGGCGCGATCGCGCCCGGCGGTACGCTGCCGGTCAACACCAATGGCGGCGGACTCTCCTGCAACCATCCCGGGATGTACGGGCTCTTCACCGTGATCGAGGCGGTCGAGCAACTGCGTGGCAACTGCGGCGAGCGCCAGGTCCGGGGCTGCGAGGTCGCGCTCGCCCATGCCAATGGCGGCGTTCTCTCCAGCCAGGCGACGGCCATCCTCGGCACCGCCGCCACGCTTTAAGACTTCGAAAGGACCAGCATCATGAGCGATCCACAAACGGGCATGCTCGCCGGAAAGGTCGCGATCGTCACCGGCTCGGGCCAGGGTGTCGGTCGCGCGATCGCGGAGGGCCTCGCCAAGGCCGGCGCCGCCGTCGTCGTCAACGATGTCGGCGTGACGCTGACCGGCGAGACCGAGAACGCCTCGGCGGCCGACGAGGCTGCGGCTGCGATCGTCAAGGCCGGTGGCAGGGCTGTCGGCAATCGCGATTCCGTCGCGGATACGGCCGGCGCCAACCACATCGTCCAGCAGGCACTCGACAGCTTCGGCCGGATCGACATCGTCGTGAACAATGCCGGCATCCTGCGCGACGCGATCTTCCACCGCATGACGCCGGAGGAATGGCGTGCGGTCATCGATGTCCACCTGCACGGCTCTTTCAATGTCAGCCGGGCGGCGGCGACGCATTTCCGCCAGCAGTCGAGTGGCGCCTATGTCCACATGACCTCGACGGCCGGGCTGATCGGCAATTTTGGCCAGGCCAACTACATGGCGGCCAAGCTCGGCGTCGTCGGCCTGTCGCGTTCGATCGCGATGGACCTGCAGCGCTTCAACGTTCGCTCCAACTGCATCGCGCCCTTCGCCTGGAGCCGCATGGTCTCCTCGATCCCGACCGAGACCGAGGCCGACAAGGTCCGCGTCGCCAAGCTCAAGCAGATGACGCCGGAGAAGATCGCGCCGATGGTGGTCTTCCTCGCCTCGGATGCCGCGAGCGGCGTCTCCGGCCAGATCTTCGCCGTGCGCAACAACGAGATCTTCCTGATGAGCCAGCCGCGCCCGGTGCGCGGGCTACATCGCGGCGAGGGCTGGACCCCGGAGTCGCTGGCCGAGCAGTTGCCGGGCGCCTTCGGCCCCTCGCTGACGCCGCTCGAACGCTCGGCCGATGTCTTTTCCTGGGACCCGGTCTGACCGATGGCGCTCGATCCCGACAAGCTCTATGCGCTCTCCTTCCCGGAGATCCGCCAGCGCTATTCCTGGCGCGACAGCGTGGTCTATGCGCTCGGCCTCGGTTTCGGTCTCGACCCGCTCGACGAAGGCCAGCTTCGCTTCGTTGACGAGACGAAGCTGCACGCCGTGCCGACCATGGCGAATGTGCTGGCCTATCCCGGTTTCTGGATGCGTGACCTCGATACCGGCATCGACTGGGTCAAGGTCGTCCATGGCGAGCACGCGATGCAATTGCACAAGCCGCTTGCCGCCGAGGGCGAGGTGATCGGCACCACGCGCATCGCCGATATCGTCGACAAGGGCGCGGGTAAGGGGGCGCTGGTCTATGCCGAGCGCGAGATCAGAGACGCACAAAGCGGCGATCTGCTGGCGACGCTGCTCCAGACCGTGTTCTGCCGCGGCGATGGCGGCTTCGGCGGCAGGGCGACAAGTTCGCGCACGCCGCATCCGATGCCGGAACGCGCGCCCGATCTGAAACTCGACCTGCCGACACATCCGCAGCTCGCGCTGATCTACCGGCTCTCGGGCGATCTCAACCCGCTCCACGCCGATCCCGAGATCGCGAGGAAGGCGGGCTATGACCGGCCGATCCTGCATGGGCTCGCGACCTATGGTGTTGCTGGTCATGCACTGATGAAGTCGCTTTGCGGCTACGATCCCGCCCGCTTCCGTTCGATCGATGCGCGCTTCTCCGCGCCGGTCTTCCCGGGCGAGACGATCACCACCGAAATCTGGCGCGAGGCCGCAGGACAGGCCGCCTTCCGCTGCCGTGTCGCCACCCGCGACGCCACCGTCATCGCCAACGGGCGCTTCATCTACGACGCCTGACGAGAACAACGAACGGCCACGCGGCCGCTGGGAGGATGTCATGGATTTCAGCCTGAGCGAGGAGCAACGCGCCTTGCAGGAAAGCGCCCGGCGCTTCGCCCGCAGCGAGCTAGGACCGCTGGCGCACGAGGTCGAGGCCACCAGCCATCCGGTGCCGCGCGACTGGATGAAGCGCTATGCCGAGCTCGGCTTCCTCGGCATCAACACTTCCGAAGCGCATGGTGGGCTCGGCCTGCCGCATCTCGACGCCTTCCTGGTGATGGAGGAGTTCGCCAAGGTCTCGGTCGGCGTCGCCTTCCCGATCTTCGAATGCTGTGCCGGCCCGGTCAGGATCGTCGAGAAGCTCGGACAACCGGCCCTGCGCGACCGCGTCGTGCCCAAGGTCGTCGCCGGCGAGATGCTGGTCGCGATCTCGATGTCGGAACCCGATGCCGGCACGGCATTGACCGACCTGCGCACCAAGGCGCGGTTCGAGGGCGACGAGATCGTCATCGATGGCGCCAAGCGCTGGTGCTCCGGCGCCGGCCATTCGGAAGGCTATGTCGTGTTCTGCCGCTTCGACGGCGTGCCGGGCGCGAAGGGCGTCGGCGCCGTCTTCGTCGACCGTGATACGCCGGGCCTCAGCTTCGGCGCGCAGGAAGAGCTGATGGGTTTTCGCGGCGTGCCCTCGGCCGACATGAACTTCGACAATGTCCGCGTGCCACGCGAGCATCTGCTCGTCGGCCCGGGCGGCTTTGCCAGCCTGATGGGGCTGTTCAACATCGAGCGCCTCGGCAATGCGACGATGGCGCTCGGCGTTGCCGCCGGCGCGCTCGAACAGGTCACGACCTATGTCCAGGAGCGCAGGCAGTTCGGCAAGGCGATCATCGATTTCCAGGCGGTCCAGATCCGGCTTGCCGAAATGGCGATGAAGGTCGAG
>JAKFDB010000044.1:0-5566 GCA_036676315.1 Bradyrhizobiaceae bacterium
TTCGCGCCGGCGCAAAGCCTGGCGCCGCGCAGGAACTCGCCGCCGCTCATCGGCGCGCGCCCGGCGCGCTGGACCTGCAGCAGCTTCACCGCGCCGACCTTGCAGGCGACCGTGCCCTCGTCGTCGAGCAGGGTACCGGGCTCGGCCGCGCCGCCGGCTCGCGCCGTGCGCAGCAGCTTGAGCCGCTCCGGCCCCTTGCCGAGATCGACCTCGACGAAAGCGCCAGGGAACGGCGAAAGGCCGCGCACCAGATCGTGCACCTGCTGCGCCGGCCTGGTCCAGCTCAGCTTCGCCTCGTCATTGCCGATCTTGCTGGCATAGGTGACGCCCTGTTCGACCTGCGGCGTGAAGCGCAGGCCGCCGCGCCCGATGGCGGCCAGGGCCCGCACCATCAGGTCGGCGCCGAGCCCGGCGAGCCGGTCGTGCATGTCGCCGGCGGTGGCATCGCTGTCGATGGCGAGCCGCTCGACCATGCCGACGGGGCCGGTATCGAGCCCCTCCTCCATCTTCATCACGCAGACGCCGGTCTCAGCATCGCCGGCCATGATCGCGCGCTGGATCGGGGCGGCGCCGCGCCAGCGCGGCAGGAGCGAGGCATGCAGGTTGAGACAGCCGAGCTCCGGCACCTCGAGCACCGCCTTGGGCAGGATCAGGCCATAGGCGACGACGACCGCGACATCGGCCTGATGCGACGCCATGATCTCGGCGGCCTCGGCGCTCTTCAGCGTCTTCGGCGTGAACACCGGGATGCCGAAGCGCTCGGCGGTGCGTTGCACCGGCGACGGCTTCAGCTCCATGCCGCGCCCGGCCGGCGCCGGGGCGCGCGTATAGACGGAAACGACCTCGTGGCCCTGGCCGATGATCTCGGTCAGGGTGGGCACGGCGAAATCCGGCGTGCCCATGAAGATGATGCGCAAGCTCATGTCTTTTCCCGGCCGTTCAGGCCGCGCTCTCCCGGCGGGCGGCCTTGGCGAAGCGCTTGGTCACGCGCTCGCGCTTGAGGCGCGAGAGATAGTCGATGAAGAGCACGCCGTTGAGATGGTCGATCTCGTGTTGGAGGCAGGTGGCAAGGATGCCGTCGGCCTCGATCTCCTTGATCGCGCCGTCGAGGTCCATGTAGCGCACCTTGACCCGCGCCGGCCGCTCGACCTCCTCGTAATATTCGGGGATCGACAGGCAGCCCTCCTCGTAGACGTTCGTCTCTTCCGAGCTCCAGGTGACTTCCGGATTGACGAAGACCATCGGCGCCCTCGGCGTCTCCTCGTCCTCCTCGCTCTTCTTCGACACGTCGAGGGTGACGAGCCGGACCGGCTCGCCGATCTGGATGGCGGCGAGCCCGATGCCGGGCGCGTCGTACATCGTCTCCAGCATGTCGTCGGCGAGCTTGCGGATCTCCGGCGTGATCGTCGCGACGGGGGCCGAAACCAGCCGAAGCTGGCTGTCGGGCAGGATAACGAGTGGGCGAATGGCCATGGGGCGCTCTACAGCAGATTTCCGGAGTTTCAGGCGACATAAGCGCTTGTGCCGGAGCGGTCAAACTGTTCCGCTTTCGTTCGCGCTAGTGTAGGCTCGCCGGCATGAACCAGATCGCCTTCGTCCTGCTCGAACGTCCCGTGACCTGGGCAGAGGCCGCCTTCGGCTTCGCGGGTCTTACCCTACTGCTGCTGGCATTGGCGCTGCTATCCTCCGGGCGCGGCGGGCGCCGGCGCGAGGCGGAAGCGGCGGCCGCAGCCGAGCGGGCCCGCGAGATGGACGACAAGGTCGCCGAGATGAATCGGATGCAGTCCGAACTGACCGGGCGCATGCAGACCATGGCGGAGATCCTCTCGACCCGTCAGGGCGACCTCGCCCGCCTGGTCGCCGACCGGATCGACGGCCTGCGCCAACAGGTCGGTGCCGGGCTCGAGCAGAATGTCCGTCAGACCACGGAAAGCCTCGGCAAGCTGCAGGAGCGGCTCGCCGTGATCGACAGCGCCCAGAAGAACCTGACCGAGCTGACCGGCGAGGTGGTTTCCCTGAAGGACGTGCTTTCCAACAAGCAGGCCCGCGGCGCCTATGGCCAGGGCCGGATGGAGGCGATCATCCGCGACGGCCTTCCCGCCGCGTTCTTCTCATTCCAGCCGACGCTGTCGAGTGGCAGGCGGCCGGACTGCCTGGTGACGCTGCCGGGCGACGGGCGCGGCCTCGTCATCGACGCGAAGTTCCCGCTGGAGAGCTTCACCCTGCTGCGCGAGGCCCGCAGCGAGGAGGCGAGGAAGGCGGCTGCCGCACGGGTGCGCGGCGATGTCGGCCAGCACGTCAAGGACATCGCCGAGCGCTATTTCCTGCCAGGCGAAACCCAGGACATCGCCCTGCTCTTCGTGCCGTCCGAAGCGATCCATGCCGATCTGCACGAGCATTTCGACGATGTGATCCAGAAGGCCCACCGGGCGCGGGTGATGATCGTCTCGCCTTCGCTGCTGGCGCTGGCGATCCAGCTGATGCAGTCGCTGGTCCGCGATGCCCGCATGCGCGAGGAGGCGCAGGTGATCCAGTCGGAAGTCGGCAAGCTGCTCGACGATGTCCGCCGGCTCGGCGACCGCGTCGACAAGCTGGATACGCATTTTCGCCAGGCGCAGGACGATGTCGCCCAGATCAAGACCTCGGCCGGCAAGGTCAGCGGGCGGGCCGAAAAGATCGGCGCACTGGAGTTCGACGAAGGGCCAGCCAGCCAGCCGACGCTGCCTTTCGCCAGGGAAACTCGCCTCAAGGCGGCGGAATAAACCCGGCCCGCCATCTGCAGATCACATTCCCGCGTAGTCCTGCGCACCCGCCCCGCCGTGCAGGAGACCGCCAGACGTGCTCGTCCAGATCGGAACGCTCATTGCCGCGACGAGCCTCGTCCAGCTCGCCAATGGCTTCTTCAACACCTTCCTGTCGCTGCGGCTGACGACCGAGGATTTCGGCCCGACGCTGACGGGCATCGTGCTCAGCGCCTATTTCATCGGTTTCTCGATCGGCGCTGTCGGCAGCGGCCGCATCATCCAGCGCATCGGGCATATCCGCGCCTATGCCGCCTTCGCCGGCATGGTGGTGGTCGGCACCGCCGCAATGCCGCTCTTCGTCTCGCCGCTCGGCTGGATCCTGTGCCGGATGGCGATCGGCACCGGCTGCGTCGGCCTGTTCATCACCACGGAGAGCTGGCTGAACGCCAAGGCGCCGGCGGACCAGCGCGGCCGGATCTTCTCGATCTACATGGTCGGCACCTTCCTGGCGCTGGGGGCGGGGCAGTTGCTGATCGGAAAACTGCCCATCGCCACGACGACGCCGTTCTTCATCATCATCGCGCTTTTCGCGCTGGCACTGATGATGGTGAGCGCCACTCGCGCTGAGGCCCCGGCGCTCCCACCCGAGACTTCACTGCCCTATGGCGAGCTGACGCGGCAGGCGCCGGTCTCGGTGATCGGCTGCGTCGTCTCGGGCATCGTCACCAGTGCCTTCTACGCGCTGTTTCCGGCCTGGATGGCGAGAAACAACATCCCGCAGGAAACGATCGCGCTGTTCATGCTGGTCGCGGTACTGGGCGGATTCGTCTTTCAGGTCCCGGTCGGCAGGCTCTCGGACCGCGGCGACCGCCGGATCGTGCTGGCCGGGCTCGCACTCGGTTTTTCCGCCGCAGCCGTGCTGCTCGATCTCGTCCCGCCCCGGCTCGCCTGGGTGTTGCCGGTGGCGGCGCTGCTCGGCGGCTTCATGTCGACGCTCTATCCGGTCTGCGTCGCGCATGCGCTCGACCGCATGCCGCAGGACCGCGTCGTCGCGGTGAGCGGCCGGCTGATCCTGGTCAGTGGCGTCGGCTCGGCCATCGGGCCGATCCTCGGCGCGCAGGTGATGGCGCGGCTCGACATCAACGGGCTGCTCTACTTCATGGCCGCAACGACGGCCGCGCTCGCCGCAGTCGCGGGCTTGCGCATCCGGCAGCGGGCGCCGGCCGAGCAGATGGCGGAGAGGCCGTTCGCGGTCATCGACCCGCTCAACGCCTCGATCTCGCAGGAACCGGAAGCGACCGACCCGGACGGGACGCCGCGCGCCCTGCCCGGCTGATCGCTCCGCCTCAGCCTCGCGTCAGCGCAGCCGACAGCTCGGGCTTGACGTTCAGCGTCTGGAAGACGACGCAATAGCGCTCGGTCAGCTTGAGCAGGCTGTCGAGCTTCTCCTGCGGCGCGTCGGTCTCGACGTCGAAGAACAGGCGGATCGCCTTGAAGCCGACGGCGGCATCCTTGGCGACACCGAGCGTGCCGCGGAAGTCGAGATCGCCCTCGGCGCGAACGACGCCCTTCTTCAGCTCGATCTCGAGCGCGGTCGCAACCGCCTTCAGGGTGACGCCGGCGCAGGCGACCAGCGCCTCCAGCAGCATGTCGCCGGAGCAGAGCTCGGCGCCCGAGCCACCGGTCGCCGGATGCAGCCCGGCAAGCGCGATGGCGCGGCCGGTCTCGACCTTGCAGGCGATATGCTGGTCGTCGAGCTCGCCCTTGGCCTTGAGCGTGATCACTGCCGCATCGGGAGCCTCGCGATACTTGTCCTTGAGCGGGGCCTGGAGGGCGCGAAGCGCGGTGACGTCCATGATGGCGGTTCCTCGAGCGAAACGGATGCTGGCAGGGTTTACTGCATCGGGCCGAAAAGTGGAGGCGGTTTTCAGCAGGGCCGATGCCCGTACGGCGACCGCGTCACGCGGCGACTTCCGCCGCCTCCAACTGTGCGACGCCGAGCTCCTTTTCCAGGGAGCGGCGCAGTTCGCGGCGGAGCGCGACGAAGCCGACCGACCGGGGATCGCGCGGACGCGGCAACAGATTGTCGAGCCTGTAGGCGAACGGGCCTGGCGTCTGCGGCAGCACCAGGATCCGGTCGGCAAGACGGACAGCTTCCTCGACGGACGCCGTCGCGATCGCGACCGCAGGCCGCCCCTGTCTGCAGAGATCTGCGAGAGGCTCGGCAAGGCGGTCCTGCTCCTGCTCGTCCAGGCCCGCGAAAGGCTCGTCGATCAGCAGCAGCTTCGGACGCAGCAGCGACAGGCGGGCGACCGCAAGCCCTTGCAGTTCCGCCGTCGAGAGCGCGCCCGGACGCTGCTTCGCGGCCGCGCCGAGGCCGACCCGGACCAGCGCATTGGCGATCAGCCCTTCGCGAGCGAAAGGCGTCGTGCCGGCAAGGCCGAAAGCCAGGTTCTCGGCAAGGTTCAGCCAGGGAAAGAAGCGCGGCCGGGCGCCGAGCAGCCCCAGCTCGGCCGTCGGTGCCGGGTCGGCCTCGGCATCGATTCCGGCCAGAGCGCGCAGCAGCGCCCTGCGGCCCGCTGCCGGGCCACCGAGCAAGGCGACGACCTGCCCCGGCGCCGGGCGCAGCGCAGCGGCATCGAAGCCGGCGGCGAAGTGCTGTGAATCGTTGGAACTGACGGACATTGCGCGTTTCCTTCCCAAACAAGGCAGAGGGAAAGCGCCGACGGCTTGAGCCGTCATCTCGTCTCCCACGCTTTAGCGGCATTTATTTCGCGCCCGCAAGCTGAGGCTCAAATCGGCGCGTATCCTTTAATAAGGTC
>JAKFDB010000045.1:0-85716 GCA_036676315.1 Bradyrhizobiaceae bacterium
GTCTTTGCCGGCGCGGCACGATGAGCGACGCGGTGCACCCCCTCGCCGTGGCAAGCACCCCGACCCGCACAGGCCCGGTCCGGCTGAGCGAGCGGCACGTCGCCGGCGGCATGATCTTCGGGCTCTGCGTGATCCTGTTCGGCATCATCGCGCTGCCGCTCTGGGCGCTGCTCTCGAAGAGCGTCGAGGATACGAGCGGCCGCTTCGTCGGGCTGGACAACTTCGTCACCTATGCCACGACGCCGACGCTGGTCTCCTCGCTCGGCAACAGTGTGCTCGTCGCCAGCGCCGTGACGCTGATCGTGGTGCCCTGCGCCTTCCTTTATGCCTATGCGCTGTGCCGCAGCCGCATTCCCGGAAAGGCCCTGTTCTACGCCGCGGCGATGGTCCCGGTGTTCGCGCCCTCGCTGCTCTCCGCCCTCGCGCTGATCTACATCTTCGGCAATCAGGGGCTGCTGAAATCCTGGATGCAGGGCGCCTCGCTCTATGGTCCGATCGGGGTGATCGTGGCCGAAGCGCTCTATTGCTTCCCGCATGCCGTGCTGATCCTCGTCACCGCGCTCGCCCTCTCCGACGGGAGGCTGCGTGAGGCGGCCGAGGCGCTCGGCACCTCGCGCTGGCGGATCTTCCACACGATCACGCTGCCCGGCGCGCGCTATGGCGTGATCAGCGCGGCTTTCGTCGTCTTCACCCTGGCGATCACCGATTTCGGCATTCCGAAGGTCATCGGCGGCCAGTTCAACGTGCTCGCGACCGACGCCTATCGTCAGGTCGTCGGCCAGCAGAATTTCCCGATGGGCGCGGTGGTCGGCATCATCTTGCTCGTCCCGGCGATCCTCGCCTTCTTCGTCGACCGCATCGTGCAGCGCCGCCAGAGCGCGATGCTCTCGGCCCGCGCCGTGCCCTATGCGCCGAAGCCCGAGCGCAAGCGCGACACCCTGCTTCTCGTCTTCGTTTCGGTGGCGGCCTTTGCCGTGGTCGCGCCCTATGCCATCGCGGTCTGGGGCTCCTTCGTCCGCTACTGGCCCTACAACCTGTCGCTGACGCTCAACAATTACGACTTCGCCACGGTCGAGCCGACCGGCTGGGATTCCTACCGCAACTCGCTGATGCTGGCCTCGCTCACCGCGGTGATCGGTACGAGCCTGATCTTCATCGGTGCCTATCTGATCGAGAAGCTCAAGGTCTTCCCGCGGCTGCGCGCCTTCGCCCATTTCCTGGCGATGCTGCCGATGGCGGTGCCCGGCCTCGTCCTCGGCCTCGGCTATGTCTTCTTCTTCAACGCCGGCTGGAACCCGCTCGGATTCCTGTACGGGACACTGGCGATCCTGGTGATCAACACGATCGCGCATTTCTATACGGTCGGCCACATCACCGCCGTGACCAGCCTCAAGCAGATCGATGGTGAGTTCGAGGCCGTGTCCGCCTCGCTCAAAGTGCCGTTCTGGTCGACCTTCCGGCGGGTGACGGCGCCGATCTGCATGCCGGCGATCCTCGACATCGCGGTCTATGTCTTCGTCAACGCGCTGACCACGGTCTCGGCCGTGATCTTTCTCTATGGCGCCGACACCAAGCTCGCCTCGATCGCGATCGTGCATATGGACGAGGCCGGCGCGGTCGCCTCCGCCGCCGGGATGGCGACCGTGATCATGCTGACCGCCATCACGGTGAAGCTCGCCCATGTCGGTCTCGACCGGATGGTGTTCGGGCGGCTGCAGCGCTGGCGCAACCGCTGAGCCCGCAAGCGAATGGGCCACGACCATGGGCGGACATAGTCCCACGCAGACGGTTCTGGCGCTGGCAGGCGAGGTCGCCCTGCTGCTCTGGAGCGTGCAGCTCGTCACCACCGGGATCTCGAACGCCTTCGGCAGCCGGTTGCGCTCGCTGCTCGCCGCCGGGTTGAGCAACCGCTGGCGCGCCTTCGCCGTCGGGCTGGCGGTGACCGCGGGACTGCAGTCCAGCACCGCGACCGCGATGATGATCGCCTCCTTCGCCGAGGCCGGCGCGATCGCGCTTGCTCCGGCGCTGGCAATGATGCTCGGCGCCAATGTCGGCACGACGCTGATCGTCCAGCTCGTCAGCTTCGACACCGGCTCCGCCGTGCCGATCCTGCTGCTTGCCGGCTATCTGGCGACGCGCCGCGGGCGAACCCTGACGCTCCGCGAGCTCGGCCGGGCGGGGTTCGGACTTGGCCTCATGCTGCTCTCATTGCGGCTGCTGCAGACGACGATGCAGCCGGTCGAGCATTCGCAGGTGCTTCGCGACATTCTCGGCGCCTTGTCGAACGATCCCATCGTCGCGCTGCTGCTGGCGGCGCTCCTGAGCTGGGCCGCGCATTCCTCGGTTGCTGCGATCCTTGTGGTGATGAGCCTGGCGGGTGCCGGTGTCGTCGGTGGTGCGACGATGCTCGCCATGGTGCTCGGCTGCAATCTCGGAACCTCGCTCAATCCGCTGCTGCAGGCCTGGAAGGGGGACGCCGCCGCCCGGCGCGTGCCCGTCGGCAATGTGCTGAACCGTCTCGTCGGCTGCGCCCTTGGCCTCGTTGCCCTGCCGCTGCTCGCTTCCGGCATGGCGCAGCTGCCGCTCGCTCCGGCGCAAGCTGCGGCCGGATTCCATCTCGCCTTCAATATCGCGATGGCGCTCGCCTTCCTGGTGCCGCTGCCCGCCGTCGCGCGGCTGCTACGGTGGCTGCTGCCGGATGCCGCGCCCGGCGACGACCCGGCGCGGTCGCGCTATCTCGACCAGGCCGCCCTGCGGACGCCCACGGTCGCGCTGGCCAATGCGACGCGCGAGGTGCTGCGCATGGCCGATGTCGCCGAGACGATGCTGCGCCATTCGCAGGCCGCCTTCGAGAGCGACGACGCCGGCAAGGTCGCCGAGGTCAGCCAGGCCGACGACGTGCTGGATAGCCTCTACAACCAGATCCAGCTCTATGTCGGCGCGATCCGGCACGATGAGCTCGGCGAAGCCGACGAGCGGCGTCTCGCCGGCTTGCTCTCGCTGGCGATCAACATCGAGCATGTCGGCGACATCATCGAGAAGAACCTGATGCAGATGGCGGGCAAGCGCATCCGCGATCAGCGCCGGCTGGAGCCCGCGGCGCTCGCCCGCATCGGTGCGATGCACGAGAAGCTCCTGAACCATCTGCGGCTCGCCGTGACCGTGTTCATCTCCCAGGACGAGGAGATCGCGCGTCGGATCGTGCGCGAGAAGGAGACGTTTCGCGAGCTCGAGCGCGAAGCGATCGACCGGCACCTCGCCGAGATGCGCACCGGCCGCGCGGAAGCGGTCATCACCAGCGCCCTGCAGCTCGACATCACCCGCGACCTGAAGCGCATCGACGCTCATCTGGCCGCGACGGTGCACGGATTGCTCGAGCAGCGCGGGGAACTGCATGGCACTCGGCTGATGGCAGCTGTTGGGTAAGGCTCGGCCGGTCGTGATGGTGGCGGCCTCCTGGCTCGACGGACCAGAGCCGGGCGCCGATCCGCAGTAGTCGTGACAGCTGCCGAGCCGAGCCAACGCCACAACCGGATTTTTGGAAGCGCCAGCTTTCCCGTTATAACCGGCCTCCGCGGCTCGGATGCCGAACTGTGGATCGACGACCTCCGTCCATGCGTTCTTGATAAGCACGCGAGTGGTCGGCAAACGATGTCGCGTGGCGGGGTGGGATAACGCGTGGACCGTCTTCTAGCCGTCAACCGCCATCAGGCGATTCTGCAGCGTCTCGATGAGACCAAGACTGCAACCGTAGAAGGGCTGGCGACCTCGCTTGGCGTGTCCCGAGAGACGATCCGCCGTGATCTGAAGCATCTCGCTGCTGGCGGGTTGCTGACCATCGTGCATGGCGGCGCGGTTCGGCGCGAACAGTCGGAAGCCCCATTGGCGGATCGTCGGGAGGCGAACCGGCTCGCCAAGGCTGCAATCGCGGAGCTTGCGGTAGGGCTGGTCTCCGATGGCATGGCGATCCTGCTCGATTCCGGCACGACGACCGAAGCTTTGGCCGAGATGCTGGCACGGTCTGGACGCCAGCGCCTTGTCATCCACACGACATCATTGATTGCTGCCCGCCTGGCCGCAAGGCTTGCCGGAGCCACCGTGAAGCTGATTGGCGGCGAGTTCGATCCCAATGACGACGCGACGAGCGGTGCCGAAGCGCGCCGAGCAGTGTCCCGGCTGTCCGTGGATATCGCCTTCGTCGGCGTCGGCGGCATCGATGAGGATGGCTGCTTCAGCGATTACACGCGCACCGCTGCGGACCTCCGAGCAACCATGCTGCGGGCAGGGGAACGCTCCTATTTTCTGGCCGATCACAGCAAGTTCGGAATTCGTTTGGCCAGCGCCCTTCCCGAATTGCAGCAGGCAAGCGGCCTGCTGACCGATCGCCCTCCGGCGCCATCGGCTTCTGCCGCGCTCGGGTCGCGAGGCATCAAGGTCGTGACGCCAAGCGGTTGACCGATTTTGTGGTTTTTGTTGCATTTATGACCGAATGAGATATTGAGAGTGGTGCCTTGGAAAGGACCACTCATGACCGAAACCCGGCTTCCGGCGCAGGCTCGCGTCGTCATCATCGGCGGCGGCATCGTTGGATGCTCCGTGGCCTATCATCTCTCCAAGCTTGGCTGGAGCGACGTCCTGCTGTTGGAGCAGGGCCGCCTCTCTTCCGGCACGACCTGGCATGCGGCGGGACTGGTCGGGCAGCTTCGCAGCCAGTCGAGCATGACCCGCCTCATTCGCTATTCCACCGAGCTCTATGCGTCGCTGGAGGCCGAGACCGGCCTTGCGACCGGGTGGAAGCGCTGCGGTTCGGTCTCGGTCGCGCGCACGCAGGACCGCATGACGCAGCTCAGGCGCACGATCTCCGCCGCACGAGCCCAAGGCGTCGAAATCGAGGAGCTCAGCGCGCGGGAGGCCGGCGAAAGATGGCCGCCCATGCGCACGGACGATCTCGTCGGCGGCGTGTGGCTGCCCGGCGACGGCAAGGCGAATCCGTCCGATATCACGCAGGCGCTGGCGCGCGGCGCGCGGCTTGGCGGGGCAATAATTCGCGAGAAAATTCGGGTCACCGGAATCGAGACCGCGAAGGGGCGCGTCAAGGCCGTCGTCACCGATCAAGGCCGTGTCGCGTGCGAGGCTCTCGTCATCTGCGCAGGCCAGTGGTCAAGGGTCGTCGGGGCGATGTGCGGCGTCTCGATCCCGCTCCACTCCGCCGAGCACATGTACATTGTGACCGGCAAGATCGCGGGTGTAACGCCTGACCTGCCCGTCATGCGGGATCCGGACGGCTACACCTACTACAAGGAAGAGGTTGGCGGCCTGGTGATGGGCGGCTTCGAGCCGGACGCCAAGCCATGGGGAATGGATGGCATCCCCTATCCGTTCGAGTTCCAGCTCCTGCCGGACGATTGGGATCAGTTCGCCATCCTGATGGAAAATGCCCTGGAGCGCGTCCCGGCTCTCGAAACTGCCGAGATCAAGACGTTTCTCAACGGGCCGGAGAGCTTCACGCCCGATAACAACTTCCTCCTCGGCGAGGCACCCGAGGTCGAAGGGGTGTTCGTCGGCGCCGGCTTCAACTCGATGGGCATAGCCTCCGCCGGTGGGGCGGGGCGCGCTCTTGCCGAATGGATCGTGGCCGGAGAGCCGACAAGTGATCTTTGGCCGGTCGACATCCGCCGCTTCGCCAATTTCAACAACAATTCGACCTGGCTGAAGGATCGCGTCAAGGAGACGCTGGGCTTGCACTACGCGATGCCCTGGCCAAATCGCGAACTCGACAGCGCCCGTCCCTTTCGCCGCTCGCCGCTCTACGATCGCCTCGCCGCCAAGGGGGCCGTCTTCGGCTCCAAGATGGGCTGGGAGCGCGCCAACTACTTCGCCAGGACACCGGAAGAACGAACCATTCGCTACAGTTTCGGCCCGCAGAACTGGTTCGAGACCGTTGCAGCCGAGCATCGTGCCTGCCGCGAGGCGGCCGGCCTGGTGGACATGAGTTCCTTCGCCAAGTTCATTCTGCACGGGCCCGAGGCCGAGTCCGCTCTCCAGCGACTGGCGGCCAATGACGTGGCGGTCCCAGTTGGAACCTCCGTCTATACGGCGCTGCTGAACGAGCGTGGCACCTTTGAAAGCGACGTGACGGCCGCTCGTCTCGACGCCGATACCTATCTGATCTTGACGGGAACCGCGCAGGCGACCCGCGACGCCCATTGGATACGCCGCCATCTGCCGGGCGGCGTGACGCTGACCGACGTGACCTCCGCCTACTCCGTGCTGGCCCTTGCAGGCCCCCAGGTCCCCGAGATCCTGGCCCGGGTCACAGGTCTGTCGTTCGACGCGGCATCCTTCCCGCCAAACGCGATCCGCCAGATCACCCTCGGCTATGCAACCGGCTGGGCCTGCCATCGCTCCTATATCGGCGACGGCTTCGAGCTTTACGTGCCGGCCGAGTTCACCGTCGCGGTTTATGATGCCTTGCACGCGGCTGGCGCGGATTTGGGGCTTCTCGATGTCGGCTATTACGCGGTCGACTCGCTTCGCATCGAGAAGGGCTTTCGGGCCTGGGGCAGGGAACTCACGCCGGATGTCAATCCTTACGAGGCGGGCCTCGGCTTCGCGGTCAAGCTCGACAAGGGAGATTTCCTGGGCCGACGGGCGTTGTCGACCCAAAAGGCAGCGCCACGCACGAAGCGCCTGATCGCGCTCGTCGGTCCGCAGTTGGAAAGCCAGATGGCCTGGGGCGGCGAGGCAATCCTGGCCGACGGCAAGCCGGTGGGCGAGATAACCTCAGCCGGCTTTGGTGCGACGGTCGGAGGCATTGTCGCCCTCGGCTGGGCCGAGAGCGACGGCGCGCCGATCGACCAGGCCTGGCTTGCGGCCAGGCAGTGGGCGATCGACCTCGCAGGTGTCGCCGTTCCAGTCACTGTCAGCCTGGCGGCGCCCCTCGATCGACCAAAGAGCCGCGCCTGACGAGGCCCGAAGTTCGCAACCACTCGCGAGGATCCAATGATGGTGCAGAAGCCGCGCGTCGTGCTGACGCTCTCATGCCCCGACCGGCCCGGCATCGTCCATGCGGTGAGCGGCGTATTGCTCCGGCACGGCTGCAACATCCTGGAGAGCGCGCAATTCAGCGACCCGCGCGACGGTCGGTTCTTCATGCGCGTCGCCGCCGCGGCTTCGGACAGCTTCGACGAGGCAGCCCTGAGCCACGATTTTGCGGAGGTCGCCTCCGGCTTTGGAATGTCGTGGGATCTCCATGATCCTCGCCAGCCGACGCGAGTGCTGTTGATGGTGTCCCGCTTCGGCCATTGCCTCAATGACCTGTTGTTTCGGCAAGCGACGGGCAACCTCCCGATCGAGATTCCGGCGATCGTCTCCAATCATCGGGACTTTGCGGGTCTCGCAGCCAATTACGGTATCCCGTTCTGCTACTTGCCGGTGACGCGCGAAACGAAAGCCGAGCAGGAAGCGCGCTTGCTTCAGATCATCGACAAGGAGAACGTGTCGCTCGTCGTCCTCGCTCGGTACATGCAGGTGCTGTCGGATGATCTTTGTCGCGCATTGGACGGTCGCGCGATCAACATCCACCACTCCTTCCTGCCGAGCTTCAAAGGCGCCAAGCCCTATCACCAGGCCTATGATCGGGGTGTCAAACTGATCGGCGCGACCGCTCACTATGTCACTTCTGACCTCGACGAAGGGCCGATCATCGAACAGGACGTGGCGCGCGCGGAGCACTCGCTTGCCCCCGATGATTTGGTGGCGGCCGGGCGCGATATCGAGGCTGTCGTGCTGGCGCGCGCCTTGCGCCTGCACGTCGAAAAGCGGGTCATGCTGGCAGGCCGCCGCGCGGTCATCTTCCGATGAACGAAGCAGGGCTTCGCGACTTCAGATAACAGCAAAGCGGAACGCCGCATTCCGTTGGAACGGCCGGAGCGTCGGGATGCCTTCAGAGCATTCCTGCGAGCTCGGGCAGCATGGCCTGCTTGCCGCCGCGTTCCGCTCCTTGCGCCAGAGTTTCGCGCACCGCTTCGGCGATGCCCTGTGCGGCGCCGGCATCCTGCGCCATCTGCGTGTAGTAGCCGAGGTCCTTCAGCGCATTGGCGATCGAGAACTGCAGGCCGGAGCTGTCGTTGGCGAGCAGGAACGGCTTGAGCCGATCCAGCGCCGCGCTGTTGCCGCCACCGCTCGCCAGCACCTCGACGAAGACGTCGAGCGAGACCTCCGAGCGCCTTGCGCAGGCGGAGGCTTCGGCGAGCAGCGTGACGAAGCCGAGCGAGACGTAGTTGTGCAAGAGCTTCATGCGATGGCCGGCGCCGAGCGGCCCGGCATGGGTGATGTTCTCGGCGAAGCAGGCGAGCACCGGGCGCACCTCCGCCAGCGTCTCGGCCGGGCCGCCGACCAGCAGGTTGAGCTTTCCTTCATGCGCATGTCTGGCGGTCCGGGTCATCGGCGCGTCGATGAAGCGCCCGCCGGCCTTTTCGACGAGCGCGGCCATGCCCTTGGTCGACTCCGGCACCGAGGTCGAGCAGTCGACGATGATCGCGCCGCTGCGCAGACCTTCGAGAACGCCTGAGGCGCCGCACAGCACGGCCTCGACTTCGGCCGAGCCGGTGACGCAGAGAATGACGACGTCGGAAGCGCGCGCCACATCCGCAGCCGTCGGGCAGGTCGCCGCGCCGCCGGCCAGGAGCTCGTCCAGCGGCTGGTTGCCGGGATGCTCCATCACCGTCAGGGCATAGCCCTTCTTGAGGATGTTCCTGGCGATGCCGTGCCCCATCAGGCCGACGCCGATGACACCAATCTTCTCAGGCATGGTCACACACTGCTTTCTTGCTTCTGGACTTGATGGAGGATCGGGCGTTCCGGCGTCGCTGCTTCACGAGCCCCGGCGGTTCGCTTCCTCGAGCAGGCGAATGCAGGCCAGCAGCGTGCGATTCGCCGGGACATTGATACCGAATTTCTCGGCCGTCCTGACGACATAGCCGTTGAGATGCTCGATCTCGGTCCTCTTGCCGCGCTGCAGGTCCTGCGCCGTCGAGGAGAACTGGCGGGGCATTGCTGCAGCGAGCCCCGTCACCGTGCCGTCCAGATTATCGGGGAGCCTTATGTCGACCGCTCGCGCGACGGCGCGGCATTCCGCGACCACATCCGCCATGACCCCGGCAACGCCGGGGACGCCGACCATCGGCCCATAGGGCAGCTGTCCGATCGCGCACAGAGCATTATAGGCGCAGTTCACCGTCAGCTTGGTCCAGAGCACGGCCTTCACATTCTCCGAAACGTCGGTCGGGATGCCCGCCTGCTCGAAGCTCCGGGCCAGTTCCGCACTGGCCGGGCCGGCGCCGATCACGAGCTCGCCGCGGCCATTGTGCCGGACCTGTCCTGGAGCTGTCGTCTCGACGGCGACATAGACCGCGGCCGGAATGACCGCGCGGCCGAAGACCGCCTCGAGGCGCTCGGCATTGTCGACGCCGTTCTGCAAGCTGAGGATGTGTGCGTCGGCCGTGAGGTAAGGGGCGATCTCCGCCGCCGCCGTGACGGTATCGTCCGACTTGACCGAAACCAGCACGAGCTCGGCATCCGCAACACCGGAGGGGTCGCTCGTCGCGGCGACCGGGGCCCTATGCGTCGTGCCGGCTTTCAGCAGGACGATGCCATCGGCTTTCATGGCCGCGACATGCGCCTGCCGCCCGATCATCGTGACCGCATGACCGGCCAGCGCGAGCATCGCGCCGTAATAGCAGCCGACGGCTCCGGCGCCCAAAACCGCAATCTTCATCGACCTCGTGACCTCCGGGCGAGCGCGTGGATACTGGCGCGCCGAAGAAGCCCTGCTGCGTCGGGACCGGTCATGAAACCTGCCCGCCAGCCGGCCGTTCCGGCAAGCCGGCGCGAGTCGGCATCCTACTACGACATTCCGCCGGACGGCGATCTCGTCTTGGCGCGTCAGGCGCCCACCGAGCATCCCGGCGATCCCGCTTTTTGGCCGATGTCGGCCGCGGCAACGGCAGAGCGGCTGTAGCGATCGCAGGCGAAATCGGCATAATGCCGGCCTCGCCGCTCACAGGTCCTGTCCCATGACGATCCGCGTTCCCGTTCCGAGATTGTGCTCCCGGGGCTGGGTGGACCAGGCCATCGCCGCTTTGGATGCCGACCAGCATCGTTCGGCCGACACGCATCTCTTCAAGCTCGAATGTCCGGGGCTGAGCGGGGTCGACCTCTATCTGAAGGATGAATCGACCCATCCGACCGGCAGCCTGAAGCACCGGCTGGCCCGCTCGCTGTTCCTCTACGCGCTCTGCAACGGCCACATCCGCGAGGGCACGCCGGTGGTCGAGGCCTCCTCGGGCTCGACGGCGGTGTCCGAAGCCTATTTCGCCCGCATGATCGGCGTGCCGTTCTATGCGGTGATGCCGCGCTCGACCTCGCGCGAGAAGGTCGCGGCGATCGAGCATTATGGCGGGACCTGCCATTTCATCGACGACGGCAGCACGCTCTATGCCGAGGCCGAGGCGCTCGCCCGTCGCCTCGACGGTCACTACATGGACCAGTTCACCTTCGCCGAGCGGGCGACCGACTGGCGCGGCAACAACAACATCGCCGAATCGATCTTTCGCCAGATGGAGCGCGAGCCGCATCCGGTTCCGAGCTGGATGGTGATGAGCGCCGGGACCGGCGGCACCTCGGCCACGCTGGGCCGCTATCTGCGCTACAAGCGGCATGCGACCCGGCTCTGCGTCGCCGATGTCGAGCACTCCGCCTTTTTCGACGGCTACAGGACGGCAGATGCCGATTGCCGTTGCGAGCGGGCATCGCTGATCGAAGGCGTCGGCCGGCCGCGCGTCGAGCCCTCTTTCGTGCCGGGCGTCATCGACCGCATGGTCCGCATCCCCGACGCGGCCTCGATCGCGGCGATGAACGTCCTGTCGCGCCGGCTCGGGCGGCGCGTCGGCGGCTCGACGGGCACCAACTTCCTCGCCCTGTGCTGGCTCGCCGGCGAGATGAAGGCGAGCGGCCGGCAGGGCTCGCTGGTCACGCTGATCTGCGATTCCGGCGAGCGCTATCTCAAGACCTATTACGATCCGGCCTGGCTCGCCTCGAAAGGGCTCGACCCGGCTCCTTACGAAAGCCGGGTCGAGGCCGTGCTGGCCGGCGGCGATTTCGGATCCCTGCTCGAAGAGGCCTGAGACGCCGCGCCACCTGCCAGGCGGAGCGGGCTCGCTGGCGATGGAAGCCTCAGGGCTTGGGCGGCGTCAGCCCTTGCAATTCGATCGTGCCGAAGGAGGGGAGCGCGTCGAACTGCTTTTGCAGCGCCGCAGGATCGAGCGTGACCGGCTTGTCGAGCCAGTAGGTCACCATCTCCGGGAAGATGATCATCAGCCCGACCAGGATGAGCTGCAGCACGATCCAGGGGATCGAGCCGAGATAGATGTCTCGGCTCTTGACCGTGGGAGGCGCGATGCCGCGCAAATAGAACAGCGCGAAGCCGAAGGGCGGGTGCATGAAGGCCGTCTGGATGTTGGCGCAGATCAGCAGGCCGAACCAGATCAGGTTGATGTCGAGCTTGGTCGCCGCCGGCGCCAGCAGCGGGATGATGATGAAGGCGATCTCGAAGAAGTCGAGGAAGAAGGCGATGAAGAAGACGAACACCATGGTGAAGGACAGGAAGCCGACCTGACCCCCGGGCAGCCCGGTCAGCATGTGCTCGATCCATTTGCCACCGCCGACGCCCTGGAACACCAGGCTGAAGACGCGGGCGCCGATCAGGATGAAGGTCACCATGGCGGTGATGCGCATCGTCGAGGACATCGCCTGATAGGTGAGCTTCCAGGTCAACGTCCCGTACATCGCCGCGAGGAGGAGCGAGCCGACGGCGCCCATCGCGCCCGCCTCGGTCGGCGTCGCGAGGCCGAGGAAGATAGTGCCGAGCACAAGGAAGATCAGGGCGGCGGAGGGGACGATGCCGCGAATGCACTTCCGCGCCAGCGGCCAGCCGGACAGGGTGCGCGCCTCGGGCGGCAGCGCCGGAACCTGCTCCGGCCGGAGGATGCTGAGGATCATCACCCAGGCGCAGAACAGCGCGACCTGCACGATGCTGGGGCCGATCGCGCCGGCATACATGTCGCCGACCGATTTTCCCATCACGTCGGCGAGGACGATCAGGACCAGCGAGGGCGGGATCAGCTGCGTGATCGTGCCGGAGGCGGCGATGACCCCGGTCGCGTGCTGCATGTTGTAGCCGTAGCGCATCATCACCGGCAGCGAGATCACGCCCATGGCGATGACCGAGGCCGCGACCGTGCCGGTGATCGCGCCGAGGATCGCGCCGACGAAGATCACGGCATAGGAGAGCCCGCCGCGGACGCTGCCGAAGAGCTGGCCGATCGAGTCGAGCAGATCCTCGGCCAGGCCGCAGCGCTCGAGCACGGCACCCATGAAGGTGAAGAACGGGATCGAGAGCAGCAGATCGTTCGAGATGATCGAATAGAGCTGGAACGTCAGGTTGCCCATATAGCTGTGGCTGATGACGCCCATCTCGATGGCGACGAAGCCGAAGAACAGGCCGACCGCGGCGAGCGAGAACGCCGCCGGGTAGCCGATCAGCAGGAACAGCACCAGGCCCGCGAACATCAGCGGGCCGAGATTTTCGCGCAGTGCGTCCATCATTGCAGCGGCTTCTCGTAAGCGTATTCGTGTTGATGGAAGCCGCGCAAAGCCGCTGCGCGTTTGATCATCTCCGAGAAGCCCTGGAGCAGGATCAGGGCGAAGCCGACCGGCAGCAGCAGGATCACCGGCCAACGGATCAGGCCGCCGGCATTGCTCGAGCTCTCGTTCAGCGTCCAGGCCTGCACGAACCAGGGCCAGGTGAACCAGATCATCACCAGGCACATCGGCGTCAGGAAGATCGCGCCGCCGAGCAGGTCGATCCAGTGGCGGGCGCGGTCGGAAATCGCGCCATAGATCAGGTCGACGCGGACATGCTCGTTGACCTTGAGCGTATAGGCCGCACCGAGCAGCACCATGCCGGCGAACATGTACCATTGCAGCTCGAGCCAGGCGTTCGAGCTATACGAGATGAGATAGCGCACCGTCGCGTTGATCGCGCTGACCAGGCAGGCGAGCAGGACGAGCCAGCTCGCGATCACGCCGAGCCATTCGCCGAGCTTGTCGATGGCGCGGGCGACCGGCAGGAGCGGCCGGCAGAACAGCCAGGCGAAGGCGACAAGCGAAGCCATGCCGCCGATCGCCGCGAGCGCCAGCCAGATCTTGAACATGAGCGCTCCCTGCCGCGGCCGTCCGATGCCCCGTTCGTCGCGCGGGCCTCGTCGGCAGCTAGCAGCTATGCGCTTAGCCGTTCCATGGCTCTGGGGGGCCTAGGATATAGCCATGGCATAGCCGGAGGCATCGAGTTGCTCCTGCGTGCGCAGGCGATAGCCGACCGCAAGCTCCGTCACGACATAGATCGGGCGGGAAGGATCGGGCTCGATCCGGTTTCGGAGCTTCTTCATCAGGATACGAAGGTACTGCACGTCCTCGTCCGGATCCTGCGGCCAGAGTTCGCGCATCAATTGCCGGTGGGTCAGCACCAGGCCGTGATGGTTTGCCAGCACGCGCAGCAGGGCGAATTGCTTCGGCGAGAGGTTCAGCGTGGCGCCGTCGCGGCTGACGATCCGTTGCGCCAGGTCGAGGGTCAATCCGCCGACGCGAAGGACCGGAACGGGGGCAGCGCGCGTGGCCTGGCGGCGCAGCACAACGCCGGCGCGCGCCAGCAGCTCGGCCATGCCGAAAGGTTTGACAATGTAGTCATCTGCTCCGGCCTCGAGCAGGGCGACCTTTTCGGCTTCCGAGTTGCGCACCGAAAGCACGATCACCGGCACCTTCGACCAGGAACGCAATTCCCCGAGCACGCTCGCCCCATCCGCGTCGGGAAGTCCGAGGTCGAGCACGACGAGGTCGGGCGCTCGCATGACGGCGAGCTCGATGGCCTGGCGCGCCGTCTGCGCTTCGACGACGCGGTAATCCCGCATCTCCAGCCCTGCGCGCAGGAAACGGCGGATCTCCGGCTCGTCGTCGACGACGAGCGCCAGCAGCGGCGGGGTCGAGCGCGTGGCTTCAGTCATCATCGTCTCCGAGCGGCGGTGCGTCGGCCGCGAGAGGCAGCGAAATCTGCATGGTCGTGCCCCGGTTCGGGCCTTCGCTCAAGGCCTCGATCGTTCCGCCATTGGCCTCGACGAAGACCTTGGCGATCGCCAGGCCGAGGCCGCTGCCGCCGGCGATGTCGGCATGACGCTCGCCGCGATAGAAGCGCTCGAATATCTGCTCGGTCTCGCCGGCGTCCAGCCCCGGCCCCTGATCGCGAACCGCGATGACGAGCTCTGCCTCTTGGATCGCGGCCGAAATCGCGATGGCGGCGGCCGCGGGGCCGAACTTGGCGGCATTGTCGAGGATGTTGACCAGCGCCTGTTCGACCAGGATCGGATCGATGCGCAGGAAGGGAAGATCATCGGCGAAATGCCGCTCGATCCTGCGGCCCTTGAGGCTTGCAGCGGCGCCTTCCAAGGCGGCGTTGATGAGATCGCTCGGATCGACCGTGTCGAGCCGCGGCTGCAATGCGCCCGAGCGAATCCGGGTGACGTCGAGCAGGTTCTGGATGCGCAGGTCGAGCCGCCGCGCTTCGCTGCCGATCGCACCCGCGAGGCCGGTCAGCTCGGGCTGGCCGACAAGCCCCGGAGCCTCCGCCAGCACGCTCGCGGCCCCCATGATGCTCGCGACCGGGGTGCGCAGGTCATGCGAGACCGATTCCATCAGGATGTCGCGCAACTCGTCGGTTCGCCGCCGCAGATTGCGTTCCTCGATCGCCTTTGACAGGCCAAGCCGCTCGAGCGAGCGAGACCCCTCGGCGAGGATCGCGCTTGCATGCGCGACGAGCTCTGCGGCCGGCCGCTGGCCGAGATCGCCCAGCGCCGCGGCAAGCACCGCATCCGTGCCGTTCTGGCCGCCGAGCCGGCAGAGCAGCCAGTGGCCGCCCTCCGGGAGCTCGACGAGAGCGACCTGGCTTGCCGGAGCGGCTGCCTCGCTGCGGGCAAAGTCGCCGACGGCTGCAGTGAGAGCGGCCGGCGTTCCGGCCATGGCGGGCGAGCGCACGGTCTCGATCCGGCCGTGCGACAAAACCCTGAACACGGTCACGGCCCGGGCCAGGACCTCAGTCATGTGATCGGCGACGATGCCGTAGATCGTGTCGGCATCGCCGGCCGGGGCCATGGCGGCGCCGAGCTGGTACAGTTGCCGGATCTCGCGCTCGCTTTCCTGAGCCCGCAGCATTTCGCGCCGGGCGCGTCCGGCAACCTGCCCGATCACCAGGGCAACGACCAGCGAGGTGACGAGATCGATGACCTGCGGGAGATGGAAGACCTTCACGCTGAAGAGCGGCGGGTAGAACAGGGTCGTGAGCAGAGCCCCGAGCAGCGCGGCCGTGACCGCCGGCGCGGTTCCATAGCGAACGGCGGCGATCAGGACGGGCAGCATGTAGATCGCCGACACGCTGTCCAGAGTGGCGACGGAAACCACCGTGGCGGCGAGGCCGGTGGCGACTCCGACGAGGAGGAGCACCTTGGCGTAGACGAGGGCCGGCTGCTTCAGGCGCATTTCGGGCGGGGCTCCGCGGGTGGGCCCGCCCAGCATAACGGAGAGGCGCCGAAATCCGCGCCGCTCTTCTGTGACGCCGCTCGATCGAGAATGAGGCTGTGGCGGGAAAGGAAGCGTCGATCCGGGGCCATGCGGCAAGCGCGGCCCAGCGACCTCACCGGGCCGGGATCAATGCTGTTCGGCGCGCAGGATCTGGCCGAGGAATTTCTGCGTGCGCTCGCTCTTCGGCGCCTGGAAGAACTGCTCCGGCGGCGCGACTTCGACGATCTCGCCGGCGTCCATGAAGATCACGCGGTCGGCGACCTTGCGGGCAAAACCCATCTCATGCGTCACCACCAGCATGGTCATGCCGCTCTCGGCGAGCTCGACCATCACGTCCAGTACCTCGCTGACCATTTCCGGGTCGAGCGCCGAGGTCGGCTCGTCGAACAGCATGATCTTCGGGTTCATGCAGAGCGATCGCGCGATCGCGACGCGCTGCTGCTGGCCGCCCGAGAGCTGCACCGGAAATTTCATCGCCTGCTCGGGAATATGCACGCGCTCGAGGATGATGCGCGCCGCTGCCTCGGCCTCGGGCCTGGGGATGCCGCGCACCTTCATCGGCGCCAGCGTGCAGTTCTCCAGCGCGGTCAGGTGCGGGAACAGGTTGAAGCTCTGGAACACCATGCCGATCTCGCGGCGGACATCCTCGATGCCGCGCAGGCCGGCATGCACCGTGGTGCCGTCGATGACGATCTCGCCGGCCTGGTGCTCCTCGAGCTGGTTGAGGCAGCGGATCAGCGTCGATTTTCCCGAGCCGGACGGCCCGCAGATGACGATGCGCTCGCCGCGCGCCACCGACAGGTCGATGTTCCGCAGCACCTGGAAGTCGCCGTAGAATTTGTCGACTTTGTGCATCTGGATGATCGGGGCTTCGCCGGCCCTTGCCGTGGGCATCGCCCTGGTCGTTTCGCTCGCCATCGCTCTCGTCTCGTCGCTTGTGTATTCCGCGTTGCGCCCGGCGGTCTGCCGGGCGCAACGTCGATGTCGGTGCTCAGAACTGCGGCATCGGCGGCAGCTTGGTCAGCTCGATGCCGAACCAGCGCTTGTTGATGGCGGAAAGCTCGCCGTTCTTCTCGATCTCGGCGATGAACTTGTTGGCGAACTCGGCCAGCGCCGTGTCGGACTTGCGGAAGGCCATGCCGTTGGCCTGCTCGCGCATCGTCAGCTTGGGCTCGATATTGAGCTGCGGATAGTCCTTGTTGAGCTGGGCGAGGATGGTGTTGCTCGCGCCCATCGCCTGGACCTGGCCGGAGATCAACGCCTGCAGGGCGGTGGCGTCGTCGTCGAAGCGCTTGATCTGCGTGCCCTGCGGGGCGGCGGCGGTGATCGCGGTGTCCTGCGTCGAGGCGCGGGCGACGCTGATCGTCACCGGCTTCAGGTCATCAGCCGTCTTCACGTTCAGGCTCTTGGGCGCCAGCACATAGATCGTCAGCGAGCTGTAGGGGTTCGAGAACAGCACCTGCTTGGAGCGCTCGGCGGTGATGCCGAAGGTCGCGATCAGTACGTCGACCTTGTTGGTCAGAAGGTAGGGAATGCGGTTCGGCCCGGTGACCGGGACGAGCTCGAGCTTGACCCCAAGCGACTTTGCCATCAGCGCCGCGACGTCGGCGTCGTAGCCGGCGGGCTGCTGCTGGGCGTCGGTGCCGCCGAAGGGCGGATAGTCGGTCAAAAGGCCGACCATGAGCTTGCCGCGCGCCTTGATCTCCTCGGGCGTGGCGGCGTTGGCGGGGGCAGCGCCGAGGGTTGCGGCGGCGAAGCCGGCGAAAACCAGTGCGCCGAGGCTGCGGCGGACGATGGACTTGAACAGGGACATCAGGCGTTTCTCCTCACATTGCCTTTTGGGTCGGGTCTTGCGTCGTCGCGCTCAACGCGCGGCGACCAGGAGCTTGCGCTCCATTCGCTTGCTGTAGGCCGAGAGCGGCCAGCAGATCAGGAAATAGGCCAGCGCCACCAAAGCGAAGATGGTGAAGGGCCGGAAGGTCGCGTTGTTGATCACCTGGGCGGCGCGGGTCAGCTCGACGAAGCCGATGATCGAGGCCAGCGAGGTGCCTTTGATCAGCTGCACCAGGAAGCCGATCGTCGGGGGAATCGCGATCCGCACAGCCTGGGGCACGATGATCAGCGCCATTTTCGGGGTGTAGCGCAGGCCCAGCGAGGTTGCCGCCTCCCACTGGCCGCGCGGCACGACCTCGATGGCGCCGCGCCAGATCTCGCCGAGGAAGGCGCTGGCATGCAGCGACAGGCCGAGCGCCGCCGCCGTCCACGGGTCGACCGACCAGCCGAAAAGTCCCGGCACGAAGAAGGCCAGGAAGAGCTGCATCAGCAGCGGCGTGCCCTGGAACAGCTTGATGTAGCCGTTCGCGGTCAGCCTGAGCCATTTGAACTCGCTGGTGCGGGCGAGCGCCACCAGCGCGCCGCCGAGCGCGCCGCCGAGGAAGGCGACGAGCGAGAGCAGCAGCGTCCAGCGCACGGCGGCGAGGATGAAGATGATTTCGTTGGGTCCAAGTTCGCGCATCGTCTCAGACCTACCGGGTTGGCTTGCGCAGGAAGGTGCGCTCGATCGCGGCGAATGCCGTCCAGAAGAAGATCGACAGGCCGAGATACATGCAGGTGACGATGAAATAGACCTCGAAACTGCGGAAGGTACGCGACTGGATGTCGCCGGCGACAGCGGTCAGCTCGCTCGCCGCGATCACCGAGCAGACGCTCGAATTCAGCATCAGCAGGATGAACTGGCTGGTCAGCGAGGGGTAGATCGCCTGGATCGCCGGCTTCAGGATGATGTAGCGGAAGATCTGCAGCGGCCGCATGCCGAGCGATTTGCCGGCCTCGACCTGGCCCTTCTGGATGCTCTCGATGCCGGCCCGGATGATCTCGATGCCATAGGCGCCGACATTGACCACCAGAGCGATCAACGCGGCGGTATTGGACGAGAATTTGAGGCCGAGCGAGGGCAGGCCGAAATAGATCATGAAGATCTGGATCAGGAACGGCGTGTTGCGGATCAGCTCGATATAGCCGTCGATGATCCACAGCAGCCATTTCGGGCCCGAGGTCTTGCCGAGCGCACCGCCGACGGCGACGATCATTCCGATCGCCATCGCCGCGGCGGAAAGGACCAGTGAATTGATCAGCCCGTGCAGCAGTTCCGGCCACGCTTCGAAGACGGCGGCGAAATCGAACTCGTAACTCATTCAGTGTGCCCTATCCGGGCAAAGCCGCTAATCTCTGCCGACATTGCGTGCCCTCTCTCCTTGCTCATTGGCCGCAACCGGCTCTTCTTCCGTTTCGACCGTAACTACAGGCGCGGAATCAGCAAGCCGCCATCGGCATTGATCACCGTGCCCGTCGCATAGGCGAAACCGCCGCTCGCCAGACCGACGACGCAGCGCGCCACGTCCTCACCCTCGCCCCAGCGTCCGGCCGGGATCAACCCATCGGCGATGCGGGCATCGTATTTCGCCGCGACCTTCGCCGTCATCTCGGTGCGGATCACGCCCGGCCGGACTTCGAAGACGGGGATGCCTTCGGGCGCCAGCCTGACGGCGAGCGCCCTGGCCCACATCGAGAGGCCGATCTTGGAGACGCAATACTGCGCCCGGTCGATCGAGACCAGTTCCGTGCTGGCCGAGGTGATGAAAACCATCGCCGGATGCGAGCTTTTCCCCTGGCCGATCATCGCCTTGGCGACTTCCTGGCTCAGGAAGGCGGCGCCGCGCAGATTGACCCCCATGACGAGATCATAGGATTCCGGCGTGATTTCCAGCATGTCGCCGCGCACCGGCGCGCCGATTCCAGCATTCGAGACGAAGAGGTCGAGCCGGCCGAACTCGCGCAGCACGCTCGCGACCAGCTCGGCGTGGCTCTCGATCGCGGTGACATCGTGCCGCACGAACAAGGTGCGGGCGCCGGCTTCGGCAAAAGCCGCTTTGGCCGCGTCGACGACGTCGTCCTCGACGATGTCGGTGAAGGCGATGTCATGGCCGGCCTCTGCGAGGGCAAGCCCGATGGCACGGCCGATGCCGCGCCGTCCGCCGGTGATCAGTGCGACGGGACGTGCCATCTCATGAACCCCGATAGCTTGGCGGACGCTTGTCCTTGAAGGCGCCGACGCCTTCCTTGACGTCGTCGGTATAGGAGACGAGCGAGGTCGCGAGCGTTTCCAGGATCGCGGCGCGGTCCTCGTCCTCGGCGGCGTTGATGAGCTGCTTGACCACCATGTTGGCCACCGGCCCCCGGGTCAGCACGCGTTCGGCCGTCAGCTTCGCCGCTGCCAGCGCGCCGCCCTTCTCCACGACCTGGTCGACGATGCCGAGCGACAGCGCCGTCTCGGCGGTGACGATCTCGCCGGTCAGCGCCAGGCGCCGGGCGACGCGTCCGCCCAGGCGCTTGACGAGGCGCTGGGTTCCCGACCAGCCGGGGATCATGCCGAGCCCGCTTTCGGGCAGGCCGATCTTGGCCTGGACCTCGCAGATCCGGATGTCGGCGGTGACGGCGAGTTCGAGCCCGCCGCCGAGCGCATGGCCGTTCATTGCCGCAATCACCGGCGGCTTCATCCGCGCCAGCTTGTCGAACACGCGGTGCCCGGAGCGTACCCAGCCCTGGCCCATCTCAAGGGCTGAGAGCCCGCCCCAGGCGACGATGTCGCCGCCGGCGCAGAAAGCCTTGCCCTCGCCGGTCAGGATGACGGCGCGGACCGAGCGATCGGCGTCGATCGTCTCGGCATGGCGGCCGAGCAGCTCGACCATCACGTCGTCGAGCGCGTTGAGCTTTCCCGGGCGGGCGAGCGTGATGATCGCCAGCCCGTCGGCGATATCGAGGGTGACGGGGTCGCTCATGCTGCCCTCCGGGGAACGACGAGGCCGAGCAGCGCGTCCTCGAACAGGGCCGCATCCATCAGCTTCGGCGGCTTCGGCACCAGCAGCGGGAATTCGGCCTGGGCCAGGATGTCGCGCTCGAGGTCGACGCCGGGCGCGATCTCGCTGACGACGATGCCCTCGGCGGTCAGCTTCAGCACGCAGCGCTCGGTGATGTAGGTGATGTCCTGGCCCTGGGCGATGGCGCGCGGACCGGAGAACGAGATGTGCTCCACCGCTTCGACCAGCTTCCTGACCCTGCCTTCCTTCTCGATGACGAGCTTGCCATCGGCGATGCCGAGCTTCGCGCCGGCGCTGAAATAGCCGGAGAAGACGATCCGTCTCGCCCGCGCGGTGATGTCGATGAAGCCGCCGGCGCCGGCCGTGACATGCGGGCGGACACCGAGCTTCGAGACGTTGACCGAGCCTTGCCTGTCGATCTGCAGGAAGGAGAGCAGCGAGAGGTCGAAGCCGGCGCCCTGAAAGTAAGTGAACTGATAGGGCGAGGGCACGATCGCCTCGGCATTGGAGGCGCAGCCGAACTGGAATTCGAGCAGCGGCACACCGCCGACCGCGCCTTGCTCGATCACCCAGGTGACGGCGCCGTGCTGGCCTTCCTCGATCAGGATGCGCGGCACATTGGCCGAGATGCCGAAGCCGATATTGACCGCATCGCCATGGCGCAGTTCCTGCGCGACGCGCCTTGCGATCACCTTGGCGACGTCGAAGGCCGGGGTCTCGAAGCTCGACAGCGGCCGCGAGACCTCGCCCGAGATCGCCGGATCGTAGACCGTCTGTGTCGTCTGCATCTGGTCGGGCGCGACGACGATGGCATCGACCAGGATGCCCGGCACGAAGACCTGCTGCGTCTTGATGCTGCCGGCTGCGACGACGCGCTTCACCTGCGCGATCACGACGCCGCCATTGTTGCGCACCGCGAGCGCCTGATCGAGCGGGCCGAGATAGCCGCCCTCATGCTCATAGGAGAGATTGCCGCGCTCATCGGCCGTGGTGGCGCGGATGATCGCGACCTTCGGCACGATGCTGCGGAAATAGAGCCAGTCCTCGCCGTCGAACTCGACGCGGCTGACGATCGGCTCCGCCGCGGCGCGCTCGTTCATCGCGCAGCCCTGGTTCCGGGGGTCGACGAAGGTCTCCATGCCGATCTTGGTCAGCACGCCCGGGCGCTTGGCTGCCGCCTCGCGATGCATGTCGAACAGGATGCCGCTCGGGACGTTATAGGCCGGGATCTCGTTGCCGGTGACCATCTTCCAGATCGCCGGCGGCTCGGCGCTCGATGGCCCCGAAGGGTAGGAGCCGCCGAGGATGCGGGCCAGCAGGCCGGGCCTGGCGAGATGGTCGATACCCTTGACGCCCCACATGTCGCCGGCGGCGATCGGGTGCATCGTCGTCAGGTTCTTGGGATGGCCGCTCTCTTCGAAGCGGCGGCCGATCGCGGCCAGCACGGCATCCGGACAGCCCAGGCCCGAAGACGAGGAGACGGTGACGATCGCCTCGTCCGGGATCAGGGCTGCGGCTTCGTCGGCGGTGAGGATGCGAGGGAACGCCATCGTGCTCTTGTCCGGTTGGGAGAGGGGGTCAGCCGGCGGCCGTCAGCGCGTGCTGATAGGCGCCGCAGGATTCGCGGATGACGAGATCGGCCGGGCCGACATGGCTGGTTGGCGGTGCCGAGCGGTTGGTGATGCGTTCGAGCAGCATCGCCGCGGCGCGCTCGCCGAGCCCCACCGCATCGACGGCGATCGTCGTCAGGGCCGGCGAGACATGGCGGGCTTCGCTGGTATCGTCGAAGCCGACGATGGCGATGTCGCGCCCGACGACGAGGCCGCGCCTGGCGGCGGCCAGCATCGCGCCGATGGCGACGACGTCATTGTAGCAGACCACGGCGGTCGGCCGGTCGGGCAGCGCCAGCGCCGAGCTCATCGCGCTGAAGCCGCCATCCCGGGTCGGCATGCACTCGAGATTGAGGCTGGCATCGATCGAAAGACCGGCCTTCGTCATGGCCTCGCTGAAGCCCTGATGGCGGTCCTGTCGGACCACCATCGAGCTCATGCCGCCGAGATAGGCGATGCGCCTGTGTCCGAGATTGAGGAGGTGGCGGGTGATCCTTGCCGAGCCCGCGACATTGTCCGGCACCACGGAACTTGCCGCAACGCCCGGCAGGCGGCGGATCGCGACCAGCAGCGCCGTCTCCGGCCCGCTCGTTAGGGCGAGTTCCTCGGCCGTGGTGTCGAGCGCCGGGCACAGGATGATGCCGCCGGCCCCGTGCTCGCGCATCATCCGCATCACCTGCGCCTGCCGCACCACGCTTTCGGAGGTGTTCGCCATGAAGGCGACATAGCCGGCCATCTGCAACACGGTTTCGACGCCGATGGCGAATTCGGCGAAGAACGGATTGGAGAGGTCGTTGAGGACGAGGCCGACGATCTTGGAATGGGTGTTGCGCAGATTGGCGGCGCCGCGATTGTAGACGTAGCCGAGCTCGTCCATCACTTGGCGGATGCGCTCGCGCGTCTCAGGCTTGACGCTGCCGCGACCGGTCAGGACGAGCGAGACCGTCGATTTCGAGACGCCGGCGGCGTCCGCGATCTCGATGATCGTCACCTTTTCCCTGATCTCCGCCCTATGCGGCATCGTTTCGTCCCGTTCGCCCGGAGGCTTGTCGATTTGGAACGTTCCATATCACTTCGAAAAATCCGTGGCAATATCCCTCTTTGAATCACGAATGGAATGAATTATAGCCAGAATAACAGATCTAAAAAGTGGAACGTTCCACTAATTCAGGAGGAAGCGATGGCTCAGATCACTCTGCCCCAGGCCGCTGGCGGGACGGAAAGCTACGTGCTGGCGCCGCCTTCGCGCTTTGCTCCGGTGCATGCTCCCTCCCGCACGCGGACGGTCTACGCGGCCGCTCACGTCGTCGCCGACCCGCGCAAGCTGAACGAGCCCTGGCGCGTGCCGGCGCTCGACTGGGATGCGACGCTGGCCTTCCGGCGCCATCTCTGGGGCCTCGGCTTCAAGGTGGCGGAGGCGATGGACACCTCGCAGCGCGGCATGGGGCTCGACTGGGGCAATGCCGCCGAGCTGATCGCCCGCGTGCTCGCCGAGGCGAAGACGGTGCCGGGCGCCGACCTTGCCTGCGGCGCCGGCACCGACCAGCTCGACCTCGGCGCGGTCAAGACGCTCGACGATGTGATCCGCGCCTATGAGGAGCAGATCGCCCATGTCGAGAAGCATGGCGGCAAGATCATCCTGATGGCGAGCCGCGCCCTCTGCCGCGTGGCGAAGGGGCCGGATGACTATCTTTCCGTCTATGGCCGCCTGCTCGGGCAGTGCCGCGGCAAGGTCATCCTGCACTGGCTCGGCGAGATGTTCGACCCGGCGCTCGCCGGCTATTGGGGCAGCCGCGACTTCGAGCCGGCGATGCAGACCGTGCTGACCCTGATCCGCGAGCACGCCGGCAAGATCGACGGCATCAAGATCTCGCTGCTCGACGCCGGCAAGGAGATCGCGATGCGCCGGCTGCTGCCGGACGGCGTCGTGATGTATACGGGCGACGACTTCAACTATGCCGAGCTGATCGGCGGCGACGAGCGGGGCTTCTCGCACGGGCTGCTCGGCATCTTCGATCCGATCGCGCCGGCCGCCGCCGCCGCCTTCGCGCGGCTCGATGCCGGCGACAAGCAGGGCTTCCACGCCATTCTCGATCCGACGGTCGCCCTGTCGCGTCGCCTCTTCGAGGCGCCGACGCAGTACTACAAGAGCGGCGTCGTCTTCCTCGCCTGGCTGGGCGGTTTCCAGGACCATTTCCGCATGATCGGCGGCGCTGAATCGGCGCGCGGCATCCTGCACTATGCCGATCTCTTCCGCATGGCCGATCAGGCCGGGCTCTTTGCCGATCCGGAGCGCGCGGCCCGGCGCATGGGCCATCTCTGCGCCCTGAACGGCATCGCCTGACGGGCAAGGGAGAGAACGCCATGCACGCCCCGCTTCAGGACGCTTCGCTCTACCAGCAGATCCGTGAGACCGCCCGCCGCTTCGCCAACGAGGTGGTGCGCCCGGTCGCTGCCGAACTCGATCGCGACTCGGCCTTCCCGGCCGAGATCTATCGCCAGATGGGCGAGCTCGGCCTGTTCGGCATCACCGCTGACGCTGACCATGGCGGAGCCGGGCTCGACACCTATGCCTATGCGCTCGTCATGGAGGAGTTGTCGCGCGGCTATGCCTCGGTCGCCGACCAGTGCGGCCTCGTCGAGCTGATCGGCACGCTGCTGACGCGCTATGGCACGCCCGAGCAGCGCCAGCGCCATCTGCCGGATATCCTGCGGGCCAAGACCCGCGTCGCCTATTGCCTGACCGAAGCGGAGGCCGGCTCCGACCTTTCCAATGTCCGCACCACGGCGCGCGAGACCGCCGACGGCTATGTCATCGACGGCGGCAAGCTCTGGATCCACAACGCGCCGGTCGCCGATCTCGGCTTCGTGCTGGCCTCGACCGACCCCGCCGCCGGCCATCGCGGCATGAGCATCTTCATCGTCGACCTCAACGCGCCCGGCGTCTCGCGCGGGGCCAAGGAACACAAGATGGGCCAGCGCGCGAGCCAGGTCGGCGCGCTGAGCTTCGATGGCGTGACGGTGCCGCGCGAGGCGATGCTCGGGCCGAAGGGGCGCGGTTTCCACATCATGATGAGCGTGCTCGAGAAGGGGCGCGTCGGCATCGGCGCGCTCGCGGTCGGCATTGCCCAGGCCGGGCTCGAGGCGGCGCTCGAATACGCTCGCGAGCGGCGCCAGTTCGGCAAGCCGATCCTGGAGAACCAGGGCCTGCAATGGATGCTCGCCGACATGGCCAAGGACATCGCCGCCGCCCGCGCACTGGTTGAGCGGGCCGCGGTGCTGATCGACCATGACGCGCCGGCAACCTCGGCCGCCTCGATCGCAAAATGCTTCGCCAGCGACATGGCGGTCGCCCAGACCGCGAACGCCGTGCAGATCTTCGGCGGCTCCGGCTACATCCAGGGCTTCGAGGTCGAGCGGCTCTATCGGGACGCCAAGATCACCCAGATCTACGAGGGCACCAATCAGATCCAGCGCACGATCATTGCCAGGGAACTGATCAAGAATGGTGGAGGCAACGCTTAGCAGGCGTTCTCAGGAAGCCCGTCAGGCCTTGCCCAAAGTTCCTTGACCGAGGTCGCAGGAGGCCTGCGGCTGCGGCAGGCAGGTGCCCGGCCTGTGGCATCGCGGCAGGCGAGAAGGTCTGTTTTCGTGTCGAGCCTCACAGATCGTCGGTGAGATCGAGAATCGAGATATGTGCCGCCGCACCCGGGCTGCCGGCCTCGAACGCATCCAGTTCGACCAGCAGCGGAGAGCCGACTGCTTTCAATCTTGCGCGGTCGAGCATCCCAAGAACCAGGCAGCGGAGCTCGCCTGCGCCCGGGTCGGTCCATGAAAGGCCGGACGGAGCAAAGCCAAATCGCTCGAACCACTCGACATGCGCAGGGCGGGTGGCAAGCAGCGTCATGGCGGCGCCTGTCTCTAGCCCCACCCGGTAAACGTGCCGAGCGAGAGCCGGCACAAGCGCCCTGGCCCGGGCTTCCGGGCGGACTGCCATGTGTGAAAGGATCAGGCAGTCGGGATACGCAGCCTGCGGCAGCGCGCTGTGGTGAAGCGTTGCTGCAAGTCGAGGATCGGAGACCGCATCGGCGCCAAAAGTAAGTCTGGCCGCAGCGAGGCAGCGTTGCTGCGAGGCAGCCCGCAGATTGAGGCTTACCGCGTCGATCGGGTCGATCAGAAAACGATCAACGCAATCCGTGCGCACCTGATTTCTGCCGTCGCGCTCCGCGAAAAGCGCATGGTGCAGCCTTCCGATGGCGCGGAGATCCTCGGAAGTGATCGCCGCGCCGATAATGGCCGAGCGGCCCGGCTCGAGCGCCCAAGGTCCCCATAGCTGGCTAAGGGTGATCAGCCTGACGGTATCGGCATCGGCGGGTCGGCTGGTGCAGGTCTCCGTTCCCGGTTCGTGAAGCGAATGACAGCGCACCTGCTCTTCCGCGACGTCGATGGCATACTCGCTTCTCACTGCTCAGCCCCCCGACCTAGTAGCCTCGCCTCGCTTGGCGAACTCGAACTTGCACCAACTCCCAGCCCTTGGCTTCACCCAATTGGGGCAGGCGCAAACTCCCGGCAATCTGCCGGGAGGCAGGCCTCGGCTGTTGCTGGAGTTCCTGCTCGGTGCGTTGCGCTGGCTTGCCAAGTGCTGGATGAACAGACCGGGCGCTTCACCTTACCCATTTGGGTTAGAGCAACGCTTGCGCAGCCGAATTACTTTTCGCTGATGGGTAGTTATCGCCTTCGGGCGCTATTGCCCTTCCGTTCCGGGAGGGGAAGAATGGAATGCAAGAAAAGAACGGGCCGGGGGACCCAGGATGATGCAGCGCCGACTGAGTAGCGCCGAGTTCGCGCGCGCGGTCGCGCTTATCGGCGAGGTCATCGACGCCGCCGCGTTGTCTCCTGATCGATGGCAGGATGTCTGCGTTGCTTTCCAGTCGCTCCGGCCGGACGGACGGGTTCTTTTCCAAGGCTATGACCAGCTGGCTCCCTATGCGATGCCGATGGCCGGGGCCGGGTGGGAAGACGTCAATCTCGAACCCTATTTTGCGCATTTCGCATCGCGCAATCCGTGGGTGGAGGTCTGGAAGGAGATGCCGACCTTCAAGGTCGAATTGGCGGATGCGCTCCTGCCGCGTCGCATCCTTGAGCGCACCGAGTTTTTCAACGACTGGCTGAAGCCGATGGGCCGGGCTGACATGGCTCTGGGGGTGAAGGTCGCCCATGAGCGCGGTCGTGTCGCTTCCTTCTGTATTCACTACGATGGTCGCTCCCATGAGCAGATCCATGAAGTGATGGCGCCGGTCATGCAGGCATTGGCACCACGCATGCGCCGGGCGCTCGACTGCAATCGCGCCGTTCTGCGTGGTCAATACTCACTTCCCAGCGATGGTCTCATGCAGAATCTTCTCGACCCCGCCTTCATCGTGAATTCGGACTGCAAACTCCTCGCGGCAAACTCCGCGGCCGATTCCCTGATCGGCAGTGGCATGCTGATCAATGTGCGGGCTCGCGACATCGTTTCATTCGGTCTGCCGGAGATCGATGCCAAGTTCACGAAGTCGGTCCAGGCCACCTGTGCGAGATATCCGGGAGGAGCAGGCGGCCATGTTGAGTTTCCGGTCGAGATGGCCGGCATGCGGCTCTCGGTTTCGGTCCTCCCCCTTGCTCCAAATCTCCATTCCCTGGCCTGGCGCGGCCCGCTCCCGTATTTCAGTCCGGCGGTCATGGCCCTGGTGATCTTGAGAGTGCTTCCTGCCGACCGGACCGACGTCGCGCTCCGTTTTCGGGCGCGCTATCGTCTGACCGAACAGGAAGCCCGCATCACCAGCGCCCTGCGGCTCGGCGGCTCTCTGGTCGATATTTCGAAGGAGCTGGGCGTCACCTACGAAACGGCTCGCGCCCACCTCAAGAATGCCTTCAGCAAGACGGGGACGCATAATCAGCGCGAACTTCTCGCGCTGCTGCTCGCGGAGGGCGCCAGATTCCCCGAAGGCACGATGTGAGAAGCCGGGTCTTCACGAAACAAGGTCTTTCGCGCGGGTCCGATGCTGCAACAAAGAGATAGATCGCCAACCTGCGTCCGATAGGACGCACGGCGATCTAGCGCTCCGGACGGTTGTTCTCGTCCAGCGGATCGCGGCCTTCCTGCCGGTCCCGGTACAGCGTCGCCTGCACCAGCAGCAGCAGCGTGACGGGCGTGGTGATCGTGATGAACAGGCCGATCAGGATCTCGTGCACCACCGGGCGCGTCTGGCCGATCGAGAAGTACAGGATCGAGGCGAGAAGGATGCAGGCCATCCCGAGCGTCGACCCGAGCGTCGGTGCGTGCACGCGCTCGTAGAAGCTCTTGAACCGCAGCAGGCCGAGCGCGCCGATCAGCGCCAGCGCCGAGCCGATGAGGATCAGCAGCGCCGTCAGCAACGCCGCCCAGGCGGGCAGGGCGTGGAGCGTCATCATTCGATCACCTCCCCGCGCATCAGGAACTTCGCCATCGCGACCGTCGAGACGAAGCCGAGCAGCCCGATCGCCAGGGCCGCCTCGAAGTACAGCGTGGTTCCGGAGCCGATGCCGAATACCAGCAGCAGCAGCATCGCATTGAGGTAGAGGGCATCCATGCCGAGCACCCGATCCTGCGCGCGCGGCCCGCGCAGGATCCGGTAGGCGGCGGCCACCATGGCGAGTGCGAGGAAGACCTGGCCGGTGACGAGGGCGAAGGCGAGGATCGCGGCGCTCATTCGAAGATCTCCACCAGCAGCCCGGCATAGCGCCGCTCGATCAACGCGGCCCAGTCGTCGCCCTCGGAGAGGTCGAGCACATGGATCACCAGCATGCCGGTGGCGGGATCGTAGCTGACCCAGCTCGTGCCCGGCGTTGCCGTGATGATGCAGGCCAGCGTCGCGAGGCCGTAGGGCGAGCGCAGCCGCAGCGGAACCCGCACGAAGCCGGCGGTCCGCCCGGCGCGGTTCAGGAGGATCGTGCGTGCGACCGCGATGTTGGAGCGCACCATGTCGGCGATGAAGCTGCCGAGCAGCCGCAGGATCGCGCCCGGCCGGCGCAGTTTCAGCGGCGGCACTTCCAGGCGTCTCAGCATCAGCGGGCCGAGCAGGCCGAGAATGCCGCCGAGCAGGAGGTGCCCCGGCGAAGCGCTCTGGTTGAGCAGCAGCCAGAGCGCCAGCAGCCCCAGCGTCGCCAGCGGGGAGGGCAGCCAGCGGCTCATGGCTTGCCTCCCGTCTGCGCCGGGGCCAGGACCCGCTCGATATAGGCCTCGGACCCGTGCAGCCCGGCTGCCGTGGTCTGCATGAAGCGCATCGCCGGGCCGGCCTGCCAGGTCAGGGTAAGGCAGAGCAGGAGCAGGATCGCGACAGGGGCCACTTCGATCACCCGGACACGCGGCACTTCGCGCTCGATCACGGCCCAGAAGGAGCGGATGCCGGCGCGTACCATGGCGATCAGCGTGACGAAGCCGGAGAGCAGCAGCAGCGCCAGCAGGGCCCAGGCAGCCGGGGCGACGCCGGTCACGCTCGACGGGTCGTTTCGGCCGAGCGCACCGGCCAGGATCGCGAATTTGGCGACGAAGCCGGAAAGCGGCGGCAGGCCGGACAGCAGCAGCGCGGAGGTGATGAAGGCCGTTCCGAGCACAGCCAGGATCGCCGGCACGGCGACGCCGGCATCGCCGTCTTCGCCCGGCTCCTCCTCGTCCTCGATGCCATAGGCCTCGAGCGTGACGGCGAGGATGTCGTCGGTCGGCGCCCGGCCGCGCTCGATCAGTTCGATCAGCAGGAAGAAGGCGCCGATCGCCAGCGTCGACGACACCAGATAATAGAGGGCCGCACCGATGATCGACACGTCATTGGCGCCGATCACGGCGAGCAGGGTGCCCGACGAGACCACGACGGAAAAGCTCGCGAGCTTGGCCAGGTCCTGGGAGGCGAGCATGCCGACCATCGCGAAAAGGATCGTCGCGGCACCGGCGGCGATCAGCCAGACGTCGCCGAACTGGGCCGAGCCGGCGGCGGCTTCGGGGCCGGCCAGCAGGAAGCCGATCCGGAGGATCGCATAGATGCCGACCTTGGTCATCACCGAGAACAGCGCCGCCACCGGCGCGCTGGCGGCTGCATAGGTGCCGGGCAGCCAGAAGCCGAGCGGCCAGGCCGCCGCCTTCACCAGGAAGGCGACGCCAAGGATGCTCGTGCCGGTCTCGAGCAGGGCGCGCTCGCGGGCCGGGAGGCCGGCAATGCGGGCGGCGAGATCGGCCATGTTGAGTGTGCCCGCAGCGCCGTAGACCAGGCTGACGCCGACGAGGAAGACCAGCGCGGCCACCAGGTTGATGGCGATGTAGTGCAAGCCGGCCCGGACGCGGGCGTGGCCGGAACCATGCAGCGCCAGCCCGTAGGAGGCGGCGAGCAGGACCTCGAAGAAGACGAAGAGGTTGAACAGGTCGCCGGTCAGGAAGGCGCCGTTCAACCCCATCAGCAGGAACTGGAAGAGCGGGTGGAAATAGGTTCCGGAGCGATGCCAGCGTGCCAGCGAGAAGACCAGGGCGGCGCAGGCGAGAATGGCCGTCAGCAGCAGCATCAGGCTCGACAGCCGGTCGGCGACCAGCACGATGCCGAACTGCGCCGGCCAGTCGCCGAGGCGGTAGACCCTTACGGCCGCGGCCGGATCGGTTCCGGCGCTGGTCATCACGAGGCTGATGGCGATCGCCAGCAGGGCGAAGGTCGAGACGAGGTTGAGCACGGGCGCAACCGTTCGGCTGCGCCCGTCGAACAGCAGCATCGTCGCGCCGGCGACCAGCGGCAGGATGATCGGCGCGATGACGAGATGGTCTTGCCAGTTCACGAACCGCCCTCCCGGCCGTCGACATGGTCGCTGCGGGTCAGCCCGCGCGAAGCCAGCAGGACGACGAGGAAGAGGGCGGTCATGGCGAAGCTGATGACGATCGCCGTCAGCACCAGCGCCTGGGGCAGCGGGTCGGCATAGCGCGAGATGTCGCCGCCGGCCGCAGGGTCGAGCACGGGCGGCGCGCCGACGCGCAGCCGCCCCATCCCGAAGATGAAGAGGTTGACCGCATAGGAGAGCAGCGACAGGCCGATGATCACCTGGAAGGTACGCGGCCGCAGCAGCAGCCAGATGCCCGATCCGGCGAGCACGCCGATGGCGAGGGAGACGACAAGTTCCATCAGCGGCTCCCGCCGGTTGTTGCGGTGGCACGGGCGGCGGCCGCGGCGCGGTAGACCCGCAGCGATTGGTGCGCCAGCGCGATCAGCACCAGGATGGTGGCGCCGAGCACCAGCGCGAAGACGCCGAAATCGAAGAACAGGGCGCTCGCCAAAGGCAGCTTGCCGAGCACGGGTACCTCGACATAGGCGAAGGCCGAGGTCAGGAAGGGCCGGCCGAACAGCCAGGCGCCGGCCCCGGTAAAGGCGGCGGCGAGCAGGCCGACCCCGATCCAGCGCACCGGCAGGATGCGCAGGCGGGCTTCGACCCAGCGGGCTCCGCCGACCATGTATTGCAGGATGAAGGCGATCGCGAAGGTCAGGCCCGCGACGAAGCCGCCGCCTGGCAGGTCGTGCCCGCGCATGAACAGGAACACCGCCATCATCGCGATCACCGGGAACAGCAGGCGCATGATCAGGCCGGGCACCAGCAGATAGTGCGCCGTGATCGGGTCCTTGCCGCTGCCCTGGATGTCGGCGTCGTAGAGGTTCTGGAACTTCTTCTGCTCGGGCAGCCCGACGCTGTCGCGGGCCGGGCGGAAGCGGCGCAGCAGCGCGTAGACCGTGATCGCGACCACGCCGAGCACGGCGATCTCGCCCAGCGTGTCGAAGCCGCGGAAATCGACGAGCAGGACATTGACGACGTTGCGCCCGCCGCCCTCGGTATAGGCGCGTTCGAGGAAGTTGCTGGAGATGCTGCCGGTGAGCGGCCAGGTCATCACCACATAGGCGAGCGCCGCCAGCCCGGCGCCGCCGGCGACCGCGATGGTGAGGTCGCGGAAGCGGCGCAGCCGGGCGGAGAAGACGGTTTCGGAGCTGATGCCCTCGATGCGCTTCGGCAGCCAGCGCAGGCCGAGCAGCAGCAAGACGGTGGTGACGATCTCGACGAGGAGCTGGGTCAGGGCGAGATCCGGCGCCGAGAACCAGGCGAAGGTCAGGCAGGTCGCAAGGCCGGTCCCGCCGGTCAGGATCACCGCGGCGAGGCGGTGATACTTGGCCTGGTAGGCGGCGCCGAGCGCGCAGGCGGCGCCGACGACCCAGACCAGCATGAACTCGAGGTCGGCCTCTTGCAGGCTGCCCGGCACCAGCGAGATCGGCCGCGTGTAGAAGGCCCACACCGCCAGCATGATGGTGACGCCGATCAGCAGCCGCATCTGCGGTTGCAGCCGGGCCGTGCTGACGATCTGCTCGAGGCGCTTGGCCCAGCGCCATGACAAGAACACGATGGCCCGTTCGAAGAGCCGCTTGCCTTTCAGCTCGCGCAGCACCGGGGCGCCTTCGATGTTGCCGGAGAGATATCGCAGCATCGAGAGATAGATCACGATCCCACCGGCGAGGGCGACGAAGCTCATCAGCAGGGCCGGGGTGAAGCCGTGCCAGACGGCCAGGCTGTAGCTCGGCGTCTGCCCTCTCAGCACTGACTCGACCGCGACCGCCAGGACGCCGCCCACCGTCTGTGTCGGCGCGATCCCGACCAGCAGGCAGATCAGCACCAAGAGCCCGACCGGCAGCAGCATCCAGAAGACCGGGTCGTGCGGCTTGCGCGGCAGGTCGGTCGCCGGCGGGCCGAAGAAGACCTGGTGGATCAGGCGCAGCGAGTAGCCGACGCTGAACATGCCCGCCACGGTGGCGATGTAAGGCAGGGCATGGTCGAGGGCGGTGTCGACATGGTCCTCGATGGTTTCGGTGAAGAACATCTCCTTCGAGATGAAGCCGTTGAGCAGCGGCACGCCGGCCATGGCCGCGGCGGCAACCATCGCCAGCGTCGCCGTGATCGGCATGGCGCGATAGAGCCCGCCGAGACGCCGGACGTCGCGCGTGCCCGCCTCATGGTCGATGATGCCCGCTGCCATGAACAGCGAGGCCTTGAAGGTCGCGTGGTTGATGATGTGGAAGATCGCCGCGACCGCCGCGAGCGGGCTGCCGAGGCCAAGCAGCAGGGTGATCAGGCCGAGATGGCTGATGGTCGAATAGGCCAGGAGCCCTTTCAGGTCCTGCTGGAACAGCGCCAGGAAGGCGCCGATCACCAATGTCGCCACGCCGATCGGAGCCAGTACCCAGAACCAGTACTCATGTCCCGCCATCGCCGGCCACAGCCGGGCCAGCAGGAAGACGCCGGCCTTCACCATGGTGGCGGAGTGGAGATAGGCGGAGACCGGGGTCGGCGCGGCCATCGCCCGCGGCAGCCAGAAATGGAAAGGGAACTGGGCGCTCTTGGTCAGGGCGCCGAGCGCCACCAGGATCAGCGTCGTCAGATAGAGCGGGTGGGCGACGATCCGCGGGCCCGAGTCCAGCACGACGTCGAGATCGTAGCTGCCGACGATATGGCCGAGCAGCAGCATGCCGGCGAGCAGGCTCAGCCCGCCGGCCGCGGTGACGGTCAAGGCGATGCGGGCGCCGTCCCGGGCGCTCTGGCTATGATGCCAGTAGGCGATGAGCAGGAACGAGAACAGGCTGGTCAGTTCCCAGAACAGCACGATCTGGATCAGGTTCCCGCTCAGCACGACACCAAGCATCGCCCCCATGAAGGCGAGCAGGAAGGAGAAGAAGCGCGACACCGGATCGTCCGGCGACATGTAGTAGCGGGCATAGAGGACGACGAGCAGCCCGATCCCGGCGATCAGGACGACGAAGGTCCAGGCCAGCCCGTCGAGCCGCAGGACGAAGTTGAGGCCGAACTCCGGCAGCCATTCGAACTGCGCCCGCACCACGGCGGGCTCTGCGACCTTCGGCCAGAGGATCGCGGCGACGACCAGGATGCCGACCGTGATGATGCCGGCCAGCCAGGCTTCGGCATTGCGGGCATTGGTCGGCAGGAGCGCGGCGAGCAGGCTGCCGACGAAAGGCAGGGCGATGATCAGGCTCAGGAGTACGGCATCGTCCGCCATGATCGATGAAGGATCCTTTCAGTTGGACTGCCGCAGAACTCCAGCCTTGCCCGATTCCGTCCATTATGGTTGACTCAGGCAGCCGAAGGCAATGGGCCAACGCCATGAATCTACGTCCTGAACTGTGTCGCGCAGCGCGCGGGCTGCTGAACTGGACGCAGGACCAGCTCGCCGTCACGGCCGGCGTCTCGCGCAGCACCGTCCGTGATTTCGAGCGTGAGCGTCACGAATTGCAGCGCGCCTCGGAGGCCCTGGTCCTCGCTGCGTTCGAGCAGGCCGGCGTCCGCTTCCTTCCCGGCAATCGCGAAGGGCCGGGTGTGCGGCTGCGCCGGACCCAGGAACGCTGCTGAAGCTATCGGCCTTCGGGCGCAAGGACGGTTAGGTCAGGCCGGGTTCCGGTGGCGACTATCGGCCGCAGCGCGTGGCGCGGTCGGCGCCGTCTTCCTACCTCCGTCGGGGGCGCGGTTCCACGGCGGCCAATCGTTTCGCGTTCGCCGGATCGCGGCCGCGCACCCGCGGCTCAGCCAGCGGCTACCGCAACCTCGATGTCGAAGGCGCGCAGAATGGCATCCTGCGCCGTCAGGATTAGCGCCTTCAACTCTTCTTCGTCGACCAGCGCCGCCGCGTCCTCGGCGGAGAACCAGGATCGCCGGCGCTGGCGTTTCTCGGGCCAGCGCTGCAGCTCTTCCAGCACGTCGAGTGGAAACACCTCGACCCGGCAGAGGACGGAAGCGCCGTGGCTCCGACGCTTGCGATAATGGTAGGCGCCAACGGGAGCGGCGCTGGCCTGCCCGATGATGCCGGCCTCCTCATAGGCCTCGCGCGCGGCCGCTTCGGCACCGGTCTTGCCACGCATCGGCCAGCCTTTCGGGATGACCCAGCGGCCTGTGTCCCGGGAGGTGATCAGCATGATGTCGAGAGCGCCGGTCGCCGAGAGGCGATAGGGGAGCGCTGCATACTGGGTGCGGATCGGTTCCCCGGCCGTCCGGTCGCCTGCGCTGGTGTTCGCCGGCCCGTGAACGATCTTCCGCCCGGGAGCGGCGCGATCGGTTAGGCGCACGTCGCTATCCTCCTTGTTCTTAAAACGAGGCCAAGAGCCTGCTGAAGTGGATGAAGATGCCGGCAAACGCGACATGCGCCGCAGGTGCAGATCGCGGTGGTCGCGTGCTTGCCTGGCTTGTCAGGCCCGCGCCGATTTGTCGGGTGAGGCCGTCTCTTCGGCGACGAGGCAGAGCAGCTTGCTCGCGTCTTCCGGTGTCGCGGCTTCACGCAATCCCTGCAGCAGGCGCGGCTGGCGCAGCATCTTGCAGAATTGAGCCAGCGTGCTCAGGAAGTCGTCCATGGCTTCGGCCGGCCAGATGACCGCCAGCACCAGGTCGACGGGGTCGCCATCCGCCGCGTCGAACTCGATCGCCTGCTCCAGGCGCATGAGCGCAACCCTCGGTATGGTCAGGGCATTCGAGCGCGCATGCGGCAGGGCCACGCCGCGACCGATACCGGTAGAGCCCAGCTGCTCGCGGGCAATGAGGGCCTGCAAGATCGCCTTCCTGCAGGAATCGTCGCCCACGCAGAGCCGGATGGAGGCGGCCTCGATGGCAGCTTGCTTGTTCGCGGCGGGCAGGCCGAGCGTGATGTCTTCGGCCCGGAGAAATTTCATGGTGTTCACTGCATCTTCCATGGATGCCGGCCGTCATCCGTCGGGGAGGCCGATCGAGGTGACGCTTTCGCCGGAATGGGCGCCGCGTGCTTGGGTTGCCTTCGGGGAATGCCTGATCGCCCCGGACGAGTTGCTCTGCTCGCGTCCGGGGTCAAACGCCGATTTTACGAGGTTGCATCCCTCGGTTATCGTATAGCGAAAAATTGACCATAGCGACCTAGGATTATTGTGGTTTGGCTGGAAGTCAAGCGTAGCGGCCGGATTGGTCAGGGGACGGCGCCCTGTCACGCGTTCCAGGTTGCGATTTGGCGAAAACATACCGGGGGTGGCGCGACTTGTGATAGCGAGCCTTCTCCGCCGCAGCGATGTTTGGGGACGCGCTGCGCCATCTACGATGCCTCCAGGCATCGACTGACCGGGCCACGCCAGCCTGCCGCTCGCGTTCCCTGCTTATACAAGGCCATTCGCCGGCCGGCCAGTCCGGGCTCGAGCGCCTGTGGCGGCCTCAGCCCTGCTGCTCCTATCTCAGGCCGGCGCCCGCCCGGAGCGTTTCCTCCGCCTCCCTGAGCCGCCGGTCGAGCGGGATCGCCGCTGCCTGAGCCGTGGACGGCTCGAGCGCGTGCAGGACGAGCGCCCCGACATGTTCGGAAAGCTCGGACAAGCTCGCGGCGGCGTGGAACGGCAGTACCTCCAGCGCGGCCTCCATGAAGACCTCGCAGGCATCCCTGACATGGTCCGGCGCCAGTTCGGGAAAAGCCTCGTGCAGAGCGATGATCCCGCCGCCCTGCTCGCCGGTCTGCAGCAGCAGGGCGCCGAGGAAGTGCCCGAACGCCTGCTCGAATTCCTCCCAGCGATTGCCGATGACCCGGTCCAGCCCGCCGCGAAGCCGCCGATGGCGGCGCAGGCGCTCGCTCAGCGACTGGACAATCTCCCGCAGGATGTCGTCGTCGACGAAGATGGACTGGTCCAGTACCAGCGTCGCCACGTCATGCCTCCTCTCGCCTGCCGGCGGGATCGTTCGCTTCAGGCGGCGTCCCGGGACGCCTTCCGACGCACCGGTCTTGCCGCGACTATTGCCGGCGCGGTGAGGCCGAAATCCTCGGGCCTGAGGGCAAGATCGGCCAGCGTGTAGCCGTCGAGTGTCGTCATGAAGGCGTTGAGCGCTTCGTTGAGCACGCCGCGCAGGCGGCAGCGCGGTGTCACCAGGCAGTGATTATCGGCGCCGAAGCACTCGACCAGGGCAAAGTCCGGCTCGGTGGCGCGCAGCACGGCGCCGATGCCGATCTCCTGTGCCGGCCTGGCCAGCACCAGGCCGCCGGAGCGCCCGCGAATGGACCTCAGGAAGCCGGCATGCACCAGCAGGTTCGCGACCTTCATCAGATGCGCCCGGGAGATGCCGTAGACCGCGGCGGTCTCCTCGATCGTGACCAGCTTGCCGTCCCGCGTCGCCGCGTACATCAGGATGCGCAGGGAATAATCGGAGAAATTCGTCAGGCGCATTGCGGCTTCCGGCGGCGGGTTCGCGGGCTGCAGTGGGTGGATGCTCGAAAGATGTATCCGATCGGCATCTTTCGCAACCGCCAAGGCAAGTTTGCCCCGTAGGCTGGGCCGGAGAAGCGGTCGCGCACTCCGCGGGCTTGGTCCTTCAGGCGAGGCCAGCCGGAAGGGGCGGCCGGCTCGGCAGCTGCAGTGCCTTGTCGCCGATGTTCAGCCCGATCTGCAGGCTGTCGGCGACGCGTCTGGCGCGCCCGGTGAAGAGGGCTGCGGCAGGCCCGGCACAATGGGAATTGACGACGCCCTCGAACAGCTCGAGCCAGCGCTCGAAGTGCTGCGTGGACAGCCCGAGCCCGAAATGCACGACATGAGGCTTGCCGCCATAGCGGCCGCTCATCAGCGTCAGCGACGACCAGAAGTCGACCATGGTGGCGAGATGGGCATCCCAGCGGTCGCCGATGCGCGCCTCGAAGACAGGCCCGAGCAGGGCATCCTGCCGGACGAGGGCATAGAAGGCGTGCACGATCCGCTCGACCAGCGGCTCGGAGACTTCCTGTGGCAAGGCCGGGATCAAGGCGGCGATCCTTTTAAGATGTATCTTTGATGCAGCTTTTATAGCGAGGCAGTCTCCGGCTGTAAATCCGGGAAGCCCGCAGGTCGCCAAGGCGGATCTTCCCGATTTCGTGCTGCGACCTCGCGGCGAGGTGACGGGGTGCGTGCAACAATATACAGTCAATCCAGTGAATCGCCTTCTCTTATTCCAGCGAGTGCGAAGCGTATGGTTGACTGGACGCCCGACCTGACGCGCAGCGACAAGCCGCGCTATCTGGCGATCGCCGAAGCGATCGCCGAGGATATCGGCAATGGCCGGCTTTCGGCCGGGGATCGATTGCCGCCCCAGCGTCAGCTCGCCGCAAGGCTTGCGATCGATTTCACCACCGTGGCGCGCGGCTATGTCGAGGCCCAGCGCCGCGGCCTGGTGGCGTCGCGCGTCGGCCAGGGCACTTTCGTCAAGGCGCCGTCCCGGCAGCGCGCAGCCGCGCCGGAGCTGGTCGACCTCTCGATGAACCTGCCGCCCGAGCCCGACGATCCGGCCCTGATTGCGCGGATGCGCCAGGGCGTGGTCGAGGTCGGCGCCGATTTGGTTTCCCTGCTGCGCTATCAGGGCTTTGGCGGTTCGCGATCCGACAAGGCAGCGGCTGCCTCCTGGCTCGCGCGGCGCGGGTTGACGCCGGCGCCGGAGCGGCTGTTCGTGGTGCCCGGAGCCCATTCCGCCCTGCTCGGCATCCTGAACGTCGTGGCACGGCCGGGCGATGTCGTCCTGGCGGAAGCGCTGACCTATCCCGGCATCCGCTCGATTGCCGCCCAGCTCGGCATCCGGCTGGTCGGGCTTGCCATGGACGCCGACGGCATCGACCCTGCCGCCTTCGCCGAGGCCTGCGAGAAGCTCCAGCCAAAGGCGCTTTACCTCAATCCGGTGCTGCACAATCCGACGACGCTGACGGTGCCGGAGGCGCGGCGCGTCGAGCTTGCCGTGATCGCCCGGCGCCATCGCATCGCGATCATCGAGGACGACGCCTATGGCTTCGTTCCCGCTTCCTTGCCGCGGCCTCTGGCGGCGATCGCGCCGGAGCTGACCTGGCATGTCGCTGGCCTGTCGAAATGCATCGGAGCAGGGCTGCGCATCGCCTATGTCGTGGCACCCGATGCGCGCTCCGGCTGGCCCTTCGCGGCGGCCTTGCGCACCGCCAGCCTGATGGCATCGCCATTGACGGCGGCGATCGCGACGCGCTGGATCGAGGACGGCACTGCCGACGCCATCCTGCGCTTCGTCCGCGCCGAGGCCACCGCGCGCCAGCGGCTCGCCGCGGAGATTCTGGCGCCCGGCAGCTATCGCGCCGATCTGCTGAGCTTCAACCTCTGGCTCGAGCTTCCAGCCCCCTGGACGCGCTCGGCCTTCGCCGGCCACATGCAGGCGACCGGCATCGGTGTCGCTGCCAGCGACGTCTTTGCCGCGGATGGCAACCCGCCGGAGGCGGTGCGTGTCTGCCTGGGTGGGCCGCAGAGCCGCGATGCCGTCCGCGGCGCACTGGAATTCATGGCGCATGCGCTCGGGCATCCGCCGGAGGTCAGCTCGACCGTCCTGTGACCGGCTGAGGCATAGGGTCGCAAGCGCTCCTGCGACAGAATTGAGTGCATACAATACCGGGAATGACTGCTACGGTGCTGTGATGATGGACAGAGACGGTACGCACGCCCCGGAGGCGACCATGGCACCTCGCATTTGGCCCAAGCTCTCGCCGTTCAAGACGGGCATGCGCGGGCGCTGTCCGCGCTGCGGCGAGGGGAAGCTGTTCGACGGCTTCCTGACGCTGAAGCCGCGCTGCGAGGCCTGCGGGCTCGATTACGGCTTTGCCGACCCTGCCGACGGCCCGGCCTTCTTCGTCATGATGTTCGTCTGCATCCCGGCGCTGTCCTTCGCGCTCTGGCTGGAGCTCGCCTATGAGCCGTCCGCCTGGGTCCATCTGGTGACGACGCTGCCGATCGTCCTGCTCACCTGCATCCCGCCCTTGCGGCCCTTGAAAGGCTGGCTCGTGGCCTCGCAGTTCTTCTTCAAGGCTGAGGAGGGCCGGCTCGCCACTGCGCCGCGCACCGCCCAAGCACCGGCTCCTGCCTCTGAGCCCGTGAGCCGCTGAGGCGGGCAGCGCGGCGCTTCATTTCCGCAGCGAGGCGATGATCTCGACCGCGCGCCGCACGTCGTCGGCGGTGACATCGAGATGCGTGATCATCCTGACGATGGTCGGCCCGAACGCGCCCGCGCCCAGGCCCTTCGCCTTGGCCGCGGTGACGAAGTCGACGGCGCTGTAACCGGCTCCGGAAACGTCGAAGAAGACGATATTGGTCTCGATCCTGTCGTCGGCGAGCCTGATGCCCGGCAATTGCGCCAGCCCGGTCGCGAGCGCCCTGGCATTGGCGTGGTCTTCGGCCAGCCGCTCGACATGGTGGTCGAGAGCGTAGAGCCCGGCCGCGGCGAGGAAGCCGGACTGCCGCATCGCCCCGCCCATCCGCTGCTTCAGCCGCCAGGCTTCCTGGATGAAATCACGCGACCCGGCGAGCACCGCGCCGACTGGGCCGCCCAGGCCCTTGGTCAGGTCGATCCAGGCGGAATCGAAGTTTTCGGCGTAGTCGCGTGCACTGACGCCCGAAGCGACGACCGCATTGAACAACCGCGCGCCGTCGAGATGGGCTGAAAGGCCGCCGGCCCGCGCCGCGGCCACGACTTGCCGCACGGTTTCGACCGGCCAGACCGAACCCCCGCCGAAATTCGAGGTCTGCTCGACGCAGAGCAGGCGCGAGCGCGGCATGTAGCGGCTGTCCGGCCGGATCGCGGCGGTGACGTCGGCCGCCGAGAAGATGCCGCGCGGGCCGTTGAGCCCCTTGAGCATCACGCCTGCGAGCGCTGCCGGGCCGCCACCTTCGGAATTGATGATGTGGCTGGACTGATCGCAGATCACCTCGTCGCCCGGCCGGCAATGCACGGCGAGCGCGATCTCGTTGCACATCGTGCCGGAAGGCAGCAGCACCGCATCCTCCTGCCCGAGCATCTCGGCAACGCGCTCGCATAGCCGCGTCACCGTCGGGTCCTCGTTCTTCTGCTCGTCGCCGACCTCGGCGGCCATCATCGCCGCACGCATGGCGGGCGTCGGCCTGGTCTTGGTGTCGCTGTAGAAGTCGAGGAAGGTGTTCGGCATGGCTTCGGTCTCTCGTCGGTGGCGGCGCGGGGGTAAGGGGGCAGTCGAGAAGGGATCTAGCCGGCGTTCCGGGTGTCCGTTTGCGGCAGCATGAAGCGATCGAAGAATGCGCCGAGCTGGTCATGCGCTTCGAGAGGCAGCACCTGCGCGACGTACTGGTCCGGCCGGACGATGATCAGGCAGCCCGCCTTCCGGTCGATGCCACGCAGGTCGAAGATATCCTGGCCGCTGGCGAGGTCGGGACAGAACACCTTCTCGTAATCGTGCAGGCCGTGGCGGCCCTTTCGGGGGCGGAGCAGCGGATGCATGCTCTCGAGATCGAGGTCGCGATGGCCCTGCTGGAGGACCGCGCGCAGATCGATCACCGCGTCGATGTCCTCGCTGCCGCGCGTATATCTCCTGACCGGCGAACGGTCGGATTTTTCAAGGAACTCGCAGAGCGCGCCGAGGCGGCCTACAGGCGAGGCCCGGTCTTCGGCTCCGGCAAAGGCGAGAAGGCGCCAGCGGCCGTCCGCCTTCGCGACATGCCCGAGATGGACGGGCTTTGCGTCGGCAAGACGAATGACTGGCGCGGAGTGGAGGCGCGTGCCGATCGCAAAGCCCGTGGCGAGTGGCCGCCGTGACGGCTCGCCGGTGAGGAGCGACGGCGCATAGCGCGTCGCCGTCCCCGCGGTATAGCGTCCATGCCTGACGAAATAGTCCTGCACCTCGGCGGGGTCGACGCCTTCGCCGCGCGGGTCCCCGGCGGCTTTCAAGGGCGCGCTGAGCATCTTGGCCCATTCGCGATCGAAATCGATCAGCTCCCTGGCGATCGACTGGCGTTCGGCCGAATAGCTGTGCAGCAGTGCCGGGGCGCAGCGGCCGCGCAGGACGGAGGCCAGTTTCCAGCCCAGATTGAAGCTGTCCTGCATCGAGACGTTCATGCCCTGCCCCGCCTTTGGGCTGTGCGTGTGGCAGGCATCGCCGGCGATGAAGATCCGTGGCAGGCGCTCGCCAACCTGCTCCTCAGGCACGTCGTCGAACTTCTCGCAGAGACGCTGGCCGATCTCGTAGACCGACCACCAGACGACCTCCTTCACCTCCATCGCATAGGGATGCAGGATGCGCTGCACGGCTGCGATCAGGTAATCGACGGTGATGTTCCGGCTGCCGACGCGCTCGTCCTCCTTTAGCTTGTCGAGCTCGACATAGATGCGGACGAGATAGCCGCCCTCGCGCGGGATGAGCACGATGGTGCCTTCGCCCGCGGACTGGATCAGGGCTTTCAGGCGGATGTCGGGAAAATCGGTCACCGCCAGCACGTCCATGACGCCCCAGGCCTGGTTGGCTGCGTCGCCCTGCAGCGAGCGCCCGATCGACTTTCGCACGACGCTGCGCGCGCCGTCGCAGCCGACGACATAGCGCGCCCGAACCGTCTCGATCCGGCCGGCATGGGACGGGTCCAGCCGTTCCAGCCGAGCCGTGACCGGATGGGACGAACCGGCGCCCGGCTCGGTCGCAAGATCGAGCAGGCGGCGTGAGTAATGCGGCTCGAGCCGGCTCGGCGAATGGCGCATGGCCTCGAGATAGAAGTCGTGCACCCGTGCCTGGCTCAGGATGACATGGGGAAATTCCGAAAGGCCGTCCTCGACATCCTGGACCCTGCCATGCCGGGTGATGCGTTCCCTCGCGGCCGCATCCGGCTTCCAGAACACGGTCTCGTTGACCCAGTAGGCTTCCTTCAGCACGCGTTCCACGAAGCCGAAGGCGTGGAACATCTCCATGGTCCGGCAGGCGATGCCATCCGCCTGGCCCATCTGCAGCGGGCCGTCCTTCTGGTCGACGATGCAGGTGCTGATCTCGGGAAAGGCGGCCAGTTGCGCGGCAAGGGTCAGCCCGGCCGGGCCGCAGCCGATGATCAGGACATCGACTTCATCCGGCAGGGTATCCAAGCGCGAACCGGCCGGATCCGGATCGGTCATCTCGGCAATTGCCGGGTCCCCGGTGCGGAATCCGTTGAGATGGAACTGCATGCTGCACCCGCTGGATCGAGACAAGGATTTGGAGGGCGGCCGGCTGTAGCCGCCGGATCGTCGATAGGTTCCGGGATCAGCGCCGGTTGAGCAGGATCATCTTCTCCTGCGTCATGTCGCGCATGGTGTAGGGGATGCCGCCGGTGCCGTAGCCGGATTCACGCCGCCCGGCGAAGGGCATCCAGTCGGTGCGGAAAGTGGTGGGGTCGTTGATCATCACCGCCGAGGCGTCGAGCCGCTCGGCTGCGCGCAAGGCGACGTCGATGTCCCCGGCGAAGACGCTGGCCTGGAAGGCGACCGGCAGCGCGTTCGCCTGCGCGATGGCGTCGTCGAGCTTGGCGTAGGGGTAGATGCAGACGACGGGCCCGAAAATCTCGAGCTGCGAGACTTTCGCCTCGACCTTCGGGGCGAGCAGCACGGTCGGCTCCAGCGTCGTCTCCGACAACCGCTTTCCGCCGGTGGCGAGCTTCGCGCCGCCCTTCACCGCCTCGTCGATCCATTCGGCGACACGGTCGGCCTCGCGCGGCTGGATCAGCGGGCCGACCTCGGTTTCCTTCAACACGGGGTCGCCGACGCGCAGTTTCCTGACGCGCGCGACCAGCCGCTCGGTGAAAGCGTCGGCAATCTCCTGGTGCACATAGATGCGCTGCGTCGACACGCAAACCTGGCCGGCATGGTAGTAGCCGCCCTTCACCATCAGCTCGATGATCTTGTCGAGATCGGCGCTGCGGTCGACGATCGCGGGCGCCGCCCCGCCATGCTCCAGTGCCGAGCGGGCGCCATGGGCAAGCTTCGAATGCAGGTACCAGCCGACCTTGGCCGAGCCGATGAAGCTGAGGAAGGCGATGCGCTTGTCGGTGGCGAGTTTCTCGGCGAGCTCGGTGCTTTCGGGAATGAAGCTCTGGCACCAGGCCTCGGGCAGCCCGGCCTCATGCACCAGGGCGACGAAGTCGCGGCAGCACAGCGGCGTCGTCCCGGCCGGCTTGATGATGACGGGGCAGCCGGTGGCGATCGCCGGAGCGACCTGGTGCACGATCAGGTTGAGCGGATGGTTGAAGGCCGAGATCGCCGCGACGATGCCGATCGGCTCCCTGGTGGTGAAGGCCCAGCGATTAGCCGCGGCCGCCGACAGCCCCATCGGGATCTCGCGGCCGGCGAGATTGCGCAATTCGTCGGCGGCGTTGTGGACGCCGTCGATGGCGCGCGTGGTCTCGACGATCGCGTCAGGCAGCGGCTTGCCGCCTTCGCGGGCGATCTGGCGGGCGAAATGCTCGCGCTTGCTCTCCAGCAGGGCGGCCAGCCGGCGCAGGATCGCCATCCGCTCATGCGGCTTCAGCCAGTTGTCGCGATCGCGGAAGACCTTTGCGGCTGCCTGGAGCTTGGCTTCGAGCGCTGCCACATCATCGGTCGCGATCTCCGCGATCGGCGCCCGGTCGAAAGCCTGAACCACTTGCAGCATGAGTTATCCTTCCGTCCGAACCACAGCCCTCATCTTGAGGAGCCGCGATAGCGGCGTCTCGAAGAATGAGGCCGGAAGAGGCGGTCCGCGCCTCGTTCAGGCCAGCTCGACATCCGGCGAGCGGTTGCGCAATTCCTCGACCAGCACCCGCGTATTCTCGGAATAGTCGATCGGCACCTCGACCAGATGGACGCCGCCCCCAGTGAAGGCTGCCTCCAGCGTCGGCACGAGTTCCTCGACCGCGCCGACCCGCGAGCCCTTGGCGCCATAGGCCTGCGCATAGCGGATGAAATCGGGGTTGCCGAAGCTCATGCCGAAATCCGGGAAACCGTCGACCGCCTGCTTCCAGCGGATCATGCCATAGGCGCTGTCGTTCAGGATCACGACAACGAGGTTGAGGCGCAAGCGGACCGCGGTCTCCATCTCCTGCGAGTTCATCATGAAGCCGCCATCGCCGCAGACCGCCATCACCCGGCGTCCGGGGTTGAGCATCGCGGCCATCATTGCCGAGGGCAGGCCGGCCCCCATCGTCGCCAGCGCGTTGTCGAGCAGCAGCGTGTTGGCGACATGGGTGCGGTAGTTCCGCGCGAACCAGATCTTGTACATGCCGTTGTCGAGGCAGACGATGCCGTCTTCCGGCATGACCTTGCGGATGTCGTGGACCAGGCGCTGCGGCGTCGGCGGGAAGCGCCCCTCCTCGGCCCGGTCGTTGATGTGATCGAGGATGCTCTGGCGCAGTTCGAGCATGGCGGGGTCAGGGTCGAGCTTGCCGCCCAGCCTCTCGGCAAGTGCGGTCACCGTCGCGCCGATGTCGCCGATCACCTCCGCATCCGGGTGATAGACCTGCTCCACATTGGCCGACTGGTAGCCGATATGGATCACCTTGGAGCCGCCGGCGCTCTTCATCAGGAAGGGCGGCTTCTCGACCGTGTCATGGCCGATCGCGATGATCAGGTCGGCCTGGTCGACGGCGCGATGGACATAGTCGCCCTCGGAGAGGGCGGCGGTGCCCATATAGAGATTGGAGCCGCCCGTGACCGCGCCCTTGCCCATCTGAGTGTTGAAGAAGGGCAATCGCGTCCGGCGCACGAAGGCCGACAGCGCCTCGACCAGGCGCGGCCGGTTGCCGGCGGCGCCGATCATGACGAGCGGGCGTTTGGCGGCGAGGATCATTCCGGCCGCGCGATCGAGCGCGGCGGGATCGGCGATCGGCCGTTCCAGCGGATGCACCGGAATCAGCGGGACGTCGTCGATCTCCTTCGCAGCGATGTCCTCGGGCAGTTCGAGGTGGACAGGGCCCGGCCGCTCCTCCATCGCGACGCGGAAGGCATCGCGCACCACCGAAGGGATGCTGGCTGCGCTGACGATCTGCCGGGTCATCTTGGTCAGCGGCTTCATCGAGGCGACGACGTCGACGATCTGGAAGCGCGCCTGCTTGGCGGTCATGATCGCCTTCTGGCCGGTGATCAGGATCATCGGCATGGCGCCGAGATGGGCATAGGCCGCCCCGGTCGAGAAGTTCAGTGCGCCCGGGCCTAGCGTTGCGATGCAGACGCCCGGCCGGCCGGTCAAGCGGCCATGGGTCGCTGCCATGAAGGCTGCCGCCTGCTCGTGGCGCGTCAGGACCAGCTCGATCTTCGACGTCCTGAGCGATTCGACGACATCGAGATTTTCCTCACCGGGCACGCCGAAAATGCGGTCGACCCCCTCGTTCTCGAGCGCCGCAACCAGGAGGTCCGATCCCTTAGTCATGCCCGTCGCCTTTCCGGTCGCGTCGCCTTGTCGAAGCGAGGCTAGGCGCTTGCGCGGCGCAGGGAAAGCGCAATGCGGTCAGGGCTGAGCCCTGTGCGCCGCGGGGCGTCGCGCCTGGCCCAGGGCCCGCCTGCCGGTATCGCCTCCCTGGGCAAGGCAAGGTTCTGAGAAGTTTCAGGCCTTCTGGTGCCGGGCGAGCTTCGGTGCCGGGAGCCCGGCCGCAAAGGGCGTGCGGTCGACCATGCCGGCCAGCGCCGCATTGAAGCGGGGTATGCCCTCGGCCGCCTAGTTTTCGCGCCCGGCGCCGGGAAGAAGACGCGCCAATACGCGGCGGAATAGGGCATGGCGGCGATCGAAAGCGCTTCGGTGACCAAAGGTAATGTTGGGCAGGCAAGGCGAAGCATTCGTGGCAGGATCTGTCTGAGGGGGACAGTTGCCCCCATTCTGTTCGCCGAAGGCGCGAAAGCTCTGACAGGGCTGAGATTTTTCGGCTGATCGCGATTGCGCCCCTTGCAAAGCCGTCGGCTCGTTAGGGGTACCTCATTCGAGGGGGTGGATATTGTGATGATCAGATTTCTCGACAAAACGTGTCGATTTTTTGATTTGTAAAATATATGTCAGGGCGATTGCATTCAAAGGTAGATTTTTACCAAATCATGGAAACATGCGAAGGAATAGATTAGTTTTTAATTAGAATACGTTTACGATTTATTTATCGATCGATTTGAGCGCTGAGACCCCGCGAATTCACATTGTGGTTTGTAGTTAGTTAGAATTGCAATGCCTTATCTTCGAACTGGTTCGTTCTATACATATTCAACGTTAGTGTTTTAATCAAATTTTCGTGTGCAGACTAGGATTGGCTTGTCATATCGCCTCAAGGCGCGTATTTTCACGTAGTTATAAAATGGTATAGATGCCGTCCAATACTTGCGGAGAGCGAGATGCGGTAGATAAGGGGATCTTCTATGAGTGGGGTGAGTACTGCATTTATCGACAGGTGTGCTCTATTTTCAGAAGGAGTTCGTGAGATACTTGGAAATCGAGGCTTCGACATCGTGGCTTCGGCAAGCGATTTCGAAGATTTTATTCACCGTCACCGCGATTTTGATCGTGTTTCTTTAATAATAATTTGCATCAACGACGATAACGAGGTTATGGAGCGGAACATCAGAAGCTTCCGAGAGAAATTTTCGGATGCCAAGATAGTTATACTTTCCGATAATTATAATATCCGACAGGTTCAATTGGCCTTTAGGCTATCTGTTTCAGGTTATCTGCTTAAGAGAATCAACTTCGTGACGCTTGTTAAGTCTCTCGAACTTGTGATGCTCGGTGAGAGTCTGTTTCCTGCTGATGTCCTGATGGAGATCGGCAAGGAGCATGGCATCGATATTCAGGTCGAGAAAGAAGTGATCGCCTATTCACCGCCGCCGTCAAATTCAGGCCGGGGTCTGTCTACTCGTGAAATGCAGATTCTGAAATGCCTGATCCAGGGCGATTCCAACAAGGTGATAGCCCGTCGCCTGCAGATCGGCGAGGCGACGGTCAAGGTCCACATCAAGGCCATCCTGCGCAAGATCCGGGTTCAGAACCGTACCCAGGCAGCAATCTGGGCGGTCAACCATCTCGAACCGGCCCCGCCAGTCGAACTGAACGGGATCGCGCATGGCGCCGAGGCGATCGCTGCTGCCGCCTCGTAAGAGCCCGTTTGAGAATTCAGGCTCCCATCCCGAGGGGCTGCGAAGCAGCGCCTCGGAGGATGTTTCAGTGATCTCCGACCTCTCCTGAAGCATCCTTCAAGACCTCATCCCTGACGGAATGATTCCTCAGGATGAGGGCTCAGGGAAAATCTCGAACAGACTTCAGAATTCTTGCCAGCTATCCGCCTTGGTCTCACTCTGCGAGGTAGAGCTTTCGGAGTTCTGCGGTGATCGGCGTCCAGTCTCCGATCTGGGTTGCCATTGCGTGGGCTCCGAACGTCATGCTCCGCCAGCCATCCTTGGAGAGCAGCGACGCCTTGTGAAAGGCTTCTGCGACCGAGTTCGCCGTCAGATCGCGCATGACGAGCCCAGCATTTGCGCTGGCGACCTGTTCTGCAAGCCCGGTTTCCTGCGAAACCACCAGCGGCAGTCCGGCCAGCGCGGCTTCCAGCGCCGCGATCGGCACGCCGTCGAACCGCGAGGGCTGCACGAAGAAGTGCCAGTCGGCCATCTTCCTGTGCTTTTCCTCGCCGAAGCAGGGTCCCTGGATGTCGATCGCGTCCCTGATGTCCAGCGTCGCCGCCATGGCGGCGAGCACATCCCGCGCCGGACCGGTCCCCAGCAGGACGAGCCGCCCGCGGCCCCCCTGCCTGCGATAGGTGGCGAAGCCCTCGACCAGCAGGTCCAGTCCCTTGTGAAGGATCTCGTAACGGCCGCAAAAGCCGAAGACGGGGAAGTCAGCGAAGGCGGCCTTGCGCGCAGGTCGCTGCGGAACGCCATCGAACACGCTGGAATAGGCGGCGTTCGGGACGACATGGACGCGCGCAGCCGGGGCGAGCCGGGCGATGATCTTCGCTTCGGCTGCGGAAACCGCCTGGACAAAGCGCGCCAGCTCGAGCGCCTGGCGTTCGAACAGTCGCAGATAGGCTGCGGTCCGCCAGTTCGCGACACTGCCCTTCGGCGCGAAGACATGTGAGTAACGGCCGTGAACGGTGACGCCGAAGGGCAGCGCACGCCGGTCGAGTGCCCGCGCCAGGGCGGGGAGCAGCAACTGGCGGGCGGTATGGATATGGAACACCGTGGCGGGGCCAGCTCCCGCAGCCATCGCCGCGATGATCGGTTCTGCCAGGCCGTAGATGCGCCCGGCCAGACGCGGTCCGTCGAGCGGAAGGATCAGCGTCGGCAGGTCGACGGCCTCTCCGCCGCCATCCTGGTCGTGGCTGCGCAGGAACAGGATCTTCGCATGATCGCCGGCGGCGAGCTGCTCGCGCGCCATCCTGCGCACGACATGGTGGACCCCGTTGGCAGCCGAGGGGTGAGACCCGCAATCGTCGATCACGACATGGCGAATGTCGAGGCTGGTCCGGATCGGGGCTAGCGGCGCTGTGCTCGCCGCCTCAGGCGACAGAAGGTCGGCCATGGGCGATCATCCTTGTCAGGAACCAGTGTGCAGTCAGCAGTCGGACCAGATTGGAGCCGCCAAGCGCGATGCAGCTGCCGACCAGGCCGAAACGATGCGTCAGGGGCAGGAACAGCGCGGCGGCGGCGAGCGTGCCGGCAGCGCTGACGAGCAGCGCCAGCCGGGCGGAATCCACGCCATGCATGAAGGAGCAGATCATGTCGGCCGAGTAGCCGAGCAGCCAGCTGACCGCGAGAATGCGGATCGGCAAGCTCAAGGTGAGATAGAGCGAGTCGGCCCCGTAGAGCAGCAGCAGGACAAGATCCGGTGCGCTCAGCAGCACGGCATAGCAGGGCAGGAGCGGCAGCGTGCCGATCAGGGCGTAGTCGCGCGCCGCCTTCCAGGCGGCCCGGTAGCCTTCCGCCGATTTCCGGGCGGCGGCCTGGGGGATGACATTGCACAGCCCCAGCAAGATCGGGTTGGCGAGATTGACGACGTTGAGCGCGGCCTGAAAGGCTGCAGTTGCCGCGGCGCCGAACATCGCCGTCAGCCCCCAGAGGAAGAGCTGAATCCGCAAGGCCCCGACGAGATTATTGGCAAGCGACCAGCCGCCGAGCGACCAGAATTCCAGCAATGTCGGCCGCAGCGTGCGCAGCAGGGGGACGTCGGCCCGCACCTGTCGGCACGAGACCAGCAGCGCCAGGCCCGACGCGGCCGCCATGCAGAAGAAGACGCCCGGCAGCGCCAGCATTCCCTGCTGCAGCAGGAGCAGCACGGCCAGCGGCGCGCCGAGATAAGCGATGCTGTCGCCCGCAAGCGCATCCCGGTGACGGAACTCGGCAAACAGGATGCGCCGGAGCGCTTCCTGCCCCTGCCATGCCGCAAGGTAGAGCGAGACCGGCCCGGCAAGGTCGGAACGGCCGAGGAGGATGAGACCGAGCGCCAGGGCAAGCAGCAGCGGCAGCAACAGCACGGGCAGCAGGGCGAGGCCTCTTCCGGCCAGGGCCGCGCGCCCGTCTTCTGGCAGCTGCGTGATGCGGATCGACATCGGATAGAAGATCACCGAGCTGATCGCCAGTTGAACCAGCAGCAGGATGCCGAAGACCAGTGCGAATACGCCGTACTCGACCGGGGCGATGTGGCGCGCCAGCGTGATGTTGAGCAGGAACGCGCCAAGGCTGACCACGCCTTGGTCGATCAGCGTCCAGGATGCATGGCGCAGCAAGGGCTTAGCTCGCCTTGGCCAGGGTAGCGGGCGCTTGGGGCGCCGCCGCCGCTGGGTTGCGTGCGGCTTCGCCGGCACGACAGAGATCGCCATAGGCCCAGCGCAGATAGGCGCCGGTGACGGCCATCCCTTCGGCAAAGCCATGGCGTGGTTGGTAGCCGAGCAGCCGCGTTGCCTTGTCGTTGCTGGCCAGGGCCTGGGCCCGATAGAGCGCGAGTGCGCGGGGATCGGGCAGGTGGCGCATGCCGAAGCGGCGCCCGCTGCCACCGCCGAAATAGGCCTGGGTGACGAGCTTGTGGAGGCCGGAGGGCAAGGCATCATAGCCGGCCTGCAGGGCCTGGCGGGCGGGCGGCCAGCGGACGATGATCTGGACCAGGCGTTTCGGGTTGGCCAGCACCGCCTTGATGTCGCGCACCACGCCGCTGTTCTCGCCCTCGATCCGCGCGCTCGGCCAGTAGACCGGCGCCGGAACCTGGAGGGCCTGTGCGATGGCGCCGAAGAATTTCCCCCAGCTCACCGGTGCCGGCCCCGAGACGATGAAGCGCTCGCCGACCGCTTCCGGGCGTTGTGCGGCGAGCAGCATTGCGTCGATCAGATCCTCGATGAAGACCGCATTGCAGATGCCCTCTCCGGCGTCGGGCAGGATGACCTCGCCGGTGATCAGCATCTGTGCCGGCGCGTCCGCCCAGGGTCGGGAAAACGGGCCGTAGACGACGGTCGGCTGGATGATGCAGGCGGGCACGCCCTCGTCACGGGCGGCTTTCAGCGTGCGCGCCTCGAGGTCGAGCTTGTTGCGGGCATAGGGCCAGGAGATGTCGCCGTCGCGGGTCTCCTCGGTCAGCTTGCCGTCCGGAAACGGCTCGTAGACCGAAAAGCTGCTGAGATAGACGAAGCCCTTGACCTTCTGCCTGATGGCACCGGCCAGCAATTGCTCGAGCCCGTCGAGATTGGCTTTGCGCGAGCGGTGATCATAGGCGCAGTGGAAGACGTAATCGACACCTTCGAAGGCGCGCGCAGCGGGACCGGCCTCGCCGAGCGTTCCGTTGACGATCTCGACCGGCAGCCGGGCAAGGCGCGTCGCCTGCCCGAAGCTGCGCACGAGGCAGCGCACCTTGACGCCCTGCTCGACCAGCCGCTCGGCGAGCCTTCCACCGATGAAGCCCGTCGCGCCGGTAATCAGCGCCGTGCTGCCGGCCGGCAGGCGAGGCACGTCAGCTCCGTCGCTGGCGGTGGCATCGGCGCGCCAGCCGAGCGTCAGTGGTTCGCGATTGGCATAACAGCGCTCGATCAGGGCGACGGAGCGGACGCCTTCGCTTCCCGGGATGCCGGCAACCGCCTCGCCGGAGACGCTCCGGGCGAAATCGCGAAGCTCGGAATCGAACAGCTCGGGAAAGAGCTGCAGCGGGAGATCGGCCGCCGCCCGCCCCTCGAAGCGGAAGGCGAGGGCATTGGGGGAGCCGTCCAGGACAATGTTCTTGGAGAGATGCAGCTCGATGAAGCCGGCGCTTCCGTGGATCTGGATGGTATCGCGCAGATCGCGCGTGCGGCTGAGCTCGACGGTTCCCGTCGCGCCCGATGCCATCCGGCAGTCGAGCAGGCAATCGGCCTCGACGCCCTGCTCCGCGTCGTCGCGATAGCTCAGGGAGGCGACGTCGCCGAGCCACCAGAGCAGCAGGTCGAGCGTGTGGGCGCCGGTATCCATCAACACGCCGCCGGCGGCGAGCTCGCGGCGCAGCAGCGCGTCGGAGCTGGTCGCCCAGTTGAAGACGAAGCCCTCGCGGATGCTGAAACTGCGGATCGTGCCGAGCGTGCCGGATTCGAGCAGCGCCTTGAGCCAGCGCACGCCATGCAGATAGCGCCGCAGCAGCCCGACCCTGAGCGTCAGCTGGCGGGTATCGGCTTCCCGCACCATCGCCTCGCATTGCGCCAGCGTCACTGCGAGCGGCTTTTCCATGAAAAGATGCTTGCCGGCTGCGAGCAGTTCGGTCCCGATCGGGCCGTGGAAGACGTGAGGCACCGCGACGATCGCGGCGTCGAAATGGTCGGCGGCCTCGCGCCAGTCGGCGGCGCGGATGACCTCGCGGCCGTGCCGGCCGAGCTTGCCGGCGAGCAGGGCCAGCCGCTCGGGCGAGCGGTCGACCAGGACCGTGGGCAGCCAGCCGAGGCGGCGCAGCGCCGGCAGGATGTGGTGGTCGACGACCGCTCCGCAGCCGATGATGGCAAGACGCTGGGGGGAGCCGGGGTTCATGCTCGTGTTCCTCGCTGAAGGGCATGGGATGCGGAGAAGGCGGGCAGGGCGGTGGCGGGAGCGCGCGAGGGCGCCGCGAGCGCCTGCTCGTATTCGGCGAATGCGCGCTTGGCCGCGTTCTCCCAGGTGAAATGCCGGGCGACCCGGTTCTTGGCCCGCTGCCCCATTTGCAGGAGCATTTCGGGCCGATGGGCGAAGACGCTGACCGCATCCCGGAGCTGGCGGACATTGCCGGGCTCGACCAGCTGGCCGCAGGCCTGATCGAGCTGGTGCGGGATGCCGCCGACCCGCGAGGCTAGCACCGGGACGCCATGGGACATCGCTTCCAGCACGACGAGCGGAAAGGTGTCGGCCAGGGTCGGGAAGACGAACAGATCGGAACGGCGGAACAGCGCCTGCACCTGACGGTCGGACAAGCGTCCGGTCACGATGATCCGCTGATCGGCCCGGCGCGTCAGCGAGGCGAGAGCATAGTCGATCTCGGCGCGCTTTTCGCCGCCGACGATCAGCGTGTAGGGACAGGTCAGGCCGTCGAAAGCCTCCAGCAGGACCGGCAGGCCCTTGTTCGGCGTATGGTTCGCCAGGAACATGCAGGTGAGTTCGCCGCGGCGGCGTGCCGGCACGCCGAGCCGGACGCAGATGGCGGAGTCCTCGCTCGCATCGAACGGGCCGGGCATCGGAACGCCGTTGGGAACCACCGCAAAACTGCCGGCAAAGCCCATCGTGTCGACGATCTCGCGATCCGCCGGCGATAGTCCCAGAACAGCCGCTGCGCCGCGCACCGCCTGCTGCACCGGGCGCGTCACCAGCGCCTGCCAGACCAGGCGGCGCAGGCGGCCGAAGCCGTAGATTCGGGCCCCGTGGGCGATCTCGTTGAAGCCATGGGTCGAGACGACGTAGGGCACGCCGGCGCCGCGACAGGCCCGGGCGATCCGCGCCATTTCCAGCGCCGGCATGGGGTTGTGCAGATGCACCAGGTCGAAGCTGCCGGAGCGGACCATCTCCGAGATGTCGGAGCCATAGAACAAGGTGCGGTAGCGGTTCGGGACATGCCGCCAGGGCAGGAATGGAGGCAGCCCCACCGTGACCGGCACGCGGCAAACTTCGGACTGCTCCGCCTCCCGGATCTGCGCGCCCATCATGCTCGCGATGGTGATGTCACAGTGCTGTGCGAGCGCGATGCTGAGTTGCTCGGCGGCGCGACCGGCGCCGCTGACGTTGAGATGCGGGGGAGCCACGATCGCGGCGAGAACCTTGATCATTGGTACTTCTCCACCAGCGCGCTTGCGAGATCGGGCGCGCGCCACAGGTCGCGCAGCGCATCATCGATGGTGAACGCCGGGACCCAGCCGAACCGCTGGCGGATCTGCGTGGTGTCGGCCGCGAGGAATGGGCGATCGACAGGCCGGATCCGGCTGCCATCCTGCTCCAGCTCGAACTCGATTTCGGCGATGGCGCGCAGCTTTTGCAGGACCTCTTCGACCGAATAGGGCTGCGACGTACCCAGATTGACCGTGACCGTGCTTTCCGATTGCAGGCGCCTGGCGGTCGCGATCGTGGCGAAGCCGCGCGCCGCATCCTCGACATGGATGTAATCGCGCTTCGGCCAGAGATTGCCGAGCCGGACCACCCTGCGGCCGGCTTTCAGCTGCGCGACGATCTCGGGCAGAAGATGCGGATTGGTCTCGCCCGGGCCGACCACGTTGAACAGCCGGACGATGACGGCGGAAAGCGAGCGCTGTTGCGCGAGGTAGCGGACATAGTGCTCGCCGTGCAGCTTGTTCAGCCCGTAGATGTCGTTCGGCTCGAGCGCCGCCGAACCCTCCGAATGCGGGGCGAGATCGGGCTTGTAGACGGCACCGCTGCTCGCATAGACGAAGCGCGTGCCCGCCTGTGCGGCGAGCAGGACGCTGACGAGGCCGAGCAGATTGGTCCGCAGCGCCAGCGCCGGGTCGTTCTCGCATTCCGGGATGTAGTGGATCGCCGCGAGATGGACGATGACATCCGGGCGGAACTCCCGCACGAGGCGTGCCATCGCCAGCTCGTCGGTGATGTCCAGCCGCTCGAAGCGGATGCGTTCAAGATCGCCCGGCGTGAAACGGATCTCACCGTACCGAAGATTGTCGACGACGCAGATATCGTGCTGCTCGTAGAGCTGGCGGGTTAACTGGCGGCCGACATAGCCGTTTCCGCCAGTAATGATGATTCGATCGCGCAGACCCAAGGTTGCCTCCCGGCAGTCAGTCGAAATCGGCGTAGTACTTGCGAACTTTGTAGGCGGATGACGGGGTGCGGAAGCTTTTGAAGCTTTCGTGGCGCTCCACATCGACTTGCGTCAGGATGATGCCGTGCACTCTGACCGCTCCGTCGCAGAGCCGTTTCACGGCCGCGGCGACGGAGGCTTTCGGCGTGTCGTGCCAGCGGGCCGCATGCAGGACGATGTCGGCGAACTGGGCGAGGATCAGCGCGTCCGCGGCCAGCAGCACCGGCGGCGCTTCGACCAGCACGACGTCGAAGGAGGAGCGCGCTTCCGCGACCAGATCCGTCAGCGTTGCCGGTGTGAAGGCCGTCGCGCTGTCCGAAAGGCCGCCGCGACGCTGCACGATCGACAGATGGCGCGGCTGGCCGGCAGCCAGCGGCACGCGCCGCCGCAGCAGCGGATTGTGCGGTGTCATTTCCACCGGCGCCCATTGCGAGCCGCTTTCGAGCGCCCGCTTTCGCGCTGCGCTGCCGGCGATGATGTCCTCGAGCGCTGCCTTGCCGGTGCCGTCCAGCTCGCTGCGCGGTGATGCATCGACGATCAGGACGCGACGCCCCATCTCGATCAGGCAGTGGGCGAGAGACTCCAGCACCTGAGACTTGCCCTGCTCCGGCAGCGCGGAAGTCATCAGCACGACCTTCGCGGAGCCGGGTTCGGCGAGGCGTTGGGATGCGATGATCGTCCGCAGCGTCTCGCGCTGCGTGGCCGCGTTGACCCGGGCGTCCCCCGGCTGCAGGGCCGGCAGGAGCCCGATGCAGGGGCAGCCGGTTGCGGCAAGGACTTCCTCTTCCTTGCGGAAGCCGAGATCCCGGCGTTCGAGCAGAAAGGTCAGGATGCTGCCAAGCACTGCGGCGGCCAGCCCTGAAAGGGCGAGCGTCAGCCCCGCCTTGGGACCCGACGGCACGCGGCTCGGCTCGGCCGCGGCCATGATCTGGGCCGCGACCGGCTTCAGCTCGGACAGGGCGCGCGCCTGCATATGGCCTTCGTTCAAGGTCTTCAGGCGCTCGCGCAGCGCTTCGGCCCGGCCTTGGAGGGTGCGTAGCTCAGCCTCCCTCGCCCGCGTGTCGATCAGCGTCGACTTGGCCTTGCCGGCGCCGGCCTCGAGCTCCTCCTCGACCCGCCGGGCGCTCTTCACGTCCTCGGCGATCGTCGCCAGAGCGTTCGTGACCTCGTTTTGCAGGCGTGTCTCCGCCTCCTGCTGCAACGAGCGCGCCTGGATCACGGAAGGGTGGCGTTCGCCAGTGGCGGCGGCGAGTGTGCTGGCCTGCCGGCGGGCGGTCTCGCGGCTTTCGATCAGCCGCTGGATCTGGGGCAGGGCCGCGATGTCGGAGGGGATGTTGCCCTCGGCGACGGCCTGCTTGGCGCGCTGCAGCCGCGACTCTTCGTTCACCCGGGCAAGCGTCGCCGCGCTCGCCTGGCTCGAGATCTCCCGCATCCGCTGCTGGAGCAGCGGGGCGCCTTCGCTGCTGGTCTCGACGATGCCCGAGCTGCGCCGGTACTCCGCGGCAGACCACTCGGCCTGCTCGAGGCTCTTCCTGGAGGCCTCGATCTGGTCGGCATACCATTCGGCGGCCCGGCGCGCCGAGGCGGAGTTGGTTTCGCCGCGATTGGCGAGATAGGTGTCGGCGAAGCGGTTGGCGATCTCTGCCGCCTTGCCCGGCGTGCTCGCGGTGTAGGCGATCTCGATCAGATAGGAGCGGCTGTCGTTCCGAACCGAAAGGTCGCGCATCAGGCGCTGGATTTGCACTTCGGTCTGCGCCGGGTCGATCGCGGTGCCGCTCGCCTGGATGTCCGGCCTCGCCCGCTCCTCCGCCGCCAGCTGCTCGGTGACCTGGCGCGCGATGGTACGCGAGCGCACGAACCGCGCCTCTGTCTCGACGAGAGCGCTCGGGTCCAGCGGCACGGCGGCACTGCGGCGGCCGCCGGCCGGATCGTCCCGGCTGAAGTCGATCTGGATGAGGGCGGCCGCGGTGTAGCGCTTCTCGCTCACCAAGATGACCGCGGCCGCCGCCAGCAGTGCCACCACGATCAGAGTTGCGATCATCCGCCGGCGGCGCCACAGGGCCAGGCCGGCTTCGTAGCCGACATGCTCGAAATGCCGGGGGGCACCGTCTTCCAGCCTGATCGGATTCTGGAATGCCCAGTTCATGACCTTATGCGGCCTTTTGCAGGGAAGCGATGCGCTTGCCGGGTTGCTCGGAACGGGGTGTATCGCTCGGGTTATGCGGCCGCGGTGCCGGCCTGATCGGGGTGGGGCTTACCTGCCCACCCCGTTGGGGAGTTCGCATGCCGACAAAGGCTCGTGGCGCGCCCATGTTCAGGCGCGCTGGTAGATATCTTCGAGGCGGACGATGTCGTCCTCGCCGAGATAGTCGCCGCACTGCACCTCGACGAGCTCGACCGGCGTGTTGCCCGGATTCTCCAGGCGGTGGATGGCGCCGAGCGGGATGTGGGCGTGCTGGTTGGGAGTCAGCAGGCTGACCTCGTCGCCGACGGTCACCTGCGCCGTGCCGCGGACGACCACCCAGTGCTCGGCCCGGTGTCCGTGCTTTTGCAGGGAGAGCCGCCCCTTCGGATTGACGACGATGCGCTTGACCTGGAAATCGTCGCCATGGTCGGTGACCTGGTACCAGCCCCAGGGACGATGGACGCGGCAATGGGTGTCGGCCTGCTGACGTCCGGTCCGGCGCAGGCTCTCGACGATCTGCTTGACCTCGCCGCTCCGGTGACGATCGGCCACGAGGATCGCATCCTGGTTGACGATGACGACCAGATCCTCGACGCCATGCACCGAGGTCAGCGGTCCATCGCTCGAGACGAAGCAGCCATGGGCGTCCGAGAGGACGACTTCGCCCTGGCTGACATTGCCGGCCTGGTCCTGATCGCTGACGGACCAGAGCAGATCCCAGCTGCCGACATCCGACCAGCCGCAGGCGAGCGGGACCACGACCGCCCGCGCCGTCCGTTCCATGACGGCATAGTCGATCGAAAGCTGTTCGGCCTCGGCATAGGCCTGCGCGTCGAGCGCGAAGACGCCGGTCGATATCTTGGCCTTTTCCGCGGCGAGCGCTACGGCCGCCGCGCTGGCGGGCTGATGCAGCGCATACTCCTCGATCAGGGTTCGCGCGGTGGCCATGAAGTTGCCGGAGTTCCACAGCAACCCATCGAGGACATAGCGCCGGGCGTGCTCGGCATCGGGCTTCTCGACGAAACGCCGGATCGTCCGCGCGCCATTCGCCATCGCCTCGCCCGGCTCGATATAGCCATAGCCGGTGGCCGGGTCGGTCGGCCTGATTCCGAACGTCACCAGCCAGCCGCCCTCGGCGGCGGGAAGGCCGGCCAGGACCGCGCTGCGGAAAGCCTCGCTGTCGCGGATCTGGTGGTCGGAAGCCAGCACGAGCAGCGGCACGTCGGGATCGAACTGCCCGGCAACGGTCGCCGCGGCGATGATCGCCGGTGCTGTGTCGCGCCGTGCCGGCTCGAGGACGAAATCGGCCAGCACGTCGATCTCGGCGAGTTGCTGCTCGGCGATGAAGCGATAGGCCTGGTTGGTGATGATGAGCGGCCGGCCGAACTCCGGCCCAGCGACCCGCAGCAGCGTCTGCTGGAAGATCGAGTAGCCCCCGACCCGCAAGGCGAACTGCTTCGGGAAGGATTCGCGCGACATCGGCCAGAGGCGCGTTCCCGCGCCGCCACACATGATCAGAGGCCGGATTGGGCAGCTCATGTTTCGCTCCAGGTTCGATGGCGGCGGAAAGGGTTCGTCAGCGCATTGCCGCTGCCGTCGGAGGCAGGCCGGCTTCGGCCTCGCGTTGCCTTTCGACCCGCAGGATGTCACCGGGTTCGAGCAGGGCGCCCTCGACGATCGGGAAGGTCTCGCTGCGCTGGTCGATCTGTCGCGTCACGAACAGGGAGCGCCGCGGCGGGCCGCCGGCTTCCTCGGCGAAGCCGACCTGGCGCAGCCTGAGTTCGCGGGTGAGGCGCGCGGCCGGTAGCGACGCATCCAGCTCGGCAAGCCGTTGCATGCTGTCCTGCATCTCGGTCCAGACGCGGCGCTGGAAGGCTTCGCGCGCTTCGCGGATGCGCAGGCCGAGCTCGCCTTGCGCCAGTCCGATATTCGACATCTCGGCGTTGAAGCGCGCGATGTTGCCGCGGTTCCGCGCTTCCTCGCGCTGCAATTCGATGCCGGTATAGCGCCGCGCCAGGCCCGAGCTGAGCAGGGCGTTGTAGTCGACGAGATGCTGCTGGATCAGCTCGAGCTGGCGCTTTTCGGCGTTGAGCTGCTCCTGCACGAAGCGCCTGTTTTCCAGAAGCTTCGGTTCTTGCTGCTGCAGCATCTCGATCTGCTGCTGCAGGGCGAGGTTCTGGAAGGCGTGCAGCTGCGCCTCGCTGGTCTTGAGCTGCATCACGAACTCGTCCGAGCCGCGGCCGCCCTCGAGGCTGTTGAAGTCCGGCGTGCGCCCGTCGCGCTGGGCCTCGAGGCGGATACGCCGCGCCGTCAGGGTCAGCCTTGTGGTCTCGAGGGCACGGACCCGCTCGTCGGCCTGGATGAAATCGTTTCGCAGGGCGGCACGCGCCTGCTCCTCGGAGACGGCGAAGCCCCCGGCGAGTGCCACGGCGCCGAGCACCGAGACGCCATGGCGGTACGGGTAGACACCGGCGGTGCGGACATCGCCGACGACATAGATCGGGCGCGGTTCGGTGAGCCGCACGGAGACGACGGGCTGCTGCAGATAGCCGTCCGCCAGGCTCTTGGCGACGCGCTGCTCGATCTCCTTGAGGGTGAGGCCGCGCACCGACACCGCGCCGACCAGGGGCACTGCGATGTTGTAGGTGGCATCGATCATCGTCTCGCCGGACATGTCGGCCTGGCCGAAGACGGTGATGCCGATCCGGTCGCCCGGCGCGACGCGATAGGCCGTGGCCTCGGCCGCTCCGGCCGGCGATACCTGGAGCGCTATCGTGCAAAGCGCTGCCAGCCAGGGCAGCCGCAGCGTCCCGGCCCCAATCCGCGGAGCTTGTGCCGACGATTGCGACTTGGCCGCCAGTTCGATTTTCGGGGAGACGGACATCGCTCGAACCCTTCCTGGATGCCTCCGGACCCGGCCGGCCGAGCCACCGCCTCAAGCCGGAAGAACCTGGTATGGAGAACAGGCTAGAGCACCGCGCCGATTTCGATCGGGCGCATTCGGGCGAAGACCAAGGCGCGAAAGGGCTACCTCTCGCCTGTGGCAATTTAAACTACTGAAATAATTTAACTATCTTGCGAATTTTGTTGCTGGTGCGATGCGCGCCGGGCGCAGGAATCGGCAGCTCCGACGCGTGCTTCCGTCGACGATCGGCGTTCGCACCTCCCCCTAATGGGCCGCAGCTTCCCAAATGGTGCGATGAGGTACCTCCCCAAGATGAACATTGCCTGTTGAGCATGACCCGAAATAGCAATTGTGGAGATGTGAAATTATAAATACTTAACAATTGGTTAGGTCAAGTAACAACTAAAATTTAATACAAAGCGACGAAGGAATCGATCCGGCGAAAATATAGAAGAGATCTGTAATGTTTTGATCTCTTTTTACGCGAATATATCAATCACGCAGATAATCCGGAGAGAAAAATGAAACGGGTTATGGTTTCTGGCGGGGCTGGATTCCTGGGATCTCACCTTTGCAGGAAATTGCTGTCTCAAGGGAATGAGGTTGTTTGTGTCGATAATTATTTCACTGGGACTCGCAGCAATATCTCAGAATTGCTTGGAAACAAGAACTTCGATGTCCATCGCCACGACATAACCTTTCCGCTCTACATAGAGGTCGATGAGATCTACAATCTCGCGTGCCCGGCGTCCCCGATTCATTATCAGCATGACCCGGTCCAGACGACGAAAACGAGCGTGATGGGCGCGATCAACATGCTCGGCCTCGCCAAGCGTCTGCGCAGCCGCATTCTCCAGGCTTCGACCAGCGAGGTCTATGGCGATCCTGAAGTCCACCCGCAGCGCGAGGACTATCGTGGCCTGGTGAACATCAACGGCCCGCGCGCTTGCTACGACGAAGGCAAGCGTTGCGCCGAGACCTTGTTCTACGACTACCAGCGCCAGCACGGCATCGGCGTCAGGGTCGCCCGGATCTTCAATACCTACGGTCCGCGCATGCACCCGCAGGACGGCCGCGTCGTCTCGAACTTCATCGTGCAGGCACTGCGCAACGAGCCGATCACGCTCTATGGCGACGGCAGCCAGACCCGCTCCTTCTGCTATGTCGATGATCTCGTGGACGGCCTGGTCAGGCTGATGAACGTCGATGGCGACGTGCTCGGCCCGGTCAATCTCGGCAATCCCCACGAGATCAGCGTTCGCGAGCTCGCCGACACCATCATCGAGCTGACCGGTTCGCGCTCGACGCTCGATTTCCGCCCGCTCCCTGCCGACGATCCGCGTCAGCGCTGCCCCGATATCGGCCGCGCTTCCGAGCTCCTGCACTGGAAGCCGCGCGTCGAGCTGCGGGAAGGTCTCTCGCGCACGATCGCCTATTTCGACGAACTCCTGGCCGGCACCCCGGCCCCCCCGCAATCGCTGGAGTTGAAGGTGGTGGCATGAACGCGCCGTTGTCCCGCCCTGCGCTGCCGCGCGTCGACATTCTCGGCGTCCGCGTCGCCGCCATCGACCTGCCCAAGGCGCTCGACACCATCGAGTCCTGGATCGCCTCGGGCAAGCATCACTATGTCTGCATCACCGGCGCCCATGGCGTCATGGAAAGCCGGCGCGACCCCATCCTTCGGGCCATCCACAACCAGGCGGGGATGGCGACGCCCGATGGCATGCCGCTGGTCTGGATCTCGCGCCTGCTCGGCCATGCCGGCACCAAGAGGGTCTATGGGCCCGATCTGATGCGCGCGCTCAGCGCACTCTCGGCGAAGCGGGGCTATCGTCAGTTCTATTATGGCGGCGAGACCGGCGTTGCCGACCAGCTTGCCGCGACCCTGAAACGGGATTGCCCCGGCCTGGTCGTGGCGGGAACCCTGTGCCCGCCCTTCCGCCCGCTCACCAGCGGCGAGGATGACGACGTCGTCGCCCAGATCAACGCGGCCAAGCCGGACATCGTCTGGGTCGGGCTGAGCACGCCGAAGCAGGAATACTGGATGGCGAGCCATGGCGCGCGGCTCGATGCCCCGGTTCTGATCGGCGTCGGCGCGGCCTTCGATTTCCTCGCCGGCCGCAAGGCCCAGGCTCCGCTCTGGATGCAGCGCAACGGCCTGGAATGGCTGTTCCGGCTCTGCCAGGAGCCGCGGCGCCTCGGCCGGCGCTATCTGCGCATCGTGCCCGGCTTCCTCGCGGCTGTCGCGGGGGATCTCGCCAGGCGCTCGGCGACCACCTTCTGGCTCGGAACGAGGCGCCGCCTGCGCCGTCTCATCACCGGCTGAATCTCACGGCCAATCCTCCCTTCAAGACCTGGAGATCGACATGCCTGACAAGATCGCACTGGTCACCGGCGCCGGCGGTTTCATCGGACACCACCTTGTCTCATATTTGGTCGCGCAGGGCCGGCAGGTCCGCGGGGTCGACATCAAGGCGCCGGAATATGAGCCGAGCCGGGCGCAGGAGTTTGCGCTGCTCGATCTGCGCGTCGCCGGCAATTGCGAGAAGGCGGTCGCCGGCGTCGACGAGGTCTACCATCTCGCGGCCGATATGGGCGGGATCGGCTACATCACCTCGTCCCATGCGGCGATCACGCTCCACAACACGCTGATCAACGTGAACATGGTCAAGTCGGCACGGGAGGCCGGCGTCAAGCGCTTCCTGTTCTCCTCCTCGGCCTGCATCTATCCGCAATATCTGCAGCACAAGCCCGATGTGACGCCGTTGCGGGAGGACGATGCCTTCCCGGCTGATCCCGAGGAGGGCTACGGGCTCGAGAAGCTCTACATGGAGAAGATGTGCCAGTACTTCTCGGAGGACTGGGGCTTTCCGACGCGCACGGTGCGCTTCCACAATGTCTACGGGCCGCTTGGCACCTATGATGGCGGTCGCGAGAAGGCCCCGGCAGCGATCTGCCGGAAGATCGCCAGCGCCCCTGACGGCGCCACGATCGAGATCTGGGGCGATGGCCAGCAGACCCGCTCCTTCATGCATGTCGACGATTGCGTCGAGGGCATCGTCAGGATCATGCAGTCGGATTACGACCGGCCGCTGAATCTCGGCACCGACGAACTCGTCTCCATCGACCAGCTTGTCGACATGGTCGCCGAAATCGCCGGCAAGCGGATCGTCAAGCGCCATGACCGTTCGCGGCCCCAGGGCGTGCGCGGGCGCAACAGCGACAATTCCCGCCTGCGCGAAGTGCTTGGCTGGGAGCCGCGCATCGAACTGCGGGAAGGCCTCCAGCCGACCTATCGCTGGATCGCGCAGATGCTGGCGCAAAAGGCCGACGCCCCGCGCGTGCAGGCGGCGGAATAGCGCGGGTCGCGGCCCGAGGTTCCAGGAAGAGCGGGAGGACGAGCGTCATGCCTCTGGCCGTATCATCGGTTGCCTCGCCGGAGCTGAACGCGACGCGGCTCCCGCCGGTGCCGCGCGAAGCGAGACGGGTTGGACCATGGTCGCGGCGCCGGAGCGCGGTGATCGCAGGGCTGGTGACGGGCGATCTGCTTGCGGCTGCGCTGGCGGTTGCCCTGACGGCGAAACTCGCACCGGCCACGAGCTGGGGCGCGTGGGATGGCGGTCTTGCCGTTCTGGCTCTGACGGTGCCGCTACATGCCTGCCTTGGCATTTATGGCTGCTGGGGCCCCTGTCCGATCGATCGGCTGCGGCTCCGGGCGCAGGCCGCGCTCTTGCTCGCCGTGATGGCCGGACTGGCGCTCGCGGTCTGGAAGGCGCCCGACAACCTGATGACCGCCTTGCTGCTCGGCGCCGCATTGTTCGTCATCGGCTACTATACGGAAGCGCTGGTCCGCCTGTTCCTGATGCGGACAGGCCTATGGGGCGCGCCGACGATCCTGGTCGGCACCCCCGAAACCTGCATCGCCATGGCCAGGCGCCTGCTGCGCGAGCCTAAGCTGGGATTGCGCCCGGTAGGCCTGATCAGCAACCGGCTTGACGAGAGCGGCGCCGAGGAAGCACCGGTTCCGGTGCTGGGCGGCCTCGCCGACCTTGCCCGGCTTTCGGGGCTGGCCGAGGTTGTCATCGTGACCGCGGCCGATCTCGTGCCGGCTCAGGGCAGGGCTGCTGTTTCCCTCTCAGAGGTGCGCGCGCCGCATGTCGTCGTCTCCGAGAATGCCGGCGGCCTGCCCAATGTCGGCCTGCACACCCGCAATCTCGGCGGGGCGGTCGGTCTCGAGGTGCGCTTCGACCTGTTCAGGCCGGGGCATCTCGCGCTCAAACGCTGGATCGACCTTGCGGTGACCGTGCCGCTGCTGGCGCTCGCCGCCCCGCTGATCCTGGTTCTGGCCTTGGCCGTGAAGGCCGCGGATCCCGGCCATGCCTTCTATCGGCAGCGCCGCGTCGGACGGGACGGCCGGGAACTCAACGTCCTCAAGCTGCGCACCATGTATGCCGATGCCGACATCCGGCTGCGCGAGCATCTGGAAAGGAACCCGGCTGCGCGTGCCGAATGGGAGCGCTTCTTCAAGCTCAAGGACGATCCGCGGGTCCTGCCGATGATCGGGCAGTTCCTGCGCCGGTCCAGCCTCGACGAGCTGCCGCAGCTCTGGAACATCGTCTGCGGCGGGATGAGCCTGGTCGGGCCGCGGCCGTTTCCGGACTACCACATGGCGAGCTTCGACCCGGGCTTCCAGTCGTTGCGCGTCAGCGTGCCGCCGGGACTGACCGGCCTCTGGCAGGTCAGTTCGCGCAGCGGCGGCGATATCGACGTGCAGCAGGAGGAAGACCTCTTCTACATCCGGAACTGGTCGCTCTGGCTCGACATCTACATCCTCCTCGAGACCTTCCCGGCGGTGCTGACTTCGCGAGGCGCACGCTAGATGCCCGGAGGCGGTGGTCCCTCGCGACGAGCAGGCTCTTGGCGTGATTGCCGGGAGGCGAGCAGAAGAATGATGCGGAGAACCGGCCGACATGGCCGCCCGGACTGCGACGCAGGCGCTCTCGATCCGAGGCGCCGCTTCGCCACAGGCGGCGGTGCAGGCCAGGGCGACTGGCCTTCGCCAGGCTGACCCGGCAAGGAACCGATTGCGTGCAAGCGTCAAAGCGTCTGGAACTACAATGGCTGAGGGCCTTCGCCGCGAGCGAGGTCGTGCTCTGCCATTCCGATCTGCTGACCAAGCATTTCTCCAGCCTGGCCGTCGCCCGTTCCTGGTATCAGCCCTTTTCGGCCCTCGGCGTGGAGCTCTTCTTCATCGTCTCCGGCTATGTCATCGGCATGCGGGTTGGGGCCAGGGACACGGGCGGTGCCTTTTTCGCTGCGCGCGTCATGCGGCTCGTGCCGATGTACTGGCTTTTCACCAGCATCGCGGTCGTCGTCTTCCTGGTGAACCCGGTCTGGCACCTCCATGGCTTCAGCCTCGATCCGATCAGCATGGCGAAATCCTATCTGATCCTGCCGCAGCAGGGCTTTCCGATCCTCGGCGTGGGCTGGACGCTGGAGCACGAGCTGCTGTTCTATCTCGGTGTGGCGCTGATGCTGGCGACGGTCGGGTCGGGCAGCGCCGCGCGGCTTGGCCTGGGCTGGCTGATGACGGCGCTCGGGGCCGCCGCGCTGGCGCTGGGCTCTCCCGCCGGCCCGGTTCTCGGCGCCGGCAATCTGAGCGCCGCCTTTCTGACCCATATCGTCAGCCCCTTCATGCTGGCTTTCGCCATCGGCTGGCTGGCACGCGAACTCGAAGGGCGAAAGCCGCGCGACATCGCCCTGCAGCTTCTGCCTCTGGTCCTGCTCCTGCTATGGGCTGCCTGGATGGCGCCGCCAGGCAAGCTGATGCCGGCCTGGCGCATCGGGGGCGCCGGTCTCGTCTTCGCGGGCTTCATCCTTTTCCGGCACGCGCTGCAGGGCGACAACCGGTTCGGCCGCACCGTGGTGCTGCTCGGCGAAGCCTCCTTCAGCATCTACCTGTCGCACTGGTTCGTGCTCTCGGCCGCTGGCAAGCTGCTAGGCCAGGTCGGATTGCCTGAAAGCTTCGACATTCCCGTGCGCATCGTCGGGGTGGCGATGTCGCTCGCCATCGGCGCGGCAATCTACCTCACGCTCGAAAAGCCGGTCGATCGCTGGTTGCGGCCGGGCGGGCGCCTGCGCAGCCTGAGGCTCTTGCCGGGCGGGCCGGCGGTTGCGCCGGCCTCTGTCACCAAGAAGCCGGGCTGAGCCGCGACTCAGCGGGGGGAGTTCGCCACTTCCGTCAGGCTGCCCTGGCCTTCCTGGCCGCGTGCTCGAAAGCCGGAGAAATCGGTTTCCAGAGTGCCCCAGACGAAGCGCGGTGCGGGTGAGCCGGGCGTGGTGCGGTAGACGTTCCGGTCGAACAGGTTTCCGCCCCGCTCGATGATCGCGAAATTGGCCGCGCCCGGATCGGACACCGAGACGCCGCCGGTGCTGCCCCGGCCCAGGAAGGTGACGTCGTTGCCGGTGACGCGGTTGTCGCGCGTCTTGTAGAAGCCGCCGCCGACCTTCCAGCGGTTCTGGTCGATCAGCATGATCGCGCGCCCGGCGTCACGCACGACCAGGACGTTGTCCTGCACGGTCGCGCCCTCCGAGGCGGCGATCAGGATCTCTGCGCCCCAGTACCAGCCTTTGCCGGCCTGGTTGTTCTGCGACAGCCGGTTGTTGCGAATAATGGCTTGCGAGGAGAGCTCGAAGAAGATTCCGGCCGAGCTGTTCTCGGCGACACGATTGCCCTCGAACGTCACGTTCACGCAGCGTTCGTCGCACCACAGGCCCGGCCCGTCATTATGGTGCACGTCATTGTTCCGGAAGGTGACGTTCTGGCTGACGGTGACCTTGATGCCACCGGCATCCCACTCCGGATCGAAGCCGTAGCGGTTATTGCCCCAGATCGCGTTGCCTTCGAACAGGATGTCGGCGCCGTCGGCTGTGGCGCCGATCTGGCCGTTGTTGTGAATCTTGGAGCGCAGGACCTGGCCGCCAGGGCCGACCGAGACGCCGGCGCCGCTGTTCAGCCTGAACTCGGAAGCTTCGATCCGCCAGCCCGGCCCGTCGCCGCGGATGGCGCCTTCCTGCGCGGGGTTGGCGTATTTTTCGACGATCAGGCCGTGGATCGCGACATTGCTGGCGGTCCCGAACAGGGCGTAGCGCGCGCTCGCGACCTCGACGAGCCGCCCTTCCGGCGCATCGGCCAGCAGGAACTCCCTGCGCTGGCGGTCATGGAAGAAGCTGCCGGGCCGCAGCTGCGACCGCTCGCTCGCCTGCCGCAACGGCTCGCCGTCGAGGAAGACGATCTCTGGCCAGCGGCAGGCCTCGTAGCCTGCCAGGCAAACGCCGCGTCCGGGACTGGGGAAGATCGGGGCGGCCGCGGCCCAGATGCCGCCGGCGCGCGTGAAGCCGGTCACGATCGCGGCGCCGCTCAGGACGGCTCCCGGCTCGCCGAAGAACTGCTGGCCGTTCTTGGGTTGCGCCGATTGCAGCCGGTGCAGGCCGGCCTCGATGCAGAAGGCCGCGCCTTTCGGGGCCGCCTCGACGGCCCGGGACAGCGAGGCGTCGCGGGCGATGCGGATCGCCAGGATCGGACAGGTGGATGCGGTCTGCGGCTTGTCCGGTCCGGACGGTGCGGCGGCGAGCAGCACCACCACTGCCGCCGCACCCTTAACCAGGCCGGCGGTCATGATGGACACCGTTTGCGGGCGAAATCCTGCAGCATCGAGCAGGCGATCCCCAGCCCGATGATGCACCAGAACCAGATTCCGAGCATCGGCCCCTCGAGCGCCACGTCGAAGGAGGCGTTGATCAGCATCGAGAGGCCGTAGCAGCCGATCCACAGGAACAGTTGGGCCCCTCTTCCGTCGTTGTTGCGCAGGGCGTCCATCCTGCTGCGCGCGAGCATGGCGAACCAGCTTGCCAGCAGCAGGAACCAGAGCGCCAGGCCGGGCACGCCGGCCCGCGCCAGAATGCCGAGATGGGCGTTGTGCGGCGCGCGCACGGGGGTGCCGCCGCCTTCCGCCCCAACTACGTAGCCGTCATCCTCGGCGAGGTTCACGCCAAACCCCTTGCCGGTCCAGAAATAGGGGCCGCGCAGGGTGTAGTCCTGGATCGCCTGCCACCAGCGCAGGCGCCAGGTCTTGGTGCCGTCGAGATTGGCAGCTTCGCTGCGCCCGAGCAGGCTCTCGACATTGTTGACCAGCTGCGCCGGTCCGACCACGCGTCCGCCGGACAATTCGAACTGCAATCCGAAAGCCATGACGACCGCGAGCACGGCTGCGCCTCCGGCTGCGATCGGCAGCAGCCGTCGCAACTGTCCTCCCAGCGTGGCGGCGAGGAGGACCGGGATCAGGAAGGCGAGCATCGCGCCGCGGCTGATGGCGATCATCAGGAAGCCGACCAGCACGGCTGCGAGCCAGAGCCAGGAGCCGCGTCGAAGCCCGAGCAGCACGAAGACTGCCGCGCCGCAAAGATGCACCGAGGCTTCGCCCATGCGGACATAGACGACCGGGAGGCCCGAGAACGGCCAGGCCAGCAGGTCCGAGAGGGTGCTGGTGGTATAGGCGAGCGCGGCGCCGGCAAGACCGTAGAACAGCGCGAACCGGCGATAGCTGCCGAGCAATCGGCCGAGGCGCGCAGGCTTTTGCAGCAGCAGGGCGATGATGATGAAGGCAAAGGTGCCGTAGAGTGCGATGACGCTGTCGCGGAGCGCGTCGAAACCATGGATCGGGATGCCGGGCACGGTCCGCACCGCGACCCAGCCCATGAAGGCGACCAGCGCGAGACTCGGCACCGTCATCAGCATGGCGATCCAGCTGCCTGAAGCCATCAATGCAAGTACGCCGAGCACAAGCGTGATCTCACCAATGAACAGCGGCGGCACGCCGACATAGGCGAAGCCCTTGCCGAAGACCGCGTATCCGGCCAGCACGAAGCAAAGCAGCCCGAGATAGCGGTCGCCCCAATCCGCCCGGGCCCGGGCCGGGGCCGGGGGTACTGCGGCGAAGCTCGCCGGCATCTCGACCGAGAGGTGTAGCGGCATTCCCAGCGCCTCTCTTATGGCCACTTGCAGGGCTATGGCCGGGCTGTCCTGGACAGCCGCAAAGCCATAGAAGACCTGCCTCCTGTCGTCGTCGAGCGGGCGGCGGAGGTACCCCGCTTGGCGTCGTCGTCTGCGGGGCCCCGCTCAGTTTAGCCGGCGCAGCAAGCCGCTGGCGTGCTGGCGCAATCCCACGGGAAGGCGGCGATAGCATTCGCGCAGCACGGGCCTGACCCGTGCGAGATAGGAGACGGCAAGGTAGCCGCGGGTCGATACCGGAACGAGGTAGTCGTCGATCGCGACCTCTGCGTTCGACCACTCCAGCTTGTGTCGGTGAGCCGGCGCCAGGAAGTCGAAAATGTCGATCGACAGCTCGGGACATCGTTCCAGCAGATGCCAGAACAGCAGCCGGCCGGGTGCATGCTTCGAGAAGCGCAGGTCGTAGCTCTGGACCAGCGACCAGTAGCGCCGCTGGTTCAGAGCGCCGATTTCGACTGCGGCGATCTCGTCGCCGGCGCGCAGATAGGCCGCCAGAAGGTCGCCCTCTTTCGCAAGGCGTTGCAGGCAACCCAGGCTCGCACCATGGGCGTAGCCTGCGCTGTCGGCTGCTTTCTGCTGCTGCCAGGCGCGCTTCAGCGAGAAGGCGTGATCGAGCAGCAGGCATTGCTCCTCAGGCCGCCGGACCAGCTCGAAGCTCACAGGCCCGTATTCGCCGAGCTGGCGTTCATGTCGCCGCAGGGCCTGGCGCGTCCGGCTCGTGCGCTGGCCGTCGGCACTGGCCGCGTCGAGGTTGCGGAAGTCGAGTATCGGCGCGCTCGCCCGCGAGCCTCTCACCCGATGTCGAGCCAGATGGCTGGCGAGAATCGTGCCGTCACGAACGCGACGCAGCTCGATCGCGTCGATGTCGTGCCAGGACCGGATCATCTTCCAAGCCATGTCGAGCAACGCGCGGCGATCCTCGCGCTTGTCGATCAGCACGTCGCCATATTGCGTCGCGGGCTCGCCGAGATGGTGGAGAATGCGGAAGACCGAGAGCCGCCTGACGGTCAATGGCCACAGCAGAACCAGTGTCGGGCCACGCCAGATGGTTGCGATGCGCGGCGTCTCCGCGGCGCCGCAGGCCCGCGCGGCATCGATCCAGGCCTCGCACCAGCCCGCGCTCTGAAAGAAGGTGGCATTGAAGCTCCGCCGCTCGAGATCGCGCCAGGGCTCGATCAGCTCCGCATCCCAGGTGGCCTCCTCGCAGCGCAGGGTGGTGTCCGGCCAGTCAACCGCAGACAGAAAGTGGATCGAAGGCACGGACTCATTCATCTTGTTTTTCTCCCGGGCAGGGGCGTTCATCGCTGGACCCGCGCCGGGCCGCGCCGCCAGGAGAGGCGACTTGCCTGCTGGGACAGGGCATGCAGGCGCGCCGATCCTCGTCGTGCGACGCCCTTGGCCAGCCGGCCGAGATAGCGCAGATGGCCGGCCGCGAGCCCGAACGGCCCGTTCGCGAGGGAGCGCGCCTTCAAAGCGAAGGCCTCGCGGCTCGAATGCAGGTCAGTGGCGCGCTTTTCCGGGTCGGCATAGAAGGAGGCGAGCTTGCTCGCGCTCATGCCGGGCGTCGACAGCCAGCGCGGCACATGCACCGAGCAGAGCCGCTCGACATCGCTCAGCACCTTGTTCGTGCCGGTGCCGGCCGCCGGGCAGGAGGTGGCGAAGGCATCGCCGACGAGCACTAGGCCGGGATGCTCGACATTCGTCGCGACATAGAGATCGGCGGGGCGCACGCGCACCGCCCCCTGGATCGCGAAGCGGCCGATCAGCCCGGCCAGCTTCGGCATCAGCGCCATCAGCGCGACTTCCGGTTCCTCCCGGATCGCTTTCAGCCAGGCATCGTCGACCTCCCGATAGGTCATCAGGTTGGCGCGCATGACCGCGCCGAGCCTGAACAGGGTGAGGTAGGCGACGCGATCCCGCGGGTGCTCGCCATAATAGGTGAGGGAGTCGAAGGCGAAGCGTCCGCCTGCCGCCGGTATGACGTCGAAGCCGATGGTGACGGAGTGGTTCTGGCTGATCGTCTCGCAACCAATGCCCAGGGAGCCTCGCAAGGCGCGGTTCAATCCGTTGGCGAGAACGACGAGGCGGGCCGAGACGACCTCGCCATTGGCGAGCGCGACGCTCTGCTCGTTCTCGCTCAGGGTGATCCCGGACACGGTGCCGCGCAGGAAGCGCACCTGCGGCGGGATGCCCCGTCGGACCGCGCAGACCATCGTCTGGTAGAGGATGCCGTACTGATCGACAGGGAGCTTGTCGGCCAATCGGCCGAGGCGTGCGACCCAGAGCTCGCGATTATGGGTCGCTGCCGGCAGAACCAGCCCGGCAAGCCCCATGCGGCGCAGCAGGCGGACCTGCGACGGGTCAAGCTTTTCGCAGCGGAAATCCGGGCGCGGGGGATCGTAGGGATCGATCAGGACGACGTCGTGGTCCGCCCGGCCGAGCATCACTGCTGCGCTGGCTCCGGCCAGCCCTCCACCGACGATGACGATGTCTGCCGATCGGGCCATCGCGGTCTCACTCCTGCATTTCGCAGGCGCCGGCGCCACGCAGGCGACGCCGGGCGTTGTCGAGTTCCCGGCGCAGCCGGTGATAAATCCGGCGAGCGGCTTCCTTGCCGCCGCGGAATGCCTTTTCGCGGCCCCACAGCAGCAGCAGGCGCAACGGGCGGTCGGGCCCGGCATCGATCAGCAGGTCGCGCACCTCATGTCGTTCCGGCCAGCGCTCGGCCTGTTGGCCGAGATCGCGATGGTTGCAGGAATCGGTGAACGCGACGGCCGGATCGGCGAGCAATCGCGTCGTCGTATGCTCGAGCAGCAGGACGCCCGGCGAGAAGCGGCGATAGGCTTCGTCATAGGCCGTGCGCCAGGTGTAGGCTGCATCGCCCGAGAACAATATCACCCACATGGCGACCGCGACCCCGTCGATCCTGAGGGCCTCGATCGAGACCAGCCGGCGCTCCGCCAGTTGCGACACCATCTCGCGCGTGAACCGTGCCGTGGCCGGGTCGGAGGCGAGGGCGCTGTGCCGTGCCGCCTTCCAGCCGGAGGCTTCGAGCTGAAGGAATTCCTCTATCGCCGTTGCGATCGCGCCCGGCTCGTTGACGACGGTGAGGGCGAGCGTCCCCTCCTTGCCGAGCTGGCGCCGCTTGCGGGCGAAGCCTTGCAGCCGCCGGGCTGACATCGAGCTCGCCCAGAAGGCCTTCGGGTCGTCGCATGAGGTGAGCTTGGCGCGGCTGCGCGTCTCGAGCAGCCGCGCGCGCCCGGCGCCGTTGGCCAGCACGGCCTCCAGCGCCGTCATCACCGCCGAGCCGCCCGACATGTCGCCGGCCTGGATCAGCTTGGGCAATTCCGGTGTCTTGCGGATCGCCTCCAGCATCGCGGCCAGCGCAGGAGCGAGATGGCTCCTGTCGATCACCGGGGTGCCGAGATAGGCGACCGGGCCGGGAGGGCTGACCAGCGCCTTCCATGGCCAGCTGAGCCTGGTCCTGCGTTCGACGAGGAGCCAGGCGCCCACGAGCCGTGCCTGCGTGCCCGTCTCCACTTCATCGGCCCAGGCCAGCAGGACCCGGACCTTGTCCGACCAGGCTGCGACGAAAGCCAGGGCCACGGCCGGATCCATGAAGACGTTCGGGACTGCCGCCCTGGCGACCAGGTCGCTCCACTGGTCGCGCAAGCCTGCGAAGTCGCGTGCGCTCGCCAGCTGGATGCGCAGGGCGGTCGCCAGTCGCGGTGTGTTCGCTACGCAGTCATCGACGAATTCGCGTGTCGGTCCGGCCGGGTTCGGCAAGCGCCCGAACTGCGGCAGGGCTGCACTATCGCTCACGGCTGCCCTCCGCCGGCCTTGCCCATTTCCAGCTTCGGGGAAGCGCCGCGCTGCCGTACAGCCAGCAGCAGGGCACGTGCCCGGCGCGCCGCCTCCCGCAGCCGCCGCTGCGCGAGCTCGACGGCGCTGACCAGCCCGAAGAGCACCGTCCGGCGAGGCCTCACATCGACGATCAGGTCTGACACTTCGCGCCGGCCGGCCCAGAATTCCGCCATGTGGCCGGTGTCGTGATGGTTGCAGGAATCGACCGCGCTCAGGCCAGGGTCGGCAAGAAAGCCGTTGGTGATTTCCTGATGCAGCAGCAGGCCAGGAGCGCAGGCGCGAAAGGTCTCGTCATAGGCCGACTTCCAGGTGAAGGCGGTCCTGCCGGAACAGATGGTGACCTGCATGGCGATGGCGCGGCCATCGAGACGCAGGGCCGTGATCCGGGCCTGCTGGCGGGCCGCCAGAGCGCTGATCGCGCATCTGAAGAAGGCCGCCAGGGCCGGCACGCGCAGGATCGCCCGCCCGCGACTGCTCCTGCGTCCCTTCCAGCCCGATGCTTCAAGCGCCAGGAACTCCTCGATCGCCGGGTCGATCTCGGCGCAGCCTTCATGCCGTGTGCAGGCGACGGCGCCTTCTCGTTCAAGACGTTGCCGCTTTTTCCGCAGCGCCTTGGCGCGGCTGGGCGAGACCGGGGTCGCTCCGCAGCCTGCCGTCGTCTTGAGCAGGGAAGGGCGCAGCCGGGTTTCGAGACGGATGCTGGGTGAACCGCGCCGGGCCAGGACTTCCGCGAAGATCGCGGCGACGGGCCCGGTCGCGTCCAGGCAGCCTATGTTCAGAAGATTCGGCAGCGAGGGCTCTGCGGCGATCGCGTCCAGCATGCTGGCAAGCGCCTCCGCGGCATCGTTGCGGTCGAGCACGGGGGTGCCGAGAAAGGCGTGGTCGAGCACCGGTGTCTTGAGCATGCGTGTCGGCAGCAGTGGCAATGCCTTCTGACGGGCCAGCGCCCAGAGGCCGACAAGGCGGCTCGGCCTGCCCTGGCGCGGCGCGCTCCAGGCAAGCAGGACATTGATCGCAGCCGCTCCCGCATCGGCGGCGGCAGCGATGACCGCCGGCTCCAGGAAGGCGTTGTCCGCCAAAGCGCGGCCGGAGAGATCGCGCCATTCCCGTTCGATCGTGGCGAGTCGTTCCGGCGTCGTGATCTCGACGGAGATGGCCGCTTCTGCAAGGCCGACCGCCGCGAGGCGGCCGGAGTGGCCACGCGGTTCGTCCAAAAGATCGACCGGGCCCTGTTGCACCAGCGCTCTCCCCGAAGGATGGCGCCATTATACGGTTCCGCTCGCAGACGGCTTGGCTGGCAAACGGGTTAATCCCTTATTGTCGAGGCGTGCCGGCGGGAGAGAGGCCGCTTGGCACTGCCGTGGCGAAACCTCCTTGCGGCTCCGGCCGTTGAAGCTTCCGGAACCACTCAGGCAACTGCGGCGCAAGGGTCGGAAGACCCGGCGAGGCGCCAGCCGAGCGCGGGGCCAACCTGCTGGACGAAGTCGGTGAGGATCTGCCGGTAGTTCTCGGCGGCGAAGTTGTAGGGCAGTTCGAGCCGCAGCGTATCGACCAGCGGCAGGACCGGGTCGGCGGCGAGGCGCCCGGCGATCTCGGCCGCCGTGCCGACCAGATCGGGCGTGAACAGTGTCCTGCGCTCGCCTTGCGGTTTTTGCGTGCGCTCCTGCCGATCGGCGGCGAAGGCATGATAACGCCGGCTGGTTGCCGCGTCGGCACCGTCGGTCGGCACGATCACCCGGCCGACTGCAACCTTCGGCTCGCCGCTGCCGCGCCAGTTTTCGCGGAAGACCTCGATATGGCGCCTTTGCGTGGCGAAGAAATCGTCGCTCTCCTCGCCGGAGTTGAGATTGCCGACGAGCAGATGGAAGCCGTTCTCTCCGGCCCAGCGGGCCGAGCGCAGCGAGCCGCCGCCATACCAGAGCCTCTGGCGCAGCCCGGGCGCATGGGGGCGCAGGCGTGGCCGGTGTTCGCCTGCGGCCGAAGTGATGCGCGTGTCCGGTTCGCCGAGCCAATCGCCTTCGAGATTGGCCGCCAGCCGGGCGACGCGGGCATGCGAAACGTCGTGAGCGCCGGGATCGCCGTCATAGAAGCGCTCGCCCAGCAGTTTGCCGAACGGCGGCGGGCCGGCGCTCAGCCCGACATTGAGCCGCCCGCCGGAGAGCACGTCGACAACTGAAAGGTCCTCGGCCAGCCGGAACGGGTTCTCGTAGCCCATCTGGATGACGGCAGTGCCGAGCCCGATCCGGCGCGTACGCTGCGTCGCCGCTGCCAGGAAGGCGGAAGCAGACGAGACGCCGGGCTCGAGATGGCGCTGGCGCACCCAGGCGCTGTCGAAGCCGAGCGCCTCGCCATGCTCGAACAGCGAGAGCGTCTCCTCCAGCCCGGTCCGCGGATCGGCGTCGTCGTAATTGCCCGGCGTCAGGAAGGCGAGGTGGCGGATCGTAAGTCTGGTCATCGGTCAGTATTTCGGCAGGCCGGGGGGATTGGTCTCGGATTTCTCCAGCGCCTCCTCCTCGAGCTGCCAGCGGGCCAGCGACTGGCGGAACCTGCCGTTGGCGATCAGCCCGTTCGTCGCGATCGTCAGCGCGTCGACGAGGCCGCTGCCCTTGCGGGTCGTGATCGCGACATCCGACTTCAGCGGCCAGCCGGCGCTCAGCGTGCCGACACGTCTGATGTCACGGTCGCGCGCCGCGATGAAGACGAGCTGCGCATGCGGCTGAACGATCGCATCGACGCGGCCCGAGCGCAGCGCCACGAGCCTCCCCGCCTCATCGTCGAAGAGCTGAAGCTCGATCGGCTTTAAGCCCGCGGCGAGGTTCTGCTTGCTCCATTCCACCAGGATTCGCTCCTGGTTGGTGCCGCCGCCGACACTGATGCTCAGGCCCGCCGCGTCCTTCGGCTCCCGGATCGCGGCGACCTTGCTGTCGGCCCGGACGAAGAAGCCGTGCAGCCCCTGTCGATAGGTCGAGAAGTCGAACTTCTCCTTGCGCTGCTCGGTGACGCCGACATTGGAGATGACGGCATCGTATTTCCCCGAAGCCAGCCCGAGCGGCCAGTCGGCCCAGGCGATCGGCAGCAGGTTGAGCTTGAGGCCGAGGCTGTCGGCAACGAGCTGGGCGAAATCGGCATCGGCGCCAACCACCGTCCTGGCGTCCGTCGCATAGGTGGCGAGCGGTGGCCCGCCCGGGCTGACCGCCACGGTGAATACGCCGGGCTCGACGAATTTGAAGCCCTTCGGGAGCGCGGCGACCGCTTCCGGCTGCTTCTCGGCCCGGACGCGGCCGGGCTGCTCGGGACCGAGGTCGAAAGGCGCCTGGGCCTGCGCCGAATTCTGCATCAGGCTGAACGCAGCCAGGGCACCGAAGAGAAGCGCCGACAGGGCGCGCATTCGCAACATCATTTTCTTCCGTCTTTCCTGATGGATTGGGCGCCTGAGCGGGCTCCTCCCTTCCCCCTTGTGGGGAAGGGAGTGGGATTGGGGGGCGAACGACTGGGTGCGCGGTCGCTTGCAGCAGCGGACCGGGTCGATCGGCCAAGGCAGCGCTCCGGCTTTTCGCCCCCCACCCCTTCCCCTCCCCACAAGGGGGAGGGGTTACCGCGCATGTCACTTCGCCGGCAGGCCGGGCGGGTTGGTCCGGGATTCGGCGATCGCCTCGGGCGCGAGGTTCCAGCGCGCCAGCGCCTTGGCGTAGTTGCCGTTCCGGATCTGGCCGTTGAGCGCGTGGGTGATGGCGTCGGCCAGGCCGGCGCCCTTGTTGGTGGTCACCGCGATCTCGGCGAGCACCGGCCAGCCGCCGCTGAAATTGCCGGCGAGGCGGGTCTTGCCCTCCTGTGCGGCCTTGAAGCTCAAGAGGGCGTTGGGCCCGAGATAGGCGTCGGCCCGCCCTGTCTCCAGCGCGAGGTAGAGCACGACATCGTCGTCATAGTACTGGATCTCGGCCGGCTTCAGGCCGTCCTTGACGTTCTGCTCGTTCCAGCGCAGCAGGATCTGCTCCTGATTGGTGCCGGAACCGACGATGATCTTGAGGCCGGCGACGTCGCGCGGCTCGCGGATCTGGATCTCGTTGTCCTTCTTCACATAGAAGCCGAGCAGGTCCTTGCGATAGGTCGAGAAGTCGAACTTCTCCTTGCGCTGCTCGGTCACGGTGATGTTCGAGATTGCCGCATCGTATTTGCCGGAGGCGACGCCGAGCGGCCAATCGGCCCAGGAGACCGGGACGATTTCGAGCTTGCGGCCGAGCGCGTCGGCGACGAGCTGGGCGATGTCGGGCTCGGAGCCGACGATGCTCTTGGTGTCGCTGGCATAGCCGGCGAAAGGCAGGCGGCCAGTGGCGTTGGCGACGGTGAAGACCCCGTCCTTCACGAACTTGGCGTCCTTGGCGATCAGTTTGATCGCCTCCTCGTCGCGGCTACCGCGCGGCCGGCCGGGCTGCTCGGGCGAGAGGTCGATCGCCTGTTGGGCGAGGCCGAGCGAAGGGAGAAGCGCGGCCGCAGAGGCGGCGCCGAACAGAGCGAGCGTGTTGCGTCGGGTGATCATGGCTTGGCTCCTTTGGAGTGGATTGTCAGAGAACCTTGGCGAGGAATTCGCGGGTGCGGGGGTGGTCGGGTTCGCCGAGGACGCGGGCCGGCGGGCCAACTTCGAGGATGCGGCCGGCTTCCATGAAGACGACCTCGTCGGCGACCTCGCGGGCAAAACCGATCTCGTGCGTGACGATCACCAGCGTGGTGCCGGAGCGGGCGAGCTCCTTGATGACGTCGAGCACTTCGTTGACGAGCTCGGGATCGAGCGCCGAGGTCGGCTCGTCGAAGAGCAGGACCTTCGGCTTCAGGGCCAGAGCCCGGGCGATGGCGACGCGCTGCTGCTGGCCGCCGGAGAGCTGGCGCGGATAGGCGTCGACCTTGTCGGCGAGACCGACGCGGGCGAGCAGTTCGTGGGCCTCGGCCAGCGCCTGTTCACGCGAGACGCCGCGCACCGAAAGCGGCGCCTCGATGATGTTCTCGATCGCCGTGAGATGCGGGAACAGGTTGAAGCTCTGGAACACCATGCCGACATCGACGCGGCGCTTCAGGATGTCCTTTTCCTTGAGCTCGTAGAGCGTGTCGCGATCCTGCCGGTAGCCGATCAGCTCGCCATCGATTGCGATGAAGCCGGCATCGACGCGCTCGAGATGGTTGATCGAGCGCAGCAGCGTCGACTTGCCGGAGCCGGACTGGCCGATGATCGCGGTGACGCTGCCGGGCTTGAGCGCCAGGCTGACATCGTCCAGCACCTTGAGCGGGCCAAAACTCTTCGAGACATTGCTGATCCGGATCTCGCCGCCGCTGCGCCGCAGGCTCGCCAGCGAAGGAGCCGCCACGGCGGATGAACCCGGCTGGGCCAGCGCGGCCTCGGTGCGGCGCGCCGCTGCGGCATCGCGCGAGCGGCCGAAGCGCGCCAGAGCAAGGCCGATCAGCGAGGGCGGCGGATTGCGCAGCGCGCCGCGCGAATAGTAGCGCTCGATATGGTGCTGGATGAAGGACAGCACGCTCAGGATGACGAGGTACCAGACCGTCGCCACCATCAGCAGAGGGATGACCTCGAGGTTGCGCCGGTAGATGATCTGGATGGTGTAGAACAGCTCGGGCAAGGCCAGGATGTAGACTTGGCTGGTGCCCTTCGCGAGCAGGATGATCTCGTTGAAGCCGTTCGGCAGGATGGTGCGCATCGCCTGCGGCAGCACGATCCGGGTGAACTGCCGGCTGCGCGGCAGGCCGAGCGCGGCGGCCGCCTCGTGCTGGCCCTGGTCGACGGAAAGGATGCCGCCGCGCACGATCTCGGAGGAGAAGGCGGCGGCATGCAGCGTCAGGCCGAGCACCGCCGCAAAGAAAGGCGTGATCAGCTGCGTCGTCGACCAGGAGGCGAAGGTGATCCCGGTCAAGGGCACGCCGAGCCAGATCGTCGAGTAGAGATAGCCGAGATTGTTGAGGATCAGCAGCAGCACGATCAGCGGGATCGAGCGGAACAGCCAGACATAGGCCCAGGACAGCGAAGCCAGCAGCGGCGAGCCGGAGACGCGCGCCAACGCCAGGCCGGTGCCGAGCAGGAAGCCGAAGACCGCGCCGAGCAGAGTGAGCAGCAGCGTCCGGGCCAGCCCCGCCAGGACGGGCTCGGCGAAGAACCATTCGGCGAAGACGTCCCAGCCCCAGCGCGGATTGGACAGCACCGAGTTCAGCACTGCGAAGATCACGACGGCCGCGAGGGCGGTGCCGATCGTGCGCGCCGGATAGCGGGCGGGCACGATGCGGTATCGGCTGAAATCGCGGGCCGGGGGCGAGGTGCGGGCGTGCGCCGGCAGGCCCGCGAAATCGCTGGCGAGGGTCATGGCTGAACTGGTCCTGTGAGTTGTTGGAGAAGGCGCGGTCAGGCCACGCCGAGCGAGGGCGCTATGCCGGGCGGATGCGTCAGATGGGCGGCGACGGCGAGGTCCTTCTCGAAGGCGAGCTTCTTGTAGACTTCGGGGTCGACCGAGGGGTCGAAGAGCGGCGTGTAACCGGTCCTGAGGTAGAGCGCCGTCGCCTCCGGCTGGCGGAAGCCGGTGGTCAGGAAGATCCTGCCGTAGCTCTGGCGAGCCGCCTGGGCCTCGAGCTCGTCGACGATGCGGCGAGCCAGGCCCTGCCGGCGGAAGTCGGGGTCGGTCCAGATGCGCTTCAGCTCGGCGGTCTGCTCGTCATAGCGCTTGAAGGCGCCGCCGGCGATGGCGCGGCCGTCGCGCAGCAGCAGGACGAAGTTGCCGTCGGGCGGCGCGAACAGGGAAGCCGGGTAGCGGCTCATCTCGGCTCCCGGCGGCTCGCCGAAATAGCTGCCATAGCGGGTCGCGTATTCCCAGGTGAGCTGGTCGACCAGCGGCTGGGCGAGCGGGTCGAGCGGGGTGGTGTAGAGGAACTGGTCGGACATGGCGGCAAGCCTCTCCGGTTGACAGGATCTAGACGAGGAAGGTGCGGGCGAGGCGGAGCCAGAAGCTTGCCGCCGGCGCGATCAGCTGATCGTCGAAGTCGTAGGCGGGGCTGTGCAGCGGGGCGCTGTCGCCATTGCCGACGAAGAGGTAGCTGCCCGGGCAGGCCTCGAGCAGGAAGGCGAAATCCTCGCTCGCCATGCGTGGGCCAAAGCCGTTCTCGACCTTGCCTGCACCGAAGGTCGCGAGTGCGACGTCGCGCGCGAAATCGGTCTCGGCGGCATGGTTCAGCAAGGCAGGAAAGCCGCGGCGATAGCTGATCTCGGCCTTGGCGCCGAAGCTCTCCGTCTGCGCGCGGACGAGCGCCGGGATACGCTCCTCCAGCTGGCTGCGGACATCCGCATCGAAGCTGCGCACCGTCAGCTTGAGCTCGACGCTGTCGGGGATGACGTTGGAGGCTTCGCCGCCATGGATCGAGCCGACGCTGACGACGGCGGCCTGGCGCGGGTCGACATTGCGAGAGACGATGCTCTGCAGGGCCAGGACGACAGCGGAGGCGGCAACCACCGGGTCGATCGTCTCATGCGGCGAGGCGCCGTGCCCGCCCTTGCCGGCGATGCGGATCAGGGCCTGGTCGACTGCCGCCATCGCCGGCCCCGCGACGAAGCCGAACTGGCCGCTGGCGACGCCCGGCCAGTTGTGAAGTCCGAAGACTGCGTCGCAGGGAAAGCGCTCGAACAGCCCCTCCGACAGCAGTTTGCGGGCGCCGGCGCCGATCTCCTCGGCCGGCTGGAAGATCAGGTTGAGCGTGCCGGAGAAGTCGCGCTCGGCCAGGCGTTTCGCCGCAGCCAGCAGGATCGCGGTGTGGCCGTCATGGCCGCAGGCATGCATGACGTCGGCGGTTTGGCTGGCATGCGGAAGGCCGGTCCGCTCGGTGATCGGCAGCGCGTCCATGTCGGCGCGCAGGCCGAGCCGGCGGGTGCCGGAACCCTTGCGCAATTGCCCGATCACGCCGGTGCCGGCGAGCCCGGTCGTCACTTCATAGCCATAGCTCGCCAGCCGCTCGGCGACGATCGCGCTGGTACGGGTCTCGCGGAAGGCGAGCTCCGGATGCCGGTGCAGATCACGCCGAAGCGCGATGAACTCGGCGGCCGAGGCGGCGATGCCGGGGTCGATGCCAGTGCCGGTGATGGCGACGTGAGCGGTCATGATGCGCTGCGGTCAGCCGGCCTTGCGCGGCACGATGGCCGCCGGATCGGCATGGCGGCTTTCCCGGCGTGGCAGGCCGAGATGATCGCGCAGCGTCCGGCCGGTCAGGGTGCGGTCATAGACGCCGCGCGCCTCCAGCACCGGGATGACCAGCTCGACGAAATCGTCGAGGCCCTGACCGATCACCGGAAAGCCGAGGATGAAACCGTCGGCCGCCTGCTGCTCGACGCGCTCGATCAGGATATCGGCGACCTCCTCGGCCGAGCCGATCAGATCGGTGCGTGGGGTTGCGGCTTCGAGCGCCGCTTCGCGCAGGCTCTGGCCCTTCAGCGCGGCGTTGCGCTTGATCCTGTCGGTGGTCGAACGGAAGCTGTTCTTGCCGATCTCGCCGAGCTCGGGGAAAGGCGCGTCGAGGGGGTAGGCGCTGAAATCGTGATGGTCGAAGAAGCGGCCAAGATAGGCGAGGGCGTCCTCGATCGAGATCAGGTCGCGGATCGCCTGATACTTGTCCTCGGCCTCCTGCCGGGTGCGGCCGACGATCGGCCCGGCGCTCGGGAAGATCTTCACATCATCAGCCAGCCGGCCATGTGCAACGGCGCTGGTCTTGATGCTGCGATAGAAGGCCTGGCCCTCCTCCAGCGAGACCTGATTGGCGAAGACCGCGTCGGCATGGCGGCCGGCAAGGCCGATGCCGGCATCGGAGGCGCCGGCCTGGAACAGCACCGGCTGGCCCTGCGGCGAGCGCTGGATGTTGAGCGGGCCCTCGACCTGGAAGAAGCGGCCCTTGTGGCCGAGCGTGTGCAGCTTCTCGCGGTCGAAGAAGCGGCCCGCCTCGCGATCGCGAACGAAGGCGTCGTCATCCCAGGAATCCCAGAGGCCCTTGGCGACGTCGAGATATTCCTGCGCGATCTCGTAGCGCAGCGAATGCTCGGGATGCGGGCGGCTGTAATTGCGGCCCGAGCCCTCGAGCGGCGAGGTCACCGCGTTCCAGCCGGCACGTCCGCCCGAGATCAGGTCGAGCGAGGCGAACTGCCGGGCGATGGTGAAGGGGTCGCTATAGGAGGTCGAGACCGTGCCGACGAGGCCGAGCTTCTTCGTCACCGTCGCCAGCGCCGAGAGGATGGTCAGCGGCTCGAAGCGGTTGAGGAAATGCGGGATCGACTTCTCGTTGATGTAGAGCCCGTCGGCGACGAAGGCGAAGGCGATGCCGTTCTCCTCGGCCTTGCGGGCGTTGCGAATGAAGAAGTCGAGATTGACGCTGGCATCGGCCGGGTTGCTCGGATGGCGCCAGGCATTCATGTGGCTGCCGGGGCCCTGCAGCATCAGGCCGAAGGTAAGACGGGTCTTGCTCATGGGGATCTCCTGTCGGCTCAGGCGGCCAAGGCCGGCGCATCGCCGGCGAGCAGCGTGATCGAGGCAAGGCGCTGGGCCGTCGCGGCGGCGGGCGTGTCGATGACGAATTCGGCGATGCCGAAGCGGGCAGAAAGCGCATCGAGCTCGCGCCGGACGTCCTCGGCCGAGCCGGCAAGGATGCTCGGCCGGCGGATCTCGGTGCTGTAGGAGGCGGCTTTGGCCTGGCGGGCGAACTCGGCCGCCTGCTCTTCGCTGCCGAGATTGACGCTCTGGCCGTTGTCGAGCGTCAGCCTGACGACGCGCAACTGCTCCGTCAGGGCACGCGTCTCCGCGGCGGAAGCCGCTGCAAGCGCCGCGAGCGCCAGGATCGGTGGCGATTTGGCGCCGGCTTTCGCATGTGCCTCGAAGCTGGCCTCGATCGCCTTCGGATCGCCATTGAGCTGGCCGGCGAAGACGAAGGTCCAGTCGCGCTCGACGGCGAGTCTGGCGCTGTCGGGACTGGCGCCGAGCAGAAAGCGGGCGGGGGGTACCAGTGGCTGCGGTAGCGCCTGTGCACCCGAGGGCGGGTCATCGTCGGCGAGCGAGGCCGCGAGGAAGCCGTCGAGCTCGGCCAGCAACGCCTCGAAGGAATGAGCATGCTCCGGGTCGTGCTGGACGCGCAGCGCCTGCGTCGAGAGCGGCAGGCCGCCCGGCGCCTTGCCGATGCCGAGATCGATGCGGCCCGGCGCGAGCGCGGCGAGCAGGTTGAAGGTTTCGGCGACCTTGTAGGGGCTGTAGTGCTGCAGCAGCACGCCGCCCGAGCCGACCCGGATACGCCTGGTGCGGGCGATGAGATGCGCGACCAGGATTTCCGGCGCCGAACTGGCGAGGCCGGGGAAGCCGTGATGCTCGGCCAGCCAGAAGCGGCGATAGCCGAGGCGCTCCGCCGTCTGCGCCAGCGCGATCGTGCGCTGCAGGGCGTCGCCGGCGGTCTCGCCGTCGAGAATGGGACTCTTGTCGAGCAGGCTGAGGGCGTAGGCCATGGTCGTCCTCGTCAGGTCAGAAGCTGCGCAGGCCGAGCGCGGTGGAGGCTTCCTCGGCCATCCAGCCGAGGCGCTCATAGTCGCCGCGCCAGTAGAGGAGCGCGGCGTTGTCGCTGCCGATCCTGATCTCGCGGACGCGGCCGATGACGATGGCGTGCGAATGCCGTTCGATCAGCTCCTCGACTTCGCAATCCAGCGCTGCCAGCGCTCCATCGAGCAGCGGGGCGCCGGTCGTTCCCGTCGACCATTCGGCGCTGGCGTAGCGCGCTGCACCCTTCTCGCCGCTTCGTCCGGCGAAGCGGTCGGCGATCTGCTTTTGCGCAGCGTTGAGAAAATTGACCGCGAAGCTACGATGGCGTGCCAGCACCGGAAAGCTCGACGAGCCCAGGTTGAGGCCGAACATCAGCGTCGGCGGCTCGGCCGAGAGCGAGGAAACCGAGGTTGCGGTCAGGCCGGTCCGATCCTCGCCATGGCCCATGGTGATGACGCTCACGCCGCCGGCGAGATGGCGCAGGGCCGAGCGAAAGCTCGCGGCATCCTCGCGAGCCGGCGCCGACCCGACGGAGAACGTCGTGATGCGCGCGCCGGCACGGCCTTTCTGCGCCGGATGCGGCTCGGGCTGAGCTGCCTTGGTGACAAGCGGTACGATCGTCATCGACAACCTCTCAGGATCCAGACGGAAGGCCGGCCGATGGGCGGCGCCTCGGGGCGCGCTGGCCGATGGCGGCGCGGTGGGCATCGGCGATCGAACCGAAATGGCGGCCGTCAAGGGCATCGAAGGCCGGGCGCGACGAGAAGAAGCGGAAGTCGGAGCCGGAGCCGACGACGAGACCGGCCGCGATTCCGCGAACCTCGATGAGGATGGTTTGGGACATGGCGCCTCCTTCGCCGGCGAGCCGGCGTTGCAGAGCTGCTGAGTTGTGCGTGAAGTATCTGTTGCGTCAGCCGCGCGGGTGGTGGCTCAACAACATCGGCATGCGCTTAAAATGGGCGCACTGGTCAAATCAAAGATCCGCATCATAAACCAGACCCCGTCATTCGGAGCCCACGATCGGCTCGTGGTGCTTTTAGCGTTATTGACGCGGTGCAAGCTGCTCCAGCAAATCCCGCGATCGAGCAAAACGAATATCACTCGATACTTCCATTCTTCCTGTCCGATGCCTTGCGGTCAATGAAAGGGGATTCCAAAGATTCCCCGCTCCGGAGGCGGAAGCGCCTCCCGGGCGCCTCGCCGATGGCAAAATCCCGCTACGCTGCGCTGTCACTGGAACGCGCGACCGGCACCCCGGGAGGGCGGACTTCGGCCAATGGTCGGGTGGTACCCGCACGCGAGAGGCACTGCGCCACTTCAACGACGTGCGGCTTCGCCCCGATGCGCCTGACAACCCCTTTCTTCTCGCTTCGTTGGATCAGGCGAAAACGTTCTTCGCTGCCGGGGCGTTTAATAAAAAGAACATTCGTTTGACTTGAGGAACGTTATTTCCGCAGAATTTGATGAGATCGGCGCGTTATTCGGGCCGAGACGCAGAATTCGTGAAAGGTGCGAACGATGATTGATGAGAGCGGGCTTCCGAATTGCTTCCGTCCACAACGGCGTGCACTGCTGAAGACTCTGTTTGCCCTGCCGTTTCTCGCTTATCCTTTCAGCTTCGCCCAGGCCCAGAGCGCGCTGCCCAAGCAGATCCGGGCCGGCACGAAGCTCGTCATTGCCGACCAGAACGAAGCCTTGCAGACGCTGATGCATGCCTCCGGCGCCCAGGGGAGGCTGTCTAGCACCGTCAGCTACGCCAACTTCCTCGGCGGGCCGGCCATTCTGGAGGCCTTCCGTGCCGGGGCGCTCGATCTTGCTACGGTCGGCAATACGCCGCCGATCCAGGCCCACGCCGCCGGCGAACAGATCCCGATCGTCGCCGCGCGTGTTTCCTCCGAGACGGATTA
>JAKFDB010000046.1:0-27177 GCA_036676315.1 Bradyrhizobiaceae bacterium
GGGCTGGTCGAGGCCTGCGCCCGCACCCGCTTCGAGCTTTGCAGGAGCGCGGTCGACGAGCACATCGCGCTGGCGCAGGAGGCCGGGGTTCCCGAGCTGATCCGGCGCGAAGGCGTGATGTATGTCTATCTCGATCGCTCGGAATTCCTGGCCGAGGAGCGCGTCTGGCGGATGCGGCGCGAATTCGGCGTCGCCTTCAGTGAGGTCGGGGAGGCGGAGCTGCGCGCCATGCAGCCGGAGTTGGCGGCGCGCTATCGTTTCGGCGCCCGCCTCGATGGCGGCGCCTATGTCGTCGATCCCGGCGCCTATTGCCGGGCACTGGCGGAACTGCTCGAGCGCCGCGGCGGCGAACGTATCATCGCCCGGGCCAGCGGCTTTGAATTCGCCGCAGGGCAGTTGCAGGCGGTCCGGACGGAAACCGGGCCGGTCGCCTGCGACAAGGCGGTGATCGCCGCCGGCATCGGCTCGGCTGCGCTGGCGCGCCAGGCCGGCGACCGCGTGCCGCTGATCTCCGAGCGTGGCTACAATGTCGTGATCCCCGAGCCGGGCTTCGACATCCCCTGCGGCCTGATGCCGTCGGACGGCCTGATGGGCGTGGTCGCGACCCGTCAGGGCCTGCGGCTGGCCGGCCAGGTCGAGCTCGCCTCGGTTTCGGCGCCGCCGAACTGGCGCCGCACCGAGATCCTGCAGGGCTTCGCCGGCAAGATGTTCCCGCAACTGAAGATCGACGAGACGCGGGTCGACCGCTGGATGGGGCATCGGCCCTCGACGCCGGACGGTTTGCCGTGCATCGGGGTCTCCTCCGGTAGTGCCGACGTCTTCCATTGCTTCGGGCATTCTCATACCGGATTGATCCAGGCGCCGACTTCCGGCCGGCTGGTCGCCGCGCTGGTCGACGGCCGTGCGCCTCCGCTGGATCCGGCGCCGTTCTCGGCAGGAAGGTTTGGTTGATGAGCGACGATCTGCTCTATCTTTCCCGGCGCGAGGTTCGCGCTCTCGACATCCCGCCCGGCGAGGTCCGCGAGGCGGTGCTCCAGGCCTTCCGTGACCACGCCGCCGGCCTCAACCTCAGCCTGCCGAAGAAATCGCTCGATCTCGGCCCGGGACATGGCTTCCAGGCGATGTCGGCAGCCTCCTCGGCGGAGGCTATCGCCACGGTGAAATGGGTGGCGATGGCGCCGGTCGCGCCGGGCAGCACAGCGCCTGGCATCAGCGCGCTGATCTGCGTCAACGATTATGCCACCGGCGTGCCGCTCGCCGTTCTCGACGGCGACGAGATCACGCTGATCCGCACCGCCGCGATGTCGGCTGCCGCTGCCTCCTTTCTCGCGCCGGCGCAGCCGCGCACGATCGGCTTCGTCGGCTGCGGCTTGCAGGCCCACGCCCATCTCGCCGCCTTCCTCGACCTCTATCCCGGCCTGAAGACGGTGCTCGCGCTGAGCCGCAGCCGCGCCTCGGCCGAGCGCCTCGCCGAGGCAGCGACCGCACGTGGGCTCGCGACCGAGATCGTCAGCGATGCCGACGAATTGCTCGGCCGTTCCGATATCGTCATCTCGATGGTTCCGGGCGCGCCCGGACTGAAGCCGTTTCTCGATGCCGGTCGCATGCCGGCGGCGTCCTTCGCTGCGGCGGTCGATATCGGCCGGAGCTGGCGGCCCGAGACGCTGCCGGCCTTCGACTTTCTCGCGACCGACAGCCTGGCCCAGTCCAAGGCGCCCTATGACGTCAACTCGCAGCCGGTCGAGACCGTCAGCTTCCAGGACGATCTGATCCAGATCGCGGCAAGGGACGTCGCCATGGCGGAGCCGGGCCGCAGGATGTTCTGCTTCCGCGGCTTCGCGCTGGCTGATCTTGCTTTGGCCGGGCTGGTCGTCCGCAAGGCGCTCGCCACTGGCGCGGGGACGAGGCTCGAGCGATGATCCTGACTGGCCTCAGCGCGATCCTCAATGTCGAGGACGCGCGGCGCGCGGCGCGGCGGCGCCTGCCGCGCGGACTGTTCGAATACATCGACCGCGGCGCCGAGGATGAGCTTTCGATCGCCGGCAACCGGCAGGGCCTCGATGCGGTCCGGCTGGCACCATCCGTGCTCGTCGACGTTTCGCAGCGGACGCAGGAAGCCGAGGTGCTCGGCCGCAAGCAGCCAAGCCCGCTGGTCATCGCACCGACGGCGGTGGCGGGGCTGGTCTGGCGTGATGGCGAGATCGCCCTGGCGCGGGCGGCGGCTGCCGCCGGCATCCCGTTCTGCGTCTCGACCCAGTCGATCACCTCGATCGAGCGGATCGCCGCCGAATCCGGCGCCGAGCTCTGGTTTCAGCTCTATGTCTGGAAGAACCGCGAGCGCATGCTGGCGCTGCTCGACCGCGCCTGGGCGGCGGGCGCTCGCACCCTGGTGCTGACCGTCGACACCGCTGTAGGCCCCAACCGCGAATACAATCTCCGCAACGGTTTCGGCATTCCGCTCAAGCCCTCGCTGCGCGCCGGCATCGACCTGATGCTGCACCCGCGCTGGACCTGCGAGGTCCTGTTGCGCTCGCTGATCGCCTCCGGCATGCCGACCTATGCCCATTATCCGGACGAGTTCCGCACCCAGCTCGGCCGCGTCTCGCTCTCCGACGAGATGAGCCTGGCGACCGACGTGACCTGGGAAGACGTCGCGCTGCTGCGCCGGCGCTGGCAGGGCAAGCTGGTGCTCAAGGGCGTGCTGCGCGTCGATGATGCGCAGAAGGCGGTCGAGCACGGCGTCGACGCGATCGTCGTCTCCAATCATGGTGCCCGCAATCTCGATTGCGCGCCCGGGCCGGTCGAGGTGCTGCCGGCGATCGCCGAGGCGGTGGGCGATCGCCTCGCCATCCTGGCCGATAGCGGCGTCCGGCGCGGTGCCGACATTGCCCGTTTCCTGGCGCTCGGCGCATCGGGCATCCTGATCGGCCGCGCGACGCTCTACGGCGTGGCGATCGCCGGCGAGGCCGGGGCGAGCCGGGTGCTCGACCTGCTGCGCAACGAGCTCACGACCACCATGGGCATGCTCGGTGCGCGGACGCTGGCCGATCTGCCGGGCTGTCTCGGGCCGCTGCCGGCCTAAAGCTGCGATTCGATCGGCAGCAGGCCGACGGCTGTCGCCGCCAGGCGACGCCCGAGGCTTGCTCCGGGTTCCGAGCGCAGCTTGCGTGGCCCGCCCGCCATGGCGTCGTTCCAGACGAGGCGACTTCCCTCGACCGTAACCTGGTAGCTGCATTCCGGGGCGGTCTGTTCCAGGAAGATTGCGCGCATCTGCTCGACCAGCCGCTCGTCCTTGAAGATCACGCCCATCTCGGTGTTGAGCGAGGCGGAGCGCGGGTCGAAATTGAACGAACCGACGAAGCCGGTCTTGCCGTCGACGGTGAAGGCCTTGGTATGCAGGCTCGCGCCGCGCGAGCCGAACAGCGAGGGGCCGTTACGGATGATCTCCGGCCTGAGCTCGTAGAGGTCGACACCGCTTTTGAGCAAAGGCTTGCGGTACTTCGCATAGGCGCCGTGGACGGCAACGACGTCGGTGGCGGCGAGCGAATTCGTCAGGACGGATATCCTGACCCCGCGCCGGGCCATCGCCGCAAAAGCCGACGCCCCCTTCTGGCCTGGAATGAAGTAGGGCGAGGTGATGTTGAGCTCGCTGCGGGCGCCGGCAAGCGAGGCGAGCAGGCGCTCGGCCAGCCAGCCGGTGCCGCGCGGATCCCAGGCTTTCGCCGGCGGATCGGAGACGACCTCGACATCTGTGCTCCAGAGCAGCGCGCGGCCGCCCTCCGGCAGGACATGCGCCTCTTTCCGCTCCGAGAGGTTTGACAGGAAGGGCGCCGCGTTGAGGAGGCGCCGCGGCGGCCGTCTGGCCTGGCTTGCCAGCTTGCGGCGCAGCTTCGAGCGGCTGAGCGCGATGAGCGGAATGACCGCCGGGCTGTTCCAGAAATCGTCGAAGATGCGCTCGGCCTGCGGCACGGCATCGCCGACCAGCAGAACGTCCAGGTCGTGGAAATTCGAGGTCCGCGAGGCGTCGAAATAGGCATCGCCGATGTTGCGCCCGCCGATGACGCCGATCCGGCCATCGGCGATCCAGGCCTTGTTGTGCATCCGCCGCGTCGCGCGAAAGGCGCGCAACACCAGTTCGATGCCACGGCGCAGCGAGCTGGAGCGGTTGCGGCTCGGGTTGAACAGCCGCACCTCGATATTGGGATGGCGGTCGAGCCCGAGATAGCTGGAATCATCGCCGCGCGTGTTGATGTCGTCGATCAGCAGGCGAACACGGACGCCGCGATCGGCGGCAGCGATCACCTCGCGCGCCAGCAGGCCGCCGGTGAGGTCGTCGAGCCAGTAGTAATATTGCAGGTCGAGGCTGCGTCCGGCATTGCGCGCTGCGAAGGCCCGCACTGCGAAGGCCTGGAGATTGTCGGCGAGCAGCAGCAGGCCGCTCAGATTCGGATGCTCGCGCAGGAGCGGCGCGACCGCCCGGTCGAGCGCGGTTTCCTCCTCGGAAACCGGCAGCGCGAACGTCGCTTCGCCCTTCGCACGCCGGCCGAAACGGCCATAGGAATAGATCGCGGCCAGCGAGGAGAGGGCGAGAAGTGCCGCGCCGATCAGAGCGATCTCGAAAATGTGCATTCCCGCCTGCTGCTTTACCCCTTCCATCATAACGGGCTATCGCGGATGTCGTTCATTCTTTCGCGACCGACAGAACCTTTGCCATGTTTGACGCATTGATCTCCTGCCTCCCTGCTGCGATTGCGGCACGGCAGTTGCTTGCGACCGGCTATGGAGATCGATGACGTCATGCAGGATACGGAGCATCGCGGCCTGGCCCGGATTCGCCGGCTGCGCCCCGTCCGGATATCGACCTGGAGCCGGGATCGCACGGGGAAGGCCCATGTCGGCAAGGCGCCGCGCAGCACGGATCTGCTGGTCGCCTCCTACAATATCCACAAGGCGGTCGGGCGCGACCGGCGCTTCGACCCCGAGCGCATCGTCCAGGTGATCGACGAGATCGGCGCCGATGTGATCGCGCTGCAGGAGGCCGATCAACGTTTCGGCGAGCGCGCCGGCCTGCTCGACCTCGAAGCGCTCAAGCGCCGCACCGGCCTCATCGCCGTGCCGGTGCAGGGGCGCGGGCATGGCTGGCACGGCAATGTCGTGCTGTTCCGCAGCGGGACCGTCACGGCGACGCGCGAGATCGTGCTGCCCGGCGTCGAGCCGCGCGGCGCTCTGATCGTCGACCTGACGATGCCGGCAGGAAATGTCCGCATCATCGGCGCCCATCTCGGCCTGCTGCGCCATTCGCGCTCGCGCCAGATCGAGACGCTGATCGCCGCCGCCAAGCCGACCGATGGTCGCCCGGTCTTCCTGATGGGGGATTTCAACGAATGGCGCGTCGGCCGCCGTTCGGCGCTGCAGGGACTCGCTCCGAAGTTCGGTCCGCTCCAGGCGGCGATCCCGAGCTTTCCCGCACGCTTCCCGCTCCTGGCGCTGGATCGGATCGTCGCCTATCCGGCCGACCTGATCGCCAGCGTCGATCTGCACGATTCACCTTTGGCGCGCGTCGCTTCCGACCATCTGCCGATCAAGGCTTCGGTGCATCTGCTGCCCGAGGATCGTTCGCCGCATTGAGAGGGCAGAAGGCGACGGCTTTGCGGTCGCTGCAATGCAGGCTTGGTCGGCTGACGGGCAGGCTTGTCGCGTCGCCAGTGCGTCAGCACCGCGTCCAGCGCAGGAAGGCCGACAGGCGCAGCAGGCCTTGCTTGGTCAGGTGAAGGATGACGTACATCGGCGGGTCTCCAAACGGCGGCGAGCCCACGATTGCATCGTGGTGCTTTTAGCGTTGTTGACGCGGCGCAAGCTGCTCCAGCAAATCCCCGCGAACGCCCGGATCGAGGCCGGTTCGTTACCCCGATCATTCGCGGTCGACCCCGATGGGTCAATGAAATCTCTTTTCAAAGATCGGCCCGAGGCCGGCATAATGGTCTCCTGGGCATCAGACTCCGGAAGACGGCATTGCCGCGCCCCGACGGGCGGGGCGCGGCGGTCAGCGATGGCGGCCGGGGACGGCGTCAGACGGCGGCCTTCTTGATCGCGTCCAGCGTCTCGCTGCCATACTTGCCGACGAATTCCTTCTCAACCTCGGCGGTGACGATCTTGGCGAAAGAGTCGCGATCCGGCGTCTCGACGGCCTGCATGCCGGCCGTCTTGAGGGCGGCGAGGCTCGAGCCTTCCGTGTCCTCGTTCATCTGCCGCTGGATGCCGGCGATCTCGACGGCGATGGTGGGAAGCATCTGCTGGATGTCCGCCGGCATCGCATCGAACTTGGTCTTGTTCATCACCAGCGGCCCGGTGGTGAAGGCGTGCCGGGTCAGCGAGAGATGCTTCTGCACCTCGTTGAACTTGGCGTTGAGGATCAGCGTCACCGGGTTCTCCTGGCCGTCGACCGCGCCGGTCTCGAGTGCCGTGAACAGCTCGGTGAAGGCCATCGGCGTCGGCACTGCGCCGAGCAGCTGGAACGCCTTGATATGGGCCGGGTTCGGGGTGGTGCGGATCTTCAGCCCCTTGATGTCGGCCGCAGTGGCGACCGGGCGGCGATTATTGGTCAGGTTGCGCCAGCCGATCTCCCAGGTCGCAAGTGCCTTCAGGTTCGAGCCTTCAAGTTCCTTGCGCAGCCCGTCGCCGATCGGCCCGTCCATCACGATGGCGGCGTGTTTGCGGCTCTGGATCAGGAAGGGCAGGTCGAGCACGTTCAGCTTGGGGGCAAGGCCGGTGAAGAACGGGTTGCCGGTCAGGCAAATGTCGAGCGAGCCGCCGCGCACCGCGCTGATCGTCTGCGCGTCGGAGCCGAGCGCGCCATTGGCGAAGACCTGGACCTCGTAGCGCCCCTGGCTCTTGGCCTTGACCTGCTCGGCGAACAGCAGGGCCGCCTTGTGCCAGCTATCGGCCTCCGGGTGCGGATGGGCGAAGCGCAGCTTCGTCGTCTGCGCCAGGGCTGGTCGGCCGATCGCGAAGAGGGCGATGCCGGCGCCGGCGCCGAGGGCAGTCCTGCGGGTGATGGTCATGGTGGCGTCCTCCTTTTTGTTGTGTCGTTGGGGTGTGGCAGGCGCCTTAGCGCCCATAGAACCAGCGTGCCGGCACGGTGACGATCTCCGGCACGAGGATCAGCAGGAGGAGAACCGCGACCTGCGCCAGCAGGAACGGCATCACTCCGCGCACCACCTTGTCCATCGGGATGCGGCCGACGGCGCAGACGACGTTCAGCACGGTGCCGACCGGCGGGGTCAGCAGGCCGATCGCGTTGTTGATGATGAACATCACGCCGAAATAGACCGGGTCGATGCCGGCCTGCTTGACGATCGGCATCAGCACCGGCGTCAGGATCAGCACGGTCGGGATGAAATCGAGCGCGGTGCCGACGATGATGACGAGGAACATCATCGCGAACATCAGCAGTGTCTTCGACTCGATCAGCGGGCCGAGGAAGCCGGCGACCTGGCCGGGAATGTCGGCAATGGTGATGAGCCAGGCCGAGACCATCGCCGCCGCGACCAGGAACATCACTGCGGCCGAGGTCTTCAGCGCCGATAGCAGCGCGGGGCGCAGATGCTCGAATTTGAGTTCGCGGTAGATGAAGGCGCCGACGACGCCGGCATATACCGCCGCGACCACCGCTGCCTCCGTCGGGGTGAAGGCGCCCATCTTCATGCCGCCAATGATCAGGAAGGGCAGTCCGAGCGCCCACAGGCCATCGAGCGCGGATCTCGCGACCTCGCGCAGGCTGGCGCGCTGAACCCGCGCCGCTGGCTCGTCACGGGCAACGATGTACCAGGTGAGGACCAGCGCCAGCCCCATCAGCAGCCCCGGCACGATCCCGGCCAGGAAGAGGCGGGTGATCGAGACGCCGGCGGCGACGCCGAAGACGACGAAGCCGATCGAGGGCGGGATCACCGGCGCGATGATGCCGCCGGCCGCGATCAGCCCGCCGGCGCGCGGCAGGTTGTATCCGGCCTGCCGCATCATCGGCAGCAGGATCGCCGCGAGCGCGGCGGTATCGGCCACGGCGGAGCCGGAGATGCTCGCCATCACCAGCGCCGCGATGACGGCGACATAGCCGAGCCCGCCGCGGACATGGCCGACCATGGTCACGGCCAGCGCGATGATCCGGCGCGACAGGCCGCCGGCGTTCATCAGCTCGCCGGCCAGCATGAAGAAGGGCACCGCCATCAGCGGGAAGGAGTCGGCGCCGCCGATTAGGTTCTGCGCCAGGATCTGCGCGTCGAAGCTGTCGAGCTGCAGCATCAGCGCGACGCCGCAGACCAGCAGCGCGAGCGCGATCGGCATGCCCAGCGCCATGGCGCCGAGCAGCGAGCCGAGGAAGACGAAGACCGTCACTGCCGCTTCTCCTTGGCCTGGCTGGCTTCGAAGGCGGTGAGCTCCTCGGATTCCGCGCCGAAGACCAGTTCGGAGTCGGCCATGCGGCCGCTCAGCAGGCGCGCCAGCGCGATCAGGTTGAGCGCCCCGATGCCGAGCCCGCCGGCGAGGCCCGCGAAATAGACTGCGGCCAAGGGGACGCCGGTGATCGGCGCGTGGTTGTCGATATTGATGACCGCCTGCTGCCAGCAGCCGATGACGAGCAGTGCCATGCACAGCAGCGAGAGTGCCTCGACGATGAGCCGGCACCACCAGCGGCCATTGCGGCCGAGCATGGTCACGACCGTGGTCATGCCGAGATGCTGGCCGTCCTTGGCAACGAGGAAGGCGCCGCCGAAGGTCAGCCAGACGAAGATCATCCGCGACAGTTCTTCGGAGACGATGATCCCGGAATTGAAGCCGTAGCGCAGCACGACATTGCCGAAGACCATCGCGATCATCACCACGAAGCCGGCGATCAGCAGGTTCTCCGTGAGCCGGAGCAGCGCGGCGCGCAGGTTCATGAGCTCGCTCCGGCCGTGGCTTCGGGCGCCAGCCCGTACCAGCGCGCGGCATTGTCGTGGAACAGCGCCAGGCGCTCCGCCGGCGGCCGATCGCGGGTCGCCGCCTTGAAGACGCTGAAGATCGTCCCGAAGCTGGCGCAGAGCCCGTCGACCGGGAAATTGCTGGCGAAGGCGCAACGCTCGACGCCGAAGGCGGTGATCACGCCCTCGATCACCGGCGCCTGCAGCGCGAGCGTCCATTCGCGGCCGGGCACGCCAATGCCGGAGATCTTGGCGACGACATTGGGCTGCTTCGCCAGGCGCTCGAGCGCGGACTGCCAGGCGGCAAGCCCCTCGGCGCTGCGGTCGGAGGGCAGGCCGGCATGGTTCAGGATGATCGTGGTGCCGGGAAAGTCGCGGGCGAGCTCGGCCGCCTCGTCGAGATGCCACCACGGCGTCTGCAGGTCGAAATGCAAACCGGCGGGGGCGAGCAGGGCGTAGCCGCCGCGCCATTTCCGATCGCGCATCGAGCCGGGTGCGGCGAAGCTGGCATGGTGCGCCTCGCGGCTCACCGCGGCCGGCTTGTGGCGGACGCTGCGCACGATCGGCATCTCGCGATAGGCGCCGGCGACGTCGGCGGCATCGTCGCGGTCGAGCCAGATCTGGCCGATCGCTGCGTCTGGGGCGCCGTGCTCGCGGGCGACCAGCTCGGTCCAGCGCATCTCGCCGACCGGATCGCGCGGATCCCATTCACCCTCCATCAGCACGCTGCCGACCACGAGATGGCCGGTGGCCACGCGCCGATAATCGGCCGGCAGGAAGTCGCGCCGGATCGCCGTGTAGTCGCCGTAGCGGAAGCTCGAAAGGATTTGGTCCTTCAGCCAGGGGTGATGGTTCCGGCCGAGATCGAAGAAGTGATGGTGCGGATCGATGATCGGCAGGTGCGCGTCATCTCCGGTATCGAGGAAGCGGGCGCGTTGTTCGGGGGCTGCGACGGGCATCTGCTCAGTTTCCGCGGGCTGTTCGGGCGCGGCCGGGCTGCGGGCCGGGCCGGTCGGAGGCCGGGGCTGGGCACATATCGCGGACTCCCCGATGTTTCCTCGATGGCGTGGTCGCTTAGGCGATCCATTCTGGCCACACGGTATACTGCATACTGTGTGGCCAGAAATGCTGTCAAACCGCGCCGGGCCTGAACAGGGCGTCCTGCTCGCGGCGCAGCCGCACCAGCGTCGTGGCCTCATCCAGCGCGATGTCGGCGCAGGTCAGGACCGCGCCGCGTGCCACCGGGCGCACCACCGGACGGCCGGCGGTCAGATAATAGGGCACGGGTTCGTCGGCCCCGAGCGGGCGCGCCGGCTGCAGCAGCGGCTCGAGGCCGCCGATGACGTGGCGATAGCCCATGGTCAGCGTCTCGCCGGGAACGAGGTCGCGGCTGGCGCGGGCCACCAGGTCGACCCGCGGCAGCACTTCGGCGCCACCGGTCGATTGGCCAAGCAGCGCGGCCGAAAGCGCCGACATCGGTGCCTCGGCGCCGAGCAGATGGACCGGGTTGTGCAGCAGCACATAGCGGCCATCCGGCGAGCAGGGGATGCCCTTGCCGGCAAACAGCTTGCCGGTGACGAGATCGGGCGTCTCGACGATGACGAAGACGCCACCGGCGAAGGAGAGTTCATCGGGCCGGCGCAGGCAGTTGAACATGTCGACCTTGCCGCGGCCCGAAAGCAGTCCGCCCTCGGCCGCCGGCCGGAACAGGGTCGGGAGCTCGGTGGTGCGCGCGATCGGCGCATGCATCTCGGCGATATCAGGCATCAGCCCGGTATGGTTGGCGACGATGCCCATCTCGCAGAGGTCCGGCACCGTGGCGCGCGGGAAGGGCAGGCGGGCCCGCTCCGCCAGCAGCGGCAGCGGGTCACTGCCGAGGCGGCCGAAGGCGGAGGCGAAATCCTTGGCCTCGGCCGGGGTTTCCCAGGCGGTGACCGTGCCGGTCTCCGGATCCCAGACGAAGTCGGATTCGCTCGACTTGCCGGCCGCGACGATCGGCAGGCCGAGCATGCGGGCCCAGCCGATCAGGCCGATCAGCAGGCTCGGCTGGTCGCCGTCGACTGGCGTGTGGACGACACCCTTCTGCTTGGCCCGGTGCGCCAGGATCGGGCCGATGATGCACTCGGTTTCCTTGGTCACCATCACGAGATGCCGGCCGCTCTCGATCGCCGCCAGCGCGGTCACTGCCGCGCCCTCGGGATCGCCGGTGGCCTCGATCACGACGTCGACGGGCAGGCCGGCGAGATGCTCGGAATTGTCGATCAGGGCGACCAGCCCGCGCTCGAGCGCGGCGCGGGCTTCCGCCGCGTTGCTGCAGGCGACGAGATCGCTTTCGCTGAAGCCGCCGGCGAGCGCCGCCTTGCGGGCCCTGGCGATGTCGAGATCGCAGACGACGCGCGGCTCGATATGCGGCGTGCGCCGGGCCTGGCCGATGAAGCTCGCCCCGAATTCGCCGGCGCCGACCAGCGCGGCAGACACGACACGGCCTTCGGCATTGGGCCGGAGCGCGAACAGGTTCTCGATGTTCAAGGTCTTGGACTTTCAGTTCGGGCTGGAGGAGGGCCGTTTCAGACCGGCAGGCCTTCGATGGCGTAGAAGCGTGCCGGAGCGCCGTCGGCGTTCGGGATCAGCAGCGGCGCTGCCGAGAACAGGTTGCGCGGCGCACTGAGCCGGCTGGTGTTGAAGACGTATTCGATCAGCGTGACGCCGTGCGAAAGCAGGACATGATGCGTCACATGCTCCGGCTTCGGCACTTCCTTGCCTTCGAGCAGCAGGCGGATCGGATAGTCCTGCGGGAAATCGAAGGCGACTGCGCTCGGCTTGCGCGCTGCCAGCCACTGCGCCGATTCGAGCGTCAGCCAGGGCGCTTCGGTCCAGAACGTCTTGTCCTGGTGGTCGCGGCGGTCGCTCCAATGCGCTGCAAGCAGGAGGATTTCGCCTTCCTTGCCGCCGGGATCGGCCGCGGCGAGATGCTCGGGCTCGATCGGCGCATTGGCCGGGCGGGCGCTGAGGTCGAGCACGCGGCAGGCGCCGACCACCTGCGAGAGCGGCGTCGCCTCGATCGTCGGCGCTCCCGCGACGAAATGCGCGGCGGCGTCGACATGCGAGAAGCCGTGGCAGGGGCCGGCGATCTTCGAGACGCGGAACTGGTCGCCGGCCGCGATGTCGCCCTTGATCGAAAGCTCGACAGGCCAGCGGAAATGCGGCGCGATCGGCATGCTGAGGTCGACGATTTTCATGGCAGGATCCAGCAGAAGACGGCTCCGCCCACAAGAATGCTGCAGGCGCGCTCTCGGTAGAGGGTCGGCATCTTGCATGCAAGAAAATTTGACAGTCAAGTATGGCGGGAGGTGTACAACCCGGTCATGGTCAATTCGGACGACAACACGCCGCTCGCGGCGCTCCTGGCCCAGCTGCCGCGGCCCGAGCCGGGCAAGCGCAAGGGCCATCTGCACGGCAATGCCGTCGCGCAGCTGCGCAATCTGATCGTCACCGGTGTGCTGGCACCCGGTGCGAAGCTGAACGAGCGCGAGCTCTGCGAGCAGCTTGCGATCTCGCGCACACCGGTGCGGGAGGCGATCAAGACGCTGATCCAGGACGGGCTCCTGCGCGCCTTGCCCAATCATTCCGCCGTCGTCTCCGAGCTCGATCTCGACGAGATCGTAGCGCTGATCGAGGTGGTGACGGTGATCGAAGGGCTCGCCGGGGAGCTTGCGGCGAAGAACATCAGCGACGAGGCGGTGGCCGAGATCGGCATGCTGCATTACCGGATGCTGCTTCACCATGCCCGCGATGAATTGCCCGGCTATTTCGAGGCCAACAAAGCCTTCCATCGCCGCATCATCGAGCTCTCGCGCAATTCCATCCTGCTCTGGGTCTGGGAGTTGCTGGCGCTCCGGGTCGACCGTGCCCGCTTCTCCTCCAATCTCTGGCCGACACGCTGGCGTACCGCGATCCAGGAGCATCAGCAGATTCTCGACGCGCTCGCCGCGCGCGACGCTGCCCGCACCGGCCAGGCCTTGCGCGACCATGTCCGCAACGGCCTCGAAGGACTGGTCGCTTCCCTAAAGGCCAAACAGCAAGGTCAGTAGCAACTTCCCCGTCCGAGAGTGCCGATCGCGGTTGACGTTGGGTTTTCTTGCATGCAAGTTTTCCCGCAGAGGCCGCGTGAACGGCCCTGTCCGGCCGCGGCACGGCAAGCCGACGCGGCCGGTGACATCATCGGGGAAGGAAGAACGCCATGGTCGGGAAGATCACGTGGACGCGCCGCTCTGTGCTGGGAGCCGGTGCCGCGCTTTCGGTCACGCTGCCGGCGATCAGGCCGGCTCGCGCCGCCGTCGAGCTGCGGCTGACCCATCCGGCCGATATCAGCCATCCCGTGCATGTCGAGGCCGAGGCGATGGTCAAGCGCATCGCCGAGCGCACCAACGGCCAGGTCAAGATCGCGATCTTCCCGAACAATGCGCTGGGCTCGCCGGTCGAGGCGGCGCAGCAGACCAGGCTCGGCGCCATCGACATGATGATGCTGAACCCGGCCAACATCGAGGCGCTGTCGAAGACGATCGGCGTCATCAACATCCCCTACCAGTTCGACAGCTATGAGCACGCCCACAAGACGCTCGACGTCACCGGTCGCGACTGGGTCGCCGAGCAGCTCAAGGCCGCCGGCTTCACCTGGATCGCCAATCTGGAATGGGGCTTCCGCGCCGTCACCAACAGCCGCCGGCCGATCAACCAGCCGGCCGATGTCCAGGGCCTGAAGATCCGTGTCCCGCCCGAGCTGGCGATCAAGGCCGCCTTCGAGGCGCTGGGTGCCAGCACCCAGACCATCGCCTTCCAGGAGGTCTATCTGGCGCTCGCCAACAATGTCGTCGACGGCCAGGACAACCCTGTCGGCACCACCTTCGCCGCCAAATTCTACGAGGCGCAGAAGCACATCGCCCTGACCAGGCACATCTACGCCTCGATCATGTTCTGCGCCAATCCGCGGGTCTGGAGCGGCAAGCTCAACGAGGAGCAGCGCAAGATCATCAGCGAGGAGGGGGCGAAGGCCGGCGCTGCGGCGCGCAAGGGCGTGCGCGACAACGAGGAAAGCAACCTCGCCGCCATGCAGAAGGCCGGTGTCGCGATCACGCGCCCCGATGTCGCGCCTTTCCGCGACAAGATGGGCCCGGCCTATGAGCAGTTGCGAAAGGCGCTGGGCGAGGAGGCCTGGAACAGCTGGACCAAGCTCGTCGCAGCTGCCCGCGCCTGACGGGATCCAAGACGCCGACATGCTGATTTCCGCGGTTCTTCTCGGCGTCTGTTTCGCCATCCTCATCGGCCTCCCGATCGCCGTGGCGCTCGGGCTCGTCGCCATCTTCACCATGGTGGCGACGGCAGGTCCCGACCTGCTGGTCATCTTCGTCCAGCGCACCTATGCCGGAACGACGTCGTTCCCGCTGCTGGCGATCCCGTTCTTCGTGCTCGCCGGCAATCTGATGAATGTCGGCGGCACGACCGAGCGCATCTTCCAGGTGGCGCAGCTCTGCGTCGGCCGGATTCGCGGCGGCCTCGCCCATGTCAATGTCGTCGGCAGCGTGATCTTCGCTGGCATGTCGGGCTCGGCGGTGGCGGATGCGGCCGGCATGGGCGTGATCGAGCATCGCGCCATGACCAAGGCCGGCTATACCGGCCGCTTCGCCGCGACGATCACCGCCGTGTCCTCGACCATCGGGCCGATCATCCCGCCGAGCATTCCCTTCGTCATCTATGGCAGTCTTGCCAATGTCTCGGTCGGCGCGCTCTTCCTTGCCGGCATCATCCCGGGCCTGCTGATGGCGGTGGCGATGATGGCGGTGATCGCGGTCTGCGCGAAGCGCATGAACCTGCCGCGTGGCGACGCGCTTCCGCCGCTGCGCGTGGCAGCCGGGACGATCGCCAGGGCGGCGCCGGCCCTGCTGCTGCCGCCCACCATCCTGCTCGTCATCTTCGCCGGCATCGCCACGCCGACCGAGGCGGCGGTGGTGGCGGCAGCCTACGCTTTCGTGCTCGGCCGCTACGTCTATCGCGAGCTCGACTGGGCGGCGACGCTCGACGTGCTCTGGGACACGGTGCGACAGACGGCGCAGGTCATGTTCATCATCGCGCTGGCCGCCCCCTTCGGCTGGGTTCTGATCCAGCAGCAGATCCCGAATGCGATCCTCACCGCCTTCCTCGGCATGTCGTCCGAGCCCTGGGTGATCCTGCTGATCATCAATGCGGTGCTGCTGATCCTCGGCATGTTCATCGAGGGCATCGCCATCATGATCATCGCCTATCCGGTGCTGCTGCCGATCATCGTCAAGATCGGCGTCGACCCGGTGCATTTCGGCGTGATCCTGGTCCTGAACATCATGATCGGCCTGATCACGCCGCCAGTGGGGCTGTGCCTCTATGTCGTCGCGGGAATCGCGAAGATCTCGATCGCCGAGATCACCCGCGAGATTTGGCCCTATGTCCTGGCGCTGATCGCGCTGCTGATGCTGATCACCTATGTGCCGGCCCTGTCGCTCTGGCTGCCGCATACGCTCGGCTATGGGATCGCCCGATGATCGCCGCTCTGAGACTGGCCGACCGCACCGTCGCAGCCCTCTGCAAGGGCGGAGCGATCGCCTGCCTGCTCGGGCTGTTCGTCCTGCTCGGCGCTGCGATCGTGCTGCGGCTCGTGCCGCTCTTCACCATCCAGGGCTATGACGAGATCGTCGAACTGCTCTTCATCTGGCTGGTGATGCTGACCACGCTCGCGCTCTGGCGCGAGGGCTCGCTCTACCGCGTGGTCCTGTTCGAGGACCTGCTGCCGGTGCCCATGCGCCGCGTCCTCGAGATCGGGCTCCATATCGTGATGTTCGGCTTCGCGCTTGTTCTCATGGTCTATGGCCGCGAGTTCATGGAGATGTCGGGCGAGACGACGCCTTTCCTGCGCCTCGACAAGGGCTGGTGGTATGCCGCCATTCCGGTCACGGCCGCGTTGATGGCGGTCTACAGCCTGGTCTGGATCTGGCGCGCGGTGCGGCGGGGCGAAACGCTCGAATCGACCGCGACGCTGGTCGGCTGAACTCGATTTAGGGACGAATTGAATGGCCAGGCTTGAAGGCAAGGTTGCGATCCTCACCGGCGGCGCCGGTGGCATCGGGGCGGCGACTGCCGAACTCTTCGTGCAGGAGGGCGCGAAGGTCGCGCTGGTCGACATCGATGCGGCAGCGCTGGCCGAGGTCGCGACCCGGGTCCGTGCGGCGGTGCCGGGTGCCGAGCTCCTGGAGATCGCCAGGGATGTCGGGCAGGAGGCTTCCGCCGCGGCGATCGTGGCGGAGACGCTGGCGGCTTTCGGCCGGCTCGACATCCTCGTCAACAATGCCGGCATCCGCTCCTATGAGCCGCTCGGCGAGGCCAAGGCCGAGACCTGGCAGAAGATCCTCTCGGTGAACCTGCTGAGCTATGCCTATCTCGCCCGCGAGGCGCTGCCGGCGCTTCGGCAGGCGGGGAAGGGCGCCATCGTCAACATCTCCTCGACCCACGCCTTCAACCCGCGCGGCGGCATGGGGCAGTACGACGTCGCCAAGGCCGGCATCATCTCGATGACGAAGACCCTGGCCTTCGAGGAGGCGGATCGCGGCGTGCGCGTCAACGCTGTCTGCCCGGGCCTGACGCTGACGCCGTTCCACGTCCGCCGCTTCGCTCCGCAGGGCAAGAGCGAGCAGGATCTGCGCACCGAGAAGGTCGACCACAACATCCAGCGCCGCTGGGCCGATCCGCGCGAGGTCGCCTGGCCGATTCTCTGGCTCGCCTCCGACGAGGCCTCCTTCATGACCGCGTCCGTGGTCATGGCCGATGGCGGCACCCGCGTCTGACGGCGCGGGCGCCTGGTAGCGGCCTATTTGCCCTGCCAGTTCGGCGCGCGCTTGCCGAGGAAGGCCTCCATGCCCTCGCGGAAATCGGCGCTGGTGTAGCACATCACCACCAGGTCATCGCCGTCGATGCCTTCGCCGGCGGCCTTGGCGAGCCGCCGCAGCGCTTCCTTGGTGGCGCGCATCGTCAGCGGAGCATGGCCGCGGATCGTCTGCGCCAGCTCCGCCGTGCGCGCCATCAGCGCTGCATGGTCGGCGACGAGCTCGTTGTAGAGGCCGACGCGATGGCCTTCCTCGGCCTCGATCAGGCGGGCGGTGAAGACGATGTCCTTGACCCGCGCCGGGCCGAGCAGGCTCGACAGCCGGGCATAGTTCGACATCGACAGGCAGTTGCCGAGCGTGCGCGCGACCGGAAAGCCGAAGCGGGCGGAGCCGGTGGCGATCCGCAGGTCGCAGGCGCAGGCGATGCTGGCGCCGCCGCCGGTGACGGCGCCGGAGATCGCCGCGATGGTCGGCACGGAGCAGGTCTCGATGGCGGTGATCACGCCGTCGATGCGATGCTCATAGGCCAGCGCGTCCTCGGCCGTCTTGAAGTCGCGGAACTGGGCGATGTCGGTGCCGGCGGCAAAGGCCTTCTCGCCGGCGCCGGTCATGACGATGACCTTGGGCGCGCCATGTCGCTCGGGATCGCCGCAGATCTCGGCCAGGCGCTCATACATGGCGAAGGTCAGGGCGTTGCGGGCCTGCGGCCGGTTCAGCGTGATCGTGCCGATGCCGTCGGCGACGTCGTAGAGAATCTCGTCATTCATCGGAAAGCCTCTTCAGATCGCGCCTTCGGCGCGCAATTGCGCGATCGCCGCGGTGTCATAGCCGAGCTCGGCCAGGATTTCGTCATTGTGCTCGCCGGCGTCCGGGGTCGGCGTCGCGACGCTGGCTGGCGTGCGCGACAGCGCGACCGGCTCGCCGATGACGCGGATGTCGCCGAGTACCGGGTGGGTGACGGGCTGTGCGATGCCCAGATGCTGCACCTGCGGATCGTCGAACATGGCGTCGACCGAATAGATCGGCCCGGCCGGCACCGAGGCCTTCTCGCAGGCATCGAGCCAGTAGGCGCTGTCCTGCGTAGACATGATCCCCTCGAGCAGGATGCGCAGCTCCGGCCGTGCCGCATAGCGCTTCTCGACGCTGTCATAGCGCGGGTCGCTCGCCAGCTCCGGCCGTCCGAGCACGCCACAGAAGGAGCGCCAGTGCCCCTCGGCACCGACGCCGAGATTGATGTGGCCGTCGCGCGTGGCATAGACGCCCATCGGCGTCGCATAGGGGTGGTCGTTGCCGGCCTGGGGCGGCACGGTGCCCTCGACCAGGAAGCGCGCCGCCTGGAAATCCATCATCGCGATCTGCGCCTCGAGCAGCGAGGTCTGCACCCACTGGCCCTTGCCCGAGACCGCGCGCTCCTGCAGCGCGACCAGCGCGCCGATCGCTCCATACAAGCCGGCGGCGGAATCGGCGACGGCGATGCCGGCCCTGACCGGCCCCTGGCCCGGCAGGCCGGTGACCGACATCATGCCGCCCATGCCCTGGGCGATCTGGTCGAAGCCGGCGCGCAGACGATAGGGCCCGCTCTGGCCGAAACCGGAGACCGAGACCAGGATCAGGCGCGGGTTCAGCGCGTGCAGCGTCTCGAAGTCGAGGCCGAGCCGGTCCTTCACATCGGGCCGGAAATTTTCGATCAGCAGGTCGGCATCGGCGACCAGCCGCCGCAGCACTGCCTTGCCAGCTTCCTTCTTCAGGTTCAGCGTCAGCGAGCGCTTGTTCCGGTGCAGGTTTTGCATGTCGTAGCCATGTCGCGCCCCGCTCATGTTCTCATTCGGGTCGACGCCCGGCGGGCTTTCGATCTTCAGCACGTCGGCGCCGAAATCGGCGAAGATCCGGGCGCAGGTCGGACCGGCGCGGACGCGGGAGAGATCGAGGACGCGCAGGCGTTCGAGCGCGGTGGAAGGTGTCGGGCGAGGCATGATGTTCCGGAAGGCTCGTCAGGGGGCGCGACTATCCCGTCATCGGCTGGGAGCGTCAACGCCAAAGCCATTTTGTATGCAAGAATCGCAAGAAGGCAGCCCGCGGAGCGATTTCGGCACCGCTCTTCACGAGGCGGCGAGCGGCGCTGCGCACCTCCGCCATGCCGTTGCGTCGCGGCGCTCCGGCACTATCTTCAGGCCAGCCCGACGACGGCTCGACCTCGAATATCGGCGCGTCCTTACGCCGTCCGGGCGTTTCCCATCAACGGAAAGAGAACGTCATGCGCTATCACACGCTTGGCCAGACCGGCCTGCTCGTCTCCGAACTATGCCTGGGCACCATGACCTTCGGCGGCGGGGACGAGGGCTTCTGGGGCCATATCGGCAAGCTGGAACAGCAGGACGCCGACGCCCTGATCCGGACGGCGCTCGATGCCGGCATCAATTTCATCGACACCGCCAATGTCTATGCCGAGGGGCGCTCGGAGCAGATCACCGGCCAGGCCCTGCGCAATCTCGGCGTCGCGCGCGACGAGGTCGTGGTCGCCACCAAGGTCTATGGCCGCATGGGGCAGGGGCCGAACGGCAGCGGCGCCAGTCGCTATCACATCCTCGAACAGGCCAAGGCGAGCCTGAAGCGGCTGCAGCTCGACCATGTCGACCTCTACCAGATCCATGCCTTCGACAGCGTGACCCCGATGGAGGAGACGCTCGAGGCGCTCGACACGCTCGTGCGCCAGGGCCATGTCCGCTATGTCGGCGTCTCGAACTGGGCGGCCTGGCAGGTCGCCAAGGCGCTCGGCATCTGCGAGCGGCGGCAGCTCGCCCGTATTGCCTCGCTGCAATCCTACTACACCATCGCCGGCCGCGATCTCGAGCGCGAGATCGTGCCGATGCTGCTTTCCGAGAAGGTCGGGCTGATGGTCTGGAGCCCGCTCGCCGGCGGGTTGCTCTCCGGCAAATACGACCGCAGCAATGAGCAGGGCGGGGATGGTCGCCGCGCCAGCTTCGACTTTCCGCCGGTCGATCGCGAGCGCGGCTACGACGTCATCGACGCGATGCGCGGTATCGCCGAGGCGCATCAGCGCAGCGTTGCGCAGATCGCGCTCGCTTGGCTGCTGCACCAGCCGGCCGTGACGAGCGTGATCGTCGGTGCCAAACGTCCGGAGCAGCTCGCCGAGAATCTCGCGGTGGTCGACATCGTCCTGTCGCCCGAGGAGCTGAAGACGCTCGACGCCGTCAGCGCCCTGCCGCGGGAGTATCCCGGCTGGATGCTGGAACGCCAGGGCGTCAACCGCACAAAGCCCGACCAGCGCTGAGGACCAGCACCGGAGCTCAGGGGTATTCTGGCGGGATCTCGAAGGGTTCCGTCAGAAGCTTGAATCGATTTGGCGAAGCCGTCATGCCGCATGGCCACTTCCGAAATGGCCTTTGCGGGGAGGTATCCTTACGCGGACCTGGGACCTGCTTTGATACGACCAGCGCGCGGCGGGGCTGCAAGGTGCCACCTCGGCTGAAGTGCGCAGTCGTGCTAGATCGAATCCAGCACAGCGCATCCGGGCGACAGGCCGCGCTGGGGAGCGCGAACGGCCGGAGGGAAGCCAGGATGACGACGATCGAGCAGCCGGACACCGGCATCGCGGATGCGCAGCAGCTGCGCGCCCTGGTCGGCGAGGTTCATCTGCTCGCCGAGCGCAAGGTGCTCGACCGGCTCGACCGTTTCTGCCGCGATTTCATCGCGCTCTCGCCCTTCCTGGTTCTGGCGACTTCCGACAGCGAGGGGCGGGCCGATGCCAGCCCGCGTGGCGACGGGCCGGGCTTCGTCCAGGTGCTCGACGACAGGACGCTGCTGATCCCCGACCGGCGCGGCAACAACCGGGTCGACAGCTTCGGCAATGTGCTGAGCTCGCCGGGGGTTGGGCTGGTCTTCTTCGTGCCCGGCATCAACGAGACATTGCGGGTCAATGGCCGGGCAAGGATGACGCGGGACAACGCGCTGCTCAAACCCACGGCCGTGCAGGACAAGATGCCGAAGCTCGGCCTCATGGTCGAGGTCGACGAGGCCTATTTCCACTGTGGCAAGGCCCTGATCCGCTCGAAGCTCTGGGCACAGGAGTCGCAGGTCGAGCGCGGCAGCTTCCCGACGCTCGGGCGCATCGTCGCCGAGCAGACCAAGGCGGTGGACGCCGCCGAGGCCGATGCCAATCTGGAAGAGGGCTATCGCACGCGGCTCTACTGAGCCGCGCTGGTTTCATTGGCCGTCGATCGAGACGCTCTTGATCACGGCGTAGACGCGGTTGCCCGGCTTCAGGCCGAGATGCTCCGCCGACTTGCTCGTCAGGCGCGCCAGCAGGCTGGCGCCGTTGCAATCGATGCCGATCTCCAGCGCCGAGCCGTCGCCGCGGCGCGCGCCGATCTCCGCGATCGTGCCGCTCAGCACGTTGAGCGCGCTGATGCCTTCGAGCGGCTTCAGGCTGATCAGTACGTCGCTGGCGAGAATCCGCACGCGCAAATGGCTGCCGACGGGCAGCGACCGCTGCGGCACATGCAGCGGACCGGCCTGCGTTTCCAGCACGCTCAGGCCATGCTCGGGCTCATGGCACAGGATGCGCGCGTCGAGGACCGAGCCGGCCTCCGGCGCTGCCGACAGGATCGGCACGCCCGGTCGCGACATCAGCTCGATCGTGCTTCCGCTCGCGCTTACGGCGCCCTGGTCGAGCACCACCAGATTCGTCGCCAGCCGCGCCACCTCGGCGACAGAATGCGAGACATAGACGATCGGGATGCCGAACGCGTCGCGCAGGCGCTCGATATAAGGCAGGATCTCGGCCTTGCGGGCCTCGTCGAGCGAGGCCAGCGGCTCGTCCATCAGCAAGAGGCGCGGCTTGGCGAGCAGGGCACGGCCGATGGCGACGCGCTGCTTCTCGCCACCGGACAGGCTGCCGGGCTGGCGCTGCAACAGATGGCCGATGCCGAGCAGGTCGAGCACGTCGTCAAGGTCGCTGCCGCCGGCCTCGGCCCGCGGCGCGAACCAATGGCCGTAAAGCAGGTTCTGCCTGACCGTGAGATGCGGGAACAGCCGCGCTTCCTGGAAGACATAGCCGATGCGGCGCTTGTGCTTCGGCACGAAGACGCCGCGCTCGCTGTCGACCATCACCCGCCCGTCGATCACGACGCGCCCGCGCTGTGGCCGGATCAGCCCGGCGATGATGTTGACCAGCGAGGTCTTGCCGGAGCCGGAGCGACCGAACAGCGCCGTCAGCCGCCCGTCCGAGGCGAAGTCCGCCGCGAGCCTGAAGGCGCCGAGACGGTGCTCGACCGCGATCTCGATGGCATCAGTCATTCGACTGCGATCCGCTTGCCGACGATCCGGGCAAGGGCCTCCGAGCAGAACAGCGCCGCGACCGAAATCGCGATCGAGATCAGCGTCAGCCGCAGCGCGCCGGCATCGCCATTGGGCACCTGCGTGAAGGTGTAGATCGCCGAAGGCAGCGTCTGCGTCTCGCCCGGGATGTTGGAGACGAAGGTGATGGTGGCGCCGAACTCGCCCATCGCCTTGGCGAAGCACAGGATCATGCCGGCGAGGATGCCGGGCAGGCAGAGCGGCAGCGTCACCGTCAGGAACACCCAGAACGGATTTGCACCGAGCGTCCCGGCCGCATCCTCGAGCTTGCGGTCGACCGCCTCGATCGAGAGCCGGATCGCCCGCACCAGCAGGGGAAAGCCCATCACCGCGCAGGCCAGCGCCGCCCCCGTCCAGCGGAAGGAGAGCACGATGCCGAACCAGTCATAGAGCCACTGGCCGATTGGGCCGCGTCGGCCAAAGCCGATCAGCAGCAGGTATCCGGTGACGACGGGCGGCAGGATCAGCGGCAGATGCACGACGGCGTCGAGCAGCGACTTTCCCCAGAAGCGGCCGCGCGCCAGCAGCCAGGCGATGGCGAGCCCGAAGGGCAGGCTCGCCAGCATGGCGGTGGTGGCGACGAGCAGGCTGAGCCGGACCGCCGTCCACTCCTCGGCGGAAAGCCAGTCGCTCACGAAGAGCTGGCGGGCTTGTTCAGAACCGTGAAGCCCTGCTTCTCGAACGAGGCCTTGGCGCCGTTGCCGCGCAGGAAGGTGAGGAAGGCGGCGGCGTCGGGATTGGTGGAATCCTTCGTCAGCGCCACCGGATAGATGATCGGCGGATGGCTGCCCTCCGGGAAGGTCGCGATCACCTTGACCTTGGGATCGGCGGCGGCGTCGGTGGTGTAGACGATGCCGAGCGGGGCTTCGCCGCGGGCGACGAGCAGAAGCGCCGCGCGGACATTGTCGGCCTGCGCCACCTTGTCCTTGACCTTGTCCCAGGCGCCGAGCTTCTCCAGCGCCGCCTTGCCATATTTGCCGGCCGGCACGGAATCGACATTGCCCATGGCGAGGCGGCCGGAGCCGAGCGTGGCGGCGAGATCGACGCCGGGGGCGAGCGTGGCGGTCGCGGTCGAATCGGAGGGTGCGATCAGGGCGATCCGGTTGGCGAGCAGGCTGATGCGGGTCTCCGGCTTGATCAGGTTCTTGCCGGCCGCATAGTCCATCCAGTCGAGATCGGCCGAAAGGAACATGTCGGCCGGGGCGCCCTGCTCGAGTTGCCGGGCAAGCGCATTGCTGGCGGCATAGGAGATTTTTGGCGCCGGCTTGCCGCTCTCTTTGACCCAGTTGGCGGCAGCCTCGTCCAGGGCGTTCTTGAGGCTGGCTGCGGCGAAGATCACCAGATCCTTCGACTGGGCCTGCGCCTGGCTGGTAGCGGCGGCGAGCCCGATCAGCAGCGAGGCTGCGAAACCCAGGACTTGACGGCGGGGGAATGACATTGCTGACCTCGCTGCGGCGGTTGTCGCTATGTTCAGCTGAATATAACGATGGGCTGCAAAGGTCGAGTCCGCAGGCTGCCGGCTCGTGCATTTCAACATTGGAGAACGTCATGAAGATCAGCGCCCGCAACCAGCTCAAGGGCACCATCGTCGAGATCACCAAGGGCGCGACGACCGCTCATGTCCGCCTCGATGTCGGCGGCACGATCGTGACCTCGGCGATTACCAATGCGGCGGTCGACGAGCTCAAGCTGGTGGTCGGCCAGAAGGCTTATGCCGTGGTCAAGGCGTCGGATGTGATGATCGCGATCGATTGAGGGCGGCCGATCCGCTGGATGCCGGCCTTCATCAAAGCGCTGGAGCGGGGTTCACGCGAAAAACCGGCTCCCGCTTTTTCGCATCCTGCTCTAGCCTCACCAAAGAAAAAGGCCCGCGCCGAAGCGCAGGCCGAAGTCTAGGGAGGAAACGCCCAAGGAGGGCGCCACAGCATCTCTGCTGCGGTGCACAATAGATAGGGCGTCCATCGAAGCTCGGCAAGAGGGAAAGGGCAGTGTCACTGTCCTTTTTTTGGGCAGGCTGCCGTTTGTCGCGCCGCAAGCCGAAAAGGGAGGGCACCCATGGCGTTCGCAGGCTGGAGGAGCGTCGTCGGCCTTGCCGTCCTTTGTCTGCTGGCTGCGCCGGGCGGCAAGGCATGCGCGCAAATCCCGACATCGCCGGCCGAGATCGCGGCCTATACGGGGCTGCACGCCGCCGCCCATCAGGGCGACATCGCGGCCCTGGAGCGCGCGCTCGCGAAAAAGGACGAACTCGATGCCCGCGATCGGCACGGCCGCACGCCTCTGCATGTCGCAACTCACGCCGGCAAGCGTGAGATCATGCGCGCGCTGGCCAGGGCAGGGGCCGATCCGCGCGCCCTCGACGGCCAGCGCTACGATGCGATCACGATCGCGGCCGTCAACGACGATGTCGAGACCATGCGGGTGGCGCTCGCCATCGGCGGCGATGCGCGCGCCGTCACCAGCCCCTATGCCGGTACGGCGCTGATCGCGGCTGCCCATCTCGGCCATGACGATGTGGTCAAGGTGCTGATCGCGGCGGGGGCGCCGCTCGACCATGTCAACAATCTCGGCTGGACCGCTTTGATCGAGGCCGTGATCCTTGGAAATGGCGGCCCGCGCCATGTCGAGACGGCGCGGGCGCTGGTCGCGGCCGGCGCCCGTCGCGACCTCGCCGATCGCGATGGCACGACGCCGCTCGAACATGCCCGCCGCCGCGGCTATTCCGCGATGGTGGCGGTGCTGGAGGCTCGCTAGCTCGCCGCGCGTCCTATCGGACGCGAAATGGCGATCTATCTCTTTGTCAAAGCATCGGATTCCTCCGAAAAGTGGGTTCCACTTTTCGGTCCGAGGCTCTAGCTCGGGAACTGCGGCTCGGGCAGGCCGGCCACGAGCGCGGTCAGCCCGTCGCTGTAGCGCTGGCGCAGATCGGTCCAGTAGGGGTGGTTGCTGTCGTATTTGGCAAGCGTGCGGGTCGAGAAGCTGCCCGTTTCGTAGCGCAGCAGGTCGATCGGTGGCGCCACCGAGAGATTGCTGCGGATGGTGGCGTCGAAGGAGAGCAGGGCGAGCTTTGCCGCCTCATCCAGCCCGCTCGCCGGGCTCAATGCGCGGTCGAGGATCGGCTTGCCGTATTTGGTCTCGCCGAGCTGGAGGAACTGGGTGCGGCCGAGCGCCTCGATGAAGTTTCCGGCCGAATAGACCTGGAACAGCCGGTGCGGTTCACCGGCGATCTGCCCGGCGACCAGAAAGGTGCCGTTCGGGTCGCCATAGGGCTCGACGAAGCTGCGGTTGAGCCGCAGCACCTCGCGCAGCGTGCTGCCGACGATCTGGGCCACGTCGAACATGGTCCTTGCCGCGAGGATGTCCCGGTTCTCCACGCTGCCGGCGCTCTCCTGCTTGTGCCTGCTGTACTGGCGGATCATCGTGATGACGGCCTGCGTGGTCGCAAGATTGCCGGCCGAGAGGATGGCGATGACGCGTTCGCCCGGGGCCTCGAACAGCGCGAGCTTCTCGACCACGGCGATCTGGTCGACCCCGGCGCTGGAGCGGGAATCGGAAGCGAGGATCAGCCCGGTGGGGAGCAGGATTCCAAGGCAATAGGTCATCATGCGCCTCCGCAGCCCTTGCTACCATGGCGCAGGGCGGGCGGCCTTGCCAAGGGCGAGAGAGTGGACGAATCGCCCGCCATGCGGCCCGATTGCCGGGCGGATGGCGGGATGCGAAGCTGCCGCGGAGAGGGGCCATACGGGCCGGCGACCGGAGTTGCGGACGGATGCAGGATCTTTCGGAGATCGTCGCCGCCGTCCACGAGGATGTCGCGGGTCTTGTCGGCGCCGGCCGTGTCGCCGACTACATCCCGGCTCTGTCGCAGGTCGATCCCAGGCGTTTCGGCATTGCCGTCATCACCTGCGCCGGCGAGCAGGCCTCGGCCGGCGATGCGGCGATCCCGTTCTCGATCCAGAGCATCTCCAAGGTCTTCACCCTGACGCTGGCGCTCGAGCGGGTCGGGGCGCGGCTCTGGCAGCATGTCGGGCGCGAGCCTTCAGGCTCGGCCTTCAACTCGATCGTCCAGCTCGAGCAGGAGCGCGGTGTGCCGCGCAACCCCTTCATCAATGCCGGCGCGCTCGTCGTCACCGATGCGCTGCTGGTCGGCCGCCGGCCGCCGGAGACGATCGCGCAGATCCTCGGCTTCCTGCGCAGCTGCGCCGGTGATGACGGCGTCGCGATCGATGAGGTGGTCGCGCGCTCCGAGGCGCAGACCGGCTTCCGCAATGCCAGCCTCGCCAATTTCATCCGGGCTTTCGGCAATCTGCAGAACCCGGTCGCGGACGTGCTCGAGGTCTATTTCAACCAATGCTCGCTGCAGCTGAGCTGTCTCCAGCTTGCCCGCGCCGGCCTGTTCCTGGCCGGAGACGGCGTCGATCCGCTGAGCGGCGAGACCATCTGTCGCCCGGGCCGGGCTCGCCGGGTCAAGGCGCTGATGATGACCTGCGGCCACTATGATGCTTCCGGCGAATTCGCCTTCAAGGTCGGTCTGCCCGGCAAGAGCGGGGTCGGCGGCGGCATTCTCGCCATCGCGCCGCGGCGCGCCGCCATCGCCGTCTGGTCGCCGGGGCTCAATGCCGCCGGAACCTCGCTGGTCGGCGCGCTGGCGCTGGAGCGGCTGGTGGAGAAGACCGGCTGGTCGGTGTTCTGAAGCGCGGGCAGCCGCAAGCGCAGCGGCGCGCGCCCTTCAGAAGCTGACCTTGAGGGTTGCCGATCCGGCGTAGGACTGGTTGTTCTGGGAGAGTTCGGCGTCGAAGCGGGCGCCGAGGCTGACGGCGGTGGAGAGCCTGAGATCGAGGCCGGTGGCGATCAGGGCGGCGTTGCGGTCGGGCCTGGTGCCCTGAAAGCTGAAGCTCGCGCCGGGCAGGCCGATCAGGCTGGCGCCGAACTGGTTGTCGCGG
>JAKFDB010000047.1:0-22088 GCA_036676315.1 Bradyrhizobiaceae bacterium
GTGGCAGAGTTGGTCGAAGGGGTGAAGAAGGTGCTGGCGCGACACAAATGAAGCGCGCGTCATGCCCGGGCTTGACCCGAGAGCGCGCTATTTCGTCATGGTCGGGCTTGTCCCGACCATCCACGTCTTCGCTGGTCGAGGACGGTGTTCAAGACGTGGATGCTCGCCACAAGGGCGAGCATGACGGTGGCGGGTAGCAGGCGAAGCGATTCCCGCTAACCCAATTCCCTAAAAACCGTCGAAAATCCGGCGCGCCCCTGCTAGGACGGCGCCGCAACAGGACCAATGCCGTGACCGCGACCCGCGCCAGCATCGACACCGTGATCGCGCTGTTCGAGCGTGAGGGCTATGCCCGCGCCGAGCCGGCGATCCTGCAGCCGGCCGAGCCTTTCCTCGATCTTTCCGGCGAAGATATCCGCCGCCGCATCTTCCTGACGCAGGATGTCGACGGCCATGAATGGTGCCTGCGGCCGGAGTACACCATTCCCGTCGCGCTCACCCATATCGCGGCGCACTCGTCCGAGCCGGCTTCCTACGCCTATGCCGGCCCGGTCTTCCGGATGCGCGCCAACGAATCCGGCGAGTTCGCCCAGGCCGGCATCGAATCCTTCGGCCGGGCCGATGTCGCTGCCGCCGATGCCGAGATCATGGCGCTTGCCGTCGAGGCCTGCGCCGCGCTCGGGCTCGCCCGGCCGCGCCTGCTGATGGGCGACGTCGCCCTGCTCAACGCCCTGCTCGATGGGCTCAGCGTGCCGCAGGCCGCTCGCCGGCGCCTGATGCGCGCCGTCGCCCAGGGCAAGGGACCGCAGGCCGTGGCCGCACTCGCAGGGCCGGTTGCCGCGACCGAGGCCACCCATGCCGGGCTGCTCAAGGCGCTGGAAGGGCAGGACCCCAAGGCCGCCCGCGCCTTCGTCGAGGATGTGCTCTCCATTGCCGGCATCTCGACAGTCGGTGGCCGTTCGGCCGGGGACATCGCCGAGCGCTTCCTCACTCGCGCCGCCGAGCGCGACAATCCGGTCAATGACGAGGCGAGGGCGCTGCTCGGCCGCGCGCTCGCGATCAGCGGCGATCCCGATGCCGCCTCCGCCGCCTGGCGCCGGCTGGCGGGAGAGGCCGGGCTCGATCTCGCCGCGGCGCTCGATGTCTTCGACGAGCGCACCGGTTTCCTGGCCGCGCGCGGTGTCGATGTCGGCAATATCGGCTTCTCCGCCGCCTTCGCCCGCAATCTCGACTACTACACCGGCTTCATCTTCGAACTGCACGACCCGGCCAAGCCGGAGCTGAAGCCGATCGCCGGTGGCGGCCGCTATGACGGCGTGCTGCAGCGCCTCGGTGCGCCCGGCCCGGTCGCCGCAGTCGGCGCCTCGGTCTGGCTCGACCGGCTGGCAGGAGCGACGGCATGAGCGGAGCGGGAAAACCCGACATGAGCGCGGTGGAGAACGCCATGAACGATGCCCCGCTGGTCCTGGCCGTGCCCTCCAAGGGCCGCCTGCAGGAGAACGCCACCGCCTTCTTCGGCCGGGCTGGGCTGTCCTTCGTGCAGGCGCGGGGCTCGCGCGAGTATCGCGCCGCCATCGCAGGGCTGGACGGGGCCGAGGTCGCCTTCCTCTCGGCTTCCGAGATCGTGGCGCAGCTCGCCTCCGGCGCGGTCCATCTCGGCATCACCGGCGAGGATCTCGTGCGCGAGCAGGTTTCCGACGCCGATGCCGCCGTCGAAATGCTGACGCCGCTCGGCTTCGGCAACGCCAATGTCGTCGTCGCCGTGCCGCAGGCCTGGATCGATGTCCGCACCATGGCCGATCTCGACGATGTCGCCGCGACGATGCGTGCCCGCACCGGCAACAAGCTCCGGGTCGCCACCAAATACGTCAACCTGACGCGGCGCTTCTTCGCCAGCCACGGCCTCGCCGATTACCGCATCGTCGAGAGTCTGGGCGCGACCGAGGGCGCGCCGGCCGCCGGCACGGCCGAGATCGTCGTCGACATCACCACCACCGGCTCGACACTCTCCGCCAATGCCCTGAAGGTGCTGGAAGACGGTGTCATCCTGGCATCGGAGGCCAATCTCGTCGCCTCGGTGAAGGCGCCCTGGAACGAGCGGGCGAGGGCTGCCGCCGCCGCCATCCTCGCCCGGATCGCAGCCGAGGAGGAGGCGCGCTCGCTGCGCGAGGTCCGCGCCGTCCTGCATGCCGTCTCGCCGCAGCGCCTTGGCGAGATCGCCCAGCGCCTCGGAGCCCGCCTGCCTTTCGGGGCCGGCGGCGAGGACGGCGTCGTGACCCTGCATTGCCCGAAGAAGGCGGTGTTTCCGCTGGTCGAGGAACTGACCCGCGCCGGAGCCGACGACATCACCGTGCGCGCGCTCGACTATGTCTTCCGCCGCACCAACCCGCTGATCGAACGGCTCCAGGCCCGAATCTGAAACGAGGAGAGGCCGCCTCCCACCGGGAAGCGGCCTCCGTCCGTGGCGGCCCAGGAGAGCTTCGGCCGCACGCCTGCGCCGGAATCCCGACGCATTCTCACGATACGGGGCTGAAGAGCTGGCGGATGAGATTGCGCCGTCGATTTCTTGCGGGGGGTTGCGTTTTGGCGCAGCAGACTGTGTCCGGAGAGCGATCTAGGCTTGCGTTTCGCGTCTCTCTCGGTGCAGTGGTGACAATTGGAATTAACCTTTGCCCGTCGCGCTATTTCCAATCCGGGGTCTGGACCAGTTGAGCATGCAGTCGCGCCTCGGCCTTGCGGCCGCCATCGCCTTTTCCCTGTCGCCGGCTCTGGCGGGCGACGCTTTCGCGCAGGGTCGCCAGCGACCTTCGCAGGTTCCGCAGCAGGGCCAGGCTGCGCCGCCGCCCAAGCAGGAAAAGAACTTCCCGATCGATGCGGCCTGGACGGCGATCCAGTTCAACGGCAAGCCGATCAATGACCGGCGCATCACGCTGAAGGTCGATTCCAATCTGCGTGGCACCGGCTTCTCCGGCTGCAACACCTTCTCGGCCACGGCCTATCCGCTGCGCCAGCAAGGCTTTGCCGTGGGCCCCGTCGCGGTGACCAAGCGAGCCTGCGACAAGGGCGTGATGGATTTCGAACGCAGCTTCCTGCTGGCGCTGCGCGGCGTCAGGCAATGGGACCTGGTCGAAGGGCGGCTGGTGCTCAAGACGGGCAACGGCGAGATCCGCTTCGACCGCGGCATCTAAAGCCCGCAATACCGGCTCGGAACCACGCCATCATCCCGGGCTTGCCCCGGGATCCATCGGAGGGCTCCGCAGCGCTAGATCGCCGTGCGTCCTATCGGCCGCAAGCTGGCGATCTATCTCTTTGTAAAAGCATCAGATTCGTCCGAAAAGTGGATTTCACTTTTCGGTCTGATACCCAAGGATGGATCCCGGATCGGCGCGGCTTCGCCGCTTGTCCGGGAGGACGGCGTCGCTTCGGGCGTGATTGGCGCGCGCCGGTCAGCCCGCTGGCTCCATCGCCTTCATGCGTGGGCTGTGGGTGCCGTCGGCGTTCCGCTCCATCGCGATCAGCTCCTCGTGCATCTCGCGCAGCGTCGAGCGGTGGCCGATCGAGACCACGCTGGTCTGCGGCAGCTCGCGCCGGATCACCGCATAGATCTCGCCCTCGAGCTTCTCGTCGAGGGAGGCTGTCGCCTCGTCGAGGAAGAGCCAATCCGGCTTGGCCAGCAGCGCGCGCGCCACGGCGAGGCGCTGCTGCTCGCCGCCCGAGAGGCGCTGGCCCCAGAGGTCGACATCGTCGAGACGCTCGGCGAGATGGCCGAGGTTCACCTTGTCCATCGCGGCACGGATGTCGGCATCGGCGAAGGCATCGGGCTCCGACGGATAGGCGATTGCCGCGCGCAGCGTACCCTGCGGCAGATAGGGCCGCTGCGGCAGCAGCAGCATGCGGGTGTCGGCCGGAGTGGAGACATGGCCCTTGCCGAATGGCCAGATGCCGGACAGAGCGCGGAACAGCGTCGACTTGCCCGAGCCCGAGGGCCCGACCACCAGCGTCGAGCGCCCGGCCGACAGGGTCAGCTCGGGCACGGTCACGATCGGCGAGCCATTCGGCAGGTTCAGGGTCAGGTCCTTGATCTGGGCATCGGGGCCCGCCTGCTCGTCGATCTCGATATTGGCGCCGGACGTGCCGGCGGCTTGTGCCTCGGCCTGCGCGATCGCGGTTTCGAAGGTGGTGAGGCGGTTGATCGAGGCGAGGTAGGAGGCGATCGACTGGTAGCTGTTGATGAAGAAGGACATCGCGGTTTCGACCCGGCCGAACGCCGACGAGACCTGGGTCAGCACGCCGAAGGCGATGGCGCCGGCGAAGTAATAGGGCGCCAGCAGCAGGAAGGGGATGACGACGTTGGCCTGGTTGTAGGACAGGGTGAAGGTCGTCAGCTTCAGCCTGCGCCAGAGCAGGTTGTAGAAGTTCGTGACGATGCCGCCAAAGGTCTCGCCGAGATGGCGCCGTTCGGCGGTCTCGCCGCGCATCAGGGCGATCTGCTCGGAGTATTCGCGCAGGCGGGCCAGCGAGAAGCGGAAATTCGCCTCGCGTCGCTCCTGCTCGAATTCGAGCGCGATCAGGGGCTTGCCGATCAGGTGCGTGATCCAGGTTGCGATCGCCGCGTAGATCAGCGTCGCCCAGAAGATGAAGCCGGGAATGACGATGTCGGTGCCTGGCACCGTGATCGCGACCGGGATCGACCACAGGATGATCGAGAACGAGACCAGCGTCGAAACCTGCGTGATCAGCGTCAGCGAGAAGGCGTAGGTCTGGTTCAGGAAGGAGCGCGTGTCTTCCGAGATGCGCTGGTCCGGGTTGTCGGCGGTGCCGGCGAGCGAGATGCGGTAATGGTTGCCGTTCTGCAGCCAGCGCCGGTTGTATTCGGCCGCCATCCATTCGCGCCAGCGGATCAGCAACACCGAATTGGCCACCGTCTCGATCAGCACGCTGATCACCGAGATCGCAGCCCAGACGCCGAAGACGTTGATCAACTGGTCCCAGAAGACGGGGGCGTTCTTCTCCTGCAGGGCGTTATAGAAGTCGCGGTAGAAGAAATTGATGCGCAAGGAGATGCCGACCTGCGCCTGGTTGAGCACGATCAGGAAGACGACCGTCGCTACCGCGAAGTGACCGAGTTTTACCCGATACTTGCCGAGCGGGCCGAAATTGGCCGTGCTCGCGTCCTGCGCCAGGAAATAGGGCGAGGCGATGTCGGCGATGCGCCGCACCACCGGCACGAAGGAGATCAGGTAGATCAGGATGCCGAACACCGCGACGGTGGTGCCCAGACTCGTCGGCACAGCGGCTGCCTGCCAGCTTGCCGGCCACCAGCCGATCTGGGCAAGCACGGCGCCGGCGCCGAAGATCACGTATTCGGTGCCGAAGATGCCGGAGAAGATCTTCAGGAAGTAGCTGATCCCGGCCGACCGCCAGGTCGCGAGCGCCAGCAGCACACCGACGACCCCGAGGCCGAGCATGCCGGGGCTACCGCTTTGCTGTCCGACGACAAGCGCAATCAGGGCCAGCCCGGCGACGGCGAAACTCAACAGGCGCATGAAAGGGTCCTTGTCGGGAATCGGCGCGGCGACGCGCCCATTTGGAAGGCTTGTTGTAGATCAGCCGTGCAGACAAAAAAGGCCCGGCTCAAGGCCGGGCTTCGATTTTTTGCGCGATTGTGATGTGGCTCGCCGGTCTTTCGCCCGGCCGGGTGGCGACCGGGGAGACGCAAATGCGTCTTGCCCCGAGCCAGCCGGGCGCGAGCGCCTCGTAAAACCGGTTCCGCTGCGGCGGCTGAAGCTCAGTCCTTGTCGACCGAATAGGCGCCGGCGCCAGCCGCGAAGAGCACGAGGAAGCCGCCGGCGACCGAGAGGTTCTTCATGAACAGCAACTGTTGCATCGGCGCGGCCCAGTTCATGTGGAACAGCACGGAAGCGGCGATGGTGAAGGCGAACAGCGCGAGTGCTGCGAGGCGGGTCTTGTAGCCGACGACGATCATCAGGCCGCCGATCAGCTCGACGATGATCACCAGTGGCAACAGGATGCCGGGGACGCCGGCCGAGGCCATGTATGCTTGCGTGCCGGAAAAGCCCGAGATCTTGGACCAGCCGCCCATGACGAACATCAGGGCGAGCAGGGTACGGCCGACAAGCTTGGCGGCGTCGGAAAGTGCTGGGTTGTTCAGCATGGCTTGGCCTCGGCAAGGATCGGGGCGCGGCAGGATGCCGCACCTGTGTCGATCTAAGGCCTACAACCAAAGTCGATGCAAGCCCGACCGCGCTTGCGCCTGTGCAAAGCATCGCGGCGATCCTCGCACGCCCGGGCCGAAGACAGAAAAGGCCCGGCTTGCGCCGGGCCTTCCATGTTCGTGAGCCTGGAGGCTGGATCAGAAGTCCATGCCGCCCATGCCGCCACCGCCCATCGGGGGCATCGGCGAGTCCTTCTTGGGCAACTCGGCGATCATCGCCTCGGTGGTGATCAGCAGGCCGGCGATCGAAGCCGCGTCCTGGATCGCCGTGCGCACGACCTTGGTCGGGTCGATGATGCCGGCCTTGACCAGATCGCCGTACTCGCCGGTCTGGGCGTTGTAGCCGAAGGCGTAGTCCTTCGACTCCAGCAGCTTGCCGACCACGACCGAGCCGTCATCGCCAGCGTTGTCGACGATCTGCTTGGCCGGGGCCGAGATGGCGCGACGGACGATCTCGACGCCGGTCTTCTGGTCGTCGTTCTGGGTCTTGATCGACTTGACGGTCGACAGGGCGCGCAGCAGAGCGACGCCGCCGCCCGGCAGGATGCCTTCTTCCACCGCAGCGCGGGTGGCGTTCAGGGCATCGTCGACGCGGTCCTTCTTCTCCTTGACCTCGACCTCGGTCGCGCCACCGACGCGGATCACCGCGACGCCGCCGGCGAGCTTGGCCAGACGCTCCTGGAGCTTCTCACGGTCGTAGTCCGAGGAGGTCTCCTCGATCTGCGCCTTGATCTGCGAGACGCGGGACTCGATGTCCTTCTTCTTGCCGGCGCCGTCGATGATCGTGGTGTTCTCCTTCTCGATGCGCACCTTCTTGGCGCGGCCGAGCATGTTGAGCGTCACGGTCTCGAGCTTGATGCCGAGGTCTTCCGAGATCATCTGGCCGGCGGTCAGGATCGAGATGTCCTCGAGCATGGCCTTGCGGCGGTCACCGAAGCCCGGAGCCTTGACGGCAGCGACCTTCAGGCCGCCACGGAGCTTGTTGACGACGAGCGTGGCCAGAGCCTCGCCTTCGACGTCCTCGGCGATGATCAGCAGCGGCTTGCCGGTCTGCACGACGGCCTCGAGGATCGGCAGCATCGCCTGGAGCGACGACAGCTTCTTCTCGAAGACGAGGATGTAGGGATCCTCGAGCTCGGCGACCATCTTCTCGGCATTGGTGATGAAGTAGGGCGAGAGATAGCCACGGTCGAACTGCATGCCCTCGACGACGTCGAGCTCGGTCTCGGCGGTCTTGGCTTCCTCGACGGTGATGACACCCTCGTTGCCGACCTTCTGCATCGCGGTCGCGATCATCTTGCCGACCGACTCGTCGCCGTTCGCCGAGATCGTGCCGACCTGCGCGACTTCTGCGTTGGAGGTGACCTTCTTGGAGTTCTTCTTGAGGTCGGCGACGATGGCCTCGACGGCGAGATCGATGCCGCGCTTCAGGTCCATCGGGTTCATGCCGGCCGCAACCGACTTCAGGCCTTCGCGCATGATGGCGGCGGCGAGAACGGTGGCGGTGGTGGTGCCGTCGCCGGCGGCGTCGTTCTGCTTCGAGGCCACTTCGCGCACCATCTGGGCGCCCATGTTCTCGAACTTGTCGGCGAGCTCGATCTCCTTGGCGACGGTGACGCCGTCCTTGGTGATGCGCGGGGCGCCGAACGACTTGTCGATCACGACGTTGCGGCCCTTCGGACCCAGCGTGACCTTTACGGCGTTGTTGAGGATTTCGACGCCGCGCAGCATGCGGTCGCGGGCATCGGTGGAGAACTTGACGTCTTTGGCAGCCATTTGACTACTCCGGATTGAGGACTTGAAGGGTCGTCAGGCTGATCAGCCGATGACGCCCATAATGTCGGATTCCTTCATGATCAGGAGATCCTGGCCGTCGATCTTGACCTCGGTGCCGGACCACTTGCCGAAGAGGACGCGATCGCCCTTCTTGACGTCGAGCGCAACCAGCTTGCCAGCCTCGTCGCGGGCGCCGGGGCCGACGGACACGACCTCGCCCTCCTGGGGCTTTTCCTTGGCGGTGTCGGGGATGATGATGCCACCCTTGGTCTTCTCTTCGCCATCAAGACGACGGACCACAACGCGGTCATGCAGCGGACGGAACTTCATGGTTCTGTCTTCCTCTCGATCAAATTCTGGGCGGGCTCTGGCGCTAGGCCGGCCCGTGATGGCGCCTGTTAGCAGTCTCGTAGCGTGAGTGCCAACCGACGCCGCGGAGATAGGCGCGGCCCTGTCCCGAGTCAAGGAAGCATCGGCGCGAAAGGTGAACGCGCCTGCCATGCGCGGAGCCCCCTGCGAGCCGGAGCGAGCGCGCGATCATGCCGCATGGGGGAAGTTGCGGCCGGAACGAAAGAAACGTGATCGTTTCTAGGAGTTTAGAGCGCCCGCGCTGGAGAAAAACCGGTTCCCACTTTTCCGCGCAATGCTCTATCCTGCCGCGATGACGACGCCCGCTCCCGACCCGCGCCTCGACGAGATCGCCCGCTCCTGCGTCGTCCTGCATGTCCGCATGACGGCGCGTGCCGTCACCCGGGCCTATGACGAGGCGATGCGGCCGAGCGGGCTCAAGATCACCCAGTTCGTGCTGCTCTCGGCGCTCTCGACCGGAGCCTGGCGCTCGGTGACCGAGCTTGCCGACCGTTTTGCGCTGGAGCGGACCTCGCTGACCCGCAACCTGCAATTGCTGGCGGCCGAACAATTGATCGAGCCGGTCGACTGCAAGGGCCGGGCGCTGGTCTATGCCGTGACCGAGAAGGGCCGTGCCGCGGTCGAGGCGGCGATACCCTATTGGCGCGCGGCGCAGGACAGGATCGAGGCCGGGCTCGGCCCTGAGCGCTGGAGTGAGACGCGCGACGGCCTGAGGGCGATCCGGCGCGCCGCCCGGCAGGCGACGTAGGTGAAACTGCACTGCGCGAAGGCCGGCCGATGCTTGACGGCTCGGCGCCTCAACTCATAACGTGTATCTACACGAAATTGATCGAGGTCTCTCGCCCATGTCCCGCGCCACCGGTGTCGTCAGCCGCGATGTCCTGCTCGCGGAGGACGGGGTTTCCTTCCTGCGCGGCATTCTGGATGGTCGTCACCCGGGCCCGCCCTTCGCCGATGCGATGGATTTCGACCTCGCCGAGGTCGAGGAGGGCAGGGTGGTCTTCGTCGGCAAGCCCTCGCCGCGCTTCTTCAACCCACTCGGGACCATCCATGGCGGCTGGACCGCGACGATCCTCGATTCCGCCATGGCCTGCGCCGCCCATTCGACGCTGAGGATCGGCGAGGGCTACACGACGCTCGAGATGAAGCTCAACTATGTCCGCCCGGTGATGCCCGAAAGCGGCGAGGTCCGCTGCGAGGGCAAGCTGATCCATCGCGGCGGCACGATCGCGACCACCGAAGGGCGGCTGGTCGACGCTCGCGGCAAATTGCTGGCGCACGGAACCGAGACCTGCATGATCTTTTCGGGGCAAGCGGCGGCTGGCCGCTGAAGGCCAACGCTCCGACCCCGATTTATCTTGGCAGTGCGAGGCCCGGCAGCAATGCCCGGCGCTCGCGCGGTAGGCGGTCGGGCTTTCGCCCATCACCCGCTTGAAGCGGCGGTTGAAGGTCGAAAGATCGCCGAAGCCGCAATCGAAGGCGATGCTGGCGACCGGCAAGTCACTGCGGCGCAGTGTGACGGCGGCGCGATGCAGCCGGTTGCGCAGCAGATACTGGTGCGGCGTCATGCCGATTGATGCCCGGAAGCTGCGCAGGAAATGATAGGGGCTCATCGCCGCCTCGCGGGCGATTGCCGACAATGTCAGCGGCTCTTCGCTGTGCGCCTCGATCCAGCGTAGCGCCGCGCTGATCCGCCTGCCGTCGCGGGCGCTCGGTGCAGCCGGGGCGGGCCTCGCCCCTGCCAACTGGAAGGCGACGGCACCGGCGAGCCGCGTCGCGATCTCCTCGAACTCGCTTGCGTCGCCATCGGCGGCCTCCGCCTCGGCGACGAGTCTGGCGAGCGCTGGCGATGGCGGCAGATGCGCCTCCGTGAACTCCATCCGGCGGGCGCCCGGCACGCCCGAGACGATATTCTCCAGATAGCCCGGCTCGAATTGGAAGGAGAGGCAGCGATCCCCTGTCGCATGCTCATGGCCGCATTCGAAACAGGCGCCCCGGTTTCCCAGCAGGATGGATCCGGGGGCGAGCACCGCCCCGCCTTGCCGCGAGCGGTACCGGAACGAGCCGCTGCGGACGATGGCGATGCAGCAATGCGCGTGCTGCTCCTCATAGACGGCGTCGGCTGGCCCGGCCGTGCAGACGATGTCGCGCACATGCCAGCCGGGACCGGCGGCCAGGAGATGCGAGAGCGTGGTCATGCTCCGAAGTTTAGCAGTTTTTCCCAAGCGCGGCGCCGGCCTTTGCTTCTAGCTGGCGGCAACCTGCCCGATGCGGAGCCCGATCATGACAGCAGCCGCCAGCGGCCTGGCAGACGCCCTTCTCTCAGATGGAGCTGCGCCCGAACTCGCCGATCGCATGGGCCTCTATGGCTGGCTGATCGGCAATTGGAGCATGGATGCGGTGATCCATGCCGGCGACGGCACGAGACACGAGGCAAGAGGGAGTATCAGTTTCGGCTGGGTGCTGGGCGGGCGCGCCATCCAGGACGTCTGGGTGCTGCCGGGTTTCTTTCACGGCACGACCTTGCGGATCTACGACCCCGATCTCGAGGCCTGGCACATTCTCTGGAGCGATCCGCTCAAGCAGTACTACTCGCGTCAGATCGGCCGGGCCGAGGGCAAGGACATCGTCCAGAACGGCCGGCTCGAAGACGGCGCCGCGATCCGCTGGCGCTTCACCGAGATCACCGACGACAGCTTCCGCTGGCTTGGCGAGCGTTCGGATGACAGCGGCATGAGCTGGCGCCTTGAGGCCGATTTCCGGGCGAAACGGCTCGGGACCTGACTGAAACAATGGAGAGACGGCATGTTCGACCACATCTCGATCGGTGTCCGCGAGCTGGCCCGCTCCCGACGCTTCTATGACGCGACGCTGGGTGCGCTTGGCCTTGATTGCCTGAGCTCGGATGAAGGCTCGCTCGGCTATGGCAAGGACGCCGTCGGCCTCTGGATCGGCGTAGTGGCGGCGCCGGTGCCGCCCGATCCCGGCTCCAACCTGCATTTCTGCTTCGCGGCACCGACGCGCGCGAGCGTCGATGCCTTCCATGCGGCGGCGTTGCGCGCCGGCGGATCGGACAATGGGGCGCCCGGCCTGCGCGAAGCCTATGGGCCGAACTACTATGCGGCCTTCATCGTCGATCCCGACGGTTACCGGCTCGAGGCCTATTGCGGATAGGTTCGTGTCCGTCGATGCCTTGATCCTTGGATCGGCCGCGCGTTCTGCCGCCAACTGATCGCTTGCAACCTGGCATGACCGGGTGAGTTCCGCAGATGTCGCTGCGATCTCTGTCGGAGAACGACCTTGCATGACGTTGCGTCCATCGTATTTAAAATTCGAATGAAACCCATGGATTTTTATGTCTGTTATCTCAAAATCGAGTGTTATATTAAGTTAAACGGTGTAATTTAGCCACCGAACTAATCGAGTATGGCAAGCAGTGGCGCTCTGGTTATTTTCGATTCGGAAAATTCTACAAGAGAATGAGTAGGGTTTTATCGGTCATTAACTACGGATGACGCATTCTTGGGCATCGCGCATAGCGCTGCCCAAGACTCAATGTGTGCCGGAGTGAAGAAGTCGATGTTCCTAAACCGATCGCTCAGGGCAGTATTCATCGGTCTGGCAGGCATCTATGCTCTGCTTCTCGTCGCCATCGGCGCAACCTGGTACGGCGAGCAGCGTGCGGCCAAGGCAGTTGTTGGCGCCTACCAGATGGAACACACCTCCTATCTCCTGGCCGACGAGTTTCGTCAGAGTTCCGACGAGCTGACGCGGCTTGCGCGCACCTTCGCGATCACCGGCGATCCGCGATACGAGGCGCAGTATCTCGAGGTCGTCGCCATGCGCGCCGGCGAGAAGGCGCGGCCGCTCGCCCCGCATCGCATCTATTGGGACCTGGTGCTCGACAACAGCCAGCGCCCGCGCGGGCCAGGCGAGACCAAGGCGCTGCTGACCGCGATGAAGGAGGCCGGCTTCACCGATGGCGAGTTCGCCAAGCTCGACCAGGCGCAGGCCAAGTCGGACGGTCTCGTCGCGCTCGAAACCCGGGCGATGAATGCCGTGAAAGGCCGGTTCGAGGATACCGCCGGCAAGTTCACGGTCCAGGGTGAGCCTGATTTCAAGCTGGCCCGCGATCTCCTGCACTCGGGCGACTATCACCGCTTCAAGGCCGAGATCATGAAGCCGGTCGACGAGTTCTTCCAGCTCGTCGAGGTCCGCACGCGCCGCTCGGTCGAGGATTCGAACGCCCAGATGGGCAGGCTCGAACTGATGCTCAACATCTTCCTGGGCGCGCTCGGGCTGCTGCTGGTCGGCACCGGCGTCCTGATCGTCAAGCGCGTCACCCGCCCGCTCGCCGCGGTGAAGACCAGCATCGACGGGCTTTCGGCCGGCGTTCTGGAGACGCCGATTCCGGAAGCCAAGCATGACGACGAAGTCGGCGCGGTCAGCTCCGCCTTGCTCGTCTTCCGCGACAAGCTCGTCCACATCCGTGAGCTCGAACGCCAGGAGCGTGCGGAGGCGCAGAAGCGCGCAGCTCGTGCCGAGGCGATGTCGCGCGTCGTCTCCGATGTCGGCGAAGTCGTGACTGCCGCTGCGGCCGGCGATTTCTCGGCCCGCCTCCAGATCGACGATGCCGACGAGCAGATCCAGAAGCTCGTCGCCGGCATCAACGAGATCAACGCGGTCGTCGATTCCGCCACGACCGAGTTCGCCGCCACCTTGCATCAGGTCGCCGGCGGAGATCTGACGCAGGGCATCGAGACCGGCTATCGCGGCCGCTTCGCCGATCTCAAGAGCGCGATCAACGATACCGTGCAGAGGCTTTCCGAGACCGTGAGCACGATCCAGGCGACGTCCTCCGATGTCGGGCTCGCCGCGCGCGAGATCAACATGGGTGCCGACGACCTGTCGAAGCGCACGGAGGAGCAGGCATCCTCGCTCGAGGAGACCGCGGCGACCACCGAGGAGCTCGCGGCGTCGGTCAAGGCGTCCGCCCAGGCGTCGCGTCAGGCTGCGGCTACGGCCGAGGAAGCCATGCGGACGGCCGAGAGCGGCGGACTGATCGCCGAGCAGGCGGTTGAGGCCATGGCGCGCATCGAGGGAGCGTCGCGAAAGATCTCCGACATCACCCGGGTGATCGATGACATCGCCTTCCAGACCAATCTGCTGGCACTGAACGCGGCGGTCGAGGCGGCTCGCGCCGGTGATGCCGGCAGGGGCTTTGCCGTCGTCGCTTCGGAGGTCCGGACCCTGGCGCAGCGCTCCGGCGAGGCAGCCAAGGACATCTCCGGGCTGATCTCCTCCTCGAACGCCCAGGTGAGCGATGGCGTCAAGCTGGTTCGCCAGGCGGGCGAGGCACTGACCCAGATCCTCGAAGCCTCGAAGAACGTTTCCATCACGATCTCCGAGATCTCCACGGCCTCAGGCGAGCAGGCCAGCGGCATCGAGCAGATGAGCCAGGCGGTGGCGCATCTCGACGGGATGACCCAACAGAACGCGGCGCTGGCCGAGCAGAGCGCGGCCTCGGCCAGCTCGCTCTCCAACCGTATCGGCCAGCTGAACGACCTGGTCGCGGCCTTCCGCACCAGCCGCGATCCGGTCGCGGGGCGCAAGGTCGCGCCTGGCGTCAAGACTGTGACCGCCGCGCATGAGCCTCAGCGTCTTCAGGTCCTCGCCGAGACCGCTTTCGGCCAGAAGTCGGCGCCGGCCCGGGCCAGGCCGATGCCGCGCAAGATCGCGGTCGGCGGGCGCGGGAGCGCCGGTTTCGAGGAGTTCTGAGAAGTACCGCCAGGCACCGGCGCGGCTGAGACGGTCACGCCGGTCTTCAATGCTCGGGCGGCAGCTCGTGCGCCGCCCATAAGGCGCGTGGCACTGGTTCGCCGACCTGGAACTGGAAGCTCGCCACCTTGCCGCCAGACGCCAGCTCGCAGCGATAGCTGAGATTGTACCACTGCCTGCGGCTGCGGAAGGCAGCGCCTTCCGCTTCTAGGGCGCTCCGAACCAGCTTGGTCCGGCCCATGGCATAGGCGACCACCCGGTCCGGTTCGAAATCCGCCTTCCAGGCGTGGATCTGGCTCATCGCCTCGAGATTGCAGAGCTGCTCGATACGCTCGCTGCCCTCCAACTGGGCCAGTGCCTGCCGGGCCTGCCGGCTGCGCGGATCGGCCAGGACGCCTTCCGAGAACAGCTTCTGCGCCGTGATCATTGCCGGCGCTTCGGGGGCTGGTGCCGGCACGGGCCCGGGCCCGGGCTGCGCGACCGTTGCTGGTGCGGTGGGGGCGGGCTGCTCGACTGGAGCCGGCGGCGAGGGAGCAGCGGGCGGCGTAGCAGTCGGCGCCGGTGGCACAGCTTGCGGTACCGGTGGCTCGATCTCGTCCGGCGCGATGAGTTCGACCGTGATGCCATCTTCTTGCGGCGAGGGCAGGCTGTCGAACCGGGCGAGCGTCAGAAGCGCCGCGAGCAGGGCAAGGTGGAAGCAGAGCGATGCGGCGATACCGCCGAGGCCGGTTGCATCTCGCAGGCGGCCGACGCGTTGCATCCTTCAGGGCAGGATCGCGGCGGGCACGCCAGCGGCAGGGGCGACGGGGATCGTTCTCACTGGCGGCGCCCGGATTGCTTCGCTCGGCACAGAAGGCGCGGCAAGCCGGCGATTTTGCGGCGCGCGCCAGATCGCCATGCGTCCTACCGGACGTAACGTGGCGATCTATCTTTTTGTCGTAGCATCTGATTTTCCCGAAAAGCGGATTCCACTTTTCGGTCCGATGCGCTAGCGCCGGCTGACAGCGAAGGCTCCGGCGACGATCAGCAAGGCGCCGGCATAGGTCGTCGGCAGCGGTACTTCGGCGAAGACCAGCCAGCCGAGCAGGCTTGCCCAGATCAGCGCGGTGTACTCGATCGGCGCCAGCCGCGACGCCGGCGCCCGCGCGAAGGCCGAGGTCAGGGAAAGATGTCCGCCGACGCCGAGGATGCCGGCGAGAAGATAGGCCAGCAGGTCCTGCAGGCTCATCGGCACGAAATAGAACCAGGCCGGTATGGCGAGGCAGAGCGCCGGCCCGCCGTTCTGAAACAGCACGATGATCGCGGGATGCTCCTTCAACGCGATCTTGCGCAGCAGGATCAGGTTGAAGGCGTAGGCCACCGCCGAGAACAGGGCGGCCGCGACGCCGAGCTCAGCACCTGTGACGCCGCCTTGAAGGCGCGGCCAGACCATCACCAGCATGCCGGCGATGCCGAAGCCCAGCGCCTGGAGGATGCGCCCGTCGAGCCGCTCCTTCAGGATCAGCGCTCCGAGCAGGGCGACGAAGACCGGCGCGAGGAACGACAGCGTCAGCGCTTCCGCCAGGGGCAGCGTCGAGACCGAATAGAAGAAGCTGCCGGCGGTCAGGACCACGACCGGAATGCGGGCGCTGTTGCCGATCACGCTTGCCCGCGTCGGAGCTGGCGGACGCAGCAGCGCGACGACGGCGAGCGCACACACGCCGCCCATCGCAAAGCGCATGAACAGCGCCACGATGAACGGGTGCTGCTGCATCTGCGCCTTGATCACTACATCCATCAGCGTCAGCAGGGCGATGCCGAAGACAGCGCGCAGTGCCGTGCCGTGGCTCATCGGCTGGTGTCGGCGAGCGGCTTGCGGAAATGGTATTCCCAGGTGGCCGAGATGTCGGCGAGGTAGCGTTCGCCGGGCCAGCGCAGGAAGCCGAGCTTCTCGTAGAAGCGGTGGCCGCGGGAAAAGCGGCTGTCCGACCACAGCATCATCTCGGCATAGCCGCCGGCTTTGGCGAAATCGAGCGTGCGGGAAAACAGCGCCTGCGCCAGCCCGCTGCCGCGGAAGGCCGGATCGGCGTAGACCTTGGTCAGTTCGACTGCATCCTGCCCCGGCACCGGCGCAACGCCGATCGAGCCGACGATGCGGCCGCCATCCGCTTCGGCGACCCAGAGCCGTCCGCCCTTGCGGGCGAAATGGCTGGCCGGCTGGCGGAGCTCGGGGAACTCCGCCCAGTCGAAGAGACAACCGGGATATTCGGCAAAGCTTGCGGCGATGAGCGCGGCAAGCGGTTCGGAATCGGCGTCGGTGGCGTCGCGAAGCGGCGGGAGGCTCATGGTCTAGCGCTTAGGGCCAATCGCGCCGGCTGCAAAGATGGCGCGCCCGCTCGCCCGCCATGCTCCTATCGCAGCAGCGCCAGCGCGGCATCGAACGTCAGTTTCAGTGCCGCGGCGGCGAGCAGCAGGTAGCAGGCGAAGAACAGTCGCTTCTGGTCGAGCCGGTCATGCAGCCAGCGGCCGAGCCAGACGCCGAGCGGCGCCGCCGGCGCGAGCGCGAGCGCCCCCCAGAGCAGGGCTGGCTGCTTCAGCGCCAGCGAGAGATAAGGCGGCAGCTTGAGCAGGTTGCCGAGCATGAAGATCGCGATGGTGGTGCCGACGAAGCTGGTCTTCGAGAGGCCGCGCGCCAGAAGGTACATCGCCACCGGTGGCCCGCCGGCATGGGCGACGAAGGTGGTGAAGCCGGAGGTGGCGCTGGCGAGCAGGGCCAGGCCCGGGGAGACCGGCAGGCTTCCGGGCGGGGCGAGCCGTCCGCGCGCGAACCAGTGCGCGGTGAAGCTCAGCGTGGTCAGGCCGATGATCAGGGTGACGATCCGGGCGTCGACCATCAGGAAGACGGCGTAGCCGATGCCGATGCCGAGGGCGAGCCCCGGCAGGAGCCAGGCGAGGTCGGGCTTCGACCAGGTCGCCATACCGAAGGCGCGGATCGCGAACAGGTCCATCCCGGCAACCAGCAGGGCGACGATGATCGCGCCCTGCAGCGGCTCGACGACGAGGGCGAGCAGCGGCACGCCGAGAATGGCAAGTCCGCCGCCGAAGGCGCCCTTGCCGATGGCGATCAGCAGCGTCGTCAGCCAGCCGACCAGATAGAACCATGGATCGGTCGGCATCAGCCTTTAAGGTCCTTATGGCTGTCCGCAGCCCGGATTGGCGCAGCTTCCACTTGGAAAGCGCGCCAAATCAATATCTTGAGCATGTTCTGACCGCAAAAGCGGTTTCCACTTTTGCGGAACATGCTCTAGGCGGGAAGGGCGCGTCGATGCGCGCCCGACATTGAGTCGGCTCAGCCCTTCGCGATGGCGCCATGACCGTCCTTCTGCCCTTCGTGATCAATTCCGGGCTGAACTTCGCGCTCGGCCTGCTCATTGCCTATTTCCTCGGGCCGGCGGAGTTCGGGCGCTATGCCATCGGGGCGGCGATCATCGTGCTGCTCAACACCGCGCTGCTCGACTGGATCCGCCTTTCGGCGGTCCGCTTCTATTCGCTGAAGACCCGCGAGGGCCAGCCCGAAATCCGCGCCACGCTCGACGTTCTGGCGGCCGGGATGACGATCGCGCTTTCCGGCCTGCTGGTCGCGGCCTTCGTTGTCGGGATCGACTTCAAGCTGCCGGCGATGCTGGTCGCGGCCTCCGTCGTCGGCGGCATTTGCGCCGGCCTGTTCGACTATCACGGAGCCATCGCCCGCGCCCGTTTCCTCGACGCGGCCTATGCAAGGCTGATCATCGTCAAGAACGTGCTGGCGCTGCTCTTGATGGTCGGCGGCGCCTGGTGGATGCGCGATGCGACCGTCGTGATGTTCGGCGGCGTGATCAGCGTCATGGCGGCGCTGCTGGCGGTGCGCCGGCAACTGGCCGATGCGCCGCTCTCCTGGTCGGCGGCGCGGCGCGATCTCGCCTGGAGCTTCGTGGTCTACGCGCTGCCGCTGGTTGGAGCGAACGCGATCTACTCGTTGATCCCGCTGCTCAACCGCTCATTGCTCGCCGACGCCTATGGCTTCGCCGAGGCCGGCTATTTCTCGCTCGCTGCCGATATGGGGTTGCGATTGTTCGGGACGCTGGCGGCGACGCTCGAGATCGTGCTGCTGCGCGAGATCCTGCGGCTCGACGAGACCAGGGGGCGGATCGCGGCCCAGAAGCGCATCGCAGCCAATCTCGTCATCGTGCTGATGGTGGCGCTGCCGGTCGCCGTCGGACTTTTCCTGGTCTTGCCGGCTTTCGAGCAACTGCTGGTGCCGGCGAATTTCCATGGCCGCTTCGCAGCCTACATGCTCCTGCTGCTGCCCGGCTTCCTGGCGCTGACCATTTTTGTCGCCGGGCTCTATCCGGTCTTCCTGCTCGGCAAGCGCACCGGGATGGCGACGCTCGCCGCCGGCTTCGGCCTCGCCACCAATCTCGCTATCGTCTTCGGCTCTGCTGCAGCGCTCGGGCCGGAGCGCTTCGCATTCGGCCAGACGGCGGGCTTCGTCGTCGTGCTCGTTATTACCGGCTGGGCGGCGCTGCGCGCGCTGCCGGTCTGGCCGCCCGGCCGCGACATCGCGCTCATCCTCGTCGCCGCCGCCGTCATGGCGGCTTTCGTCTGGCCGCTCTCCGGGCGCTTTCCGGCGGCGCTCGAGCTCCTCCTGCAGGGCGCACTGGGCGTGCTGGTCTATGGCGGTCTGGTGCTGGCCTTCGACATCGCCCGCTGCCGCACGCTGCTGCGGCTCTGGCTCGCTACGCGCAAGATGCGCGGTGCCGCGACCGGGGCCGGCAAAGAACATTGAGGCCCGGCAAGGTTTGATTCACCGCGTTCCCTTGCCGATCGCTAAGGTTAATACGCGGAATTGGCTGCTTTTACCGGCGTTTGGGCGGGCCAGAGTCAACGATTCATCATTCGTTGCGAGGCGTCGCCCAGGCTCTCCCTCACCTTGCGTCGAGAGAGTTGCGTCATGCGTCCGATCCGTTTCGTTTCCCTCGCCTTGCTCGGAGGGTTGGTCCACAGCGCAGGCAAGGCACAGGCACAGACCTATTGGCGCCCCGCCGATCCCGCGGCTGCGGCGGCCCGGAGTGGCGGAAACTACGGCGGCGGCTTCATCGAGATGATGATGACCGGGCGCGATCCGACCGAGCACGGCAGGGGCGGGGTGGTCTACAACCGGCCGGGCCGCGGCGCCTATGGCCAGCAGCAGGCGCGCCGGCTTTCCGACTACGAGCCTGCCGTGCCGGTCTATGGCGATCCGGTCGAGCCGCGCGGCGAGCGCCGCAGCGCCGCCCTCGGCCAGCCGATGCCGGCGGAGCGGCCGATCGAGCGTGTTGTCGACCCGCGCTTCCAGAAGCAGGAAGTCGCCTATGACGGTCCGCACAAGCCCGGCACCGTTATCATCGATACGCCGCGCCGCTTCCTCTTCCTGGTGCAGCCTAACGGCCGGGCCTTGCGCTACGGTATCGGCGTCGGTCGCCCCGGCTTCTCCTGGGCCGGCATGAAGACGGTCAGCCGCAAGGCCGAGTGGCCGAGCTGGACGCCCCCGGCCGAGATGCTCAAGCGCCGCCCCGACCTGCCGCGCTTCATGAATGGCGGGCCGGAGAATCCAATGGGTGCGCGCGCGCTGTATCTGGGCTCGTCGCTCTATCGCATCCACGGCACCAACGAGCCGAACACCATCGGCCAGGCCGTCTCCTCCGGCTGCATCCGGATGACCAATGACGATGTGGTCGATCTCTATGGACGGGTCCGCGTCGGCGCCAAGGTCCTGGTGATCTGACACGGGCATTCCGCGAGGTCCGCGTAGGCTTGGTGCGGGCGCTGTGAGAAGGGGGAACACCAAGAGACAATGGACGGCGCACTTTGCCGGGGACTAGCCTGAACGGGCAGCGAGATCCCTCCGTCGGGGCGCGCAGAATGCAGTGATTGCCGTCGAACTGATGTCGGACATGGGACAGATCACGCGCAGGCGACGGTGGTGGATCGTTCTGGCAGCTGCGCTGGTCGGCTACCTGCTGCTGGCCTATCTGATATTGCCCCTCCTATGGCGCCACTACGAACACGAGCCCGGCCTCGCCTCCGTGCCCATGGTGACACGCACCTCGAGCGGCATTCCAGGCGACGCGCTCAATGTCGGCTTCGTCGGCAGCAAGGACGATGCGCTGCGCGCCATGCATGCGGCGGGCTGGTATCCGGCCGACCCGATTACACTGCGGACCAGCATCGAGATCGTCGGCAGCGTGGTGCTCGACCGGCCCTATCATGATGCGCCCGTCAGCCCGCTCTACTACGAGGGAAAAAGGGAACAGCTCGCATTCGAAAAGCCGGAGGGCACCAGCGCGGACCGCCGACACCATGTGCGATTCTGGTTGGTCCTGGAGAAGGGGAACGCTGCGCGGCCGGTCTGGCTCGGCTCGGTTACTTTTGACCGGAGCGTCGGCTTCAGCCGTGACACCGGTCAGGTGACGCATCACATCGCACCCAACATCGACGCCGAGCGGGAGATGCTGATGCGTGACCTCGGCAAGGCCGGCATGGTCCAGAACTTCTTCCAGATTTCCGGGGTCGGCCCAACCCTGTTCGGTCGCAATGGCGAAGGCGATCCCTACTATACCGACGGGGAGATCCAGATCGCGACTTTGGTGATCGATGGTGTCAGGCGCGTCGAGCCGCCTGTGACCATTCCCGCGCCCGCGCTCATAATGCTGAAGGATCAAGTCTGGCACGGCGTCGGCGATGCATTCGGAAATTAATCCCGGCTTCTGGTCTAAGGATCCGAGGCAAGATTTCGACCCATCTGACACATTAGAGGCTGGCGATCCAACCGCCGCAGTTGGCGTGACAGCAGACCTACGGAGAGGTTGACCGCGCCCAACGACTGAAGATGTAGCTGTCTGCCACATTATCTTGGCTGAGCGGCAAAACGCACAGCTCAGCCACCGATGGTGACCGATCCATGTAAACCCTGATTGACGCAGATGCTGGGATGGTCAGAATACCTGTCGGTCGGCCTCTCAACAGCCGACGACCGCACGCTCACTTGAACGCCTGAAGTTTACTTCACCATTCGGTCTTGCGACGTTTGGAGGCGATTATGATGACGATTGGTCGAAGCTACCTGACGACGAGCGCCTTGAGTGCTGGACTGTTTGCTCTCTTCGCCGGTTCGGCGACAGCCCAGAGCGGGGCCGACCGAAACGCCTACTTTGGCCAGACACACTCACATACGAGCTGGTCGCTCGATGCCTACATCATCGGCAACCACATCACTGGCCCAGCGGAGGCTTACCAATTCTCGCTCGGGCAACCCGTCAAGCACCCGGCTGGCTTCGATGTGAAGCTTAGGCGTCCGCTCGACTTCCAGGGTGTCTCCGATCATTCGGAATACATGGGCATGGTTCGACTTGCCAATGATCCGACCTCCCCTTTGAGCAAGCAGCCAATCGCTGAGAAATTGAAGGTGCGGACGCCTGCCGACGTCATCCCGATCTTCAAATGGTTGGCCGGCAGCCTCGCCAAGGAGGAGCCGATCAAGGAGTTGCTCGATCCCAACACGGCCGGAACCGTCTGGAAACAGACGATCGGCATCGCCGACAAGTTCTACCAGCCGGGCAAGTTTACGACATTCGCCGCCTATGAATGGACCTCGGCGCCCAACAGCCGAAACATGCATCGCAACGTCTTTTTCAAAGACTCGAAGAAGGTGCCAGCGCTGCCGTTCACGGCGATTGATTCCGTCCATCCCGAGGATCTTTGGACCTGGATGGATGGGCAGCGAAAGGCTGGCAATGAGCTGCTGGCCATTTCGCACCAGAGCACCGAGCGGCTGATCCGCCTGATCAACGACATGCTGGACCTGGAGAAGATCTCCGCGGGCAAGCTGGAGTACCGCATGCAGCAGCAGCCGCTGCTGCCGCTGGTGGAGCAG
>JAKFDB010000048.1:0-10231 GCA_036676315.1 Bradyrhizobiaceae bacterium
AATTTTCCTCGGCACGTTGCTGGCCATCATGCGGCTCTCGCGCAACCGCGTCGTGTCCATCGTCGCAGCGACCTATGTCAATCTGATCCGGTCTGTTCCGCTGGTCTTGGTGATCTTCTGGTTCTACTTCCTGGTGCCGCTCCTGCTCGGACGGCCTGTCGGCGCGCTCTATTCGGTGCTGATCGCCTTCGTCATGTTCGAGGGCGCCTATTACTCCGAGATCATCCGGGCCGGGCTGAAGAGCGTGCGGCCGGGGCAATGGCAGGCCGCGCAGGCCTCGGGCATGAGCTATCTCCAGACGATCCGCCTCGTGGTGCTGCCGCAGGCGTTGCGCAAGATGGCGCCGCTGATGGTCACGCAGGGCGTCGTGCTCTTCCAGGACACCTCGCTGGTCTACGTGGTGTCGCTCCACGACTTCATGACCTCGGCCAGCATCGTCGCGAACACCCAGAACCGCATCGTCGAGCTCTATGTGTTCGCCGCGCTCGTCTACTTCGCCCTCTGCACCGCCGGCAGCACGCTGGCGCAGCGCCTCAGCGACCGGCAGCGCGCGCATTAGCGGCGCCGGCGCCCCCCTTCCCTCGCAACCGCGGGACAGCGTGAACGACATGGTCGAGATGATACGGATCGAAGGATTGTCCAAGAGCTATGGCGACGTCCCGGTTCTGCGCGACTGCAGCCTCAAGGTGGCGCGCGGCGAGGTCGTGGTGGTCTGCGGGCCCTCGGGCTCCGGCAAGAGCACCTTCGTCAAATGCATCAACGGCATCGAGCCGGTGCAGGCCGGGCGCATTGCGATCGACGGCGAGGACCTGCCCTCGAAGCCGGCCGCCGCCGCGCGGATACGCGCCCGGGTCGGCATGGTGTTCCAGCATTTCGAGCTCTACCCGCATCTCACCGTGCTGGAGAACATCTGCCTGGCGCAGATCCACGTGCTTAAGCGCAGCCGCGATGAGGCGCAGGAGAAGGCCCGCGGCCTGCTCGCGCGCGTCGGCCTCGCGGACAAGGAGGCGGCCTACCCGTCGCAGCTCTCCGGCGGCCAGCAGCAGCGCATCGCTATCGTGCGGGCGCTCGCCATGGACCCGATCGCGATGCTGTTCGACGAGCCGACCTCGGCGCTCGACCCGGAGATGATCGGCGAGGTATTGGCCGTGATGCTGGAACTCGCCCGCGAGGGCATGACCATGGTCGTCGTCACTCACGAGATGGGCTTCGCCAAGGCCGCCGCCGACCGCGTCGTCTTCATGGATCGCGGCGAGATCGTCGAGGTCGCCGAGACCGTGCGCTTCTTCGCCGAGCCGACCTCGGAACGCGCCCGCCTCTTCCTCTCGCGCATCCTGGCCCACTGACATGACCGACCTGCCCCGACCAGACCCCGACGACGTCCTCGACGCTGCGCGCGTCCTCGCGCCCGTGGCCGTGCGCACGCCGCTGCTGCGCTCCCCCGCCCTCGACCGGCTGACCGGGGGCGAGATCCTGCTCAAATGCGAGAACCTGCAGCGCTCCGGCGCCTTTAAGTTCCGCGGCGCCTACAACCGGCTACACCGCCTCGACCGCACGGCCTTCCCCGGCGGCGTCGTCGCCTACTCGACCGGCAACCACGGCCAGGCCGTGGCGATGGTCGGCCGCATGCTCGGCATCCGCGCGAGCATCGTCATGCCGAGCGACGCCCCCGCCAACAAGATCGCCAAGGTGCGCGAGAACGAGGGCGAGGTCGTGCTCTACGAGCGCGCCCAGGAATCGCGCGAGGAGATCGCGGCGCGCATCGCCGCGCGCGCGCCGGTCGCGGTCGTGCCGCCGGGCGACGACCGCTTCGTCATCGCCGGCCAGGGCACGGCCTTCCTCGAAGCCGCCGCGCAGGCCGAGGGCGCGGTCGATCTCGTCGTCGTGCCTTGCGGCGGCGGCGGGCTCGCGGCCGGAACCGGCCTCGCCATGGAGGCCGTCGGCAGCCGAGCCGAGCTCTGGGCGGCCGAACCCGAGGGCTTCGACGATACCAGGCGCTCGCTCGAAAGCGGCCGGCGCGAGGTCAACGAACGCCTCTCCGGCTCGCTCTGCGACGCGCTCTTGGCGCCGACCCCGGCCGAACTGCCCTTCGCCTTCAATCGCCACAAGCTGTCGCGGGTGCTGACGGCCTCGGACGAGGAGGTACTCGCAGCCATTCGCTTCGCCTTCAAGCATCTGCGCCTCGTTCTTGAACCCGGCGGGGCCGTCGCGCTCGCGGCGCTGCTGGCGCGGCCCGAGGCGCTGCGCGGACGCCGCGCCGTGGTGATGCTCTCGGGCGGCAATGTCGAGCCGGAGATCTTCCGCAGCGCGATCGCGCCCCGATAAGCGCGCCCGGCCACGCACAACCGCTTCTCCCGTCGAGCCCCAACAGGAACCGCCATGTCTTCGCTCGCCAGCAAATTCGCCGCCCTCTCGACCGACAATGCCCCCGGACAGGAGGTGCGGCGCTCGGACGCCGACATCCGCGCCCTGATGATCGGCGAGGCCCTGCCCGGCCGCGCGGTCGACTTCTCGCATGGCGACGTGGACGCCTTCCCGCCGCCGCCCGGCGCGATGGAGTGCTTTGTGGAGGCCGTGCGGATCGGCGGGCGGCAGGCCTATACCGAGTATCGCGGCTCGGCGGACATCCGCGCCGAGCTGGCGACGCGGCTAAAGGCCTTCACCGGCGCCCCGATCTCGACCGATGCCGGCATCATCGTCACGCCCGGCACGCAGGGCGCGCTGTTCCTGGCCATGGCCGCGACCGTCGCCGCCGGCGACAAGGTCGCGATCGTCCAGCCGGACTATTTCGCCAACCGCAAGCTGGTGCAGTTCTTCGGCGGCGAGGTCATGCCGGTCGCGATGGACTATCTCGGCGCCGGCGAAGGGGCCGGCCTCGACCTGTCGGCGCTGGAGGCGGCCTTCGCGGCCGGCGCGAAGGTCTTCGTCTTCTCCAACCCCAACAACCCGACCGGCGCGGTCTACTCGCAGCACGAGATCGAGCGGATCACAGAGCTGGCGAAGCGCTACGACGTCACGGTCGTCGCCGACCAGCTCTACTCCCGCCTGCGTTATGACGGCGAAAGCTACACCCATATCCGCGCCAGCGGCCTGCCCGAGGCGCAATGTGTCACGATCATGGGCCCGTCCAAAACCGAGTCGCTCAGCGGCTATCGCCTCGGCGTCGCCTTCGGCGCACCGGCAATCATCGACCGGATGGAGAAGCTGCAGGCGATCGTCTCGCTCAGGGCTGCCGGCTACAACCAGGCGGTGCTGCGCTCCTGGTTCGCCGAGCCTGCAGGCTGGATGGAGCAGCGGGTGAGCGACCATCAGCGTATCCGCGACGATCTGCTGGCGATCTTCGCCGAGGCCGGCTTCCCGACCCGGCGCCCGCAGGCCGGAAGCTACGTCTTCCCAACGCTGCCGGCGCTGCGCGTCGCGCCGCTCGATTTTGTTCGGCTGCTTCGCCAGCAGGCGAATGTGATCATGACGCCGGGAACGGAGTTCGGTCCGCATCCACACAGCATCCGCCTGAACTTCTCGCAAGATCGGAGCGCCGCCGTGGACGCGGCGCGCCGGATCGTCGCGATGGTTGAACAATACAAATGCCGATCAATCTAAAACACTGATTTTATTTCTCTTTTAGTTCTCACTATTTGCCTTTCGGACCAGCTGGTCCGAAAGGCAAATAATGAGACTCGTATACCGAATCTCGCGATCGCTTTGGCGCTGTGATAGCGCGAAACGGTCGCGGGGATAAGGCGGACACTCTCCGTCCCGTTGCGTGATTATAAGCTCACCGCGATGCTTAGCCGGCGCGGAGGGGTATCTGAAACGTCAGTTTCCTGGCGAACTCCCCACGCTACGCCGAACTCTGTCGAGACCGACCAAGCTGGCCATTCGGACGAGCATTGTAAGCTAGCCAAACCAACCGGCCTTGCCGAGTGAGCCGGGAACGGGGTGGCCGAGCAACTCCGCGAGCCATGGATCGAGCGCTGCGAGTGCGCGCCCGTCTATGCCTGAAGCGACGCCCATGCCGTCGAGCAGGTAGACCAGATCTTCGGTCGCGATGTTGCCGGTCGCGCGCGGCGCAAACGGGCACCCACCGATGCCACCGCAGCTTGAATCCAGGATATTGGCGCCGGCGCCGATCGCAGCGACGGCATTGGCGATGCCGGTGTTGCGGGTGTCGTGGAAATGGGCGCGAAGAGGCAGCGCGCCCAGCCGGGCATGCGCGCCGGCGAACAGGCCGCCCACCTGCCCGGGAGTCCCGACGCCGATCGTGTCGGCGAGGCCGATCTCGTCGGCGCCGATCTCGGCGACCCTGTCGACGATCTCGAGCACCGCCGCTTCCGCCACCCTTCCTTCGAACGGGCATCCGAACGCGGCGGCGACGAGGACGTTCCGGCGCCGGCCGGCGGACCGCGCCAATGGCTCGATCTGCCGCCAGCCTTCGAGAGTATCGGCAATGCCACGCCCCTGGTTGCGCATGCTGAAGGTCTCGCTCGCCACGACGACATAGGTCAGCTCGTGGCAGCCGGAGGCGATGGCTCGCTCGGCGCCGCGCACATTCAGCACGAGGCCGGAGAAGCTAACGCCCGCATGACGGTCCTTGAGGGCGGCCATGACTGCCTCGGCATCGGCCATCTGCGGCACGCGGGTCGGGTTGACGAAGCTCGTCACCTCGATCCGGCGTGCGCCCGCATCGACCAGTCTGGCGACGAGGGCGAGCTTGTCGGCGGTGGAGACCGGCCGCGCTTCGTTCTGCAGCCCGTCGCGCGGCGAGACCTCGACGATCTCGACGCGTGGCGGCAGCTTGCGGTCTGACATCTCAGGCCACGCGGGCGAGCGCCGCGCCGATGACGCCGCTTTCGCGCAGTGCCGCCAACCGTCCTTCGTCCAGGCCGAGCAGGTTCCGGAAGATCTCGGCATTGTGCTGACCGAGCTCGGGACCGACATCGCGGACCTCGCCCGGCGTCGCCGAGAGCTTGGGCGCGACGTTCTGCATGCGCAATTTGCCGAGCCGTGGATGGAGCACGTCGACGATGGCCTTGCGGGCCTGGAAGTGTGCGTCGGCCAGCATTTCGGGCGCACGGTAGATATCGCCGCGCGGGACGCCTGCCGCGTCGAGCTTCTCGCCGAGCTCCTCGCGCCCGAGGCCGCCGGTCCATTCCGCGATCAGCGCGTCGAGCTCGACCTGCCGCTCGCCGCGTGCCGTATGGGTGGCAAAGCGCGGATCGGTGCCCAATTCGGGACAGTCCATCGCCTCGGTCAGGCGGCGGAAGACACCGTCCTGATTGGCGGCGATCAGCACGAACACGCCGTCCTTGGTCGGATAGACGTTCGAGGGCGCGACGAAGGGAAGGATCGCGCCCGTCCGCTCACGGACATAGCCGGTCTGGTCGTATTCGGTGACCAGGCTCTCCATCACCGCCAGTACCGCCTCGTAGATCGCGCTGTCGACGACCTGGCCATGGCCGAGCCGCTCGCGCGCATGCAGGGCCATCAGGCCACCGATGCAGGCGAAGGTTGCCGCCAGCGTGTCTCCGATCGAGATGCCCATCCGGCTCGGCGGTGTCGACGGGTCGCCGACGACATAGCGCAGGCCGCCCATCGCCTCGCCGATCGAGCCATAGCCGGCCTTGCCGGCATAGGGGCCGGTCTGGCCGTAGCCAGAGACCCGGATCATGATCAGCTTCGGGTTGATCTTGGCGAGTTCCTCATAGCCTAGCCCCCATTTCTCCATGGTGCCGGGTCGGAAGTTCTCGATCAGGATGTCCGACTTGGCGACGAGATCGCGTACGATCTGCTGGCCCTGGGCGCCGCGCGCATTGAGTTCGATCGACTTCTTGTTGCGGGCGACGACAGGCCACCACAGCGACACGCCCTGCGGCTTCTCGCGACCCCATTCGCGCATCGGGTCGCCGATGCCCGGCTGCTCGATCTTGATCACCTCGGCACCGAAATCGGCCATGAGCTGACCGCAGAAGGGGCCGGCGAGAAGCTGCCCCATCTCGATCACCCGGATATCGGACAGGGGGCCCGACCGACCGGTCGCTCTGGCGCTGGCATTGCTCATGATGGACTCCTGATTTCCTTTCCGCCGGCAGGGGCGCGGCTCATTCGGCCGCGACGCCTAGCGCGCGCCCGGCGCGCAGTTCGGCGATGACCTCGTCCGTCGCCGCAACCCGACCCCAGAGCCGCGAAAAACCCTTGAGCGTCGCGTTCTGCATCTCGTCGCTGCAGGTCCCAGTCGCATCCGAGACCATCACGACGCCGAAACCGCGGTCGGAGGCCTCGCGCGCAGTGGTCTCGACGCAGTTGTTGGTCGAGACGCCGGTGACGACGATGGTCTCGATGCCGAGGCCGCGCAGGGCGGATTCAATGCCCGAGGAGGCGAAGGCGCCCTGGGTGCGCTTGTTGATGACGAGTTCGCCCGGCAGCGGCTTGATCTCGTCGACGATCTCGTGCTCGCGATTGCCGACGGTGTTCCTGGTCGCGGTGAAGAAGGCACGCGTGCTCGGCGTGGAATCGGCATAGTCCGGCAGCTCGCAGCCGAGCGTCACGTAGATCACCCGGGCGCCGGCACCGCGCCAGGCGTCGAGCAGGCGCTTCGTGTTCGGGATCACCAGCTTCTCGATCCGGTCGAAGCGGTAGCTGGCCTCGTCAAGCTTGCCCTGGCTCGCCAAGAGGGCGCCGAGCCCGTGCTCGCGGCTGCCGGAGGCATATTGCAGGTCAACCGGGATCAGCGCCGTCCTGCGCGGATCAATGGAGACCTTGCGGGTGAAGGCCTGGATGTATTCGGGATGCATGGAGCTACTCCTTCAGAGCGCGAAGAGTGAAAGGCCGGGGACGTAGGTGACAATGATCAGCCCGATGATCATCACGGCGGTGAACAGCACCGAGCCGCGGAAAACCACGTCGAGCGGGGTCTTCGAGACGGCGCTGATCACGAACAGGTTCATGCCGACCGGCGGGGTGATGCCGGCAATCTCGATGTTGAGCGTCAGGATGATGGCGAAGTGGACGAGGTCGATGCCGAGCGCCTTGACCGAGGGCAGCAGGATCGGCGTCAGCACGACGAGGATGGTCAGTCCATCGAGGAAGGTGCCAAGGACCAGCAGGATGACGTTGATCAGCAGCAGGAACTGCCAAGCGCTCAATTCATAGGCGCGGACCTGCTCGAAGATCGCCTCGGGGATCCCCGCCATCGTCGCCAGCATGCCGATGAAGACCGAGGTCGCGAGGATGAACAGCATCGACCCGGTGATCTTCGAACTCTGCACGAAGATCTCCGGGAGATCGCGCAGCGTCAGCGTCCGGTAGACGAAGAGGCCGACGAAGATGCCGTAGATCGCCGAGACCGCGGCCGCCTCGGTCGGAGTGAACCAACCGGAATAGATGCCGCCGAGGATGATGAAGATCATCATCAGGGCAGGGGCCGCGCGCACGAACGAAGTCCAGAGCAGCGAGAAGGAGAAGCGCTCCGGCGGATTCCAGCCGTTCTTCTTGGCAAAATACCAGGAGACCAGCGCCAGCATGCCGGCCAGCATGATCCCGGGTATCGTTCCGGCGATGAAGAGGTCCGCGACCGAGACCTGCGCCATCGCCGCATAGACGACGAAGACGATGCTCGGCGGGATCAGGTTGCCGAGCGCGCCGCCCGCCGCCATCAGTCCGGTGGAGAAGACGCGCGGATAGCCGAGACGGTCGAGCTGCGGGATCGTGACGCGCCCCAGCGCCGCCGCCGAGGCCACGGAGGAGCCGCTCATCGCGCTGAACAGCGCCGAGGCGATGGCGCCGCCGACCGCCGCGCCGCCGGCGACGGGGCGGGCGATCGCATGCATGACATCGAAGAGGTATTCGGCGAGCTTGCCGCGGACCATGACGTTCGCGGCCAGGATGAAGAACGGGATCGCCAGCAGGACAAAGCTGTCGAGATTGGCGAACTGGGCCTGGGCGGCCGTGGTCAGCGATGTCGAGCCGAAGGTCAGCACCGCGCCGATGCCGGTGAGCATCAGGGCGAACGGCACCGGGACGCCCACCATCAGGAGGACGATCATCACGATCGTGAGGAAGGTGGCCACTGATCAGACCTCGAGGATGAGTTCGTCTTCCGGCCTCGGGATTTTCCCGAAACGCAGAATGTGAAGGACGCTGAGCAGCAGGCGGACCGTCATCAGCGCGAAGGCGATCGGGATGACGGATTGGAAGATCCAGATCGGCACGGCGAGATTGCTGTCGCCCGAGGTCAGCCCGAGAAGGCGCGAATCCTCGACCAGGCCGTAGCCGTACCAGGCGAAGACCGCGGCGCCGACCGCGCAGAGCAGCAGGATCGCGATCTCTGCCGCCAGTCGCGCCTTCCGGCCGAGCAGGTTGACCAGCAGCTCGACGCGGATATGGGCATTGTCGGCGGTTGCGGCCGTCGCGCCCCAATAGGTCGTCCAGATCAGCAGATAGCGCGCCAGTTCCTCCGACCATTGCAGCGAGACGTTGAAGACGCCCCGCAGGACGATCTCCACGCTGACGACTGCGAGGCAGAAGAACATCGATGCGCCGGCCAGCCAGCCCTCGAATCTGGACAATACGACGCGCAGCGCGCCCGCTCGGTCCGGCAGGCCGGACGGTATCGCTTCGCGTCGATTGCTCATGGTGTCGCCCTCAAGCCGGCGGATTACTTGGAGAAGGCGCGCACGCGGTCGATCAGCGGCTTGCCAAACTGGCCTTCGGCGCTCGTCCAGGCGGCGCCCATCGCCTTGCCCCAGCCCACCGCTTCCTCGGCGGTCTGCTCGTGCACCTTGACGCCGTTGGCGATCAGGGCGGCCTTGGCCTGGTCGGCCGCGTCGCGGGCGATCTTGCGCTGCCCGACCATCACCTCGCCGGCTGCCTTGGCGATCAGGGCCCGATCGGCCTCGCCGAGGCCGGCCCAGAACTTGGCGTTCACGGTCCAGGGGTAGAAGGCGAAGAAATACTTGGCGTAGGTGACGTCCTTGATCGGTTCGAAGAAGCGGTAGCTGACGAAGGCGTCGAGCGGCGTGTTGAGGCCGTCGATGACGCCCTGCTGGATCGCCGTCGAGACTTCGGTGATGTTGATCGACACGGCCGTGGCGCCGGCGGCCGAGAGCGCCGCCGCATTGGTCTTGCCGACCGCGCGCAGCTTCAGCCCCTTGAGGTCCTCGGCCTTGATCAGGGGGCCTTGGCGCGAGCCGGGCACGACATAGTCATAGGGCAGCATGCCGAGCACCTTGACGCCCTTGCTCTCCAGCTCGCTGAAGACGTCCTTCTTGAAGGCCTCGTCGTCGGAGGCCTTGTAGAAGGTCTCATGCGTCGGGAAGGCGTAAGGCAGGTCGAAGACGCTGAGCTTGGGCGAGACGCCGGCCCAGTAGGCGGAGACCAGCGTGGTCATTTCGGCGTCGCCGCGGACCACGCCCTGCAGCAGGTCGAGGCCCTTGAGCAGGCTGCCGTTCGGAAAGAGCTGCACCTTGATGCGGCCGTTCGAGCGCTCCTCGACCAGCTTCTTGAAGGCCTGGTTGGCGAGACCCGGCGCGACGTCTGCCGCGTATTCGAATGGGAAGCGGATGGTGATCGACTTCTCCTGCGCCTGCGCGGCGGCGGTGGAGCCGAGCGCGAGCGTGGAGGCGATGGCGGCGACCGCATGGCGGCGGGTGATGGACATGGCGTTTCTCCCTCGATCTTGTTTTTTCCCGGAGGCGGCCGGGGCCGGCAGGCTCAGTGCTTGTTGAGGAAATCGAACAGCAGTTCGGAGAAGCGCGCCTTCATCGCCTTGCCGGCGATGACATGGGCGGCCTCGGCGAGCAGGTAGCCTTCCGCGCCCGGGATCGCGTCCTGGATCGGCCGGGTCGTCCGGGGGCCGGTGACCTGGTCGAGCCCGGCATGCAGGACGAAAGTCGGCGCCTTGATCTGCCCGGCACGCGCGGTCGTGTCATGGGCGATGCAGGCGTCGATCAGGCGGGAATGGGCGGGGTAGCGCCCGTTGAGATGGCTCCAGACGCCGTCGACGCCGAGCAGCCGATCGATGTGCAGATTGTAGTATTCCGGTTCGAAGGACAGCACCGTCACCGCATGCTGGAAGGGCAGGAAGCCCATGTCGCGGTGGACGATCCGGAACAGCTCGAGCTGGTCGGTCAGGAAGCGGTCGGTCTTCAGCCAGGCGCCGGTGTTGACCATCGAGCGGACGAGCTGCGGATGGCTGATCGCCATCTCCTGCGCGATGCAGGCGCCCATCCCGATC
>JAKFDB010000049.1:0-19245 GCA_036676315.1 Bradyrhizobiaceae bacterium
CTCCTTGGCATCGTCCTGCACAATCACGGGCGCGGTCGTCGGGTTTCCGTCCTCGTCCTCGCCGACCGTCACCGACTCCATGCGGAAGGTGGTGACAACGCCGTCCTCGGCGTCGTTAGCGCCGTCGCACTCGAGAACGTATGAGCCGCTGCCCTTCTTTTTGACCATGAAGCTGGCATCCACGGCGCCGTCCAGGTCGATCGCACCCTTGCCGCGCTCGCCCGACCATGCCGTATGATGAATGACGCTGACATGGGCGCCCGTCTCTTTGAGCAACAGGTCGCAGTTCGCGACGAACCGCCCCATGTCCTTGCTGGCGTTCTGATCACCCTGCCCGAACACGCGCGTCAGCGTGTCGATGATGACCCAGGCGCAGTCTTGCTCACACTGGCGCTCTGCCTCGCGAATAGCGGCGACGAGCGCTTTTGTGTCCACGTTGGCGCTGGTCATGTCGATAAGGCCGCCGAGCACTAGCAGCGGGATCTTGCCGACGCCGTGACGCTTTCGGAATGCCGCCATCCGGCGCTCGGTAAGCGCCTTTCGCTCTGCCGCGATGTAAACGACGAAGCCTTGCTTCACCTTCCTGCCGTGCCAGTCCATGCCCGCGGCGACGTGGCAAGCTACGTCGGTCATGACGGCAGACTTGCCGGTGCCTGGCAGGCCGCTGGTCATCGTGAACTCGCCCTCGCCGAACACGCCCTTCACAAAGGTCTTCTTGACCTGCGTGGTGTCGATATCGGCAAACCACGTCAGGTCGAAGCGGCCAGGAGAGGCGGGGCGGTTGTCGTTTGCGGGGCGCTTCATCCAAGCATCGCGCATGGCGCGAAACTCAGCCTGACGCCTGTCGCGCTCTCGCTCGCGCTCTGCACGCCACAGTTCCGACGCCGCCCAGTCGCGCCGGCGCACGTACTCTAGATGGTGGGCAACCGCCGCCTCCGACGGCTCGGGGGCGTCCGGCTCTAGGTCCGGGAGCTCCGCCAGCGGTCCGATGAAACGGTACAGGCCGGTGTCCTCGTAATCGTCATCGTCGTCGAGGTCGACGGTCGGTTCAGCGCTGAACATGCGGCACCGGCCGTTCATAGACGGCCTTAGCCGCCTCGGTCAGTTCCGCGCACACGCGTGGAGCGAGATGGAATGCAGCATTCCCGCCGACTCTCGGCGCACGCACGCGCCAGGAACCATCGGCGCGCTTGTAGAGCTTCAGGCCGCAGAGGTGGACGTCGGGGCTGACGGAAACATTGAAGCGGGCCACGGCGTCGCTGCCGGCCCAGTACTCGGGTTTTAAACTGCTGATCTGCAAAGCAGACTCCATGTTGGTGGGATGCCGCCGAAGCGGCGGGGGTAACCGCGGAATTCCGCAGTGAGTGCCGCGCCCGGGGTGGGCGCAGGGGTGCTTGGGAGAGTTTCGTTTCATGTTGAAACAAAACTCAGACGGGGTATCCGTCTTCGCCGTATTCGACCTTCGGCTCGGCCATGACGGCTTCAACTGCCTAGATAGCGGTCTGGATGAGGGCGATCCGACCTAGCGTCTGCTCGTCGCCAGCCTTCTCGCAGTATTGGTTGACGAAGCCGCGCCGTAGACCCTTTAGGTGCTCAAGAGCGTCATCGTAGTCAGTCATGCCGCAGCCCTCCGAGCCGGCTGCTCCTGCTCACCGATCCACGCGAGTAGCGTCGACTTCCTTGCCAGTACGGTCTCTCCGAGTCTGAAGACTGGCAGCGTGCCCTTCGACGCGCTGTGATACACGGCGCGTCTCGGCAGCCCCATAAACTTCGCGATCGCGTCGGCACCTCGCAGCACGTCCGAAGCCAAATTGTCATTTTCTGCAGTCACTTACACCCTCCTGAAAAAAACCCTTGACACGCTTATGAACGCACTCTCGCGGATGGCGACCATACGCAAGCGCACCCTCCCCTCCGGCACGCAAGTCTGGCAGGCCGATTACCGCGACAGCGCCGGCAAGCGCCGCTCCAAACAGTTCGACCTAAAGAAGGACGCAGACGCCTTCATGGTGCGCGCCCGGCATGAAGTCGGCGAAGGCCTGCATATTCCCGATAGCCAGGCGGTGATGATCGGCGAGGCCGCGAAGCTCTGGCTGAAGACGGTCGACGAAACTGGGCTCGAGCGATCCACCGCCGATCAGTACCGGCAGCATGTGGATCTTCACATCAAGCCGCTGATCGGCGCGTTGCCCGTCTCCAAGTTGACCGTGGCGGCCGTCAGAGCATGGGAAGACGCGCTCCGTGAGGACGGCAGGTCTCCTGCTCTGGTGAAGAAGGTTCGCGTCTCCCTTGGCGCACTCCTCGGGGACGCCATGGACCGCGGCCTAGCCACCCGTAACATCGTTCGCGAGCGCGGCAGGGCGAAGACCAAAGGCAAGGACCGGCGCGCAGAGAAGCGCAAGGAAGGCAGGCTAAAGATCGGCGTGGACATTCCGACCCGAGAGGAAATCAAGTCGTTCCTCGCCACGCTGGAAGGGCGTTGGCGCCCGCTTCTGCTGACCGCCGTATTCAGCGGACTGCGGGCAAGTGAGCTTCGAGGTCTGCGCTGGTCGGACATCAATCTAGCGGTAGGGACTCTCACCGTCTCGCAACGGGCCGATCGCTATAACGAGATAGGCGTCCCCAAGTCCGAGAGCGGGTGGCGCACAATTCCGATCCCGCCCGCTCTGGTCCACGCGCTCCAGGCATGGAAGGCAATCTGCCCCAAGGGGGAGTTGGGGCTTGTCTTCCCAACGGGAGCGGGCAACGTCGAGTCCCTGGCGAACATCCGCCGACGCGGTCTCATTCCCGCGTGGGAGCGTGCCGGTATTGTCGTGCCGTCCGGCGAAGCGGACGATAAGGGCGAGCCGATCGTGAAGGCCAAGTACGAAGGCCTGCATTCATTGCGGCACTTCTATGCGTCATGGCTCATCAACCGGAAGACCGACGGCGGACTAGAGCTGCCGCCTAAGACGGTTCAGGCGCGTATGGGACACAGTTCGATCATGGTGACGTTGGACACCTATTCGCATTTGTTTCCAAGCACCGACACGGGCGCTGAAATGGAATCTGCGGCAATGGATTTGCTGGTGTGAAATCTGATGAAATGCAACACGATCGCGACACAATCTAAAATTAACAAGCAATATCAATACTAGAGCAGCGGAATCATAATCCGCGTGTCGGGGGTTCAAGTCCCTCTCCCGCTACCATTTTCCCTCGGAAGCCAGCCCGAGCGATTTCAAATGCATGCAGGCCAAGACCCGGCATACGGTTGCGGCTTCTGCGGGACTTGTCTTGCTGAGCCGGCGCGGCGAGATCGGACGCTCCGGTGACGGCGGGATGCACGGTGCACGCGCGTCTAGTCTTGTGCACCAAGGCATGCTCGACGCCCCCCGTGACCTGAAGGACGCTCACCCCGGGGCGCGCCTGCGCGAGTTTCTTTGCCGCTTCGCCGCCTTCACAGAGACCCCGCGCCGCTGACCTCCGTCAGCGGGCGGCGAGCCAGTCCTTGATCGCGGCGGTATCGGCTTCCGAAAGCTCGTGCCCGGCATCGACCTCGATCAGGTCGATCTTCCCGCCAGCCTTGCGAAGCGTGTCGGCCAGGCTCGCCGCTCCAGGGCCATGGGGATCGGTGCCGCCGCGCACGATCAGCGCTTCGGTCTCCGAGAGGTCGGCCAGGGGCTGCTCCTCCAGCACGTCGACGGCGCGCAGCAGGACGGCGCGGCGAATGAGGCCGGGATGGAGCCGCATCGCCGCGGCCAGGAAATTCGCGCCATTCGAATAGCCGAGCCAGGTCGTGCGAGCGGGGTTGAGCCCGTAGCCCTTCACGGCACCTTCGACGAAGGCGGCAAAGGCCTCCGCTTCGGCGCGGATGTCGGCCTGGTCGAATTCGCTTTCGCCCAGCCGGCGGAACCAGCGCGCCGTCCCCTCCTCCGTGCTGCGCCCGCGCAAGCCGAGCAGGCTGGCGCCCGGCGCGACACGGTGCGCCAGCGGCATCAGATCGGCCTCGTTGCCGCCCGTGCCGTGCAACAGCACGATCGTGCTGCCATCGTCCTGCTCCGGCACATGGAAGCGGTGGACGAAGGGCAGATCGCGATAGGTCAGGCGCGGTTCGCCCGGCCGCGCGAATTGCGGCAACACCACCTTGATCGCGTCGGCGCGGGCGGCATCGGAAGGCGGGACCATCAGGGTTGAGCCGAGCTCCTGTTCCGGCTCGTCGACGGTGAAGCCCGGCCCGTCGGTCGCCAGCTCGATCAGCGTGCCGCCCGGTTCGCGGACATAGAGCGAGGTGAAGTATTTTCGGTCGTGCCGATTGGTGATGGAGGAATTAAGGCGCGCCAGCGAGGCCTCCGCGGCCGTGACTCCCGCCACGTCCTCCGCCCGGAATGCGACATGATCGGCGACGCCGGTGCCGGGCGCCCCCGGCCAGAAGCCGGCTGCCTCGCGCACGTCGATCACGTCGCCGCTCTCCGACACCAGGCGCTGGACGCCCGAGGCCTTGGCCGCCGGCCTGTAGCCGAAGCGCCCGACGAAATGGGCCGTCTCCTCCGGCGTCTCGGACAGAATGGTCGCGCCGCGCAGCCGCAGGATCGCATCGCCGGGTTCGATGCCGGGCGCCACCCAGGGCGCAGCCGCCGGCATCTCCGTGCCGACCAGCTTCACCACCACCCCATCGGGATCGCGCAGGCGCAGCACCGGCTCGCCGAATTCCTGGCGCGGCCCTTCGGTCGGCACCTGCTGCGTCAGCGCCCGGGTCAGCCAGTAGCCGATGCTGGTCGGCGGGACGGCGAGCGCGATCTCGCTCACCTGGCCATGGCCGACGCGCCCCAGCGATCCGTCCTGCCAGACCAGGAAGGTGATCAGCGAGCCCGGCGAGCCCAGCCGGTCGCCATAGAACAGGTGCAGCTGTTCGGCGTCCTCATAGCCGCCGGTCTGCTTGACCAGCCGCAGGCCGAGGAAGCCGGCATAGAAGTCGACATTGGCCTGCACGTCGCGCGTGATCAGGGTGAGATGGTGGATCCCGCTGGTCATGACAGGTCTCTTGCCTTTGCCGTCGCGCCGGGGCGAACTCGCCGCGCATCGATTTCACTGTCTCATGCTTCCCGCGATCGCATGCAACATGGCGGCGAGCCGCGCCTAGGCCAACATCGACGTCAGGCTGAGGACGTCGCCTCTTCCTGGAGGGCCTGCTGCATTTCCGCGCGGCCGAGGCTCGCACCGAAGATCGGGGTGGCCGTGGCGAAGGTCCGGCCGGCGGCAAGCCCGCCGGCATCGACCGGATCGAAGCCGATACGGTCGATGAAGCCCGCCACGAGGCGCCGCGCCTCCGCATCGTTTCCCGCGAGCGCCAGGGCGCGCCGCCCGGGGTGGCCGGAGGGCCGCGCCGCCTCCTCGATCTCGTGATAGCCCATATGGTTGAAGCTGCGCACCAGCCGCGCCCCGGTGAGATAGTCCTGGACGACCTCGCTGCTCGACCGGGCGCCCTCGAATTCGGCGATCGCACCATCGGTCGGCGCCCAGTAGTTCATGACGTCGACCACGATCTTGCCGGCGAACAGATCCGGCTGCAGCTCGTGGTATTTCGACAAGGGCAGCGCCAGGATGACGATGTCCGCGGCGGCGATCACCGCCGCTGCCTCGTCAGCCTGTGCGCCCGGCACCATGATCTCCAGCAGCAGCGCGATATCCGCCGGCGGCTTGGAGGTCGCGACCCGGACGTCATAGCCCGCCGCGACCGCGCGGCGCGCCAGCGCCGTGCCGACGCGCCCGGCGCCGAGAATGCCGATGATCTCTACAGCCTTGTGCATCGGTGCCCCCTTAGGCGGCCAGCTTCTTGCCAAGCTCGGCGTCGACCAGCGGCTTGACGCGCGTGCCGAGCAATTCGATCGAACGCAGGAAGTCCTTCTGCGGGAGATGGCCGACATCCATCTGGAAGAACTGGCGCATATGGCCGAGCTGTCCGTGCAGCGTGACGATGCGCTGGGCGATCTCTTCCGGGGCGCCGACGAAGAGCGCGCCGGCACCGCTGGCCTCCATGTCGTAGTGATGGCGGGGCGGCGGGGCGAAACCGCGGATCTTGCCGATCGATTCCATCACCGCATGCCAGTGGACCCAGAACTGCTCCTTGGCCTTGGTGGCGTCGTCGGCGACGAAACCCGGGCTCGCGACCGAGATCTTGACCTGCGCCTCCGGGATCTTGGCCTGGGCCGCCGCCCGGCGGTAAAGCTCCGCCAGCGGTGCAAAGCGCGCCGCCTGGCCGCCGATGATGGCATAGGAGATCGGCAGGCCAAGCAGCCCCGCCCGCACGGAGGATTGCGGATTGCCGCCGGTCGCCAGCCAGATCGGCAGCGAACCGCTCTCGGGTCGCGGCACCACCAGCGCCTCGTTCAGCGCCGGGCGATGCTTGCCCTTCCAGGTCACCGTCTCGCTTTCGTTGATCTTGAGCAGGAGCTCGAGCTTCTCGGCGAAGAGATCGTCATAGTCGTTCAGGCTGTGGCCGAAGAGTGGGAACGACTCCGTCGACGAGCCGCGCCCGGCCGTGATCTCGGCGCGGCCGTTCGACAGGGCGTCGAGCGTGGCGAACTGCTGATAGACGCGCACGGGGTCATCCGTGCTGAGGACCGTCACCGCGCTGCCGAGCCTGATCGTCTTCGTCGCGCTGGCCGCGGCGCCGAGCACCACGGTGGCGGCGGAGGCCGGCATCTCGCGGGTGTGATGTTCGCCGATCCCGAAGAAGTCGAGGCCGACCTCGTCGGCGAGTTTGATCGCTTCGAGAAGATTGCGCGTCGCCTCGGCGGTCGAGCCAAGCTTGCCCGTCCCCGGGTCGCGCTGCACGTCGCCAAAGCTGTAGATTCCAAGCTCCATGGTCCCTCCTTTGCGAGAAGCGCGCTTGCCGCTGCGCTCCTCGACCAGTATCTTTTCGTAACCTGGCCTAATATTGTGACCGCCAGGAACCGCGCAAGGAGGCACATCGGTGTTACCTGAGACCGGCGTATTGCTGGAGATGTGCCGCCCGGTTCGCCAGATTCTGGCGCGGGTCGGCGACAAATGGAGCGTGCTGATCGTGATGGCGCTGCGCGACGGCCCGCGCCGCTTCAACGAGATCAAGCGCGCCATCGGCACGATCTCGCAGCGCATGCTGACCTTGACCCTGAAGGGCATGGAACGGGACGGGCTGGTCAGGCGGACGGTCGTCCCGACGAAGCCGCCGCGCGTCGACTATGAGTTGACCGATCTGGGCCATTCGCTGCGCCACCCCGTCGAACAACTGGGGCACTGGGCGATCGCGCACGAGGCCCGGATCGCAAAAGCGCAGGAAACCTTCGACGCTCAAGACGCGCCGGCTTGAGCGGGCAGCGCACCGGGCCGTGCCCGCCTAGGCCCCGGCGACAGCCTGATCGGGCAGGCTCCCCGAATCCGAGCCGGACACCCAGCCATCGCCCCGCTGCTCGGCCCGCCCTTCGGCCTGCAGCTTGAAAAGATGGGCGGTGACATTGCGCTCGGCCGCCTGAAGCAGCCAGGGATGGGTCTGCGAATAGAGCCTGTCGACCAGATCGCGCGGGACGTGCGGGCCGTCGCGCAAGGCATCGGCGATGGCCTCCTCGCGCTTGATCCGGTAGTCGAGCAGTTCCTGGATATAGGGCGCCGGATCCGGCAGCGGCGGCCCGTGCCCCGGCAGCAGAAGCCGGTCCTCCCGCGCCAGCATCCGCCGCAAGCTCCGGAAATAGGCGGCCATGTCGCCACCGGGCGGCGACACGATGCTGCTCGACCAAGTCATGACATGGTCGGCGCTGAAGACGACACCGTCAGGGCGGGCAAAGCAGAGATGGTCGCTGGCGTGGCCGGGGGTGTGCAGGCAGACCATGCCGGCAACCGGATCGCCATCCTGCAGCGGCACGTCCGGCTGGAAGGCCGGATCGGCACTGCGGTGAAACGCGAAGGTCCTGGCGCCTGTCCGCGCCTTCAGCGCTGCGACCGCGCCAAGATGATCGGAATGGCTATGGCTGAGCAGGATCGAGGCGACGCGGCCTCCGGTCGCCTTGAGGATCGCCGCGACGTGATCGGCATCATCCGGTCCGGGATCGAGGACGACCACGCCCTCTCCCGCCTCGATCAGGTAAGTGTTGGTGCCGTGATAGGTCATCAGGCCGGCATTGGACGCCACGATCCGCCTGATCCCCGGCGCGACCTCGCTCGCGAGGCCGCGCTCCGGCTCGGCTTCGGTCAGATAGGGCAAGATTTCTCCCCCTGCCGCCCTTCAGACAGCTTCTTCGCCGGCGCGTGCCTCATCCGCCCGCCACCGCATTCTGCCCGGCCATACCGTGGAAACCGCCGGTCACCGTGCTCATCAGCGTTCCAATCGCCGGGCTACATAGAGCTGTGAGGGAACGACGACGACCAGAAGCGCGGCCATCAGCAGGATCGCGAGGGCGGCCGCGCCCGGCAGGTCCGGGAACTGCCAGAGGTTCCAGAGGGTCGAGGCCGCGACGAGGTTGCCCGTCGACATCAGCATCAGCGGCACCGTCAGGTCGCGCGCGCTATGGGCGAACACCCAGAGCCAGCCATTGAGGATCTGCGGCCAAACCAGCGGGAAAACTACCTTGCGCAGGGAGGTCAGCCAGCTTGCGCCGCTGATCAGCGCGGCGTCCCCGAGCTCCTTGTGGATCTGGATCAGCGCGCTGCTCATGGTCCGCACGCCGAACGCGATGTAGATCGTCACGTGGCCGAGGACGAGAATCCAGATCGTCCCGTAGAGCGGCGTGTTGAGATAGAGCAGCAGGATCGCCAGCACGAGCACGATCGGCGGGATCGCCATCGGCAGGAAGGACAGGGCGTCGAGGATCTTGCCCGCCTTGCTGTTCGAGCGAACCGTGAACCAGCCGATCAGGCACGAGATCACCATCACGATCGTCGCGCTCGAGACGACGAGGATGATCGTGTTGAGCACGGCGCGCGAGATCATCGGATTGGTCAGGAGCCGGCGGTAGATGTCGAACGACAGGCCGCCGAGCGCCGAGAGGCTGGGCGTGCTGTAGGAAGGCTGCAGGCTGACCCAGAACAGGATCAGCAGCGGCAGCATCATCACCGCGCAATAGCCGAAGGTGAAGCCAAGCGCGGCGAAGCGCCAGCGGCCAAGCTTGATCCGGCGCGGCCGGAAGGCCTTGCCCGTCACGACGCGGAAGCGCTCGCCGAGCCGCGTCGCCCGCATATAGGCCCACATCAGGCCGCCCGCGACGACCAGCAACAGCACGCCGAAAGCCGAGGCCAGGCCGTAATTCGGCAACCCGTTATCGGGCGAAGAGAGCAGGTAGACGCGCGTCGACAGCACCGCCACGTCCGCCGAGAGCCCGATGATCAACGGCAGGTCGAAGGCCTGGACCACCGCCATGAACATGTAGATGCCGATCGAGAACAGGCCGGGCGTCAGCAGCGGCAGCGTCACCCTGGTCAGCGTCGCCCAGGAATTGCCGCCGTGAACGCGCGCCGCCTGTTCCAGATACGGGTCCATGTTCCTGAGCAGGCCGCTGATCATCACGAAAGCGGTCGGCACCACGGCGAACGAGGTCACGATGATCAGCGACCAGAAGGAATAAATCGTCAGGACCGGGCGCAGGAAGCCGAACAGCTCCCGGAACATCACGTTGAGCGCGCCGTTGCCGGGGTTCAGTAGCAGGATCCAGCCGAAGCCGACGACCAGCGCCGGCACCATCATCCAGGCGAACATCAGGATCCGCACCATGATGCGGCCCGGCATATCGGTGCGCTCGGTGCACCAGGCGATGGCGGTGGCGATGGCGACGCCGATGGCCATGCTGGAGAGCGCATAGACGGCGGTGTTCCACATCAGCGTCAGCGTGCGCGGACTGCTGAGCAGTTGCGCATAATTGCGCAGCGTGACGTCCAGCGTCTCCAGCGGCATCGACTCGGCCGGCGCAAACGATGCCCGGATCAGGACGAGGACGGGCCCGAGAACCAGGATGCTGACGACCGTCAGCAGCAGGACGAGGACCAGCTTCTGCTGGTCGAGCCTCGCGCCGGGGCGGCGGGCGGCCGCAACGGAACCGGTCGTCATTGCGGGCTCCGCCCGGAAGCCGGTTCAGCCGGCACGATGACGCAGCGTTCCGGCGGCAGCTCGAGGACGAGTTCCTGCCCGACCGAGAGCGAAGTGTAGGGATCGAGCATCAGTGTCAGCTTGCGGCCGCCGGTCTCGACCTCGGTCTCGACGACATCACCGAGGAAGGACATCGCGTCGACGCGCGCCTTGAATCGGTTGGGACCCTGCACCGTGTCGGTGCCGGGCAAAATCACGATCGCCTGCGGGCGGACCACGACCATGACCTGCTCGCCGGGCGCGAGCTCCGGGCCGGCAACGCCGGAGATCGGGCCGATCGCCGTCTGGGCGCGGGCCGTCGCACCGCCATTCTCGAGCACCCCGGGCAGAAGATTGCTGCGGCCCATGAAGTCGGCCGTGAAGACGCTGTTCGGCCTGAGATAGATGTCGCGCGGCGAGCCCTGCTGGACGATCTTGCCGGCCTTCATCAGCACGATCTGGTCGGACATGCCGATCGCCTCGACCTGATCATGCGTGACGAAGATCGTGGTGATCCCGAGCGATTTGACGAGGTTGCGGATCTCCGTGCGCATCGTGTCGCGCAATTTCGCATCGAGATTGCTGAGCGGCTCGTCGAGCAGCAGCAGGCGCGGCTCGTGCACCAGCGCCCGGGCGAGCGCGACGCGCTGCTGCTGGCCGCCGCTGAGGAGCGGCGCCGGCCGGTCGGCGAGATGGCCGAGCTCGACCATTTCGAGTGCCTTCAGGACGCGCGGCCGCACCTCATGGCTCGGAGCGCGCTTGACGCCATAGACGAGCGGGAACGCGACATTGTCGAACACGGTCATATGCGGCCAGATCGCATAGGACTGGAAAACCATGCCGAGTTCGCGACGATTGGCCGGAACGAGCAGGTTCTCGCGCGACGAGAAGACGGCCCTGTCGCCCATCTGAATCAGACCGGAATCCGGGTTTTCCAGGCCGGCGATGCACTGCAGCGTCGTGGTCTTGCCGCAGCCGCTTGGTCCCAGCAGCGTGAAGAACGAGCCCTCCTCCACCTTGAAGGAGACATCCCTGAGGGCGAGCATGGCGTCCTGGCCATGCTGTCCTGGATAGGATTTGACGAGGTTCTCGATCACCAGCATCGGGATTTCCGGCTTTCCGTCCGTAGGATTTGCATGGGAGGGGCATCGCGCCCCTCCCCGTGTTGGAGGACCGCGCTCAGCGGGTCATCAGATCGGCGATGGCGCCGCGAACCGCGAGAGCCTGCTTGGTATCCTCGAGCGAGGTCTCGGTCAGGATCCTGGCACCGCCCTTGACCCGCTCGGCGATCATCTCGGTCAGCGGCGAGCCCTTGTCGCCGGCGCGCGGCAGCGGCTCCTGGGCGTTGGCCACCGTGATGCCCTCGGTCGTCAGCCATGCCGTGAACAGGCGTGCGGCATTCGGGTTAGGCGCGCTCTCCGGAACGTAGACATAGAGGTTGTTCAGCGGGATGAAGTCGCTGAACAGCTTGAACTTCACGCCCTCGCTGCGGCCGGCGATGTGGAACGCCGACAGGCCGACCGGAGCCTGCCCGACCGAGATCGCCCGCGTCGCCGCCGCCGTGCCGCGCTCGAGCACCGGCTTGTTGTCGAGCGTGGCCTTCGCCATCTTCAGCGTCTCGTCCTTGCCGAGCGCGAAGGAATAGTAGTCCAGCGGATTGAGCGAGAAGGCGTTGATCGCAACCCGGCCACGCCACTCGCTCTTCAGCAGTTCGGCCCAGGTGTTGGGCACGTCCTCATCCTTGATCAGCTTCGGATTCCAGCCGATGCCATAGGTCGCATCGAGGATCGGCAGCGCCGCGCCGCGAAGGTCCTTCATCACCCGGTTGGTGACTTCCTCCATCTGCGGGAACTGCTTGCCGAACACCGCAGCCCAGGGATAGGGCTTGAGGATCTGCCGCTCGAACAGCACCGAAGCCTCCTGGGCTCCGCCCGCGCCAACGACATCGACGGAGCCGCCGGCGCGGCCGCGCTCGGCGATCAGCTTCGTGCCCGTCTGGACCGGGTTCGCCGCATTCCACTCGACGGTGATGTTGAGGCCGAAGCGCTCGTTGAAGGCCTTGGCGATCGCCGCATGCGCCTGCGGCGTCCCGGGGCTGCTGACCGCGACGAACAGGCGGCCCTCCTTGCGCGCGCCCTCGAGGATCTGCTCATAGGTCGGCGTCTGTGCCTGCACCGCGCTGGCCGTCAAAATGACGGTCGCCACCGCGGTTGCGGTCGTGAAGAGAGAGCGAACGGTCGCCATTATTTCCTCCTTCGCAGGGCTCGATCCCTGATGGCTTGCTATTCAATTCCATTAAGTGGAATTTTTTATTGGCGTTCATGCTGCATTCTAGGCGCATTTTGCGGTGCACGGCAAAGCCGGACAAATAAACTCCACAATATGGATCAATAGATCTCGATCAGGCCGGCCGCCCCCATCCCGCTGCCGACGCACATGGTCGCAACCGCGCGCTTGGCGCCGCGACGGCGGCCTTCGAAGAGCGCGTGGCCGAGCATGCGCGCGCCCGACATCCCATAGGGGTGACCCACCGCGATCGCGCCGCCATCGACGTTCAGCCGGTCGGCGGGCAAGCCCAGCTTGTCGCGGCAATACAGGACCTGCACCGCGAAGGCCTCGTTGAGCTCCCAGAGGTCGATATCGGCAGTCGAGAGACCGGCACGCGACAGAATCCGCGGCACAGCGAAGACCGGGCCGACGCCCATCTCATCGGGCTCGCAACCGGTGACGGAGAAATGCGACAATGCGCCGAGCGGCGACAGGCCGAGCTTTTCGGCGAGCTTTTCCTCCATCACCACGCAAGCGGCGGCGCCGTCCGAGAGCTGGCTGGCATTGCCGGCGGTGACGGTGCCGCCGGCGCGGATCGGCTCCAGCTTGGCCAGGCCCGTGGCATTGGTGTCCGGCCGATTGCCCTCGTCGCGAGTAAGGCGCACGGCTTCTTCGGCTGTCGTGCTCGTCGCCTTGTCGGTGACGGTCTTGACGCTGTCCATCGGCGCGATCTCCGCGTCGAAGCGACCCGCTTCCTGGGCGGCAGCGGTGCGGCGCTGGCTTTCCAGCGCATAGGCATCCTGCGCGTCGCGCCCGATGCCGTAGCGCTTCGCCACAACCTCGGCCGTGTCGAGCATCGGCATGTAGATTTCGGACCGGTTCTTGGTCAGCCATTCGTCATGGAAGCGATAGCTGTTCTTGTGCTCGTTCTGCACGAGGCTGATGGTCTCGACGCCGCCCGCCACGACCGCCTGCGCGCCATGGCTGACGACGCTGTCCACCGCCATGGCGATAGCCTGCAGCCCCGAGGAGCAGAAGCGATTGATCGTCGCGCCCGCCGTGGTGACCGGCAGCCCGGCCCGCAACACCGCCTGGCGGGCGATGTTGTAGCCGGACGCGCCTTCCTGCATGGCGCAGCCGAGGATGACGTCCTCGATCAGCGCCGGATCGACCTTCGCCCGGGCAACCGCTTCCGCGACCGCATGGCCGGCGAGGGTCGCCGCGTGGGTGTTGTTGAAGGCGCCGCGATAGGCGCGTCCCATCGGCGTCCGCGCGAACGAAACAATGACTGCCCTGCGCATCACGCCCTCCCCGCCACCGGCGCGCCGGTTTCGCGCTGCCATAGATCCATCAGCAGTTCGTCCCCGCCCTCATTGGATTCGAGACGCCTCAGACCATGCGGGTCGATCACCTCGCGGATCACCCGCAACTCTTCGGCGGTCGGCGCAGGCGTGGTCGGAACCTCGCCTTCGACGTGGACGACGAAGCCGGTCTTCTCCTGGACGCGCTCCAGCGTGACGCCCTCGTGCAGGGAGACGACCCGCATCGAGCCGCCCGGCCCCACGAAATCGAAGACGCCGAGATCGGTGACGACCAGTCCCGGCTTGGCGCGGCGCACCGGCCGTGCCGGGCCGCCGCCATCCTCATTGCCGCGGCCGCAGACGAAGTCGACCTTGGAGACGATCGTGCGCGGCGTATGCCGGCGGATGTGATAGCAGAGCGTCTCGCAGCCCCAGAGATCGTCGGGGACACCACGCGCGCCGACGAGCTGTGCCTTCGGCTTGGCCCACGGGCCGATCACCGAGATGTTCGAGGCGCCGTACTGGTCGAGCTGCACGGTGCCGATCCAGATCTGCAGCTTGCCCTGGGCAATGAGATGAAACATCTCCTGCCAGCTCAAGTTCATGCGGCCCGAGCCGGCGAGCGTCCATTCGTCGACCAGCGCCTTGGCATGCACATCGCAATCGGCAGCAGCGCGCGACCCCGTGGTCAGGAAGAGATCGGGGACATAGAGCGCCTTGGCGAGGCGGGCCGAAAGATCGGAGAGGATCGTCGCGCCGACGCCCATGGCGTTGCCGCGGAACTCCCTGGCCATGCGGCTGATCAGGAGCTCTTCGAGAGTGTAGTCGCTCATGGTCACTGCTCCCGAATCCATGCGGAGAACCATTCGGAATCGGTCGCCCGTTTCTGATATTCCAGCACCGCCGGCAGATCGAAGCGGTAGTCCGGATAGACCGCCGTCATGCCGCCGCCACGCGGCGCCTCGATCACGCCGTCGATCCACAACCGGGAGAGCAAGGTTCCGCCGGCGACATCGAGATCATCAGGCAGCTCGTCGACGATCTTCTCGACCGTGACGAAGGTGGTTTTCGCGGCCTGGACCAGCAGCGGATCGGCATAGCCGTCGCCGATGATCACCGCATTGCCGTGACGGTCGGCGATATTGGCGTGGACGAAGGCCACGTCCGGCCGCAGCGCCGGAACCGCCAGAAGCTCCTCGCCGGTGAAGGGACAGGCAACCTTGCGGAACGGCGCGGTCGGGGTGGTGAGAATGTCGGTGTCGAGCCCGAAGCGTGTCGGCAGGAACGGCAGGTTCTTGGCCCCGGCCTCGAAGGCGGCGATGATCGTCGCCTCCGAATACTCGACCACGCTGATGCTGCCGGCCTCGCGCGCTTTGCGGAAATGCGGCGCCAGCCCGAAAGCGTCGAAGCCGACAAAGGCGAACTGCAATTCGCGGACCTTGCCGGCGCCGATCAACAGGTCGACATCCGGCCCGCCGAGCATGGCGACGAGCGTCAGATCGCCGACATCCGCGGCCGCCAGCGCCCGCGCCGCCGCCATCGGCTTGCGCTGGATGCCGCCACCGCCGAACGCCACGGAGCTTCCGGGCGCGACCGCAGCAAGCGCCTGCGCGAGGGTGATGGTTTTCGTCATCGTCACTTCCCAGTCTGGCGCAGGTCGAGCAGGCGCCGGGATTTTCCGGTGCTTCCGACCTGCGTGAGCGGCAGCAGGCTTGCCGGCGGCACGATCTCGACGGCAACGCGCACGCTCAGATCGCGGTGGAGCGCAGCTTCCATCTCGGCCGCGAATTCCGCATCGTCGATCTCGTCCGACTTCTTCTCGACCCGGACCGTCATCGACTCGCGGCGCGAGAGGCCCTCGCCGGAATAGGCGACGACGCAGAGGAATTCTCCGGTCGCGCGCGGATCCGCGGTGACCGCGCTCTGGCAGGCCATCGGATAGACATTGGTGCCGCGCAGCTTCACCATCTCGTCGCTGCGGCCGAGGAACATCGAGAGCTTGCGGGTGCACAGGCCGCACGAACACTCGGTGCGGTCATAGGCGACGAGCAGGTCGCGCAAATCGTAGCGGATGATCGGCGGCGTGCTGCGGTGGAGGCTGGTCACCACCAGATTGCCGCGCTCCCCGGCCGGCAGCACCGCCCCGGTCTCGACATCGGCCGTCTCGATATAGACCGTGTCCTCGCTGATATGCTTGCCGTCCTGCGCCTCGCATTCGAAGGCGATCTGGCCGATCTCATGCGTGCCGTAATTGTCATAGACCGGGCAGCCCCAGGCCTCCTCGAGCTGCCGGCGCAGATGGCCGTCGACATCGGGACCGAGGAAGGAATGCAGGCGCTTGGTCTTGAGCGCGCGCAGGTCGAACTTCGTTTCATTCGCCACCTGGACGAGGCGCGCCAGATACTCGGCGCGGCCATACCAGGCGGTGGTGCCGATCTTGAGCGCGTATTCGAGCTGGCGCTCGCTCGGCGTCACCACGCCCGAGCCGGTGGTGACCGGCATCGCGCCGAGCCAGTGCAGGCAGGCATAGAGCCCGCAATAGCCGGCATTCGCCATCGCCAGCGTGTAGGTGATCTGCACCGCATCGCCAGGCCGGGTGCCCTGCGCGTAGAGAGCCCGCGCCGTCTGGATCGCCTGGACCTCGAGCGCCACGGGATCGAACAGGGTAAGACGCGGAAAACCGGTGGTGCCGCCGCTGGTGTGGACCTTGAAGGGCGTACTCGCGAGATCCTCGGCGGTGACCGGCTGGTGGCTGCCGAAGGGCGGAGCTTCCGCGATCGCTTCCTTGAGATCGTCGCTGGTGAAGGTCGGCAGCTTCTCGATGTCGTCGAGGCTGCGGATGTCGCCCGGCTCGATCCCGGCGGCGCGCCAGCGCCTGTCGTAGAACGGTGTCCGCCAGGCATCCTCCATGCGCGCCAGGAAGCGCGTATTCTGCAGCGCGCGCAGCTCCTGGTCCGACATCTTGCCCGTCGTCTGTTGGAAATGCGGCGGCGGCGGGTAGTCCCGCATCAGCCCATCCCAATCGACGGACTTCCAGTAATAGGGAACCGCCGGGGCGCTTTCCTCGTCCGTCCGAGCAGGCTTCACCTCGTTGAGCGACACTAGACTACCTCTTCTCTACCCGCGTCGGCTTCGCTGAACCCGTCGCTATCCGTCAAAAGGCTTTCGATGAAACGGTCGCCGGCGCGCTTTCGCAGCGCCGCGGTGCCGCCGAAGCTGGCATGGAGCCGGCGCGCGCGCTTGAGATAGAAATGCGCGTCGGTCTCCCAGGAGAACCCCATGCCGCCATGCAACTGGATGCAGTCCGCCGTGATCTTCATCGCGGCATCGGCCGCAATCACGCGGGCGATCTGGGCTGCGTCGATATCGCCCGGCCGCAGCACCGCGTCGGAGACGGCGAGCCGCGCATGCGAGAGCAGCGTGTAGCCATCGGCCAGCCGGTGCTTGATCGCCTGGAAGCGCCCGATGACCTCGCCGAACTGCTTGCGCTGCCTGACATGCGCGACCGCCCGCTCGAAGGCGGCCCTGGCGATGCCGACCAGTTCCACCGCCGTCAGGATGTGGATGGACAGCAGGAGCCGCTCGGCCTCGTCATGGCCGCAGCTCGCCCGCGCCATCTCGGCACCCGGCGCAAGGCTCACGGAAGCGATGGGCGCCGTCGGATCCATCGCCTGCAGCGGCTGGAAAATCGCCCCGGCGGCGCGATAGAGGACGAAGCTGACGCCTGCCTCTTCCCGCGTCAGGCGGAGGATATGGCTAGCACCGGTGGCATGCTCGACCAGCGGCAGGACCGCTTGCCCGCCCGGCAGGGATATCATCTCCACCGTCGCGAGACCGAGCCGCACCGAGCCCTCGGCGATACCGCGCAGGAGTTCGTCCCCGACCGCGCCGAACTGCGACGCGAGCCCGGGCAGCAGCACCGCCGAGAGGGCATAGGGGCCGCAGAACAGCTGCGCGCCCATCTCCTCGACGATATCGGCCGCCTCGGGAATGCCGAGCCCGAGGCCGCCATGGCTCTCGGGGACCGCGATCCCGGTCCAGCCCATTTCGGCGGCAAGCCGCCAATGGTTCTCGACGAAGGCAGTGGACGCATCCGCGCCCTGGGCCAGGGCCGCGTTCGGAGCCGCCTCGGCGAGCGTGCGCGCCGCGGCATCCCGGAGCATCTGGTCGGAATAGGCCGATGAAGTGACCTGTGTCATCGCGGCAGCTCCAGGCCACGTTCGGCAATGATGTTGCGCTGGATTTCGGAGGTGCCGGCGAGAATGGTCTCGGCGCGGGTCCAGAGGTAATCGCGGTGCCACATGCCCTGGGCCGGTGCCGCCTTCTCCTGCGGGCCGTACTGGAATTCGGGGCCCAGCACGTCCATGGCGAGATCGAACAGGCGCTGATGCGTCTCGCTCCAGAGCAGCTTCACGGCCGAGCCCTCGACGCCGGGCGGCAGCCCTTCCTCTGCCTGCCGGAGCATCCGGTCGGCATGGAGCCGCAACGCATGGGCGTCGCAGAACAGCCGGGCGATCGCGTCGCGGATCAGCGGGTCCCTGATCGCCCGGCGCCCGTCGCGCAGGGTCGCCGCCGCCAGCCGCACCAGGTCTTCCAGCTCGGTCTGGAGGCGCACGATGCGCGGGATGAAATAGGTGCCGCGCTCGAAATTGGCTGCGGCCATGGCGATGCCCCAGCCGGCACTCTCCTCGCCCAGACGGCAGGCGACGGGCACCTCGACATCGTCGAAGAAGACCTCGCCGTAATCGGCCTCGCCGGTGATCTGGCGGATCGGGCGGACGCGAATGCCGGGCAGCCGCATGTCGACCAGGAAGACCGAGATGCCGCGCTGGCGCGGCCCTTCGCTCGAGGTCCGGGCCAGCAGGAAGCACCAGTCGCCGAGATGGGAAAAGCTCGTCCAGATCTTCTGGCCGTTGAGGACATAAACGTCGCCGCGGCGCTCCGCCCGGGTCGCGAGCGAGGCGAGATCGGAGCCGGAGTTCGGCTCGGAATAGCCCTGGCACCAGATCTCCTCATTGCTGAGGAGCTTTGGAATGAAGCGGTCCTTCTGCTCCTGGGAGCCAAAGGCGATCAGCGTCGGGCCGACGATGCCGTGGCCGATCAGATTGACCGCGAGCGGCGCCTTCGCGCGGGCATATTCCTGATGGTAGATCGCCTGTCGGGTCAGCGAGAGCGGCCGGCCACCGACCGCCTCGGACCAGCCGAGGCCGGACAGGCCGGAACGGCAGAGATGGTCCTCCCATTCCCGGCGGAAGCCGAGCCGCTGCATTTCGGCGGCCCCGTAGCGCGCGCCGGCAAGGCGCGGCAACTCCCGAGCGAACCAGGCCTTGATCCCGGCGCGGAAGGTCTCGTCCGACGGCGCGGAAAGAATCGCCGACGTCGAGAGAGCAGTCGCCGTGGCGGAGAAGTTATCCATGGCCAAGCTCACCGGCGCCCGCGCTCGATCGCACTCGCCATCCCGCTGCCGCGCATCTGCGCGAACTCGGCCGAGACATGGGAGAGCTGGTGGCTGTCGAAATGCGCCGAAAGCGCATTGCGGAAACCCTGCATGTCCATCGTGCGGTTCAGCGAGCGCTTGATCAGCCGCAGTGCGAAGGGCGGCGC
>JAKFDB010000050.1:0-5731 GCA_036676315.1 Bradyrhizobiaceae bacterium
TCATTTTCGACACGACGCTGCGCGACGGCGAGCAATGCCCCGGCGCGACCATGACCTTCGAGGAGAAGCTCGAGGTCGCCGATGTGCTCGACGCGATGGGCGTCGACATCATCGAGGCCGGCTTTCCGATCGCCTCGGACGGCGATTTCGAGGCCGTGTCGGAGATTGCCCGGCGGATCAAGCGCGCGAGCGTTGCCGGTCTCGCCCGCGCCATCAGCGCCGACATCGCCCGCGCCGGCGAGGCGGTGCGCCATGCGGTGAAGCCGCGCATCCACACCTTCGTCTCGACCTCGCCGATCCATCTGCAGCACCAGATGCGCAAGACCGAGGACGAGGTGCTGGAGATCATCACCAAGACCGTCGCTCAGGCCCGCAACCTGGTCGAGGATGTCGAGTGGTCCGGCATGGACGCCACCCGCACCCCGATCGACTATCTCTGCCGAGCCGTCGAGACCGCGATCAAGGCCGGCGCGACGACGATCAACCTGCCCGACACGGTCGGCTATGCGACGCCGGACGAGTATCGCGACATGTTCCGCCAGATCCGCGAGCGCGTGCCGAACGCCGACAAGGCGATCTTCTCGGCGCATTGCCATAATGATCTCGGCCTCGCCGTCGCGAATTCGCTGGCGGCGATTGAGGGCGGGGCACGCCAGGTCGAATGCACGATCAACGGTATCGGCGAGCGCGCCGGCAATGCCGCGCTGGAAGAGATCGTGATGGCGTTGCGGGTACGCGGCGATGCCCTGCCTTATGATACCGGCATCGAATCGGCCCTGTTGATGCGTGCCTCGAAGGCGGTCTCGACCGCCTGTTCCTTCCCGGTGCAGTACAACAAGGCGATCGTCGGCCGGAATGCCTTCGCCCATGAGAGCGGCATCCACCAGGACGGCATGCTGAAGCACCAGCAGACCTACGAGATCATGACGCCGGAATCGGTCGGCGTCACCAAGACCTCGCTGGTGATGGGCAAGCATTCGGGGCGCGCCGCCTTCCGCTCCAAGCTGAAGGAGATGGGCTACGACCTCGGCGACAACCAGATGGAGGACGCCTTCACCCGGTTCAAGGCGCTGGCAGACCGCAAGAAGCATGTCTACGACGAGGATATCGAGGCGCTGGTCGACGAGAACATCGCCTCCGCCCATGACCGGGTGAAGCTGGTCTCGCTGACCGTGATCGCCGGCACACGCGGGCCGCAGCGGGCGATGATGAAGCTCGATGTCGAGGGCCGCATCGTCACCGAGGAGGCCGAGGGCAACGGCCCGATCGATGCCGTCTTCAACGCGATCAAGCTGATCGTCCCGCATGAGGCGCGGCTGGAGCTCTACGACGTCCACGCCGTCACCGAAGGCACCGATGCACAGGCCGAGGTCACGGTGAGGCTGTCCGACGGCAGCGCTTCGGTCACCGGCCGCGGCGCCGATCCGGATACGCTGGTTTCCTCCGCCAAGGCCTATCTCGTCGCGCTCAACAAGCTGATCGCGCGGGGCGCGCGCGTGCATCCGCAGGCCGCCGCCGAGTAGGACGGACCATTGATCGGCCGGTGTGCGGCGCTGTGACCAGCGTGGCACACCGGCATATTTTTTGCCGGCGGCATGGAACAAAACCTGGATTCGCGAAACGGATGCCGCTCTCATGGTGCGGGGGGCCATCGCGAGACGTTGTTCCATGAAGTCGCGTCGCCTTGTTCTGCTGGGCGCGCTGGTCGTGCTCCAGGCCGCGCCCATATCGGCCCATACGGCGCTGCCGTCGATCTCACCGGCCGAGCAGGCCGAGGAGCACGTGCAAATCTGCATGGGCGAGATCGAGGCGCCGCGCGGCGAGCGCAAGGCGGCCTGCGACGAGGCCCTGCGGGTCGAGCTCAGCCGCAGCGATCGAGCCGATCTGCTCGCCAGCCGTGGCTGGCTGGAGCATGGCGAGCGGGCAACCCTGGCGGCACTGCGCGATTTCGAGGCCGCTCTCCGGATAACCCAAGGCCATCTCGCGGCGCTGCGCGGGCGCGCTGCGGCGCTTTCCGAGCTCGGCCGCCATCGCGAGGCGGAAGCCGTTCTCGCCACCGGGCTGGCTGCCGGCAATGCGGCTGCGAGCCTGCTGGTCGACCGGGCCAATCTGCGCGAGCGTCGCGGCGACCTTGCCGGTGCGCGGGCGGATCTCGACCGCGGCCTGCGGCTCGACCCTTCCAGCGCCTGGGGCCGTGCGGCGCGGGCCCGGCTGCTGCAGGGCATCGGCGAGCATGATCTTGCTCTGGTCGATCTCGACATGACGCTCGAGCTGGAGCCGACCATCGCCTCGCATCATTACCGGCGCGGCCTGTCGCTGTCGGCGCTGAAGCGCCCCGGCGAGGCGGTCGCCGCCTTCGACCGCGCCCTGCGCCTCGAACCTGCCGTGCCGCAGGCCTGGGTGGAACGCGGGCGGGCCTTCGAGGCGCTCGGACAGATCGAGCCGGCGCTTGCAAACTATGAACGGGCGCTGCGGCTCGACCCCGATAGCGAGCCCGCCTTGTCGCGCCGGGCGCTGGTCCTGCAACGAAACGGGCGGCCGCTCCAGGCCATCACCGCCTATGGCGCCCTGATCGCGGCCTATCCGGACGCCGTCTTCGCCTTCAACAACCGCGCCTTGCTGCTGATCGAGCAAGGCCAGAGGACCGAGGCGCTGCGCGATCTCGACCGGGCGCTGGCGCTGGCACCGCAGGACGGCAACAGCCTGCGCAATCGCGGCCGCCTGCTGCTTTCGCTCGGCCGGAGCAACGAGGCGCTGCGCGATCTCGACCGGGCTGGCCCGGGCCGCGATGCTTCCGGCTGGACCGCGATGCGCGCCGACGCCTTGCTCGCGCTGCGGCAGGCGGCGCCGGCGCGAAAGGCTTATGAGGCGGCGCTGCGGGCGCACCCCGACGATCTGGCGGCGCGTTTTGGCCTGGCGTTGGCCGAGGACTCGCTCGGCGACAGGCGCGCGGCGCTGGCGGCCTATGGTGCCGTGCTGGAGCTCGACCCGGCCCATGCCGGCGCCCTCGCGCGGCGCGAGGCCTTGTTGCCGGCGTTGGGACGTTCGATCGAGGCCTGGCCGATGCGCCTGACGGCCTTCATCCACTCGGCCAGGCTCCAGCTTGGCCAGGAGCGCGACGCCTTCTGGCAGGCCTATCATGCAGCCCGCCCGAAACCGGCTGCGCCGGCGCGCAGCGAGATCGCCGAGCTCGATGCCGCTCTTGCGGTCGATGGCCTCGACGTCACGCGGCTGGTGCGCCGGGCCCAGTTCGGCGTTGCGGAACCGCAGCGCGAGATCCAGGCACGTCAGGACATCGCGACGGCACTGTCGATCGAGCCCGACCATCCCGTGGCCCTGGTGCTGCGGGCACGGTTGAATTTCCGCGACGGTGCCTTCTCCGAGGCGCTCGCCGACAGCGAGGCGGCGTTGCGGCGCGCGCCCCGCTCGCTCGAGGCGCTGTTCCAGCGGGCTCGTGCGCTGGAGGCGCGCGGACAGGGCACGGCGGCGCTCAAGGCCTATGACGAGGTGCTCGCGGTGGCCCCCGCCAACCATGCGGCATTGCTCAATCGCGGCCAGCTCCTGCAGCGCTCCCGGCAGTTTCAGCGGGCGCTCGCCGATTTCGATGCGGCGCTCGCGATCGACCGTGGCGATGCCGATGGCTGGCTGTCGCGCGCTGCGGTGCGGGCCGCGCTCGGGGAGCCCGAGGCGGCGATCCCGGATTATCGCGAGGCACTGGCCCTGGCGCCGCATCGCATCGACGCCGCGCTCGGCCTGACCCAGGCGCTGGTCAGCGCGCAGCAGCCGAGCCTTGCCATCGACGAGCTGGGCCGCCTGATCAAGCGCCACCCCGAGCAGGCCGGCTTCTGGAACATGCGCTGCCTGATCCGCGCCGTCAGCGGCCAGGTGGCGGGGGCGCTGCCGGATTGCGAGGAGGCGCTGCGGCTCGCGCCGAACCAAAGCGGCGTCCTGCACACGCGCGCCCTGGTCCAGCTCAAGCGCGGCGATCTCGACGGCGCGATCGCCGATTATGACCGGGCGCTCTCGCTCGACGCCCGGCTGGGGCAGGCCTGGTACGGGCGGGCGATCGCGCATCAGCGTCGCGGTGACGCGGCCGAGGCCGCCTCCGATTTCGCCAAGGCGCGCGATCTCGACGGCAGCGCCGGCGAGCGCTACCGCGCCTATGGCGTGACGCCGTGATTGCAGGCTGACCACTCAGCGTTCGTTTGAAAGTTCTTCGAGCCCTCATCCTGACGAGCCGTTTCCGCGAGGAACGGCGTCTCGAAGGATGTTCCAGCTGTCTCCGGAACCAATTGGAGCATCCTTCGAGACGCCGCGTTGCGGCTCCTCAGGATGAGGGCTGTGCGCTTCCAAACAGCCTCTAGACCGGCCAGCCCCGGTCGGGCTTGATCGTTGCCAGCACGAAAGATGAGCGCATGTCGGCGATACCGGGCAGCGTCAGCAGGCGCTGCATGGCGAATTCGCCATAGGCCTCGATGTCATCGGCGACGATGTGGACGAGCAGGTCGCATTCGCCGGTCATCGCCTGGCAGGAGATCACCTCGTCGAAGGCCTTCAGCTTCTCGATGAGGCGGGTGCGCCAGTCCGGATCCGACTGGGCGAGCTTGACGAAGGCATAGGCCTCGACGCCATGGCCGAGGCTGCGGCGGTCGATCAGCGCGCGATATCCGGCGATAATGCCATCCTCTTCCAGTGCCTTGAGGCGGCGCAGGCAGGGCGAGGGCGCCATGCCGATCTCTTCGGCCAGTGCGGCATTGGTCAGCCGGCCATTGCGCTGGAGGGCGCGCAGGATGCGCCGGTCGGTCTCGTCGAGGCGTGACGGAGGATGGGCAGCGTGGGGCATGATCGGACCCGGTATCGATGTTGCGGGTCATATTGTTCTATTCAACGGGGAATGCTGCAAGAGAAAGTCAGGACATGACCTGGCGCCGGGCGCAGCATGTTGGCAGCATTGGGAGGTGCGCCATGACATCCGACCCGCTCAGCCGTTCAGGCTTGAAGCCGGACCAGGTTCCGGCCGATTTCGTCGTCGATCAAGGATTCGACCGCTATACCGCCGCCGACCATGAGACCTGGTCGCGGCTGCACCGGCGCCAGTTCGAGCTGCTGCGCGGGCGCATCTGCGACGAGTTCTTCGCCGGCCTCGCGGCGCTCGGCATCGCGGCCGACGGCATCCCCGACTTCCGGCAGATCAACCGCGTGCTGAAGGCGGCTACCGGCTGGGAGGTCGTGGCGGTGCCGGGCCTGGTGCCGGACCGGGTCTTCTTCACCCATTTGGCCGAGCGGCGCTTTCCGGCGGGATTCTGGATCAGGCGGCCGGAGGAGTTCGACTATATCGAGGAGCCCGACATCTTCCACGATGTCTTCGGCCATGTGCCGCTGCTGATGAACCCTGCTTACGCCGATTTCGTCGCCGCCTATGGCGCTGCCGGACTGCGCTATGCCGAGCCGGCCGATCTTACCCGGCTGGCGCGGCTCTACTGGTACAGCGTCGAGTTCGGGTTGATCGAGACCGCGGCCGGCATGCGGATTTTCGGCGCCGGCATCGCCTCCTCGCCCGGCGAGACGTTGTTTGCGCTGGAGAGCGACAAGCCGAACCGCATCCGCTTCGACCCGGTCCGGGTGATGCGGACCCGCTACAAGATCGACGACTTCCAGCAGAGCTATTTCGTCCTGCCGGGCTTCGACGCCATGCCCGACCTTGCGGCCGAGCCGCTGGAGCGGGCGATGG
>JAKFDB010000051.1:0-2635 GCA_036676315.1 Bradyrhizobiaceae bacterium
ATCGCCGCGCACATGGCCGGCATCAGCGTCATCGCGCATGCCTATGGGCAGACGGGGATCGTCACCACTATTGGCCATGAACTGCCCCATGATGGTGTGGCCTATGAGCATTTCCGGCCGGCGGGCCCTTTTGCCAGCCTGCCGCTGCCGGGCAACCGCTCATCGCTGGTCTGGACGGAAAGTCGGGAGGTGGCACCGCGGTTTCTGGCCATGGCGCCGGCTGAACTGGCCAACGAGATCGAAGCCGTAATGGGTTCGACGCTGGGCGCGGTCACGGTGGAGGAAAAGCTGATGGGCTTTCCGCTCAAGCTACAGATCGCGCGCGATTTCGTCGCGCCGCGGCTGGCGCTGGTTGGCGATGCGGCGCATGTGGTCCATCCCATTGCCGGCCAGGGCCTCAACCTCGGCCTCAAGGACGTGGCAGCCTTGGCCGAAGTGGTCATCGAAGCCATCCGCCTCGGGCTCGATCATGGCAGCGAGGATGTGCTGGGCCGCTACCAGGCGTGGCGCCGGCTGGATACGGCGAGCATGGCCGCGATGACCGACGGGCTCAACCGGCTCTTCTCCAATGACGTCGCGCCGGTCCGCGCGCTGCGCGATTTCGGACTGGGCCTGGTGGACCGGGCCGGCCCGATCAAGTCGGCGCTGATCCGCACCGCTTCCGGCGTCTCGTCCAGCGGCCCCAGGCTGCTCAGCGGCCTGCCGATCTGAGCCATGGTCCGCTTCGATTCCAGTGCAATCTGGCGAGCGGAGTATGTCCTGGAGGAGCGATTGTTGCAGCTATGGTTCACCGGCGACGCGCAGCCCTATGGCTATCGCGATGTTCCCGAGGATGTGTTCGACGATCTCTGTGCCGCCGATTCGCAGGGCCGGTTCTTCGCCACCCACATCCGCGACCGCTACGAGGTCATTCCACCGTCCGAATGACGGCTAGTGGCCATCCTTGAGGTCGGGCAACTGCCGCAAGGCTTCGGGTTCGACGGTGCGGGCTTCGTCGAGGCTGAGCAGGGGCACGCCGTTGACGATGGGGAAGGCCAGGCGCGCCGCCACCGAGATCAGTTCGGCCCGGTCGGCAGAGAGCATCAGCCTGGTCTTGGTCAGCGGGCAGACCAGCATTTCGAGCGTCTTCACATCGAGAACATGACGCGGATTGAAGGCTGGCGCCTGGCTCATCATCAGTTCAGCGGCGCCGCGCCGCCGCTGCCGCCGCGGGCGATTTCGTACTCGGTCATGGCGATCAGCGTCTCGGCGCGCTGCTCCAGCGTCTGCGCCTCGAGCAGCACCTGCTTTTCGGCCGGGCCATAGGGTCCCACCATGCAGCAGAAATTGACCAGGTCCGCAGTGCCGGTGCGCTCGATCTCTTCCCAGTTGAGCTCGATGCTGGCGAATTCGGCATAGTCGCGCATCATCCTGACGAAGCGCTCCCGATCCACCCCCTCCTCGCCGAAGTCGCGGGTGAAGTCGGTGGCGAAATCGTCCGCCGAAATCACGCCCTGCCGATAGGGGGTCATGACGGTCAGTTCATGCACCAGGCGGAAGCGGGCGACGCCTTCGAGGATGATGAAATAGCGCCCCTCGCTGCTTTCCTCGAAATGGGTCAGCCGACCAAGGCACCCGACGGATTGCAGCGGGCTGCGGCCCTTGGGGCTCTCCTCTGATGTATCCTCGGGCTGGATCAGCCCGATCAACCGATCGCCACGCAGGGCCGCATCGACCATTTCGATATAGCGCGGCTCGAAGATATTGAGCGGCCGGTGCGAGAAGGGCAGCAGCAAGGCCCCGCTGAGCGGGAAGATCGGAACCGATTTTGGCAGATCGGCCGGCAATGTGGGGCGCTTGAGCATGGTGCTGTCCCTCTTAGGAGAACAGGGCCGCCGAGAGCATGCGGCGACCCCTGACGGTGGCCGGGTCGCGCGGGCCCCAGGCGTCGAAGAATTCGAGCAGCTTCTTGCGCGCGCCGTCTTCGTTCCAGGCGCGGTCGGCCTTGAAGATGGCGACCAGAGCCTCTGCCGCCTCGACGCGCTTGCCTTCCGCATTGAGCGCCAGCGCCAGATCGTAACGCGCCTGATGGTCATCCGGATTGGCGGCGACGGCGGCCTCGAGCGCGGCCGTCTCGCTGAGATTGGCGGCTTCGCCGAGGAGACGGATCGAATTGACCAGCGCTGTATAGGCTTCGCCCTTGCGCTCGGCTTCGGGCAGCATGTCGAGCGTCGCCTGCGCCTGTTCGGCTTCCCCGGCCGCCATATAGACGCGCGCGAGGCCGATCAACGAGACAGCATGGTCGGGCTGATGCTGCAGCACCATGCCGAAAATCTGCGCGGCGCGGCCGAGATCGCCCGCCGTCAGCGCTTCCTCGGCGGCGGCGACGGCGTCGGTGATCTGGGCTTCCAAGGAGCCTTCGGCGGGCTGCGGCGCCGGGGCGCCAGCGATGACGCGCTCCGCAAAGCGGCGCACCTCACCCTCGGGCATGGCGCCCATGAAGCCATCGACCGGACGGCCGCCAGCGAAGGCGAACACGGCGGGTATGGACTGCACACCGAGCTGGCCGGCGATCTGGGGATGCTCGTCGATATTGATCTTGATCAGCCGAATCGCGCCGGCCTTCTCGTTGACGACCTTTTCGAGCGCGGGGGTC
>JAKFDB010000052.1:0-85401 GCA_036676315.1 Bradyrhizobiaceae bacterium
TCGAGATTGCCGCCATAGACCAGCAGCACGCTGTCCTCGCCCCAGACCGAGTCCGGAATGCGGGTGACGGCGTCGAGCAGGATATCGGCGCCCTTATAGGGCGTGAGCTGGCCGAAATAGGCAAAGCGCGAGCGCCGGCCGTTGGCTTCGGGTACCGGCCGCGGCGGCGCGACCTCGGCGACGTCGATGCCGTTCTCGATCACCGAGAAGCGTTCGGCCGCAAGCCCCCATTGCTGGTAGCGCTCGGCCAGGAAGCGGCTCGGCGAGACGAAATGGTCGGCGAGGTTGAGGATGCCCTTGATGAAGGTCTCGCGCGCCAGGAAGCGTGCCGGCGCGATCTCCGGGAAACAGGCATTGCAGTCGCTCGGTGAGGAGCGGTAGCAGAGCTTGAAGGCGCCGGTCTTCACCATCTGGCCATGGTGGTGGCAGATCGAGAGATACTCGTGGAAGGTCACGACGATCAGCGCGTCGGGCAGCGTGTCGCGCACGGCGAACAGGCATTCCAGGCCGAGCCCGATGAAATGGTGGAAATGCACCACGTCGGGCTTGAGGTCGCGCAGCACCCGCACGAAATCGCGCTCGATCTCCTCGGTCGCCCGGTTCGAGAGCAGGAAGTGGTCGTACTCCTCGGCGTAGTAGAGCAGTTCGCCGCCGCGCTGGCGCAGGCTCATCAATGCCGTGCCGGCATGGCGCGGCGTCGGCGCACCGACGCGGGCGAGGTAGTGGGTATCCACCTCCGCCTTGGCCTGGAAGCCCTTGTGCAGGTTGTAGGAGGCGATCTCGGCGCCACCGAGCGAGAAGGAAGGGTGGCCGTGCGAGACGACGAGGATACGCATGCTCATCCTCTCATGTTGGAAATGGCCAGCGCCCAGCGCCGGTCGAAGGAAGCGCGATCGGCGAGGCTGGCGAGGACGCCGGCCGGCGGGCGTGCCGCCTCGCCGTCCTCGACCACATAGATCTCGACCTCGGGCACCCAGAGCGAGGGCGCGCCGTTCATCCTGAGCTTCAGGCAGAGGTCGAGGCCCTTTTCGCCGGTGGTGAAGTAATTGCGCGAGAAGCCGCCGGCCTCGATGAAGGCGGCGCGCGAAAGCACGCAGCATTCGGTCGCCCCGGCGGCGACTTCCATCGGGCCGAGGCTGCCGATCGCCTCCAGCGGGTAGCCGACGAAGCGGTTGTAGACACGCCGCTCCGGCCCCTCGCCTTCGAGCCAGGCGCCGGCCCAGCGGATTGAATTGTCCTCGAACAGCAGGGTCGGGCTGGCGACGCACTGCCCGCCGCGGCCGCGATAGGCCCGCTCCAGCCGACCGAGCCAGCCGGGCATCCGGATCTGCGCGGCGCCCGAAAGCAGGGCGGCCGTCTGGAAGCGGCAGGCCCGCAGGCCCGCTTCCAGCGCGTCGCAGGTATCCTCGACGCCTTCGACCAGTACCAGCCGGATCGACAGGCCATAGAAGCGTGCCAGCCGCCGCGCCTCGGCGCCGAGGCGATCGAAGCTCTCGCCCGGCGCCGCCACCACAATCGGCAGCCGCCGCACTTCCGGGTCGATCGCGAGCAGGGCGAACAGGCTGGAAAGCTCGCGCTGGCGATGGTCGAGCCCGATGACGAGGCCAAGCGCCGCATCGGCGTTGAAGCTGCCGATATCATGGCTCTCGACCGCCCGCGGCGGCGCGATCTCGGCAGCCTGCAGGGCGGGCGCGATCTGCTTCTCGACGACCGAGGTCGCCGTCGAGGAGCGCGGATCGAGCAGGCCGAAGACCCGCTCCAGCGCCCGGCGCGCCGGGGCTCGCCCCGGGGTGAGCGGCAGGAAGGCCGGGCCCTGGCCCTCGATCTCGAACTCGATATAGAGCGGCTGCCCCGGCTCGGGATCGAGCTTCGGCGCGAAGACGATGAAGCCATGGCTGTTGCGGCTGCCGGCCAGCGCCGGGCCGAAGCGCGGGTCCTCGAGAAAGGCTGCGGCGACGTCCGGCCGGGAAACCCGTGTCCAAGACTTGTCGAGCGCGCAGGATTGCGAGCCGCTGCGCAGCGTCGCCGCGGCGACCTTGCGCTCGGGGTCGAACAGCCAGCCGATGATCAGCACGCCGGTGCCTTCGACGATGGTGGCGTCGTCGATGCCGGCGCGCACCGGCTGCTCGAGCAGGCAGACCGTGTCGCGCCCGTCGAAGCGCTGCGAGGCCCGCTTGAGCTTCTCGGTGGTCGCCGGCGGTGCGCTGCCGCGCTGCAGCCCGTCGCGCAGATGGCCGGGCACGGTCACCGGCTCGAGCAGGACATGGCGCTCATAGACCTCGAGCGCCCGCCAGCCGTCATTGCCACGGAAGAACAGTCGCTCGATTTCGCTGGGGTGGCGGATCTCGCACTCCTCGAGCAGGCCGAAGAAGCCGCGAGCGCCTTCGCCGAGATCGTCGCGCTCGAAGGTGCCGGCTTCCAGAACGGCCGAGGAGAGGCCGCCATGGGCGATCAGCAGCTGGGTTCGGCCGGCGGTGAAATTCGAGGTCCAGCCCTGGACGAAGACGCCCCCTTCTTGCGGCCCCATCACCTCGATGAAGCCGCCGGGCTTGGCCACCGATTGCAGGAGCATGCCGACGGCGCGCAGCCGCCGCGGGTTCGATTTGCCGGCGAGCAGCACCTCGAGCAGCCCGTCGACCACGGTCGGGAAGGACTGGCCGGCCTCGTCGGCGAGCGCCGCGAGGAAGGCCTGCAGGGGCAGGGGCTTCGGCGCCAGGATCAGCCGCAGCGGCCGGCCGGGCCGGCCGAGCAGGATCGCCCCGCCGCCGGCGCGGTCATGCGATGGGGCCGGTGCCAGGCACAGGAAGCCGACAGCCTGGGACGCATCGGCCTGCGGCCGGCGCCAGGTCAGCGCCATGGTCTGCGCCTTGTTGCGCGGATTGCCGTCGACCGCGACCGGCACCTTGCCGGGAATCGCATCGCAGGCGCTCATGATCAGGATCGCGTTCTCGCCGAGCGGCGTCCAGCTGACGGTCGGCGCCGGGCTGATCCTGGTCTGCTGCGGGATGATGACCTCGTTCATTGCTCAGCCTCCGGTCAGCGTCACGGCGAGCGTGATGAAGGAGAGCAGCGCGGCGAGGCCGGAGAGGAAGCCGAGGATGACGGTGACCTGCCGCAGCGGTGCCCGCGCCTCCTTGCGGATCGCGACCAGCCGGTCGTCGAAGCTCTTCAATGTCTGGTCGAAGCGCATCTGGAACACGTCGAGCTCGGCTAGGCGGGCTGCGATCGAATCCTTGCCCTCGGCTTCGTCCGATTGTTTCGCCTCCTGCTCGCGCTGGCGGTACTCCGTCAGCCGCAGGCCGAGCTCGCCGACCTTGTCGAGCAGTTCCTTCTGGGTCAGCTGCGAGCGCCTCTGCAGCGCGATCAGCGCCTCGACCCGGTCGAAGAAGCGCGCCAGCGGCACGGCGATGGCAGCTTCCGCCGCGAGCTCCGCCGGCGGCGGCAGCCGCAGCTCGAGCGCAACCCCGGTGCTGGGCGAGACGCCGACGATGACGAGATCGGCGCGCGCGGCGGCAACGTGATCGTCGAGTTCCATGGCGAAGGCGTGGCGGCCGTCGCCGATGCCGTTGCGGCGTAAGTCGACGCGGCTCTGGTCGGCGGTCGCTTCCTGCACAGCGACGCCGTCGCGCATCAGGCGCACGGTGAGCCGCTCTTCCGGCCTGGCCTCGTCCCAGATCCAGCCATGCAGCCGGTTGCCGTCGAGCGCATCGACGCGGCCATTGAGGCGCGCCGGCGTGATCTCCGCCACGGCTGCGCTGCTTTCGGAATTCTGCGCCATCGTCATGCCGCCTCCGCCAGTTTGAGCTGGTCGAACAGCGCGAGATGGGCCTGCGCGCAGTCGGCCATGCCGGGTGAGGGTTTGATGTTCTCGACGAGCCGCTGCCAGAGCCCGTTGTCGCCGGCGGCGCGCTGCAGCGTCGCCGCCAGCTGGGCAGGGTCGCCTGGTCGGACATGCAGCCCGTCGACGCCGTCGCGGACCATCTCGGCCATGCCGCCGATGCCGCTGGCGATCACCGGCCGCAGGTGCTGGAAGGCTTCCTGGATGACGAGGGGAGCGTTCTCGTACCAGATCGAGGGCATCACCACCCAGTCGACCTCGGCCATCAGCTCCGGCATCTCCTCGCGGCGATAGGGTCCGCAATGCGTGACGTTCGCGCCGGCCTCCGCCAGTGCCTTGTCGAGCGCGGCGGTGAAGGCCTCGCTCTGGAATGGCGCGCCGCCATGGATGCGCAGTTCGACGCCGGTCTCGCCGGCCTCGTGCAGCAGCTTCGCCGCCTGCAGCAAGGGCAGTACGCCCTTCCACGGGTTGAGGTTGCCGAAATAGCCGAAGCGCGTGCGGGCCCCATGGGTGTGGCGATGCGGAACCGGGAGCTGCGCCGGCCTGGCATTGGCGACGACCTCGATCTTCTCGGGCGAGAGGCCCCAGTCGATATAGCGCTGGCGCAGGAAACGGCTCGGCGCGACGAAGCGGTCGACGGCGGCAAGATGCGTCTTCAGGAAGCGCTCGCGCAGTAGGAAACGGTCGGCACCGATCTCGGGGAAGCAGGAATGGCAGGCGGCGGGCGTCGCGCCGGTGCAGCGCTGCTTGTCGCTCGCCCGCAGCATCAGCCCGTCATGATGGCAGATCGGATAATAGTCGTGCAGCGTCATCACGATCGCGGCCTGCGGCAGCAGGCGCCGCGCCAGCGCCAGGAACTCGGCCCCGATCAGCACGAGATGATGGACATGGATCACGTCGGGCCGGAACTCGCCGAGCAGCGCGCCGAGGTCCTGCAAGGTGCCGTAATGATCGATCTGGCTGAGATGGAAGCGGTCGAAATGGCCGCTCCACAGCAGGAGGTCGCCGTCTTCGCCGGTCGCCTGGAAGGCGGTGCCGGGATGCGGCTCGCGGTGGATCGCATTGGTCGCGCCGAGGAACATGACCTCGCAGCCCTGTTCGCGATAGGCCTGCGCCAGGTCATGGGCGAAGATCTCCGTCCCGCCCGGATGCAGCGCCGGATGGTTGTGGGCGACGACCAGGATGCGGCGGCTCATCGCGCCTCTCCCGGCTTCACGGCGATCAGCAGGTCCTGGTAGTGCGCCGCGCTGACGCCGCGCCAATGGCCGGGGCTGAGCCGTTCCACTGCCAGCCCGGCTTCGGTCGCCCGCTCCAGCAGGAAGCTGGCGTCGACGCCGGCTGCGGCGAGCGGCGCTTCTTCGATCGCATACCAGCCCGGTCCTTCGCCCCAGCGCCGGAACTTCAGCCGTTCCTGGCCGCTGCTCTGGCCGTCGAGCGCGAAGGCGGTGAGGAAGAGCCGTCCGCCCGGCGCCAGCAGGCGCGAGGCCTCGTTGAGATAGACCACGAGCTCATCGGGCGGCAGATGTGTCGCCACCGAGGTCATGGTGATGAAGTCGAAGCTCTGGTTCGCGAAGCCGAACTGCACCTCGATGCCGGGCAGCGAGCCCTGCGGGTTGTAGAGCGGATGGGCGATGTCGAGGCGCTGGAAGCGGAAGCGCGGATAGGCCGGCGTGATCGTCTGGGCGCACCAGAGGATGCCGTCCATGACGGGGTCGAGCCCATCATAGCTGCCACGCTCGGGATCGAGATACTGGGTCAGCGGCACCGCCATGCGGCCGATGCCGCAGCCGATGTCGAAGACCCGCTCATGCGGCTTCAGCCGGCCGAGCCTGACGAAATGGCCGAGGAACTCGGCGCCGATGGCGCGATAGTCGCCGTCGCCGACGAAGATCGAGCCCGGCGGCGGATGCGGCAGGAAGCGGTTGCTCTGGAGCTGGCGCATCAGCCAGTCGAGCTCTTGTCCCGCCGGGTCGATCGCCGGCGCCGGTTCCGGTGCGTTCTGTCTCAGGGCCAAGGTCGCCGTCATGCCGCTGTCGCTCTCCGGAGGTTGGCGCGGGAAAAGAACTGGGGCTCGTGCGGGAATGCCTGTTCCGGCATCGGGGCGGCCACCGCGGCGGCAGAGCCGTCGACGGCCGCCATCAGCGCCTCGATCTGGCGGTCCCAGCGCTTGGTCTGGAGCCAGGCATTGTGCTGCGAGGCGGCTCCGCGGGTGTAGTCGAGGCTCTTCGAGATCGACTGGCGCTCGAGATGGTAGAGCGCGACGCCGGGCACATAGACGATGCCGAGCCCGGCCCTGCCGATCTTCAGGCAGAGGTCGCTGTCCTCGTAGTCGCCGATGACATAGCCGTCATCGAAACCGCCGACCTCGACGAACAGGGCCCGCGGCAGCACGATGCAGGCGCCGGTGACGCCTGGAACCGGCCGTTCGAGATTGGCCGGGCCGTAATTGCCCGGCATGCCCTTGAAGTAATGATGGTTGAGCCAGGTGCCTTTGCTGTCGCGCTTGAAGTAGAGCCCGGCATGCTGCAGCGAGCCATCGTCATAGAGCAGCTTCGGGCCGACCGCGCCGATGCGATTGCGCCGGTCGAGCCTGCGCACCAGCGCCGGCAGCCAGCCATCGCCGGCCGGGATCACGTCGGAATTGACCAGCGCCAGCGTTTCGCCACGGGCAACCGCGGCGCCGGCATTGCAGGCGGCCGAGAAGCCGCCATTGCGGCCCATCACCACGAGCTGCATCGGCAGGCCGTAGGCGAGGAAGAGCCCGCCCAGGAGATGGGCGACTTCGGCCTCGTGCTCCGGTGAATCGAGCACGTAGATCAGCTCGGCCTCGCTCGCGAAGGCTGGGTCCGCGGCGAAGGCGGCGATCTGCACGCGCAGGAACTCGTAGACCCGGTAGAGCGGGATCACCACCGAGACGGACGGGTTCGAAGGCGCTTTGCCGAAGTGCTTCAGCCGCGGCTCCGGCAGGCCTTCGCGCAATTGTTGCTGGCAGGCGGCCAGTACCGGAGCCAGCGTCCGTTCCATGATCTCGGCCGTGAGATGCTGCGGCGGGATGGCAGCCAGCGCCCGCGCCCTGATGGCGACTGCGTCGGCTGGTTGCAGCGCCGGCCGCAGGAACAGGGAGGTGCCGGATTTCAGCCGCAGCTCGGCGCGCGGCTGCAGCACCGGCGCGCCGCCGGCATAACCCGGCACCAGCGCGGCAAAGCCTGTGGCGGCTTTCATTTCGCCGTTGGAGCCGCCCGGCAGCAGAGCCGGAAAGCGCTCGAGCCGCTCCAAGATCGGCGTCGGATCGCCTTCGCCGCGATGAAGCAGCAACTCGTTGAGCAGGCCTTCGGGGTCGCGATACCAGCCGCCGAGCAAGAGCCCGGCGGGCGTCGAGACTGCGAGGTCGAGCTCGGCCGAGGGCAGGTCGTCATTGCGCCGCACGTTCTGCACCGCCAGCGGCAGGCGTCGCTGCATCTCGATGGCCAGCAGCCGGCCTTGTTCGGACAGCTCGCAGAGCTGTTCGACCAGCCAGCTCCGCAAACCGTCGCGCGTGCTCGCCTTGCCATTCCACCAGCGCCCGAGCGAAGGAATCGCGGGGCGGGGCGAAACGGCGCGGACAACGAGGCCGGAATCACTCTGCAGGATCAGCAGCCCGCCGGACTGCGCCGGGAACTCGTCGACGATCAAGTGCAGCGGGCGTACCCCGGCGCGGTCGACCGTGCCCAGCCGCGGTCGACAGGCGAGGCGGGAAAGGCCGCCGCCGTCGAGCCGATAGGCGCCCCGGATTCCGGACAGGCGCCCCGGAGCGGAGGATTCGATCAGGATCTTGCCTTCGCCCAGCCGCGCGACCGGAGTGGCCGGGCCGGGCTTGCGCGCGAGCAGAAGCAGGAACTGGCGCAGGAAGGTGAGATAGCTCGCGGTTTCGCTCAGGCCAAACAGGCTCGGCCAGTGGCCGATCAGCGCGTTGGCGAGCATGCGCCGGGCGGCCGGCGTGGCGTCGCGCACGATCTCGCCGGCTTCGGCCATGGCGTGGACGAGGCCGGGATCGAAGCGCGCGGTGATGTCGCCGTCAGGACCTTCATCGGACAGCGTCGCGACGAGGTCGCCCGGTCCGGCATGGCGGAAGGCGACGATGACGCGCACGCGCCCGTCCCCGAGGCCGAGCGCGAGCGAGGCGGAGGCCAGCCGCTTGCCATGGGCCGACAGAGCGATTCCCGGGCGGGTGACGACCGGGGCATCGATGGTCCAGCTCAGCAGGAAGACCGAACCGCTCAGCCGCGAGAGATGCAGCTGCGGGCTCAAGCCGTCCGCGATGGGCGCAGGGGCGAGGGTCAGCATCATTCGAGATCCGGCAGGGAAGGGGAGCGGCACCGGCCGCAAGGCCGGTGCCGCGGTTCGTCAGGCCACCGTGAAGTAGGAGCCCGGATCGCTCTGGACGTCTTCGGCGGTGACGCCGACCAGGGTCAGCGTGTCGCCATGGCCAAGGTCGATGACGGTGTTGCCGCCAACCGTGGTCGCGCGGGCCGCCACGTCTTCGGCCGAGCCGATATCGGTGCCGTTGATGCCCGAGGCGATCTGCAGAACGTCGGAGCCGGCCTCGAAATCGAGCACGACATCGTTGCCGCCACCGCCACTGAAGACGAAGACGTCGTTGCCGGCACCGCCGGAAAGGACGTCGTCGCCAGCGCCGGCGAAGAGCAGGTCATCGCCCGCGCCGCCCTGGAGCACGTCGTTACCGGCGCCGCCATCGAGGACGTCGTTGCCGGCGCCGCCCTGGAGCAGGTCGTCGCCTTTGCCGCCCTGGAGCAGGTCGTCGCCATTGCCGCCCTGCAGGATGTCGTCGCCTTTGCCACCCTGCAGGATGTCGTTGCCTTCACCACCGCGCAGGACATCGTCGCCGGCATCGCCGCGCAGGATGTCGTTGCCTTCGCCGCCGGAAAGGACATCGTCGCCCTTGCCGCCGAACAGGGCGTCATCGCCGGCGTCGCCGGAGAGGACATCGTCCCCGTTGCCGCCGAACAGGGCATCGTCGCCTTCGCCGCCGGAGGCGAAGTCGTCGCCGCTGTCGCCGAAGATCAGGTCGTCGCCGTCCTCACCGAAGATGGCATCGTCGCCATTGCCGCCCTTGGCGATGTCATCTCCGGCGCCGGCGTTGATCACATCGCTGAACCGGCTACCAATCAAAAAGTCGTCGAATGCACTTCCTTCGATCGTGGCCATTCGTCACCTCCTAGGCGTTTTGGGAGCACCACCAGCATCGCGGGGCATGGCCGCGAGGGATGCTGGATCAAGTGCGTTTCCGATGACGACATAAGGCGCGCCATCGCTCGACGTCTCGAAGACTAGCCAATATATGCGACGCAGCAAGGAATTTATTGTGACCATTTTGCGATGCACAACGGATTTAAGCTTTATATATATTATTGAAGCGTCGATTAATCTTTTATGTTGTTACAAGTTTTGAACTATTTGTGCGTATATTTCTTTATCGATTTCGATCCGAATTCGGCAGAATCGACGCAAGCGATTGGCGTGCCTCATGAAATCAGTCCTCCCGGAAGGCCCGGTTGAAGCTGTCCTTGAAGGGTGAGAGCAGATAGTCGGCGGCGAAGCGCCGGCCATTGACGATCAGCACCTCGGCAGCCATGCCGGCGTGGAGGGTGATCTTGTTCTCGATCAGGCTCTCGGGCGTGATCTCGGCACGGACGATGAAGAAGGCGATGCCGGTTTTCTCGTCGACGAGCTGGTCGGGCGCGACATAGCTGACCTTTGCCAGCAGCGGCGGCAGCAGCCGCGCATTGAAGGCGGTCAGCCGGATCCGCGTCTCGGCGCCGACCCGCACCGAATCGATATCGCGCGGGTCGACCCGGGCCTCGACGATCAGGGGCTCCTGTTCGGGGACGATGTCGAGGATCGGCTCGCCGGCCGCGATCGCGCTGCCAGCGGTCCGCATTCGGATATTGGCGACAATCCCCTCCTGCGGCGAAGTGACGATGAGCCGGCGCAGAATGTCCTCGGCCTGGACGATGCGCTCGACCACCTCGGAGAGCTGGAGCTGGCTGTCCTGCAGGTCCTTGGCGATCTCGCTCTGGCGCTCCAGGCCGATCGAGAGGATCTCGAGATTGGCGCCGGCGACCGCCTGCTCGGCCTTGGCCTTGCGGGCCGCGATTTCGCCGCCGCGGCCGCTGAGCTCGCTTTGCTTGGTCTGGAGCTCGACGAGCTGGGAACGCTTGGCGTAGCGCTTCTCATAGAGGTCGGCGACCGTGCGGACCTCCTCGTCGATCAGCGTGCGCTGGTAGCGTACGGCGTCGATCTGGGCCTGCAGCGCTTCGGCCTCGGCCTGGTGCTGCTCGATCACGCGCTGCTGGATGCCGACCTTGCCGCCATGGACCTTCGCTCGGGCGCGGAACAGGGTCCGCTCGGCGGTGACCACCTCGCGGGCGATCGGCGTATGCGCCTCGCCGATGTCCTTCGGGAACTCGATTTCCGCAAGATCGCCCTGCTCCGTCCGCAGCCGGGCCAGCCGGGCTTCGAGGCCGACGCGCTTGCCGTGCAGTTGCTGCAGCTCGGCGCGGGCTCGGGCATCCTCCAGTCGCAACAGCGGCTCGTCGCGGGCGACACGCTCGCCTTCCGCCTTGAGCAGGGTCTTCAGGATGCCGCCTTCGAGATGGCTGACGGTCTTGCGCTTGCTGTCGACGATGACGGTGCCGACGGCGACGGCGGCATTGTCGAGCCGGGCGGTGATCGCCCAGGCGCTGAAGCCGCCGAAGCCGATCGCCACGGCGGCGACGCCGGCGAGCACGAGATTGCGCAGCGAGGGCGTCCGCTCCGTCGGTTCGGCTTCGTACGCCAGCGGGACCAGCGCGGTGCCGGGCTTGCGGAGAATCGGCAGCTTGCTCATGCGCTGACCTCGCGAAGGGTTGCCGGCTTCGCCGGTTCGAGTTCGACCACGCCACCGGGGGTGATCATGCCGGCGATGGCGGAGCGCGGGCCGAACTGGGCGACGCGGCCCTCGCGCAGCACCAGGATCTTGTCGACCACCTGCATCACCGAGGGGCGATGCGCGATCAGGACGACGATGGCGCCGCTTTCGCGGGCGGCGTTGATCGCCCGGATCAGGCCCTGCTCGCCCTCGGCGTCGAGATTGGCATTGGGCTCGTCGAGCACGATCAGGCGCGGCGCGCCATAGAGCGCCCGCGCCAGGCCGATGCGCTGGCGCTGACCGCCGGAGAGCTTGAAATCGCCATCGGCGACATTGGTGTCGTAGCCGAGCGGCAGCCGGCCGATCAGCTCGTGCACGCCGGCGATGCGCGCCGCGTCGAGGATGGCGTGCGGATCGGGCTTGCGCATCCGGGCGATGTTCTCGGCGATGGTGCCGTTGAGCAGCGAGACCGATTGCGGGAGGTAGCCGACCATCGCGCCGAAGGAGCCGCGCTCCCAGAGATAGGCGTTGTGGCCGTCGAGATAGACGCCGCCGGCATTGGGCTTCAGCACGCCGACGAGCAGCCTGGCCAGCGTCGATTTGCCGGCTCCCGACGGCCCGACGACGCCGAGCACCTCGCCGGGCTCGAGGGTGAAGGAGACGCCCTTGATGATCGTCTGCTCGGCGCCCTGCGGCGCATAGATCACGCGGTCGATCACGAGGTCGCCCTGCGTCGCCGGCGTCGGCACGCTCTGGCGCTGCGAGGCGCTCGATTGCAGCAGTTCCCGCACCCGCTTCCAGGCCTGGGCCGCGGTGACCCATTGCCGCCAGTCGGTGATCATCGAATCGAAGGGAGCGAGCAGGCGCCCGAGCAGGATGCTGGCCGCCATCAACGTGCCGACCGAGACCTCGTTGCGGATGATCAGCACGGCGCCGGTGGCATAGATCGCGAGCTGCATCGTCATCCGGCTGGAGCGCGTCAGGGCTGCGATGAACTTGCCGCGGGCCATGCCGGTGTCGAGATGCTCGAGCATCGCGATCTGCCCGGTGCGCCAGCGCGCCGTCAGTGCCGGCAGCATGCCCATCGCCTCGATCGTCTCGGCATGGCGCAGGCTGGCGCCAACCTCGTTGATCGAAGCAACGCCCTCCTCATTGGCCTCCTTCAGGACGCGCCGCGTCAGCACGTCGGCGAGCACGCCGAGGATGAGCAGGATCAGCAACGAGACGACACCGACCAGGCCGTAGACCGGATGGAAGGCGAACAATACGGCCAGGAAGATCGGCGACCAGGCGGCCTCGAGCGGCGTCGCGATCGCCGAGCTGGCGATGAAGGTGCGGATGTCGTTGAGGTCGCGAATCGCCTGCGTCGCCTGCCCCGAGCCGCGTTCGAGCGAGGTTGTCACCGCGGCCTGCAGCGCCGGCAGATTGAGCCGGCGCGCGAAAATGCTCGCCATGGTCTGGAAGGTCAGCGAGCGGATGAACTCGATCGCGCCATAGAGCACGAGCGCCCCGACCGCGATCACCATGAGCATGGTCAGCGTGTCGTAGCTGCGGCTGACAATGACGCGGTCCTGCACCTGCAGCATGAACAGCGGAACCGTCAGCAGCAGGACGTTGACGCACAGGCTGAGGAAGCCGGCATAGGCCAGGCCGCCGGCAAAGGAGCGCTGCAGGTCCCGAATCAGGGCGTCGGATTTCGTGGTTGGAATCTTCATGCATCTCTCCGGCGCGGAAGCGGCGGCTGCGCGCCTGTGAACGAAGCAGTAGGTGATTGGATGATGACTAGCGTGCCACGAAAGTCGTGTCCTTAATATGACAGAATACAACCCTGGAAATGCTAGATAATGTGTCAGAGTATGGCGAAATAGTGTGCTATTTCAAATTTTGAAACAGTTTATGACTATAGCGTAATTGTTAAAATCTTAATGCAGTGCTATTTGATGTGGCATGTGCTTTGCGTCTAAGCTATTTCGACGGGCGGGGGGTTCGCGGGAGTAGGCTGCCCATTTCGAAACCAGGCGGAGTAGGGAATGCATTTCAAACCGCATGTCGGCGATCGATTCCTAGGCCAGGCCTTCAATGGAGAGCATGGCGAAGGGGCAGGGCGCAGCGATCCTGATTCGGCTCCGGGGCGTACGCTGGTCTCGCAATTGGAGCTGGCTCGCATGATCGAGCGGGTCAGCCGGCGCTTCCTCGACTATCTCAGGCTCGAGCTGAGCAAGCTCGGTGTCGACGATATCTCGCCGTCCCAGGTGATGGTGCTGTTCACTATCGGCTCCGGCGAGATCGCAGTGCGCGATCTGCTCGACCGGGGCCATTATGTCGGCTCGAACGCGTCCTATAATCTCAAGCAGCTGGTCGAGAGCGGCTATCTCGATCGCGGTGCCTCGCCGCGCGACCGGCGTCTCGCCCGGATTTCGCTCTCACCCAAGGGGCAGCTTCTCTGCGAGCGGCTGCGCCAGCTCGACGAGAACAGCCAGTTCGGCCAGGGGCTCGACATCGACCTCGACGCCAATCTCCAGACCACCCACGACACGCTGCGCCGGCTCGAACAATGGTGGGGCGACGCGCTGCGCTATGGAGGGATTCTGCTCGCCTCATGCACGTCCTATTCGTTCATCGTTCAGGATCTGGTCAATTCGCTCACCTGATCGCCCGCCTCGCCGCCGAAGGCGCCGAGGTGACGCTGGTTACGGAGAGGCCGGAGCCCGAGCGCCCGGGCCTCCGTCAGATCGCCTACGCCGTCGGGGAGCCGGCGACCACGCATGCCACATTGGCGGCGACCGACTATCATGTCCGCACGGGCGAGGCGGTGGCGGCGGAGCTCTCGCGCCTGGGGCGCCATGACCGGCCCGATGTGATCGTCGGCCATATCGGCTGGGGCGGCCTGCTCTTCGCAAGGGACGCGATGCCGGGCGTGCCGCTCATCGGCTATTGCGAGTATTTCTACAACGCGGTCGGCTCCGACCTCGATTTCGATGCCTCCGCCGTGATCACCGATGCCGAGCGCCGGCGCATCCGCATGCGTAATGCGGCCCAGCTGGTGACGCTGGAGACGCTCGATCTCGCCTATGCGCCGACGCGCTGGCAGCGCCAGCAATATCCGCGCGCGGTCCGCGAGCGCATCGCCGTCTGCCATGACGGCGTCGATATCGCGGCCTGCCGGCCGGATGCGGAGGCAGCCTTCATTTTGCCGGACGGGCGCGTGCTGCGGGCCGGCGACCCTGTCGTCACCTTCGCGGCCCGCGATCTCGATCCCTATCGCGGTTATCCACAGTTCATGCGCGCGGCGGCCCGTGTCGCGCGGCAGCGGCCGGATGCGGTCTTCGTCGCCGTCGGTGGCGACGGGCCGGGCTATGGCCGTCCGCGTCCGGACGGCCGGCTCTGGCGCGAGGTCATGCTGGCGGAAACCGGGCTGGCGGAACGCATCGTCCACATTCCCTGGCTCGCCCATGCCGAGCTGGTGCGGCTGTTCCAGGTCTCGGCCGCCCATGTCTATCTGAGCGTGCCGTTCGTGCTGTCCTGGTCACTGCTCGAGGCGATGGCCTGCGGCTGCCTGATCGTCGGCTCGGCAACGCCGCCGGTGCAGGAAGTCGTCAAACACGGCGTCAACGGTTTGCTCGCGCCCTTTTTCGACGAGGAGGCGCTGGCGAGCCGAATCCTTGCCGGGCTCGCCGCCGGTGCCGGCCTCACGGGCCTGCGCCAGGAGGCCCGGCGCTCGGTGGCCAGGGGCTATGAGCGGGAGGCTTGCGTCGACCGCCAGCTCGGCTTTGTCATGCAACTGGCCGCGGAGGAGGACTTCGTTCCGGCTTAGCGGCGGAGCCGTCTGCCTGCGGTCAGTGGAGCCGGCTCGCGCCGGCGCGCCGGAAAGTCATCGCTTCGGTGATCAGCCGGCCGCGGCGGACGGGACGCAGGCCCGATTCCTCCCAGCCATTGGCCGCCATCAGCTTCGCCACCATCCGATGGATACGTCCCAGATGCTCCTCGCGGTCGTCGTCCAGCCAGGGGCCCCACCATTCCTCGATCAATTCGACCAGAGCTTCCAGCGGCGGGGCGCCGCTTTCTGCTGCGTATTGCAGTGCGGCATTTCCTGCAGGGGATGAAATAACTTCCCAGATCTGGAGCGGCTCGGTTCCACTCAACATCAGGATCAATCCTTGATCGCGTCGCCCGTTATCGTGTCGTTTCCTCCACTGGACAAAATACTAGCGGGTCTCGCGACTGGAAGCAAAGCTGATGCAGATTATTTAATTTTTAGCTCATTCCTCGTACTGCCGCCCGTTTCCAGGCGCTGCTAGACCATGCCCGGCGCGCTGCTCATCTTGCGGGAAGCTGCTCTTTTCAGGCTTCTGCGCGATATAGCCAGCTGCCTTGGGTTTCGATCGTGCTTCGCACGGAGTTGGCGAGGAAGCAGTTCTCGTGCGCCTCGTGATGCAACGCCTCGATATCGGCGTCATCGGGAGGGCTCGCGCCGCCGAAGATGACATGCGGCCGCAGCGTCACACGTGCGATCCATTGCTTGCCTTCGGCGTTCTTCGCCATCGCACCCTCGGCGGCGTCGCGGTAGCTGTCGATCCGAAAGCCGCGCCGCGAGGCGAGGTCGAGGAACCAGAGCATGTGGCAGCTCGAAAGCGCCGCGACATAGGCTTCCTCGGGGTCGACATTGGCCGGGTTCGAGAAGGGCTCGCGCACGACATGTGGCGAGCTCGACGCCGCGACTTCCGCGCCGCCGTCAAAGCTCCAGCGATGGGCTCGGCCATAGCGCCGGTCGAGGAAGTTCTGGTCGCCGCGCTGCCATTCGATCGTCGCACCATGGTTCGCCATCAGGTTTCTCCCGGATTTGCGCAGGCCGTGAGCACCACGGAGCGCGTTGCGTCGAGGTGCTGCTCCAGCGTGGCCAGCGCTGTCGGAGCGTCGCCGGCCGCGACGGCCGCGATCAGTGCGCGATGCTCATCGGCCCAGCCCTGCTTGCGGGTTCCCGGGCCGAGTTTCTGCACGCTGAAGCGGTCGATCGGCGCGCGCAGTTGCCGATAGAGCGCCAGGCTGCGCAGGCGCTCGGCGGGCCGGTAGAGCGCCTCGTGGAAGGCGATGTCGCCGTGGATCCAGCCGAGACGGTCCTGCGCATCCTCGAGCTGCTCCTGCAGGCGCTGCAATTCGCGGCCGGAGCGCTCGTCGTGCAAGGGCAGGGCGCGCGCGAGCAGGTCGCTTTCGACTAGCCGGCGCAGGTCGAAGACCTCGTCGATCTCGGCGGCCGTCGGCCAGCTCACCCGTGCGCCACGATAATGCTCGATGCTGAGCAGGCCCTCGCTCTGCAACTGCGCCAGTGCTTCGCGGACCGGGATGCGGCTGACCCCGAACTCGTTGGCGAGCTGCTCCTGCCGCAGCAGCTCTCCCGCCTGCCAGCGGCCCTGATCGATTTCCTGGCGCAGGCGGGCCGCGAGCGCGGCGGCAGTGGTCGTCGGCGTGAGGCGTCGAGAGTTCATTGAATAATTGTATCCAATTATTCAGCTCAAGCAAGTGCGCGCCGGGGACGACGATCTGGCGCTGGTTGCTCCGGCGCTGGCGGCGGGCTTTGCGGCCAGGCCCGGGGAACCATTCCCGCCATTCCGGACAAGCGGTGCGGCCGGCGCTATGCCGCAACCGGCGCGCAGCTCACCATCCAGAATGCGCCGTGACGGTCGCCCAGCATGCCGAAGCGCGGCGCCCAGAAGGTCTCGGCCATCGGCATCATCACCTTGCCGCCTTCCGAGAGCGCGGCGAAGATGCGTTCGGCTTCGGCCGGCTCCTTCACGGTGACGCTGACATAGACGCTTTGCATCGGCCCGCTGCTCTGCTCCGGCGGTGCGTCCGAGGCCATCAGCATCTGGCCATCGGCGAGTTCCAGGCAGGCATGCATGATCTTGGAGCGCCATTCCGGCGCCACTTCGGCCGGCGAGCCTTCATAGCGCAGCATCGCCTCGATCCGGCCGCCAAGAATCCGCTGATAGTCGTTGAAGGCGGCTTCGCACTGGCCGTCGAAGAAGAGATAGGTCGCAAGCTTCATCGCCAATCCTCCCGGTATATCTCTGAACCGGCACGCATCGCCGGCATGGCTGCGGGACGAAGAGCGTGGCAGGATCGCCCGACAGGCTTCGTCAGCAGGCCGACCTTGACGAACAGCCCAAACGGAGACCGTTCCGCGACATGAATTTCGAGATCGCCGCCACGCCAGAAGCCGCTGTCGACCGGCTGGAAGCATTATACGCCCAGGCGAGGCAGGCGTTGGGCGATGACCTGCAGCGCTTTTTCACCACGCTCGAGCCACCGACGCCGGAGGAGCGCGCGCTCTATCGTTACCCGATGCTGCGCGTCACCTATGAGCCCTCGAAGCTGCCGGCTGCGACACGGCGCGGCTATGCCAAATTCGCCACGCCCGGCGTCTACTCGACCACGGTGACCCATCCCGCCGAGTTCCGCACCTACCTGCTCGACCAGCTCCGGCCGCTGGTCGCGGAGTACGGAGCGACCATCGAGACCGGCATCAGCGCGCAGGAAATCCCTTATCCGTATGCGCTCGACGGCGGTGACGAGCTCGGCCGCGGCAAGGTCAGCCCCGCCGAGCTGGCGCGGCATTTCCCGACGCCGCTGCTCTCGCTGGTCGGCGACGAGGTCGCCGATGGCAGTTTCGAGATCATCGAGGGCGAGCCGCGCCCGCTCTCGCTGTTCGATGCGGTCAGGGTCGATTATTCGCTGCGCCGGCTGGTGCACTACACCGGCACCGACTGGCGCGCGGTCCAGCCCTGGGTGCTGCTGACCAATTACCACCGTTACGTCGACCAGTTCGTCCGCCTGGCGCTCGCCGAGATCGAGGCCGGAACGGCGCTGGCGCTGGTGGCGCCCGGCGGCGTGCGGATCGATCGCGAGGGCATCGATGTCAGCGCCGCCGAGCGGGTGATGTCGGCGCCCTGGCATCGCTTCCAGATGCCGGCCTATCACCTGATCCGTGCGCAGGGGGAGGGCGTGACGCTGGTCAATATCGGCGTCGGCCCCTCCAACGCCAAGAACATCACCGATCATCTCGCGGTGCTGCGGCCGAATTGCTGGCTCATGGTCGGCCATTGCGGCGGCCTGCGCCAGACCCAGATCATCGGCGACTACGTGCTCGCCCATGCCTATCTCCGCCAGGACGGCATCCTCGACGAACTCGTCCCGCCCGACATCCCGATCCCGGCGCTGGCCGAGGTCCAGGTCGCACTGCAGCAGGCGGCGGCCGAGGTCACCGGCGAGAAGGGCGACCGGCTGAAGCAGCGCCTGCGCACCGGCACGGTGGTGACCCAGGACGACCGCAACTGGGAACTGCGCTGGACCAAGGAGCGCAAGCGCATCAACCTCTCGCGCGCCATCGCCGTCGACATGGAATCCGGCACCATCGCCGCCCAGGGCTATCGCCTGCGGGTGCCCTACGGCACCTTGCTCTGCGTCTCCGACAAGCCGCTCCATGGCGAGATCAAGCTGCCCGGCGCCGCCAACGCCTTCTATGAGCGGGCGGTCGGCGAACATTTGAAGATCGGTCTGGCGGCGCTCGAACGGCTGAAGGAGGCCGGCTCCTCGATCCATTCGCGCAAGCTCAGGAGCTTCGACGAGCCGCCTTTCCGCTGAGGCGCGCGGCGCGGACCCTATCGGCCCGGCGCGGGGCGCAGGGCTGCCCCGCATTGCCATCGCTGGGCATTTCCCGCGAGGAACGCCATAGCCGCGCACACTTCGCCGCTTGCAGATAGGACAACCTGGGAATTGGAGTCCAGAGTGACGTTGGCCCTGATCGGGCCGGGGATTTTGTGCGTTTTCAGCCTAGCCTTCCTGTGGGCCTGGGTGATCGACCGAAGACGCGACTATCTCGTCCTGCTGGCCGCGGCTCCGGTGCTGTTTGCCATCGGCGTGCTGGTCCAGGTGTTCCTGCGGCCGGAGCAGGTACCGGCGAACGCCATGCTGTCGGGGGTGTTCTACACGCTGGCAGTCCAGGTCGCGGCCGAAGCCGTGCTGCGCCGCTCCGCCAAGCGACTCGGCTGGGCCTGGCATCTTTGCGCCTTCGCGGCGGTGATGGGCGGCCTCTGGTACTTCGCCTATGTCGCGCCGAACCTGCTGGTCCGCGTCTATCTCCAGAATTTCGGCTACGGGCTCATCCTACTCGTCGCGAGCCTGCACCTGACGCATCTGATGCGCGGCAGGTCGGTGGACCGAGTGCTTTTCTGGGTATTGTTCGTCTTTGGGCTGCACTTCTTTCCGCGCACCATTTTGACGATCGGGCTGGAGGCGCCGGGCGACCTCAGGGCCTTTCAGGGTTCGCTGTTCTGGCAGGCTTTGCATCTGTCGCTGGCTGTCCTCGGCGCCGCATTGGCGACGGCGCTTCTGGCGGCGGCGCTCTCTGACGTGATCGATGATCTCCGCCGCGAGCGCGACAGCGACGGGCTGACCGGCCTGCTCAACCGGCGAGCCTTCGAGCAGCGTGCCCTTGCGGTGTTTGCAGGCTCGGGCGGAGCACCCTGCGCGCTGATCGTCTGCGATGTCGACCATTTCAAGCGGGTCAATGACGGGTATGGCCATGCTGCGGGCGATGAGGTGCTGAGGGCGTTCGGCAAGCTACTGCGTCGCATCACCCGCGAGAACGACCCTGTCGCCCGGATCGGCGGCGAGGAGTTCGCGATCCTGCTGACCGGCGCGTCGCGCGAGGCAGGTCGGGCGCTGGCGGAGCGGGCGCGCACCGGCCTCTCCGAACTCGCCTTTTCCTTCACTCCGGCTGGTCCTGCCGTCACGGCGAGCTTCGGAGTCGCGATATGGCGCCCCGGGGATACTCTGCCGGGGCTTTTCGCGCGCGCCGACCGGCGCCTCTACCGCGCCAAGGCTGCGGGCCGAAACCGCTCGATCGCCGCCGATCCAGCCGGCATGCCGGCGCCGAACCAGCGCCTCTCGGGGGGCTGAGAGACCGTGGCGTTCGGGCCGCCCCGATGACATCCCGGCACGGCGGATGCTACGACACGGGCCGTCCCGGCTGAGGAGCCCGCTCTTGTCTGCTTCCCGCTCCATCCTTCTGATCATCGGTGGCGGCATCGCCGCCTATAAATGCCTGGAGCTGATCCGGCGGCTGAAGGATCGCGGCATCGCCAGCCGCTGCATCCTGACCAGGGCCGGCGAGCAGTTCGTCACGCCGCTCGCCGTCGGCACACTGGCCGGCGAGCGCTGCTTCACCGATCTGTTCTCGCTGACCGACGAGGCCGATATCGGCCATATCGCCTTGTCGCGCTCGACCGATCTCCTGGTCGTAGCGCCCGCCACCGCCGACCTGATCGCCAAGATGGCGAATGGCCATGCCGACGATCTGGCATCCACAGCGCTCCTTGCCACGGATAAGCGCATCCTGATCGCTCCCGCGATGAACCCGCGGATGTGGCAGCACCCGGCGACGCGCCGGAACATGGCGCTGCTCCAGAAGGATGGGGTCCTCGTCGTCGGCCCCAATTCCGGCGCCATGGCCGAACGCGGCGAGAACGGGCCAGGCCGCATGGCCGAGCCGCAGGAGATTCTGGCTGCGATAGAGCTGGCTCTCGCCGGTGAGCAGCGACCGCCGGCTTCGATCGGCTTCCTCGGCCGTTTGCCGGGCCAGGGTTCGCCCCTTGGCAAGCCGCTTGCCGGCAAGCGGGTGCTCATCACCTCTGGGCCGACCCATGAGGCGATCGACCCGGTGCGCTACATCGCCAACCGCTCATCCGGCAAGCAGGGCCACGCCATCGCCGCTGCCGCCGCTGCTGCCGGCGCCGAGGTCACGCTGATTTCCGGCCCGGTCGGTATCGCCGACCCGGCGGGCGTCGCCACCATCCATGTCGAGAGTGCTCGCGACATGCTGGAGGCGACCGAGCAGGCGCTGCCGGCCGATATCGCGATCTTTGCCGCCGCCGTCGCCGACTGGCGTGTCGACGGCACCGCGGACCAGAAGATGAAGAAGGGCGAGCACGGGACCCCGAGCCTCGCCTTGGTCGAGAATCCCGACATCCTCGCCACCATTGCCGCCCGCGAGATCGACCGCCCGCAACTGGTCGTCGGCTTCGCCGCCGAGACGCAGAACGTCATCGAATATGCTCGCGCCAAGCTGGCGAAGAAGGGCTGCGACCTGATCGTCGCCAATGATGTCGGCGGCACCGGCGTGATGGGCGGCGATGCCAACACCGTCCATCTCGTCACCGCCGATGCCGTCGAGACCTGGCCGACCCTGCCCAAAGCGGAAGTCGCGACGCGGCTCGTCGCGCATCTCGCCGCCCTGGTGGCGGAAAGGGGCTGAGCCACGATGGAACCCGTTCAGATAAAGCGCCTGCCGCATGCGCAGGATCTGCCCCTGCCGGCCTATGAGACGGCCGGTGCCGCCGGGCTCGACCTCCGGGCTGCCTTGCCGCAGGGCACTTTGGAACTCGCGCCGGGGGCGCGCGCCCTGGTGCCGACCGGGCTCGTCCTTGCCTTGCCGCCGGGCAGCGAGGGGCAGGTCCGGCCGCGCTCGGGGCTGGCCCTGCGCCACGGCGTGACCGTGCTGAACGCTCCGGGAACGATCGACGCCGACTATCGCGGCGAAGTCCAGGTCCTGCTGGTCAATCTCGGGCAGCAGCCCTTCGCCATCCGCCATGGCGACCGGATCGCCCAACTCGTCGTCGCCGCCGTGGCCCAGGCCCGCCTCGTCGAAGTGGCCGTGCTCGACGACACCGACCGCGGCGCCGGCGGCTTCGGCTCGACCGGGGTTGCCGACCCGGTGCCTTCCTCCGCCCGCGAGGCTCGTTCATGATCCAGCTCTCGCGCCGCAGCCTGCTGGCCATCGCCGCGGTGCTAGACATCGCCTTGCATGCGCGCCCGGCGCCAGTCGCGGCCAAGGCCCTCGCCGCCCGCCATGATCTGCCGCCGCGCCATCTCGAGACGATGCTGCAGGCGCTAGTCAAGGCTGGCATCCTCAAGGGCGTGCGCGGCCCACGCGGGGGCTATGAGCTTGCCCGCGAGCGCCGCCGTATCACGGCCGGCGCGATCGTGCGGGCCGCAATGCAGGCCAATTCCGAGGAAACCCTGCCGCCGCTGCCGCGCTCGGCCCTGGTAGAGGCTGTCGTCGGCCCGGCGGTCCAGAGTGCCCTCGACGCCTGCCTCGCGACGCTCGACGCGGTCACCGTGGCAGAACTCTGCCAGCAGGCGGAAAGCCTCGCCGCAGCAGCCGGCAAGGATGCGAGCGCTGATTTTACGATATAGAATGTAAATTACCCTGTTTCTCGACAGATTTTGTAATTTGGTGCTAGCCTGCCGGCGAATGCATTGATCGTCACTCAGGGAGGCCGCCATGGCCGAAGCCGCGCAGAAGCTCAACCCCGCCCCGATACCCGGCCGTGGCCGGGTCTATGACTCGATCACCGACACCATCGGCGACACGCCGCTGGTGCGGCTGAACCGGCTGCCGGCCGAGCGCGGCGTCAAGGCGACGATCCTCGCCAAGCTCGAATTCTTCAACCCGATCTCCAGCGTCAAGGACCGTATCGGCGTCAGCATGGTCGACGCGCTCGAGGCCTCGGGCGCGCTGAAGCCCGGCGGCACGCTGATCGAGCCGACCTCCGGCAATACCGGCATTGCGCTCGCCTTCGTCGCCGCCGCGCGCGGCTACCGGCTGATCCTGGTGATGCCGGAGACGATGTCGATCGAGCGCCGCAAGATGCTGGCGCTGCTCGGTGCCGAGCTGGTGCTGACTCCCGGTCCCGGCGGCATGCGTGGCGCCATCGCCAAGGCCGAGGAACTCAAGGCCGAGATTCCGGGCGCGATCATCCCGCAGCAGTTCGAGAATCCGGCCAATCCGGCGATCCACCGCAAGACCACCGCCGAGGAAATCTGGAATGACACCGATGGCGGCATCGACATCTTCGTTTCCGGCGTCGGCACGGGCGGCACCATTACCGGCGTCGGCCAGGTGCTGAAGGCGAGGAAGCCCGGCGTGAAGATCGTTGCGGTCGAGCCCGAGGATTCGCCGGTGCTCTCCGGCGGCCAGCCCGGCCCCCACAAGATCCAGGGCATCGGAGCCGGCTTCGTGCCCGGCATCCTCGACCGCGGCGTCATCGACGAGGTCGTCACGGTCGGCAATCAGACCGCCTTCGAGACGGCGCGGGCCCTCGCCAAGAGCGAAGGCATCCCCGCCGGCATCTCCTCGGGTGCCGCCATCGCGGCAGCGCTCGAGATCGGCGCCCGGCCGGAGAACGCCGGCAAGAAGATCGTCGTGATCATCCCCTCCTTCGCCGAGCGCTATATTTCGAGCGCGCTGTTCGAAGGGCTTTGAAGGGCCAGGGCGTCATGCTCGGGCCTGGCCCGAGCATCTCCTGAAAGAGATTCTCGGGTCCCCGCTGCGCGGCGCCCGAGAATGACGCGGCCTCAATGCCGCAGCTCGACCCGGTTGCCCCAGGGGTCGGCAATCGCGGGGGTGCCTTCAGCCTCGTCCCCGCCAGCCGCCAGCATGCGTTGACGCAGGCTTGCGAATGCCGCGTCGTCACGCGCCACCAGTTCGAACCGCGAGAGCCCGGCCTCGTCGGCGCGGCGCGGTCCGGCGCCGCGGCTGTGCCAGACATTGGCTGCGATGTGGTGGTGATAGCCGCCGGTCGCCATGAAGCTGGCGCCGGGATAGTGCACCATCACCTCGAAGCCGAGCGTGTCGCGATAGAAGGCTTCCGCCGCGGCGACATCGCCGACGCGTAGATGGATATGGCCCATCACCGTCCCCTCCGGCATGCCGGCATAGTCGCGCCCGTCCGCTTCACGCAGCAGGGCGTCGAGATCGAGCCGTTCGGTCGACATCTTGATGGAGCCGCCATCGAGGCGCGGCCATTCCGGGCGGCTGCGATCGCGATAGATCTCGATGCCGTTGCCTTCGGGGTCGGAAAGATAGAGCGCCTCGCTGACGAGATGGTTCGAAGCCCCCTCCAGCGGCAGGCGCTTTCGCGTGGCATGGGCCAGCCAGTTGGCGAGATCGGCGCGCGACGGCAGCAGCAGCGCAAGGTGGAACAGGCCGGCGGCGGATGAGGGCGCCTGCGCCCCTGCCTCCAGCCGGATCAGCGGCAGGCCGGCGACGCCGAGCACGCTCTCTGTCGGCCTCTCGCTGATCAACGAAAGCCCGATCGCGTCGCGATAGAAGGCGGTGAGGCCGGGAAGGTCGCGCACCCGCAGGCTGACGGCGCCGATATGAACCGGCGCGTCGAGGGCTTCGACCTGGTTGGGCTTGCTTGCGGTCGCGGCTGTGGCGGACATGGCGGGCTCCGGGAAACGTGCGGCCGATGCCGCTTGCCCGTAAGATGGGGTTTCCGGTGGCGCTTGTCGTCCCCATGGCCGGCAAATCCGGGATTGCGGCGCTGCAATCGAAGCTTGCACGGCCTCCGCTGTTCCCGGCTACGCCGCCATGACGGCGGCTGCTCCGATTACCGGGGCGAGCGCCGCGCCAATTGCGCTGCCGGAGGGATCGCCGCGCCATGACGGGTCTGCTGCTCCAGCTCGGCATTGAGCTCGGCGCCGGCGAGAACAATCGTCGCCGAGAGCCAGAGCCAGGTCATGAAGACGACGACGGTCGCCAGCGAGCCATAGGTAGCGGTGTAGTTGCCGAGCGTGCTGACATACCAGGAGAAGGCGCTGGACGCGGCCGCCCAGAGCAGCGCCGCGGTCACCGCGCCCGGCAGAACCCAGGCGAAGCGCGGCGGCTTGCGATCCGGGCCGATCCAGTAGAGGCAGCCGATCGCGACCGTTGCGATCACGAAGAACATCGGCCAGCGCGCCAGCCGCACCAGCGTTTCAAGTTCGTGGCCGAAGGGGAACAGCGCCGTCACCACCGGCAGGCTGGCGATCGCCGTAAGCGCCAGGACGAGCAGCAAGAGCCCGCTCAGCGTCGTCCCCAGCGAGATCAGGTTGAGCTTCACGAAACCGCGCTGCTCGCGCGCGCCATAGATGATGTTGAGCGCGTCGAAGAGTGCCTTCACCGCGGCGTTCGCGCTCCAGGTCGCCACCCCCAGGCTGAGCATGAAAGTCAGCGACAGGCTCGCGGCATCGCGGCCCGAGAGCCGCATTGCCTGTTCGCGGACCAGTTCGCGCGCCGCTTCCGGTAGGACCAGGGTGAGATCGTCGAGCTGCGTTGCGATGGTCAGCGGGTCGGTCAGGCCGCCATAGATGGTGACGAGCAGGGACAGCGCCGGCACCAGCGAGAGCAGGGTGAAGAATGCGACCGCTCCCGCGAGCGAGAGCACGCGTGCTTCCTGGATGCGGACGAGGAAGCGGCCGAGTACGTCCTTCCAGCCGCGCCAGGGAAGGGCGATCGGCGAAGCAGCCCCGCGACCGCGACGCGCCTGGCGCAACGGTTCGCGGACGCGCCGCGTGAAGGCGGCGTGGACATAGCCCAGCGCCAGCGCCGCCAACCCGGCAGCGCCGGTGATTCGCTTCAGATACGCCATGCCAGTCTCCGCCGGATCGATTCGATCCTGCCTCCCGAAAACGCCGGGAGTCCATGTTCGTTCCAATCGTTGACGCTGGATTGGCCAGTTTAGAGCTTTGTTAACCTTAACGGTTTCTTATCGTGGCAGGCCAGCGCGCCCTTATGGGCGCGAAAGGCGGGGCAACTGGCCCCATCTCCGTTCACGACCAGAGAGCCCGATGAAGACGCTCCTCAAAGCCACCGTCGCGACCTTCCTTCTGCTCGGCAGCGGCGCCGCTCTGTCGGCCGATCTGCCGTCGAGCAAGTTCCTGCCACTCGCTCCGGCCCTGCCGCCGCTCTATAGCTGGACCGGCTTTTATGTCGGCGGCCAGGTCGGCTATTCCTGGGGCGCTGACCGGCAGGAACTCTTCACCACCGCCGGCCGCGCGCCGGTCGGCGTCTCCTTCGACTATCGCCCGTCCTCCTTCATGGGCGGCGGCCATGCCGGCTTCAACTACCAGATGGGTTCGGTCGTCCTCGGTGTCGAAGGCGATATCGAGGCGATCAATGCGCGCGACGAGCGCGGCGGGCTGTTCCGTGTCCAGCAGGACTGGCAGGGTTCGGTGCGCGGCCGCATCGGCTACGCCATGGACCGCTTCATGATCTACGGCGCCGCCGGCGCGGCCTTCACGCGTTTCGAATACGGCTACTTCAACCCGGTCGCCGGCTTCGGCGAGAGCGGCAAGTTCTCCAGGACTGGCTGGACCGTCGGCGGCGGCGTCAATTTCGCCTGGACCGACAATCTCATCTTCGGTCTCGACTACCGCTACACCGACTATGGCAGCTTCGACCATGTCGCGAGCAGCGCCTATCTCGGCCTGACTGCCGAGCACGAGCCGTCCTCGCATGCCGTGCGGGCGAGTGTCGCCTACAAGTTCTGAGCCGACGCCGATCGCGGATCAAGGCAAGGCCGCGCCCTCCGGGCGCGGTCTCCTGGTTTCTGGCCCTCGCTGCCGCCGGACCGCGCTTGCCGGCTGGATAGCCGGCCATTAGCTGGTCGCTTCAGCCGCGCTGGGCGAGCAGCCAGGCCCTGACCATCGCGGTCGGTTCCGGATGGCGTGGCTTGCGCGCCGAGACGACATGGAAGTCGAGACTGCCGCGCATCGTCTCGGCGAAGGCCAGGACCAGCCGGCCGGCCGCCAGGTCCGGCTCGACCAGGAAGCGGCTCGCGAGCGCCAGCCCCTGGCCGGCGAGCGCCGCATCGAGCGCCAGCGCCGTCTGGTTGAAGCGCACGCTTCTGATCCCGGCGGGCACCTGGCGCGCGAGGGCTCGCTCGATGAACTCCGGCCAGAGATCATGCCCGTCATGCAGCAGCACGAACTGTGCCGGGTCTGCGTCCGTCAGCGGGGCGTGCGCCGAAGGGCGGAGCTTGGGGCTGCAGACCGCGACGACCTCCTGCGGGAACAGCAGGTCCGCGACCAGCCCGGCTCCGAAGGGCGGCCGGCCCTGGCGTACGGCGATGTCGACGCCGTCGGACTGGAAATTGGCGAGACCGTCGCTGGCGAGGATGCGCAGATCGAGCTGCGGATGGGCAGCGGTGAACTCCGGCAGGCGCGGGATCAGCCATTTCGAGGCGAAGCTCGGCGTCACGCTGATCGTCAGCCGCTGCGGCTCTGGGCGCAAGGTCGCGGTCGCCTCCGCGATCAGCGCAAAGGCGCGGGCGAGATGTGCGGCATAGCCCCGGCCGGCGCTGGTCAGGGCGAGCCGTCCCGGCAGCCGCTCGAACAGCTGCAGGGCGAGGTCGCGCTCAAGGCCGCGCACCTGCTGCGCGACCGCGCCTTGCGTCACGCCGAGCTCCTCGGCGGCCAGCCGGAAGTTGAGGTGGCGCGCGGCGGCCTCGAAGGCTCGCAGCGCGTTGAGCGAGGGCAGCCGGCGTGAGGGTTCGCTCATTCGATAGATTTTCTACAGGCCGAGCGGGCAGGAACTGGCTGGCCAAGCCCTCGGCCCGGTGCCAAGAACAACGCTGACGAGGAGCGGGCTTCGTGCATGGAGCCGCTTGTAAAACGAATGGTGGGCGCGATGGCAGCAGAAAAAGTAGCGATCGTCACGGCGGGCGGCAGCGGCATGGGCGCGGCGGCGGCGAGGCGTCTTGCGCAGGACGGCTTCCGGGTCGCGATTCTGTCCTCCTCGGGCAAGGGCGAGACGCTGGCGGCCGAGCTCGGCGGCCTCGGCGTCACCGGCTCGAACCAGTCGAACGACGATCTGAAGCGCCTCGTCGACCTGACGGTCGAGCGCTTCGGCCGCATCGACGTGCTGGTCAACAGTGCCGGCCATGGTCCGCGCGCGGCGATCACCGAGATCACCGACGAGCAATGGCATACAGGGCTCGACGTCTATCTGATGAACGTCATCCGGCCGACCCGCCTCGTCGCTCCGGTGATGGCGGCGCAGAACTCCGGCGCGATCATCAACATCTCGACCGCCTGGGCCTTCGAACCGGCCGCGACCTTCCCGACCTCGGCCGTGTTCCGCGCCGGGCTGGCTGCCTACACCAAGCTCTTCGCCGACCAGTATGCGGCTCAGAACGTCCGCATGAACAATGTCCTGCCCGGCTGGATCGACTCGCTGCCGGCGACCGAGGAACGCCGCGACGCGGTGCCGATGAAGCGCTACGGCAAGAGCGAGGAGATCGCCGCGACGATCGCTTTCCTCGCCTCGGAGGGAGCGGGCTACATCACCGGCCAGAACCTGCGTGTCGATGGTGGGCTGATGCGCTCGCTGTGAGGGCAGCGCGTCATGCTCGGGCTTGACCCGAGCATCTCAGGCGGGATGTCACTCCGTTCGGAGCCCGCGCTTCTAGAGATTCTCGGCTCTGCGCTTCGCTCCGGCCGAGAATGACGCCCTGCGGCGATCAAAACCCCGTGCGCTGCCGGATCGCCGCCGCCAGCGTGCCGTCGTCGAGATAGTCGAGCTCGCCGCCGACCGGCACGCCATGGGCGAGCTTGGTCACCTTGACCGGCAGATGGGCGAGCAGGTCGGTGACGAAATGCGCCGTGGTCTGGCCCTCGACCGTGGCACTCAGCGCCAGGATGACCTCCTTGACCGCTGGTTCGGAGGCGCGGGCGACGAGCCCGTCCAGCGTCAGGTTTTCCGGCCTGATTCCATCCAGCGCCGAGAGCAGGCCGCCGAGCACGTGATAGCGACCGGCGACGGCACCCGAACGCTCCAGCGCCCAGAGATCGGCGATGTCTGCGACCACGACGATCAGGCTGTCGTCGCGACGCTGATCGCGGCAGAGCCCGCACGGGTCGCTGGTGTCGACATTGCCGCAGCTGGTGCAGACCGCGATGCGCTCGCGCGCTGTCGCCATGGCCTCAGCCAGCGGGCCGAGCAACTGCTCGCGCTTCTTGACGAGGTGCAGCGCCGCGCGCCTCGCCGAGCGCGGCCCTAAGCCCGGCAGCTTGGCTAAGAGCTGGATCAATCGTTCGATTTCTGGGCCGGCAATGGCGCGGGACATGGCTCTCTGGGGTCGTCATGGTCGGCCTCGAGCCGACCATCTCAGGACGAGAAGGGTCTTTTGCGAGAGATGCTCGGGTCAAGCCCGAGCATGACGCGTGACCTCGTCAGAACAGCTTCGGCATGCCGGGCGGGATCGGCAGGCCGCGCGTCACCTCGGCCATCTTCTCGGCGACGGCGCGCTCGGCCTTGTTGCGGGCGTCGTTGCTGGCCGAGATCACGAGATCTTCGAGGATCTCCTGCTCGTTGGCGACCATCAGGCTCGGATCGATCTTCACCGACTTCAGCACGTTCTTGGCGGTCATCACGATCGTGACCAGGCCGCCGCCGGCCGAGCCCTCGAATTCGAGGGCATCGAGCTGGGCCTGCATCTCGGCCATCTTCTTCTGCATGTCCTGCGCCTGCTTCATCAGGCCCATCATGTCGCGCATCGTGGCGCTCCCTTTTCGCTCAGTTGTCCGTCCAGAACTCGAAGCCCTCGAAATCCGGCTCGCTGTCGTCGAACAACGGCTCGGCCTCGGGCAGGTCCTCGTCGCCGGCCGTAGCCGTCGCAGGCTGTTCGGCCTCGGCGGCACGCGGATCGCGGACATCGACGATGCGCGCCCCCGGGAAGCGCTCGAGCACCGCGCGCACCGCCGGATGGCTGGCGGCGTCGCTCTCGCGCTTGCCGCGGGCCGCCTCGGCTTGCTCGCGCAAGGTCGGCGCGCCCTCGGTGTTGGCGAGCGCGACCAGCCAGGTCTGGCCGGTCCAGTCCTTCAGCCGCTTCGACAGGTCGGTGGCGAAATGGCGGTTGCTCGAATTGGCGAGCGCGAACTCGATGCGGCCGGGCTCGAAGCTCACCAGCCGGACATCGCGCTCCAGCGCCAGCTTCATCGTGATGTCGCGCTGGCGCGAGGCGAGCGCGACCAGGTCTTCCAGGGTCTGGGGCTGCGGCAGGCCATTGGCCACCGCTCGCGGCGCGGTGGCGATGGCCGGTGCCGGATTGGCCGTGGCGAGCACCGGCCTTGCCGCCAGCGCGGTCGCACCGCCGCCGGAAGGCGGACGCGGGGAGGGGGCGCCATTGGGGTTGCCGGCCCCGCCATTGCCGTCGCGCAGCATCCGCAGCGCCTCGTCCGGCGTCGGCAGGTCGGCGGCATGGGCGAGGCGCACCAGCGCCATCTCGGCCGCCATCACCGGCCTGTCGGCCTGACGCACCTCGGCGATCGCCTTGAGCAGCATCTGCCAGGCCCGGGCCAGCACGCGGATCGACAGGCGCTGGGCGAAATCGGCGCCGCGCGTCCGCTCCGCCTGGCTCAGGCTGTTGTCCTTGGCGGCATCGGGTACGAGCTTCAGCCGCGTCACCAGATGGCTGAACTCGGCGAGGTCGGAGAGCACCACGGCAGGGTCGGCGCCGGCATCGTATTGCGCCCGGAGCTCGCCCAGCGCTGCCGCGATGTCGCCCTTCATCACCTGCTCGAACAGGTCGATCACCCGCGCCCGGTCGGAGAGACCGAGCATGCTGCGGACTTCCTCGAGCGTGATCCGGCCGCCGGCATGGGCGATCGCCTGGTCGAGGATCGAGAGCGAATCACGCACCGAACCCTCGGCAGCGCGGGAGATGGCGGCCAGCGCCTCCTCCTCGGCCTCGATGCCCTCGGCCTTGCAGATGCCGCCGAGATGCCCGACCAAGAGGCCGGCATCGACGCGGCGCAGGTCGAAGCGCTGGCAGCGCGACAGCACCGTCACCGGCACTTTCCGGATTTCCGTCGTGGCGAAGATGAACTTGGCGTGCGGCGGCGGCTCCTCCAGCGTCTTCAGGAAGGCGTTGAAGGCGCCTCCCGAGAGCATGTGGACCTCGTCGATGATGTAGACCTTGTAGCGTGCGCTGGTCGGCGCATAGCGCACGGCGTCATTGATCTGACGGACATTATCGACGCCGTTGTTCGAGGCGGCGTCGATCTCCATCACGTCGATATGCCGGCCCTCGACGATCGCCTGGCAATGCACGCCGAAGCTCGAGAGGTCGGTCGTCGGTGCGCCGGTTCCGTCGGGATTCTGGAAATTCAGGGCGCGGGCGAGGATACGCGCCGTCGTCGTCTTGCCGACGCCGCGCACGCCGGTCAGCATCCAGGCCTGCGGGATGCGGCCCGCCGCGAAGGCGTTGGTCAGCGTCCTGACCATGGCATCCTGGCCGATCAGGTCGCCGAAATGCGCCGGCCGGTATTTACGGGCAAGCACGCGATAGCCAGCCGGCTGGCTCGCAGCTGTGGCGGGCGCGGGGGCAAGGCCGGGAAAGCCCGGCTCGTCGGCGGGGACGGTCGCGTCGGTCATGCCACTGCTTTCGCCAATCGCGGCGCGGCGGTCAACGGCGCCATGCATCGGCTTGGCCTGACCATGTCAGGAACCGCGCCGCAGATGCGTCGCCGCACGAGGCGGCAGGTGGGAGGCTGGACGAAGACCCGTTCGGTCTCGTTACGGCTGCTTCCTTCCGGACCTGACCGGGTTGGCGAGTGAGACGTCCCTCGCCAACCTCCCGCCCGCTATATCGTGGGTTTGGCCGGCGAGCGCAAGTCGCCTTCGCGAGTGCCCCTGCGCCGCTGCGACACAGCTGTTTCGGCATTGACTTGGGGCGCCCCTTCCGCCATAAGCCCGCCACCTGAGCTGCCCGAAGGGCGGCGCTGAACCTTTTGCATGACAGGCTTGGCTGGCTTGGCTTTCTCTACGAGAGCTGCGGTCGCCACGCCGAGACAAGGCCCCGGAGACGGACCGTGAAGAGAACCTATCAACCCAGCAAGCTGGTTCGCAAGCGTCGCCACGGCTACCGCGCCCGCATGGCGACCAAGGGTGGCCGCAAGGTCATCGCTGCCCGTCGTGCCCACGGCCGCAAGCGCCTGTCGGCCTGACGAGGTGAGGCGCGCGCTCCCGGCGCGCCGGTTTCGTGAAGACTGGCCAAACGCCATGCGCATCGCCCGTCTGACGCAACGCAGGGACTTTCTCGCGGCGGCCGAGCATGGCCGCCGTTTTCGTTCGCCGGCCTTCACCGTCCAGGTCAACGATCAGCGGCGCGATGCCGCCGAATCCGGGCTCAGACTCGGCCTCACCGCCTCGCGCAAGGTTGGCGGTGCGGTCGAGCGCAACCGTATCCGCCGGCGCCTGCGCGCCGCTGCCAAGCTCGCGCTGGCCGGGCAGCTCGAGCGCTCCTGCGACGTCGTCGTCGTTGCCCGTCCCGAAACGCTCGCCGCCGATTTTCGCGCCATGGTCGCCGACCTTTCGGTCGCGCTCGACCGCGCCAGGCCGGGCGGCAACCGTCGCGGCCAGCCTTCCGGCAAACGCCCCCTTCCCGAGAAGCCCGCCAGGGCCGTCAGCGAGACCCGTTTTCGACCATGAAGATGAAAGAAGACAACCGTAATCTGCTGCTGGCGATCACGCTCTCCGTGGTCGTGCTGCTCGGCTGGCAATTCTTCTACGGCGTGCCGCAGATGGAGAAGCAGAAGCAGGTCGCGCAACAGAATCAGCAGACCCAGAGCCAGCAGCCACCGGCCCCGGGCGCCTTGCCCGTGCCAGGCGCCGCCCCGGCCCCCGGCGCTGCCCCGGCACAGCCTGCCGCCGCCGCGGCGCTCGCGTCCCGCGAGGCAGCGCTTGCCGCTGGCCCGCGCATCCGCATCGAGACGCCGAAGATCGCCGGCTCGCTTGCGCTGACCGGCGCGCGCATCGACGACGTCTCGCTGAAGGCCTATCGCGAGACCGTCGACCCCAACAGCCCGAACATCGTGCTGCTCTCGCCGGCCGGCGGGCCGCACGCCTATTATTCCGATTTCGGCTGGGTCGGGGCGCCCGGCGCCAATGTCGTCCTGCCGAATGCCGCGACGCTCTGGAGCGCCGACAGCCAGGTGCTGACGCCGGAGAAGCCGGTGACGCTGAGCTGGGACAATGGCCAGGGCCTGCTGTTCAAGCGCCGGATCTCGGTCGATGCCAACGCGCTGTTCACGATCCGCGACGAGGTCGAGAACAAGGGCAGCGCGCCCGTCACGCTGTTCCCCTATGGCCAGGTCGTGCGCGTCGGCAAGCCGACGACGCTCGGCTTCTACGTGCTGCACGAGGGCATGATCGGTGCGCTCGGCGAGCAGGGCCTGCAGGAGTACACCTACGACGCCATCGACAAGGAGCCTGCGCTCACCCCGACGACCCATGGCAAGAGCTGGAAGGATGCCGTCGGCGGCTTCGTCGGCATCACCGACAAGTACTGGGCCGCGGCCGTCATCCCGGACCAGACGCGCAAATATGAGGGCCGCTACTCCTCGGTCCAGACCGGCGCCCAGCGCACCTACCAGGCCGACTTCCTCGGCGAGGCCGTGACCGTCGCGCCCGGCGCCAGCGCCGTCGCCGATTCGCGCCTGTTCGCAGGGGCCAAGGAAGTCGCGGCCATCGATGGCTACGAGAAGAATCAGGGCATCAAGCGCTTCGAGCTGATGATCGATTGGGGATGGTTCTACTTCATCACCAAGCCGATGTTCTACCTGATGGACTGGGTCTACAAGCATGTCGGCAATTTCGGCATCGCCATCCTGGTTGTCACCGTCCTGTTGAAGGGCCTGTTCTTCCCGCTCGCCAGCAAGTCTTACGCCTCGATGGCGAAGATGAAGGCGGTTCAGCCGGAAATGATGGCGATCCGCGAGCGCTATGCTGACGACAAGATGAAGCAGCAGCAGGCTCTGATGGAGCTGTACAAGACCAACAAGATCAACCCGCTGGCCGGCTGTTGGCCGGTGCTGGTCCAGATCCCGGTCTTCTTCGCGCTCTACAAGATCCTGTTCGTCACCATCGAGATGCGGCATGCGCCGTTCTATGGCTGGATTCGCGATCTTGCCGCGCCGGACCCGACGAACCTGTTCAACCTCTTCGGCCTGCTGCCGTTCACGCCGCCCGCCATGCTGCATCTCGGCATCTGGCCGATCCTGATGGGCGTGACGATGTTCGTGCAGATGAAGATGAATCCGGAGCCGCCGGATCCGGTCCAGAAGATGATGTTCACTTGGATGCCGGTGTTCTTCACCTTCCTGCTCGGCTCGTTCCCGGCCGGCCTGGTGATCTACTGGACCTGGAACAACCTTCTCTCGATCCTGCAGCAGGGCTTCATCATGCGGAAGCACGGCGTCAAGATCGAGCTATGGGACAATATCCGCGGCATGTTCAGCAAGAAGGCGGCGACCGCGGCGGCGACCCCGGCCGTGCCCGTGCCCGGCAAGCCGGCGAACAGCAACAAGAAGTGACTCTGGCGGGCGGCCTTCTCCGCCCGCTTCCGAAGACTTCATCCCGGGCGGCGCAAGCCGACCCGGGATGCATGCTTTAAGAGCCCCGCAGCATCCAGGGGCGAAAGCCGGGCCGGCGCGTTGCCTGCGGCCGGGCTGACGGCGAGGAAACCGGCCATGCCTCTTCCCGATCCGCTGACCCGCCACCCGATCCCCGGCTGGAAGGGCACGGCCTTCCTCAAGGCGGTGGTCGACCACCCGCTCGTCGAGGTCGGCGACTACTCCTATTACGACGACTCGCGCGGGCCCGAGCATTTCCTCGCCCGCTGCGTCCGCTATCATTTCGATTTCATCGGCGACCGGCTGATCATCGGCAAGTTCGTCGCGATCGCCCAGGCGGCCCAGTTCATCATGAACGGCGCCAACCATCCGATGGGCGGCTTCTCGACCTTTCCCTTCGGCATGTTCGGCTTTGAGAATGTGCCCGATTTCACCAAGGACGGTCTCGGGCTGCGCGGCGACACCGTGATCGGCAACGATGTCTGGATCGGCCGCGAGGCGGTGATCATGCCGGGCGTCAGCATCGGCGACGGTGCCATCATCGGGACGCGGGCGCAGGTCGCGCGCGATGTGCCGCCTTATGCGGTGGTGGTCGGAAATCCCGGGCAGGTGGTGAAGCTGCGCTTTCCGCCGGAGGTCGTCGAGGCACTGCTTTCGATCCGCTGGTGGGATTGGGATGCCGAGAAGATATCCCGTAACCTGCCCCTGATCGCCGGCGCGGACATCGACGCGCTGCAACGGGCCGTGTAGGCAAGGCAGATGACCGCAAGCACGACCACCCCCTACGACGCCGACGAGATCGAAACCGCCCGCAAGCTCTTCGAGGGGCCATGGGACTTCGTCTGGGCCTCGACCAAGATCGACGATCTGCCGCCGATGGTCGGCCACGAGATCGCCTTTGCCGGCCGCTCCAATGTCGGCAAGTCGAGCCTGATCAATGCCCTGACGCGGCGCAATTCCCTGGCCCGGACCTCGCACACGCCCGGCCGCACCCAGCAGCTCAACTTCTTCCGCCAGGTCGACCATGACGAGCGTCTGACGATCGTCGACATGCCGGGCTATGGCTATGCCGCCGTCGGGCGCGACAAGGTCGCGGCCTGGACCAACCTGATCCACGAATATCTGCGCGGCCGCTCCAACCTGATGCGCGTCTATGTCCTGATCGATGCCCGCCACGGTATCAAGGATGTCGATGGCGCCGTGCTGGAGACGCTCGACAAGGCGGCCGTCAGCTATCAGGTCGTGCTCACCAAGGGCGATGCGATCAAGCCGGCCGACCAGGCCTTCATGGCCGAGGCGACTTTCGACGAGATCAAGCGCCGCCCCGCCGCCTTTCCCGAGGTCCTGCTGACCTCGAGCGAGAAGGGGCTCGGCATTCCCGAACTGCGCGCGGCCATCGCCAGGGTGCTGGCAGAGCGCAGCTAGCACTGGAATGCTGCGCGCGGCGAGGCCAGCAGCGGCCTCTTCGACAGGTCGCCTTATTGCCGGCGAGCGAAACCGGCCCGGACATGTCATGTGCGGCCGCAATCGATCTCTCTGGCCAAGTCGGAAATTGCGCTAGCTTCGCTCTGGCTATCCAGCGCAGGGAGTGTGTCGCCGATGCTGGTTTCGTTTCTGAAGGGGGGCCGTCGTCTCTTCGCTCTGGCCGTAGGGGCAGGGCTGGGGTTCGGGCTGAGTGCGGTGGCGCTGGCGCAGCAGCCCTGGACGGCACAGTCCTCCGATCCCCGAAAACTCGGCTGGATGCAGGGCGCACCGCCGCCGCCGGACCGGATCGTCCGCTTTGCCGACGGCAGCTACTTCGCCTTCCCGCAATGGCGCTGGACCGTCTGCCATTTCCAGCAGCTGATGCCGACCAGCCCGGTTTCGCGAGGCCTCGGGGCACCCCGGCCGCTGCTGCGGGCAGAGCGCACCGATATCGAATCGATCAGCTTCCAGCCGACCGGCGCCAGCGCTCCGATCAGCTTCGGCGAGGCGTTCGAGCGCAACTTCACCGACGGGCTCGTCATCCTGCACGAAGGCCGCATCGCCTATGAACGCTATGCCGGCTGCCTTACCGATACCGGTCGGCACGGCGCCATGTCGGTCACCAAATCCTTCACCGGCCTTCTGGCCGAGATCCTGATCGCCGAGGGCAAGCTCGACGAGAACCGCCGCGTCGACAGCTATGTTCCCGAGCTCGCCCGCAGCGCCTTTGGCGATGCGACGGTGCGGCAGGTCCTCGACATGACCACCGGGCTGCGGTTCAGCGAGGATTATTCCGATCCGGCCGCCGATGTCTGGAAGCATGGCGCGGCCGGAAACCCGCTGCCCAAGCCGGCGGACTACACCGGACCGCGCAGCTATTTCGAGTTCCTCACCACCGTCGCCAAGGCGGGCGTGCATGGCCAGGCCTTCGGCTACAAGACCGTCAACACCGATGCGATGGGCTGGATCCTCGCCCGCGTGACCGGCCAGCCCCTGAACGAGCTCCTGGCGGACCGGATCTGGAGCCGGATCGGCGCCGAGCTCGAAGCCTTCTACACCGTCGATTCGATCGGCACGCCCTTCGCGGGCGGTGGCCTGAACGCCGGGCTGCGCGATCTGGCGCGGATTGGGCAGCTCTTCCTCGACGGCGGCAAGGTCGACGGCATCGCGGTGGTGCCGGAGGCGGCGCTCGCCAGCATCGCCCGCGGCGGCAGCAAAAGCGCCTTCGCCGCTGCCGGCTATGCTCAGCTCGCCGGCTGGAGCTACCGCGGCATGTGGTGGGTCACCCACAACCAGAACGGCGCCTTCATGGCGCGCGGCGTTCACGGCCAATCGCTCTATGTCGACCCGGCCGCGCGCGTCGTCATCGCCCGCTTCGCTTCGCATCCTGAAGCCGGCAACGCCGCCAATGACCCGACGACCCTGCCGCTCTACCGGGCCGTGGTCGAACATCTGCAGGCCGGGAGTCGGCGTTAACAGCCGCGGTATTGGGCCTTCCCGCTACACCGCGCCGCGGCAGCCGGGCTTGACGCCGGCCCGGGCGCGTCGTCTCTCCTGCACGCAGATGCCTGGCGCAGACCCCGGCACCCCGCCGGAGCCTCGTCATGATCACCGCGACCAAGATCCACTTGACCATCGCCATGCTGATGGGGCTCGCCGGCGTCACCCTGCTCGCCGCCGCCACCCATTCGGGCGCGACTGACACGCTGCAGATTGCCGGGCAGATGCTGCTTTTCCATGCCTCGGCGGTGATCGGCGCCTGCGTGGCGCGTCGTGCCGGGCTGCTCGCCGATCTCGGCGCCCGGCTGGCGATCTCGCTGCTGATCCTCGGTGTCGCGCTGTTCTCGGCCGATCTTGCCATGCGCGGCTTCCATGGCGAGCGCCTGTTCATGGGCGCCGCGCCGGCAGGCGGCTTCATGATGCTCGGCGGCTGGCTCGGGCTGGCATGCTCGGCGTTGCTCGCCAAGCGCGTCTAGCGCGCTTCCGCCGCGGCGCTTCTTCGGCTAGAAGGCGGCCCGGCGCAGCTCGGGCGCCCCCTCGCGGAGCCTGCATGATGATCAACCCCGCCGCCCATATGACGCCGTCCCAATCGGCCGAGCTGCTGGTCCAGGCGCTGCCGCACATGCAGCGCTACGACCAGGAAGTGATCGTCATCAAATATGGCGGCAACGCCATGGGCGATGCCGCCACCGCCGAGGATTTCGCCGAGGATGTGGTGCTGCTCGAGCAATCCGGCCTGAAGCCGGTGGTCTGCCATGGCGGCGGCCCGCAGATCGCCCGCATGCTCGACAAGCTCGGCATCAAGTCCGAGTTCAAGCAGGGCCTGCGCGTCACCGATGCCGCGACCGTCGACGTCGTCGAGATGGTTCTCGCCGGCTCGGTCAACAAGGAGATCGTCGGCTACATCTCGCGCGAGGGCGGCAAGGCGATCGGTCTTTGCGGCAAGGACGGCAACATGGTCGTCGCCAGGAAGGCGAGCCGCACCATCGTCGATCCCGATTCGAAGATCGAACAGGTTCTCGATCTCGGCTTCGTCGGCGAGCCCGAGACGGTCGACACCACCGTGCTCGACGCGATCCTGAAGGCCGAGCTGATCCCCGTGCTGGCGCCGGTCTGCGCCGCCGCCGACGGCCAGACCTACAATGTCAACGCCGACACCTTCGCCGGGGCGATCGCTGGAGCGCTCAACGCCAAGCGCCTGCTGCTTTTGACCGACGTGCCGGGGGTGCTCGACAAGGACAAGAACCTGATCCCGGAGCTCACGGTCGAGCAGTGCCGGCACCTGATCGCCGACGGCACCATCTCCGGCGGCATGATCCCGAAGATCGAGACCTGCATCTACGCGCTGGAAAAGGGCGTCGAGGCGGTGGTCATCCTCGACGGCAAGGTGCCGCATGCGGTGCTGATCGAGCTCTTCACCGATACCGGTTCGGGCACGATCATCCGGAAGTGAGAGAGCCTGCGACGTGAGGCGCGGGGAACCCCTCTCCCGTGTGGGAGAGGGGCAGGGGTGAGGGACCGCCGCCGATCATCGAGGCGCCGCGGCACCGCCGCGCCTGCTGCGGAGAGGGCAGGCCCTCATCCGGCGCTCCGCGCCACCTTCTCCCATCCGGGAGAAGGAAGGACGTTGCGGCTCCCTCGCAATGAGGACCCCATCATCGCAAGGGCTTGCAAGAACCTTGTATGCCATGCTGGCGCCCCCCACATGACATGATCCAATGAACCAGAACGCACCCATCGCCGCCGCCCTGCCACTCCTGCCGGAACTGGACGCCTTCGGCCACGTCGATCACTGGATCTTCGATCTCGACAACACGCTCTATTCGCATGAGGCGAAGGTCTGGCCGCAGGTCGACGAGCGCATCACGCTCTTCCTGGCCGAGCTGTTCGGCCTCGACGGCATGTCTTCCCGGGCCCTGCAGAAATACTACTACCAGCGCTATGGCACGACGCTGAAGGGGCTGATGGAGGAGCACGGCATCGATCCCGTCGACTTCCTCGACTTCGCCCACCAGATCGACCTGACCCTGCTCGACCCCAATCCGGCGCTCGGTGCCGCGATCGCGGCTCTGCCCGGCCGCAAGCTGATCCTAACCAATGGCTCGCGCGGCCATGCCGAGAATGTCGCCGGCAAGCTCGGCATCCTCCACCATTTCGAGGACATCTTCGACATCGTCAACGCCGGTTTCACGCCGAAGCCGGAGCGCGCAACCTATGAGAACTTCCTCGCCAAGCATGGGGTCAACCCCGGCCAGGCGGCGATGTTCGAGGATATCGAGAAGAATCTGGTGGTGCCGAGCGCGCTCGGCATGAAGACGGTGCTGATCGTGCCGCGCACCCCCGACCCCTTCCGCGAGGCCTGGGAGCAGGCCGTGGTCGAGGCCGGCCATGTCCACTATGTCACCGACGATCTGACCGGTTTCCTGGAACCGCTGACGCGGCCCGAGTCAGTTCCCCTGCCCAAATAGGGGGCTACCCGGCTCTGTGCCCCTCGCGCGGCTCGTCCGGGGAGTGACCTTGGCTGAACCTCAGACGTAGCGCCGCGCCGCAAGGCCGTGCGATCGGCGCAGGCCGGCGACGTCGAGCCCCGGGATTTCGCCGTCGATCACGCGCCAGCGCCCGGCGATCAACACGCGGTCGGCCCGGTTCGCGCCGCACAGCACCAGTGCCGCGATCGGGTCGTGCGCGCCGGAGAAGCGCAGTTCGTCGAGCTTGTAGAGCGCCAGGTCGCCCTGCATGCCGGGTGCGATCTGCCCGATATCGCTGCGCCCGAGGCAGCGCGCCGAGCCTTCGGTCGCCCATCTTATCGTGTCGCGCGCGGTCACGGCGCTGGCGCTCTTGTAGTGCAGTCGGTTGACCAGCAGCGCGTGCCGCAACTCCTCCATCAGGTTCGAGCCGTCATTGCTCGCCGAGCCGTCGACGCCGAGGCCGAGCGGCGCGCCGGCGGCCTCGAGTTCGCGGGTCTTGCAGAAGCCGGAGGCGAGCACGCCATTCGAGGTCGGGCAATGGCAGACGCCGACGCCGGCCTTGCCCAACCGCTCGCATTCCTCGCAGGAGAAATGGATGCCGTGCGCCAGCCAGGTCTTCGGCCGCATCCAGCCGGCGTCCTCGAGCAGGTCAAGCGGGCGCTTGCCATAGACTTCCAGGCAATAGGCGTCCTCGTCCTGCGTCTCGGCAAGATGGGTATGGAGCGGGGCATCGAACCGGGCGGCGAGCTCTGCCGATTTCGCCATCAGCGCCGGCGTCACCGAGAAGGGCGAGCAGGGGGCGAGCGCGATCTGGACCATGCTGCCGGGCGCGGGGTCGTGGAAGAGCTTCAGCACCCGCTCGCTGTCGAGAAGGATCGTCTCCTCGTCCTGGACCACCTCGTCCGGCGGCAGGCCGCCATCCTTCTGCGACAGGTTCATCGAGCCGCGCGAGATGGTGACCCGGATCCCGAGCGCCCGGGCCTCCTCGACGGCGATGTCGACGGCGTTCTCGAGCCCGGCAGGGTAGAGATAGTGGTGATCGGCTGCGGTGGTGCAGCCCGACAGCAGCAGCTCGACCAGGGCGGCACGCACGGCAAGGCGCAGATCCTCGGGCCGCAGCCGCGCCCAGAGCGGGTAGAGCGCCTTCAGCCACGGAAAGAGCTCGCGGTCGATCGCCGCCGGGTGGGCGCGCGTCAGCGTCTGGTAGAAATGATGATGGGTGTTGACGAGCCCCGGCAGCACGACATGGTTCGAAGCGTCAAAGCTCTCGGTCACCGGCAGGGAGGGGAAGCCGCCCAAGGCTATGAGCTCGACGATGACCCCGTCTTCGACCACGATTCCGCCGCCGGCATGCTCGGCAAGGATGGCAAGCGGATTCCTGATCCATAGGCGCATGATGGGTCCGGGTTAGGCGGCAGCGATTCAGTCTGTTGTCCCGCATAGGCGGGGCATCGGTCGAAGGCCAGCCCGGGGTACTCATATCGCGCCGGCTCAATCGTCCCAGATCGGGCCGCTCTTGCAGCGATAGCCGATGAAGCACTGCGGCGTGTCGCGCGCCGGCACCCAGGCCGGATCGGCATATTCATCGAACTGGCAGAAGCCGCGATGGACCACGAAGCGATCATAGGTGTAGCCGCCGGTGCCGAGGACGATCGCGCCATTGGCGCGCACGCTCTGCTGATTGGCGGCGCAGCTTCGCGCCGGTGTCGAGGGGCGCGCCTGAGCGAGGCTTGCTCCGGTGGCGAAGACCAACAGCAGGGACAAAGCGATCCGTTTCATCTGGGCCTCCCGCGGTGTCTAACCGAGCCATTATAACACGCCGCTGCCGCCTGCGTTCCCCCAGCCTTGACGCCGCTGCCCGCATCGGCCATCGCTCCGGACGATTTCACGCTGCGGAGCCGCCCGATGTCCATGACCGATCTCGCCGCCACAATCGACGCCGCCTGGGAGAACCGGGCCGAGATCGGCATCTCGACGAAAGGCGCCGTGCGCGAGGCCGTCGAGCAGGCGATCGAGATGCTCGACGCCGGGCAGGCCCGCGTCGCGGAGAAGATCGGCGGCGAATGGGTCACGCATCAATGGCTGAAGAAGGCGGTGCTGCTTTCCTTCCGCCTGACCGACAACCAGATCATGGCGAACGGCCCGGGTGAGGGCGTGTTCTGGGACAAGGTGCCGTCGAAGTTCGAGGGTTGGGGCGAGAACCGCTTCCGGGCCGCTGGCTTCCGCGTTGTGCCGCCGGCGGCAGCGCGCAAGGGTTCCTTCCTGGCGCCGAACGTCATCCTGATGCCGTCCTTCGTCAATATCGGCGCCTATGTCGATGCCGGCACCATGGTCGACACCTGGGCGACGGTCGGCTCCTGCGCCCAGATCGGCAAGAACGTCCACCTCTCCGGCGGCGTCGGGATCGGCGGCGTGCTCGAGCCGCTGCAGGCCAACCCGACGATCATCGAGGACAACTGCTTCATCGGCGCCCGCTCCGAGGTGGTCGAGGGCGTGATCGTCGGCGAAGGCGCGGTGCTCGCCATGGGCGTCTTCATCTCGGCCTCGACCAAGATCGTCGACCGCGCCACCGGCCAGGTCCATATCGGCAAGGTGCCGCCCTATTCGGTGGTGGTCTCCGGTTCGCTGCCGGGCAAGCCGCTGAACGATGGCACGCCCGGCCCGTCGCTCTACTGCGCCGTAATCGTCAAGACGGTCGATGCCCAGACCCGGGCGAAGACCGGCATCAACGACCTGCTGCGAGACTGAACGATCCCAGGGGAGAAGGCGAGATGGCTCTTTCCGCACTGCGCGCCGGCCTTCTCGCTCTCTTCGCCCTGTTCGCGCCGGTTGCGGCGGCCGAGCCGGTTTCGCTGACGTTGAAGCTGGTTGACGAGGCCGGCAGGCCGCTCGCCCGTCATGCCGTGCGCATCGCCATTGGTTCCGATGCCGAAGTCAGCGCTCCGGGTGCCGGCCGGCGCCTGACCAGCGATGGGCAAGGCATTGTCCGGATCAGCGTCGAGGCCTCGCCTGAGCGCCGCAACATTTCCTCGACCAGCAGCTTCACCCGCCATGCGGCCGAGCATCTCGTCGTCGGCGTCGAGCTCGAACTGCTCGGCCGGCGCGCCCTCTACAAGGTCAGGCTCGACCAGCTCGGTTCCGGCACCGTCGGCCAGATGGTCGCCTATCTGCCGGCGGCGAGCGGGCGCTTCGATGTGCCGCTGACCTTCCATGCCGACACCCATGGCTGGAGCGTGCCCGGTGATCCGGCGGGGCTGCGGCTTTCCGGCATCGGCGCGGAACTGCGTGCCCACAGCATGGAGGGCTCGCCCGCGACCGGGCGGACGATCGCGCTCACCATCGAGAAGCAGAATTTCAGGCGGCGTTAGGCTGCCATTCTCGGGGACGCGTCATTCTCGGGCGGCGCGAAGCGCAGACCCGAGAATCTCTTTCAGGAGATGCTCGGGTCAAGCCCGAGCATGACGCGAAAACGCCCCCTCAGCCGCAGCTCAGGCAGATATGCGGATGGCCCCGGCAGCAGGCCGGCTTGGCGCAGCCGCCGAGGCTGGCGGCGGTCGCCGCCAGCCCAAGTATCAGCGCCAGCCCGAAGGCCAGCGAGCGCCTCACGCGGCAGGGGCCGGGTTGGTGGTCGCGTCCGGGCCGGGGCCGGGCGGCAGCGGCTGGGCGGCGGGGGAGGCAGCCAGCGCGTCGCGCAGCTTCTGCTCCTGCGAATGGTCGAGCGAGGTCTTCAGCACCACGCCGCCGGTGCCCTTGATCGCCTCGAGCACCTTGTCGGAGGTGATCTTCTGGATCAGCACGAACAGCGCCGCATTGCCGGGCTGCAGGCTGGTCGAGAGCTCCTTCATGAACTTGTCGTCGACGCCGTAATCCGTCAGCGCGCCACCGAGGGCGCCGGAGGCGGCGCCGATGGCCGCGCCGAACACCGGCATCAGGAAGATGGCGCCGATCAGCAGGCCCCAGAAGCCGCCCGAGGCGGCGCCGAGCGCCGTGGTGTTGAGCAGCTGGTTGAGCTTGATCTTGCCGCCCTCATGCATCACCGCAATGGCGGCATCGCTGATCTGGATCAGGTATTCCTTCTGCAACCCGATGATCTTCTGGCGCATTTCCTCGGCCTTGGCCTCGGTCGAGTAGACGATGACGACGAGATCGGACATGGGGGGAACTCCTGATAGAGGCGAGAATGCCAGCCTGACGATAGCTTGTGACGGGTTTGCGGCGAAGCCCCTGCGAATGCGTACCAGCGACGGGCTCATTGCCCCGCGCCTCTACTCGCCAAGAACCTCCTTTGCCGCCGCCTTCGCCGCGCCGCGCAGCGGCAATTCCTTCATCCTGGCCAGGAACAGCAGGCACAGGGCGAAGCCGACGAAGGTCGCCGCGAAGACGTAACTGAACAGCCGGACCATGGTGTCGCGGTCGACCGCACCGGCCTTGAGCGTCTCGGCCGAGAGCCCGGCGCCACTCGCCCCCATGCCGCCGAGCACGATGGCGCCGAAGACGGCGACGATCAGCGCCCCGCCGATCTGCCGGAAGAAATTGGCGGTCGCGGTGGCGGTGCCGAGCTGGTGCATGGGGACCGCGTTCTGGATCGCGACGGTTGCCACCGGCAGCAGCGTCCCGAAGCCGAGGCTGATCACGGCGAGCACGGCGCCGAAGGACAGCAGCGGCAGCCGGCCGGCGAAGATCGTCAGGGCAGCCGTTCCTGCCAGGGCGACGCAAAGGCCGGCGATCGGCACGCGCTTGTAATGCGTCAGCTTGGTCATCGCCCGGCCCGAGGCGGTCGCGCCGATCACGGTGCCGCAGGTCAGCGGAATCAGCCCCAAGCCGGAATTGGCGGCGGAAAGGCCGGCGACCGTCTCGAAATAGAGCGGCAGGTAGATCGTCAGGCCGATGAAGGTGCCCATGCCGAAGCCGGCGGCAATGGTGCCGTCGCGAACCACAGGATTGGCGAGGATGGCGAGCGGGATCAGCGGCTCGGCCGCGACCCGCAGCCGCCAGGCGAAGCAGAACCAGAGCACCAGCGACAGCAGCACCAGCCCGAAGATCTGCGGGGACGCCCAGGGATAGAGCACGCCGCCCCAGGACAAGGCGAGCAGCAGGGTCATGGTCGCGCTGGTCATCAGCAGCGCGCCGAGCACGTCGAGCTGATGCGGCCGTTCATGCCGCGGCAGCCGGCGCAGCGCCTTGTCTGTCATCCAGTAGGCGGCGAGCCCGAGCGGCAGGTTGATCCAGAAGATCACCGACCAGTGCAGCGCTTCCGAGATCACGCCGCCGAGCACCGGCCCGAGCAGCGAGGAGGAGAAGAAGACGCTGGCGATATAGACCTGGTACTTCCCGCGCTCCTTGGGCGGCACCATGTCGCCGATGATCGTCTGGGCCAGCGCGATCAGCCCGCCGCCGCCAAGGCCCTGCACGAAGCGGGCGAGAACCAGCAGCCAGATCGAGGAGGAGAGCGCGCAGGCCACCGAGCCGATGATGAAGATGACGATGCCGCCGAGCAGCGTCACCCGCCTTCCATGGATGTCGGCGAGCTTGCCGTAGAGCGGCGTCACCGCGGTCGAGGCGAGCAGATAGGAGGTCACCACCCAGGGCAGGTGGGTGACGTCGCCGAGTTCGCGGCCGATCGTCGGCATCGCCGTCGCGACGATGGTCTGGTCGAGCGCCGCCAGGAACATGGCGAGCATGATGCCGATCAGGATCGAGCGGATATCGGCATGGCTGAGCGCAGCCGCCGGCGCTTCGGTCTCGACCCGCTTGTCCATCGGCACTGTGCCCGTCCTGTGAATTGGGAATGGCGCAGGATAGGACTCTGCGCCGCCATGCGCCAGAGGCAGGGACGCAGGGCCGCTCAGCGCTCCCGTCGCAACACCGTTTGCCATCGGGCGGTCCCGATGCAGAATGCCCGGCGGTCGTGATGTGGGCGCTTTCGAGAGAGGCTGCGATGCGCATGGCGCAGTTCTTGATGTGCATGCCGCTTCTGAGTGCCGCTCCGGCCCAGGCGCTCGAGCTCGCCGGCCGCTATGGCTATGCAGGCGAATGGGCGGTGTCCGCGACATTGGCCGAGGAGCAGCCGGCAGGGCTCTGGCGCAAGCGCGAGTTTACTGGCGCGTTGCAGCTCAAACACCTCGCCATTTGCGGGCCGGGCGAGATCTCGGAGAAGACCGGCACGATCCGTCTCAGCCGCAGCGGCCAGCGCTACGCCGCGAACCTGACTCTCGGAGGCGACACCTGCAGCGTCGCTGGAGTGCTCTCCGAGGACGGTGTCGCCTTCGCCTATTGCGGGAAGGCCGGCCAGATTCCGCTCAGGCTCTGGCTGAAATGAGACCAGTGGTTTTGCCTGGCGTCGCGCTGGGCTGGCTCGCGGGCGTGCTGCACTCGGCGCCAGTCGCCGCAGCGGACCGGCGGCCTTCGCTTTGCCTGCGTCAGGAGACAGCGGTGTTTTCCTGTGCCGTCGGCAGCAGGATCGTCTCGCTCTGCGCCTCCGCCGATATCGGACCGGGCAGTGGCACGCTGGTCTACCGTTTCGGGCGCAAGGGCGCACTCGAGCTGGTTCATCCCGACCCACCACGCCCGCCGGGTGCAGCCTTCAGCGCCGCCGTGGTCGGCGATGCCGGTTCTGCCGGCGACATCGTCCGCTTCTCCCGCGGCGACGTCACCTACACGCTCTACTCGGTCATGGTGAGAGGGCAGGACGAACGCAACGGCGTTCTGGTCACGCAGGCCGGCCAGCGCCGGGCCGCGCTGAAATGCCGGGATTTCCCGCTCGGCAAGGACGCCTGGGGCCTGATGTACCGGGCGAAGCTGCCGCGCGCCGAACCCACCGATTTCGATCCGCGCTAGGCTGCGCCGCCGGCCTCAGCTTTCCTCGGCCTCCGGCACTTTCAGGATCACCGAATCCTCGGCGCCGATCGGCCGACCATCCTCGGTGCGGACCAGCAGCCTGACTGTCTGGCCGCTGCTGCGTTCGACCAGCCGAGAATGCTTCTCGCCGGGCGCGAAGAGATGCTGCTCGCCCCATTGCCGGAGCGCCACCATCACCGGGAACAGGTCGCGGCCCTTGGCGGTCAGCCGGTATTCCTGCCTGGCGCCGCCATCGGCAGCGGGGACGGTTTCGAGGATGCCGCGCGCCGTCAGCGTGCGCAGGCGGTCCGAGAGGATGTTTCGGGCGATGCCGAGGCTCTTCTGGAACTCGCCGAAGCGGCTCATGCCGTCGAAGGCGTCGCGCACGATCAGCAGGGACCACCAATCGCCGATCGCGTCGAGCGAGCGGGCGCTCGGGCAGTAATCCCCTTTCAGGCTCTTCCGCTTGACCATCGACTTCCGCGCAGCTCGCTCAAGGCTCTGTGATCGCCAAATCAGTTGCATCATAAAACTGAGATTGTTACCAAGCAATCGGTTTCATAATGAAACTGATTTTGTGGGGAGATCGTGATGCGACTGGACCATGAGGCGGCGTCTGCAGGCGGCGCCGCGAGCGCAGGCGCATGCCCGCCATCCGGACCGGCGAGGCTTTCACGGGGCGTGATCCTGCTTTTTGCCGTCGCCAGCGGGCTTGCCGTCGCCAACGCCTATTTCGCCCATCCGCTGCTCGACATCATCGCCGATGATCTCGGGCTTTCGCGCGCTACCGTCGGTACGGTCGTGGCGATGACCCAGCTCGGCTACGGGCTCGGGCTCGTCCTGCTGGTGCCGCTCGGCGATCTCGTCGACCGCCGCAGGCTCGTCGTCGGGCAGTCGCTGCTCTCGGTCCTGGCGCTGCTTTGCGTCGGCTTTTCGACCTCGGGCCCGGTGCTGCTTGCCGCCATGGCGCTGATGGGGCTGCTCACCGTGGTGACCCAGGGCTTCGTCGCCTATGCCGCGGGGCTCGCCCGGCCGGAGGAACGCGGCCGCGTCGTCGGCACCGTGACCAGCGGTATCGTGCTCGGCATCCTGCTGGCGCGCGTCGTCGCCGGTGCGCTTGCCGACATCTCCGGCTGGCGTGCGGTCTATTTCCTGTCGGCCGGGTTGACGCTCGTCCTCGCCGCCATCCTGTTCAGGGTGCTGCCGCCGGAGCGCAAGCGCAGCGCGGCGCTCTCCTATCCGCGCCTGATCCTGTCGCTGTTTGCGCTCTTCCGCGACGAGCCGGTGCTGCGCATCCGCGCCGGCCTCGCCATGCTGATCTTCGCCGGCGTCACCACCTTGCTGACACCGCTGGTGCTGCCCTTGAGCGCGCCGCCCTTCTCGCTGTCGCACACCGCGATCGGCCTGTTCGGACTTGCCGGCGCAGCAGGCGCGCTCGGCGCCGCCCGCGCCGGGCGCTGGGTCGACCGCGGCCATGGCCAGCGTGTCACCGGCATCGCGCTGGCGCTGATGCTCGTCGCCTGGCTGCCGATCGGCCTGCTGCCGCATTCGATCTTCTGGCTGATCGCCGGCGTGCTGATCTTCGATTTCGGCCTGCAGGCGGTGCACGTCACCAATCAGGGCATGATCTACCGCGTTCGGCCCGAGGCGCAGAGCCGGCTGACCGCCGGTTACATGGTGTTCTACTCGCTCGGCAGTGCCATCGGCTCGTCGAGCTCGACGCTGGCCTATGCCCATGCCGGCTGGACCGGTGTGAGCCTGCTCGGCGCCGGCATCGCAGCGCTGGCGCTGGTCTTCTGGGCAGCGACGCTGAAGGCGATGCCGGAGGAGGCGACGCGCGCTATCGCCGAATAGGCTGCCAGACCGCGCCAGCGCTTAGATCGCCGTGCGTCCTATCGGACGCAAATTGGCGGTCTATCTCCTGGTAAAAGCATCGGATTCGTCCGAAAAGCGGATTCCACTTTTCGGTCCGATGCTCCAGGCGATGGCGCGGTCTGGTGTCTTTTGCCCTTGGGCTTACTTCAGCTTGGCCGCGATCGCCTGCAGCCCGGCATTGGCGCATTCCTCGTCGAGATGGCCGCCCGGGGCGCCGCCGACACCGACCGCGCCGACGACGTCATCGCCGGCCTTGACCGGCACGCCGCCGCCGAGCAGCAGGAAGCCGGGGATGTGCACAAGGTTGCGCGCGCCGGCATTGTTCGCGGCGGCTTCGGCCATCGCGCCGGTGTTCGACCGGGCCGATGCCGAGGTGAAGGCCTTGGCGCGGCTGGCCTCGAGGGTATGGGGGCCGGCGCGGTCGGCGCGGACCATGGCGCGGACGACGCCCTGCCGGTCGACCACGGTCGCCGTGACATTGTAGTTCTTGGCGGCGCAGGCGGCGACGGTCGCCTGGGCCAGCTCGACGGCGAGGGCGGATGGCAGGACGCGCTCCTGCGGCACCTGGGCCTGGGCGAGAGCCGGCACGGCGACGGCGGCGGAAATCAGGGCAAGGCGGACGAAGGACATGGCGAGCTCCTCTCACGACCACCGGGGACGGCGGCATGGGAGGAAGATGACGAGCCGTGCCTGCCGCGTGCATCCGGGTGATCGACGCGGAACATCGGTAGTTCTACCGATCGGCACCGAGCAGGTGCAGCCGGACCATGTCGGCGACGGAGCCCGATTCCAGCTTTTCGGCAAGATGGGCCCGGTGCGTGTCGACCGTGCGCGGCGAGATCCCGAGTGTCCGGGCGATCTCCTTGGTCGAGCGGCCCTCGGCGATCAGGGCGAGAATCTCCCGCTCGCGCTCCGAAAGCCGTTCGAGGCGCCGCCGCGAGGAGGAGGCGTCTTCCTCCGCGGCGAGCATCTGCTCCAGCCTGGCGAGCGCGGCCTGGACGGTGTCGATCAGGACCTGCTCGTCGATCGGCTTGGTCAGGAAATCGGCCGCGCCATTGCGGAAGGCGGCACGGCAGGCCTCGACATCGCCATGGCCGGTGATCACGATGACCGGCCAGCGGCAGCGGCTCGCGGCCAGGCGTTCCTGCAGCCTCAGCCCGGTCAATCGCGGCATCCGGATATCGGTGACGATGCAGCCGGCTGGCAGGCCCGGCAGTGCTTCCAGGAAGGCAAGGGCGTCCTGATAGGCCCGAACCTCGAGCCCGACGGTGCGCAGCAGGAAGCTCAGCGCTTCCCGCACCTCCCAGTCGTCGTCGATCAGATGGACGAGGCGCAGGCTCATTCGGCCGCCTCCCGGCGGACCTCGGCGGCGGCCAAGGGCAGCTGGAAGCTGAAGACCGCGCCGCCGGTGGCGCCGTTCCGGCCGTCCAGCGTACCGCCGAAGCGCTCGATCAGCCGGTTGCAGAGTGCGAGGCCGAGCCCGAGGCCGCTGGGCTTCGTGGTGAAGAATGGTTCGAACAGCCGCGCCTGCGCCTCGGGCGAAAGGCCGGGACCATCGTCGCCCACGCTGAGCACTGCCTGCCCCGCCTGCGTCGCCACGGCGATCGTCACGATCCCCGCGCCCTCCGCCTCCGCGACAGAATCGAGCCCGTTGCGGGCCAGATTGAAGACGACCTGCTCGAGCTGGACCCGGTCCGCCTGAACCCGTGGCCGGCTGCTGTCGCTCTCGACCCGCAGGACCGCGCCGGGCGGCAGCGCTGCGGTCGTCAGGAGATGCGCGACCTCTTCGGCCAGTTGCGCGAGGTCGACGATTTCGAGATCGGGCTCGGACTTGCTGATCCAGGCTCGCAGCCGCCCGAGTATCTCGCCGGCGCGCTTGGCATTGCGCGCGATCGCGTCGAGGGCGGTCGCGAGCGTGGCGCGGTCCAGCTCCGGGCGCGCCGCCAGACGCTGCCCCGCCTGGGCATGGCTGAGGATCGCGGTCAGCGGCTGCGTCAGCTCATGGGCGATGCCGGAGGCGAGTTCCCCCATGGCGTTGACGCGGCCGGCATGGGCGAGGCGCGCGTCCTGCGCCGCCAGGGCTGCCTTGCGCGCCGCCTCGCTGGCACGGGTCCGGGCTTCGAGCAGCCGGTCGACGAGCAGGGCACCGAGCGCCGTCAGCAGGGCGGCAAGCAGCAGGAAAGCCAAAGGCGGGGCCGGCCAGCTCGGCGCTGTCGTCGCAAGATCGAGCCGCAAGGGTTGGGTGCGGCTGGCGATCTCGGCGCTGAATGCGCTGGCCTTTCCGCCTGGCGGAGGGGCCTGTTCGCTCAGGCGAAGCGTCGCCGTCGCGCCATCGGGCAAGGCCACCTCGCTGGCCGACAGCTTCGCCATGTCGATGGTCAGCGCGATGGCATAATGCCCGACGCCGTCGGTCAGTGCGCGCTTGACGAGGAGCAGCTTGTCGCCGCCCTCCACGGCGCGGGTTCGCACTGTCGAGCCGGATGCCTGTGCCGCCTCGGCGGCGACGATCGCCGGGTCGCTGGCCTTCAGCAGGGATAGCGGTGGCATCGGCGCGAGGTCGACGACGTCGATCGCGACGATGCGCGGATAGAAGCGTGTGATGCTGGCCGCGACCTGCTCGACCGTCGCGATCGGCGCCGGCTCGGCGGCCTGGACCAGGGCGGAAAGACTGGTCAGGTGCGCGTCGTGCTGATCGGCCCGCTGCGAGATCAGGCGATGCAACGTCTGCCCGGCCGTGGTGAGCTCCGCATCGGCCTGCTGGCGCTGCAACAGCGAATAGAGGGCGCAGGCGAGCCCGAACAGGGCGATGCCCGACAGTAGGATGATGGTGCGGCGCCGCATTCCCGTCATCTCGCTTGCGTCAGCCTCCAGCCGGGCCCGCTCCCGGCAAGCCGAGGATAGCGATTTTCTCGCGCGGCTGCACGGGCCGCGGCTCGTCGTGACGAGGCTAGGGCTCGGCCAGCCCCGCAAGCGGCGCCCGCAGCGACAGCACGATGCCTTCGGCGGCATAGTCGGTCCGGGCCGTGCCGCCGAGATAACTGCCGAGAGCCTTCTCGATCATTTGCGAGCCGAAGCCGCGCCTGGTCGGCGCTGCCACCGGCGGCCCGCCGCTCTCCTGCCAGCGGAACAGCAGCTCTCCGCCCTCGTCGCGCCAGGCCACCTCGACACGTCCGGCTTCGCGGGACAGCGCCCCGTATTTCAGAGCATTCGTGCCGAGCTCATGCGTGGCGAGCGCCATCGCCAGTGCGCATTTCGGCGAGAGATCGACGGCTGGACCCGAGATCGTGATCCGGGTGCCGAAACGATGCGGCGCCAGCACGGTCTCGACGAGCAGCTTCAGATCGGCGCCGTGCCGGCTCGCCGACATCAGCAGGTCCTGCGCCGCGCCCAGCGCCTGCAGGCGGTCGATCAGCCGGGCCTTGGCGGCCTCCGGTGGCTCGTCGCGCTGGCGCAGCGTCTGGTTGACGATGCCTTGCACCATGGCGAGCAGGTTCTTGATGCGGTGGTTGAGCTCGCCGGCGAGCAGGCGGTAGCGCTCCTCGCTGGCGCGCAGTTCGGTGATGTCGCGCGAGACCGAGAGGATAGCCTCGGGCTTGCCATCCCCGCCGAGGATCGGTGAGGTCTGCACGTCCCAGTAGCGCGGGTTCCCGGCGGCGGTGTTGGCCGGGCCATGGAAGCGGTAGCTCTTGCCGTCCTTCGCTGCGTCGATCGCCGCTCGGGCCTCCGCGTTGCTGGCATCCTGCCAGAAATCCGGCCAGGCACAGCCGCGGATCGCCTCGAAATCGGTGACCTCCATCACCCGCTGGCCGCCCTCGCTCATGAAGCTCAGCCGCCCTTCGAGGTCGAGCACCTTGATGCAGTCGTCGGAAGCCGCGAGCACGGCGCGCATGAAGCGCGCATCCTTTTCTACCTGTGTCGGCACTGGCGGGCTTTCGGTTCGGCTAGGACGCTGCACTTCGACGGCTACAGCAACGCTTGTCAAACCGGCATGTCTTTTGACATGGCCGGGCCGGATTCTGCGTGGGCACTATGCGGCGATCGCTGCCCGTCTCCGCCGGATGAATCGGGCGAACTCGGTTATGACGTAGAACGAGCCTGGGCTGTCACGCTTTCGGTTATCGGTGAAACCGAAAGCGTCGGTTGACGCCGCCGCGCCGCATCGTCAGCTTGGCGCCACGCCTGAAGGAGCCTCGCCATGGAAAGCCTGACGCCGCGCCAGCGCGAGATCGTGACACTGGCGCGCAGCCAGGGCCGGGTCAGCGTCGAGGATCTCGCAGCGCGCTACGAGGTCAGCGTCCAGACCATCCGCAAGGACCTCAACCAGCTTTGCGAGCAGCGCGTGATGTCGCGCGTCCATGGCGGCGCCGTCGTCGCCTCAAGCGTCGAGAACCTCGCCTATGAGGCGCGCCGCTTCATCGCCGGGGAGGAGAAGGCGGCGATCGGCCGTGCGGCCGCGGCGCTGATCCCCAACGACGCCTCGCTGTTCATCAATATCGGCACCACCACGGAGGAGGTCGCCCGGGCGCTTTTTGACCATCACGGCCTGCTGGTGATCACCAACAATCTTCACGTCGCAACGCTGCTCTATCCGCATCCGCGCATCGAGGTCATCGTCGCCGGCGGCCCAGTCCGGCGCTCCGATGGCGGTGTCATCGGCGCGGCAGCGATCGACCTCATCCGCCAGTTCAAGGTTGACTATGCCGTGATCGGAACCTCGGCCATCGACGAGGAGGGCGCGCTGCTCGATTTTGACTATCGCGAGGTCCGCGTCTCCCAGGCGATCATCGAGAATGCCCGGCAATGCCTGCTGGTTGCCGACAGCACCAAGCTGGAGCGCTCCGCCCCCGTCCGCATCGGCCATTTGCGTGATGTCGACGTCTTCGTCACCGACCGCTTGCAGGCGCAGCCGCTGCGCGAACTCTGTCGCAATGAGGGCGTCACCGTGGTCGAGACGGCGGCAGAGGCCGGCTCACGATAACGGGGGCTTGGTCGCGATTGCGTGCGCCAAAAACGAAACATGAGATTTCGTTTTTGATTTCGCTTTTACGTTGCGCGCAATCAAAGCGCGCATTATCTTGTCTCGCGCAGGCGGGCGTCCGAAGCTCCCTGACGGGAGGGAAATCGTGTCGGCTCCGGTCTTCGATGTCGCCATCATCGGCGGTGGCGTGAATGGTTGCGGCATCGCCCGCGACGCGGCCGGGCGCGGCGCCTCCGTCGTGTTGTTCGAGCAGGGCGATCTTGCCGGCGCCACCTCCTCGGCCTCGACCAAGCTGATCCATGGCGGCCTGCGCTATCTCGAGCATTACGAATTTCGGCTGGTGCGGGAGGCGCTCACCGAGCGTGAGGTGATCTGGCGCGCGGCGCCGCATATCGTCCGACCGTTGCGCTTCGTCCTGCCGCATCATGAGGGCCTGCGGCCCTGGTGGCTGCTGCGGCTCGGGCTCTTCCTCTACGACCATCTCGGCGGCCGCCAGCTGCTGCCGGCGACGCGTTCGCTCGATCTGCGCCAGGACGAGGCCGGCGAACCGCTGCAGCCCCGCTTTCATCGTGCCTTCGAATATTCCGACTGCTGGGTCGAGGATGCGCGCCTCGTCGTGCTCAACGCCCGCGACGCGGCCGAGCGCGGGGCCAGAATCCTGCCGCGCACAAAGGTCGTCGGCGCCCGCCGCCGGGCCGATCACTGGCTCGTCACGACGCAAGCCGCGGATGGCACCAGGGCCGAAACCTCCGCCCGCACCCTGGTCAATGCCGCCGGCCCCTGGGTCGCCGATGTCCTCAACGACATCGTGCCGAGCGAGCGGCCGGCCGCGGTCAGGCTGGTCCAGGGCAGCCATATCGTCGTGCCGCGCCTGTTCGATCATGACCGTTGCTACATCTTCCAGAACGGCGACGGCCGCATCGTCTTCGCCATCCCCTATGAGGGCGACTTCACGCTGATCGGCACCACCGACAGGGACTATCGCGGCGATCCGGCCAAGGTCGCCGCCAGCGAGGACGAGATCGCCTATCTCTGCGCCGCAGCCGGCGAATATTTCCGCCGCGAGATCCAGCGCGAGGACGTGGTCTGGACCTATTCCGGCGTGCGCCCGCTCTATGACGACGGCGCCAGCAAGGCGCAGGAGGCGACGCGCGACTATGTTCTGAAGCTCGACGAGCCGGCTGGCTCGGCGCCGCTGCTCTCCGTCTTCGGCGGCAAGATCACCACCTCGCGCCGCCTGGCCGAAGCGGCGGTCCAGAAGCTCGCCGCCGCTGTGCCGGCCCTGCGCGCCGCGCCCTGGACGGCCGGCGCGTCGCTGCCCGGCGGGGATTTCCCGGTCGAGGGCTTCGAGGGGCTGGTCGAGCGGCTCTGTGCGTCGCGCCCCTGGCTCGACCGGAAGCTGGCGCGCCGTCTTGCCCGTGCCTATGGCACGCGCGCCGAGGCGCTGCTCGAAGGGGCCAGGGCGATGGCCGATCTCGGCGAGGTCTTCGGAGCCGACCTGACAGAACGCGAGGTCGCCTGGCTGATGGCGCAGGAATGGGCGATGACCGCCGAGGACGTGCTGTTCCGGCGCAGCAAGCTCGGCCTGCGCTTCTCGGCCGAGCAGCGCCAGGCACTCGACGACTACATGACGGCGCAGGCCGCCAGACCTCCGGCCATGGCAGCGCACGCCGAGCAGCGCTGACAGGCGGCATGCCGCCAGCGTCCGTTGCTGGTGCTCGCCGCCCTGCTACTGCGCCTGCACGGCCGCCGGATCCATCCACATCACCTCCCAGACATGGCCGTCGGGGTCGCGGAAGGCGTGGCCATACATGAAGCCGTGATCCTGCGGTTCGCTGAAGGTGCTGCCGCCGGCCGCCAGCGCCGCCTTGACGATGGCGTCCACCGCCTCGCGGTTGTCGCGCGAGAGCGCGATCAACACCTCGACCGACTGGTTGGTGTCGGTGATCGGCTTCGGCGCGAAGCCGGCGAATTTCTCATGGGTCAGCAGCATGGCGAAGATCGTGTCGCTGATCACCATGCAGGCGGCGGTCTCGTCGGTGAACTGCGGGTTGAAGGAAAAGCCGAGCGCCTTGAAGAAGTCCATCGACTTCGCGAGGTCCTTCACCGGCAGGTTGACGAAGATCATCTGGGGCATCGCGTGCTCCTTGGCGGCATACCGTCTTCGAGGGTGCGCCGGCCAATGGGCCGGGCGGATGTGGCGGGGCTATGACATGGCGCGCAGCGCCTGCCTGAGCCGCTCCGGCTCCGGATCGGCGAGGCGGCTGTCGACCGCGTCATGCGTGCGTCGCCAGATCGGCACGGCCTCTGCCAGGAGCGCAATTCCCTCGGGCGTAATCGCCAGCAGCCGGCTGCGGCGATCCTTCTCGCCGGGCGCGACATTGACCAGCCCGCGCCGCTCCAACGGCTTCAGCGCCGCCGTCAGCGTGGTGCGGTCCATGCCCAGCAGGCTCGCCACCGGCGCGATGCTCGGCGGCTCGGGCCGGTTCAGCGACATCAGCAGCGAGAACTGCTGGTTGGTCAGGCCCAGCGGCCGTAGCGCCTCGTCGAACAGCCGCGCCAGCGCGCGTGCCGCGCGCTGCATGTGCAGGCACAGGCAATGGTCGCGGACATGCAGCGTGACCTCGAAGGGAACCAGCGATTCGGCCGGCATGGCGGCTGATTTTGACATTGTTCAATTATGTTGATATCAACTCATAAAGTCAAGTTCTGGGGCGCATTTGCTGGAGGAGAAAACCATGCAGCATCATCAGCTTGCCTCGAAAACCGAATGGCTTGCCGCGCGTCGGGCGCTGCTGGAGCGCGAGAAGGAATTCACCCGCCTGCGCGACGCGATCAACGCCGAGCGACAGGCGCTGCCCTGGGTCAAGCTCGAGAAGGACTATGCCTTCGAGACGCCGGCCGGCCGGCGCAGCCTGTCGGAACTCTTCGACGGCCGCAGCCAGCTGATGGTCTATCATTTCATGTTCGGGCCGGACTGGGAGGCGGGCTGCCCCGGCTGCTCGTTCATGGCCGACCATTTCGACGGCACGCTGCCGCATCTCAACAACCACGACGTGACGCTGGTTACGGTCTCGCGTGCGCCCCTCGCCAAGATCGAAGCCTATAAGCGGCGCATGGGCTGGAGCTTCCCCTGGGTCTCGTCCTTCGGCAGCGATTTCAATTTCGACTTCCAGGTCTCCTTCACCAAGGAGGAACTGGCGAGCGGCCAGGTCGAGTACAATTTCACGCAAACGCCGACCGAGCAGGCCTTCGACGAACTGCCAGGCATGAGCGCCTTCATCCGAGACGAGCAGGGGCAGGTTTTCCACACCTACTCCTCCTATGCCCGCGGCGGCGAGGAACTGCTTTCGACGCTGATGATCCTCGATCGCGCGCCCAAGGGCCGCAACGAGAGTTCGACGCTGAGCTTCGTCAAGCGCCACGACGAGTACGAGGAGCAGCCCAGGGCACATGCCTGCTGCGCCGCCTGAGGGCGGCGAACCGCCGAACGCGCGCATAGGGTTGGTAGGGTCGTCCGTCTCCGGAAGGGTACGGACTTGGGGCGCGCGATTTTCAGTGCTCGGCGTCATTCCGAGCCAGCGGCCGATGGGGTAGGCGCGGGGACCCCTCTCCCGGATGGGAGAGGGGCAGGGGTGAGGGATCGCCGCTGGTTATTCAGGCGATACGGCGCCGCCGTACTTTCTGCGGTTAGGGCAGGCCCTCATCCCTGCCCTTCTCCCACACGGGAGAAGGGTTCCCCGCGCCCTTCATCGCCGCCCCGCGCCACCGTCGCGCGCTGGACGATCCCTGCAAGTTCCGGCGAAGGGTCGAGCGTGCCGAAGACATATCCCCAGTCGGCGTCGAGCCGCGAGCGGCAGAAGGTCTCGAACACCGCCTCGTCGGCATGCTTGCGCAATTCCGAGGCCTGCAGCGCATAGGCCATCAGATTGGCGAGCCGCCGGCCATGGCCGTCATCATTGCGCGGCTTCGCGACTTCCGTGCCGAGCCGGTCGAGCCAGCGGTCGAGCGCCCGGTTGGCCCCGCGTGCGCTGCCGACCTCGGTCATGAAGGCTTCCTTGGTGCGGGGCTCCCGGTTGAAGGAGCGCAGCACGTCCATGCACATCATGTTCGAGGTGCCCTCCCAGATCGCGTTCAGCGGCGCCTCACGGTAGAGCCGCGCCATCGGGTTCTCCTCGATGAAGCCGTTGCCGCCATGGCATTCCAGGGCCTCGACGACGAAGGCGGCGGTGCGCTTGCAGTTCCAGAACTTCGCCAGCGGCGTCGAGACCCGCGCGACATGGCGCTCCTCTTCGGAGCTCTCCATCGCATCGGTCGCGGCCGCGACGCGGAAGGCCATCAGGGTCGAGGCCTCCGAGTCGATCGCGAGATCGGCGAGAATGTTGGTCATCATCGGCTGCTCGGCCAGCGACGAGCCAAAGCCCTTGCGCGACTGGGTGTGGTTCAGGGCCAGCGTCAGCGCCTGCCGCATCAGCCCGGCAGAGCCGACCGCGAAGTCGAGCCGGGTCAGATGGGCGTGGCTGAGGATCTCCTTGATGCCGGCGCCTTCCTCACCGACGAGCCAGCCAAGGCATTCGCGGAATTCGACCTCCGAGGAGGCGTTCGAGCGGTTGCCGGCCTTGTCCTTCAGTCGCTGGATCTGCAGCCGGTTGCGGCTGCCATCGGGCAGGAAACCGGGGCAAAACAGGCAGGAGACGCCGCTTTCGGTCTGCGCCAGCGTGAAGAACCCGTCCGATTGCGGCACCGAGAAGAACCATTTGTGGCCGGTGATCAGATAGACCCGGCCCTCCGGCGTATCCTCGAGATAGCGCGCCGTGGTCTGGGTCTGGCGCAGGTCCGAGCCGCCCTGCTTCTCGGTCATCGCATAGCCGATGCTGGCGCCGGTCTTCTGCGCCACCGGCAGCGGGCGCTTGTCGTAGCGGCCGGAGGTGATCTTCTCGCGCCAAAGCGCGAACTCGGGCTGGGCGAGCCCGGGATAGGCTGCGTAGGTCATGCCTGTCGGGCAGCCCGTCCCGTGCTCGACCTGGTTCCAGAGATAGGACATCACCGCCCTGGCCGCGTGGCCGTTCGGCTCCTTGGTCGTCCAGGCGAGCGAGGGCACCTCATGGGCGAAGGCGAGGCTCATCAATTCGTGCCAGGCCGGGTGGAACTCGATCCAGTCGGCGCGATTGCCGAAGCGGTCATGGCTCTTCAATTCCGGCCCGTACCGGTTGGCGAGCCGGGCCAGCTCCTGCGTCTCCGCATCGCCGGCGAGGGCGCCGAGCGCGCCGGCCTTGTCGAATGCCCAGGGCGCGAGCCGGGCGACGACGCCTTGGAGCACGGTGTCGCCGGAGAAGGCGTTCCAGCCGGTGGCGGGGCGAGCCTGGTTGAGGACCTCATGGGTGGCGCTGGTGTGGATGTTCATGAATGGCTCCCTCGTCTTTCCGGGGCCGAGCGCAGCGAGGAGCCCGGAACCCATGAACACGACATTCGGTGACTGGATTACTGCGGCCGCCGCTGCGTCTCTTCCGCGTCGGCCAGTGGTCATGGGTTCCGGGCTCGCGCCTGCGGCGCGCCCGGGAATGACGGCGGCTATTCCGCCGCCTCCTGAGTGGTCATGCGCTCCGGAACCTCGCAGCCGGTGACGCAGCAGCGTCCGGGCTGCTTCGAGACCCGCGTGCCGTCGGCGAGCACACCACGCTCGAGCAGGCTTTCGACCAGCTCGACCTTTTCCATGACCGGATAGTTGCGCCAGATCTCGCGCTTCATCGCCTCGGGCGAGCCGCCGCCATGCAGCGAGATCACCGAATACCAGCCGGCCTCCTTCGAGACGGTCAGATCCTCGATGAAGCGTGCCACCTCGGCCCGTTGCTCATAGGGCACGTCGGGCCGCCCGGTCAGCACGGCGGCGAGCGAGGCGGCGGTCTCGGGGTTGTGGTCCTCGTCCGGCCCGGGCAGTGCGACGATCAGCCCGCCCGAGACGTAATGGGCGATGCGGTGCATGTCGTAGATCTTGGTCGCCAGCAGGAGCTTGCCGATATTCGAGAACACCGGGTCCGGCATCGCTACGCCCGAAGCGTCCTTCTGGCAGTAGACGGACGCTGCCACACCGCAGGCGAAAAAACTCTCGGTGATGGTGATCAGCTCGACCATCTGCTCGCGGATATGGGAATGCCTGTCGGCATCGAGGCCATTCGCCTCGATCATCAGCGCGCCGGCACCGATCAGCAGGTCGCCGAAGCCGGCCCGCGCCCCGATGCAGCTATGGCGGTGATGGCTGGCATAGCTGGTGGTGAGATAGCCGGCTTCCTCGGTCTCGCCGGCCATGAAGACGCGGTCCCAGGGCACGAAGACGTCGTCGAACATCACGGCGCCGGTCGACTGGCCGTATTTCGCCGAGAATTTCGCCGCCGGATCGCCCGGCCGCCCGGCCGGCCGCGCCACGATGGTGACGCCCTCCGCGTCGCAGGGCACGGCGCAGCACAAGGCGAAATCCTCATCGCCGGGCGCATGGGTGCGGCAGGGCATCACCAGGAATTCGTGCATATAGGGCGCGCCGGTGACGATCGCCTTGGTGCCGCGGATGACGATACCGTCCTTTCGCCGTTCCTTGATGTGGACGTAAGTATCGCGGTTCGCCTGGGCGCCCGGTCGCTTGGCCCGGTCACCCTTGGCGTCGGTCATGGCGACGCCGATCGTCAGGTCCTTGTCCTGCGCCTCGTGCAGATAGGCGAGGAAGCGCTGGCCGTAATCCGTGCCGTGGTTGGCGTCGGCTCGTGCGGTTCCCTGAAGGATGCCGCCGAAGGCGTCATGCGTCAGATAGCGCTGGGCGCAGCCCGAGATTTTGCAGACCAGCCGGACCGCCTCGAGCTTGGCGAGGAGGTCGCTGGAGGAGGCATCGACATGCAGCATGCGGTTGACGGTCTTGCCCGAGCTCGCCTGGAGCGCGGTCATGATCGGCCGGTGAGCCTCGTCATGGGCGAGATCATAGGTGACGCCGACGGCATTGACGCCGGGCGCCAGCAAAGGCTCGTCGGCGACGCTCTCGACGCGCTTTCCGTTGACGAAGACCCGGGGGCGATAGGTGCGGAGCGATTCGCGATAGCCGGCGGCGTCCATCAGCATGGCGTCATCCTCCAATGGGCTGTTGTCGATAAAATTGAACGGTGTTAGATTTTCGTCAAGCGGTCTTTTGGGGGAGTTCCAGCGTGAGCGGCGAGGCGACGGGACGAAAGCGTGGCCGCTATGCCGCGACCGATCTCAAGCGCGGCCTGATCGTCACGGCGGCGCGTAGCGTCTTCGAGCGCGACGGGCTCGACGGCGCCTCCCTGCGGGCGATCGCAGCCGAGGCGGGCTACACGCCGGCGGCGCTCTACTTCCATTTCGACTCGAAAGAAGCGCTTTACGCCGAGGTTCTCGGCCAGTCGCTTTCGGCGCTCGGGGCCTTCGTCGATGTCGCGGTCGCGGCGGCGGCGATCCCGGAGCAGCGCTTCCGGGCCGCCGCGCTCGCCTTCTTCGACTTCTATGCCGCCAATCCGCGCGATCTCGATCTCGGCTTCTACCTGTTTCGCGGCGGCATGCGTCCGCACGGCCTCGGCCGCGAGCGCGACCGGGCGCTGAACGAGGCGCTGGAGGCGAGCCTGGCGCCGATCCGCGATGCGGCGCGCGATCTCGGGGCGGATGCAGAGCTCGCCGACTTGATCATGGCCGACGCCTTCGCCCATGCTTCCGGCGTGCTCCTGCTGGCGCATACGCGGCGCATCCGCATGTTCGGAACGCCGCCGCGCGCGCTGATGGAACGCCATGTCGAAACGGAGCTGGACCGGCTCCAGCGCGGGAGATGACGCCGATGAGCCTGATGAATGCCGGGCGCTCACACCTCGTCATCATCGACTTCCAGGCGCGGTTGATGCCCGCGATCCATGATGGCGCCCGCCTCGTCGCCAATGCCCGTCGGCTGGTCGATGCCGCCAAGCTGCTTGGCGTGCCCGTGCTGATGACCGAGGAGAATCCGGAAGGGTTGGGCGCGACGGTCGCGGAACTCGCCGGCGCAGGCCCTGTCGTCGCCAAGATGAGCTTCGATTCCTGCGGCGCCCCGGCTTTCCTCGAAGCGCTCGCCGACGACGAGGAACTGATCCTCTGCGGCTGCGAGGCGCATGTCTGCTTCGGCCAGACCGTGCTTTCATTGCTGGCACGCAAGCGCCGCGTCTTCGTGGTCCAGGATGCGGTCGGCGCGCGCATGCCCGAGAGCAAGGAGGTCGCTCTGCGCCGCATGGAGCGCCACGGCGCCGAGATCGTCACCACCGAGATGGTCGTGTTCGAGTGGCTGCGCACGGCCGAGCATCCGCAGTTCCGCGCCGCCGTCAAACTGATCAAGTGAGCCCCGTGACAAAACCCGCAATCTGGTATTTCGACATCATCTCGCCCTTCGCGCATCTCGCGCTGACGAGGCTCGACAGCATCCAGGCGCTCCGGCCGGTGGTGCTGAAGCCGATCGTCTTCGGAGCGGTGCTCAAGGCCTGGGGCCAGCTCGGCCCCGCCGAGATCGCGCCCAAGCGCGTCCACACCTATCGGTTGGCGACGCATACCGCCGCCGCCATGGGCGTGCCCTTCCGCTTTCCGCCGAGCCACCCTTTCAACCCGCTGGCGATGCTGCGCCTGCTGACGGCGCTCGAAGGTGACGAGATGGCGGTGCGCGAAGCCTTCCGGCTGGTCTGGGGCGAGGGGCGCGATGCCAACGACCCGCAGGTGCTGGGGCTGGTCGCGATTGCCGGAGGACAGCCCGACGCGGTCGAGGCGATCGGCTACCAGAACGTCAAGGACAGCCTGCGCCAGGCGACGGAGGAGGCGGTCGCCGCCGGCATCTTCGGCGTGCCGAGCCTGCTGATCGATGACGAGATCTTCTGGGGCTTCGACGCCATGGCGATGGCGCGCGACTATCTCGACGCTCCGGCAGAGTTCCTCGGGGGTGAAATGGCGCGGGTGTCGACCCTACCGGCTTCGGTGCAGCGGCAGCTCTGAGGGAACCGCGGCGGCGCGAACCAAGTTTCACCAAGTTGTCGGCGTACGCGTGAGGCCGATGGGCGGATGATCCGGCCAGCCGACAACGAAAGGAGAAGCCCATGCTGCGCCGTTCGTTTCTGAAACTCGGTCTTGCCGGTGTTGCCGCCCCCGGCCTGATCATCCGCGACGCTCTGGCGACAGAACAGCCGCGGCCCGGCAGCCCCTTCATCGTCACCTATTTCGACGTGCCCGAGATCAAGGGCTCGCGTGACGTCACCGATGCCGGCGACGGCACGCTCTGGGTCTGCGGCCAGCGCAACGGCACGCTCGGGCGCTTCGATCCGCGCACCAGCCAGGTCAAGGTGATTTCCCTCGGCGAGGGCGCCGCGCCGCATGGCGTGGTCCGCGGCCCGGATGGCGCCGCCTGGGTCACCGAGGGCGGCCAGAACGCCATCGCCCGCGTCGACGACAAGAGCCACAAGGTCGAGCTGTTCAAGCTGCCGCCGGGCCGTGAGCGCGCCAATCTCAATACGCCGGTCTTCGACAAGAAGGGCGTCCTTTGGTTCACCGGCCAGAATGGCATCGTCGGCCGGCTGGATCCGAAATCGGGCAAGATGGAGGTGTTCGACGCACCGCGCGGCGCCGGTCCTTACGGCATGACCCGCACGCCCTCCGGCGAGATCTGGTTCGCCTCGCTCGCCGGCAACTACATCGCCAGGGTCGATACCGAGACGGCAGCCTTCACCGTCGTCGACCCGCCGACCGAGGGGCAGGGCGCGCGCCGGGTCTGGTCGGATTCGAAGAGCCGGATCTGGGTCAGCGAGTGGAATTCCGGCCAGGTCTCGGCTTATGACACTGAGAGCGGCAGCTGGAAGGGCTGGAAGCTGCCGGGCGGCAAGCCACGCACCTATTCGGTCTATGTCGACGATGCCGACAAGGTCTGGCTGACTGATTTCGCGGCCAATGCCATCCTCCGCTTCGATCCGCTGACGGAAGACTTCAACAGCTTCCCGAGCGACAGGGCCGGCGCCAATGTCCGGCAGATGGACGGGCGTTCCGGCGAGGCCTGGGGCGGCGAGAGCGGCACCAACCGGCTGGTACGCATCCAGACGGTGAAGCCGGCGTGAGGCTGAGGCCAGCCGTGCTGGCCGTATTGGTGCTGGCGGGCGGGGAGGGCGCGCTGGCCGACGAGGTGCAGCGCGGCGAGGTGCTGTTTCGGAGCTGCCGCTCGTGCCACAGCCTCGATCCCGGTCAGCAGGGCATGGCGGGTCCCTCGCTGGACGGGCTCGCTGGCCGGCTGCTCGGTTCGGCCTGGGGCTTCGACTATTCGCCCGGCTTCAGGGCCGCGCGGACACAGGGCCTGCGCTGGGATGCGGAGCGGCTCAAGGCCTATCTCGGCGATCCCGATTCAGTCGTGCCCGGCGGCTGGATGAGCCCGCCGGGCGGCCTTGGCGAGGCTGACCGGGCAGCGCTGGCGGCGTTCCTGCTCAGTCGCTAGCCAGGCGTCATCGCGAGTCCCGGGGCTCTCAGAGCGGCTTTTTGATCCATTTGGCGATGACGCCGAGAATCCCTTCGCGGAACAGCAGGACGCAGAGCACGAAGATCACGCCCTGGATGACGGTGACCCAGGCGCCGAGCGTGGCGAGGAAGTTCTGCATGGAGACGATGACGAGCGCGCCGACGATCGGGCCGAAGATTGTCCCGAGCCCACCAACCAGCGTCATCAGCACGACCTCGCCGGACATCGACCAGTGCACATCGGTCAGCGATGCCAGCTGGAAGACGATCGCCTTGGTCGCGCCTGCGAGCCCGGCCAGCATCGCCGAGAGCACGAAGACGGCGAGCTTGTACTGGTTGGCGCGGTAGCCGAGCGAGATCGCCCGCGGCTCGTTGTCCCGGATCGCCTTGCAGACCTGGCCGAAGGGCGAGTGGATGATGCGGTAGAAGGCGAGCAAGCCGCCCATGAAGATCAGCGCTACGACCCAGTACAGGGTGCGGTCGTCGGCGAGGTTGATCATGCCGAAGAGCTTGCCGCGCGGCACGGCCTGGATGCCGTCCTCGCCGCCGGTGAACCTGGGCGCCTGCAGCGAGAAGAAGAACACCATCTGGGCCAGCGCCAGCGTGATCATGGCGAAATAGATGCCTTGCCGGCGGATCGCCAGCGCGCCGAAGACGAGGCCGAGCAGGGACGCGACGCCGGTGCCGAGCAGGATGGCGAATTCCGGATTAAGGCCCCAGTGCTTGGCCGTATAGGCGCAGACATAGCTCGACATGCCGAAATAGGCGGCATGGCCGAAGGAGAGCAGGCCGCCATAGCCAAGCAGAAGATTGAAGGCGAGCGCGAACAGCGCGAAGCACAGCACCTTCATCACGAACACCGGATAGGCGACGAAGGGCGCAATCACCAGCGCGATCGCGATGCCGATGAAGATGTTGCGGTGCAGGGTGGCTACGCCGCGGTTGGCCTCGTCGCTCGCCGGGGCGCCGGCGGCGGGGAGAACGTCAGCCATGGGCGGCTCCTTCAGGGCGAAGCGGCTGCGAGGCCGTGAGGATGACAGGGGCGCGCATCAGGCGGCGCGCCCGAACAGGCCGGCGGGCTTGACCAGCAGCACCAGCACCATGACGATGAAGATCACCGTGGCGGAGGCTTCCGGGTAGAACACCTTGGTCAGGCCCTCGACCAGCCCGAGTCCGAAGCCGGTGACGATGGCGCCCATGATCGAGCCCATGCCGCCGATCACGACGACCGCGAAGACGACGATGATCAGGTCGGCGCCCATGTTCGGGTTGACCGAGTAGATCGGCGCCGCGAGCACGCCGGCGAGCGCCGCCAGCGCGACACCGAAGCCGTAGGTCAGCGTCACCAGCAGCGGCACGTTGATGCCGAAGGCCTGGGTCAGGGTCGCGTTCTCGGTGGCGGCGCGCAAGTAGGCGCCGAGCCGGGTCTTCTCGATCATGAACCAGGTCGCAAGGCAGACCGCGAGCGAGGCGACGACCACCCAGGCCCGGTAGGTCGGCAGGAACATGAAGCCGAGATTGTAGCCGCCGCGCAGCGCTTCCGGGATCTGGTAGGGCAGGCCCGAGGAGCCATACTGGTTGCGGAACAGGCCCTGGATGATCAGCGCCAGGCCGAAGGTCAGCAAGAGCCCGTAGAGATGGTCGAGATGGGCGATCCGCGACAGGAATAATCGCTCGATGATCACCCCCGTGATGCCGACGATCACCGGCGCCAGCACCAGCGCCGCCCAATAGTTCACGCCGAGATAGTTCAGGCACATCCAGGCGACGAAGGCGCCCATCATGTACTGCGCGCCATGGGTGAAGTTGATGATGTTGAGCAGGCCGAAGATCACCGCCAGCCCGAGGCTGAGGATGGCGTAGAACGAGCCGTTGATCAGGCCGAGCAGAAGCTGGCCGAACAGGGCTTGCGGCGGAATGCCAAGTAACTCGAACATGCGTGGCTCAAACCATCGTGCTGTCGAAAGTCGTTGAAGAACGCACCGTCATCCCGGACGGAGCGAAGCGAAGCTCCGGGATCCATCGTAGCGCACGTCGCTCTACGATGGATCCCGGATCGGCGCCGCTGCGCGGCTTGTCCGGGATGACGGCGCGCTCGAACTCAGCCCCTCACTTCTTGACGAGCGGGCATTCGCTTTCGGAAAGCGGCTTGAAGGCATCGTCGGCCTTCAGGACTGCGACCTGCTTGTAATAGTCCCACGGAGCCTTCGATTCCGACGGCTTCTTGACCTCGAACAGATACATGTCGTGCATCTTGCGGCCGTCGGCACGGACCGAGCCCTTGCCGAACAGCGGGTCGTCCGTCGGCATTTCCTTCATCTTGGCCATCACCGCGGTCGGGTCCTTGCCCTTGGTCGCCTCGATCGCCTTGAGGTAGTGCAGCATGCCGGAATAGACACCGGCCTGGACCATGGACGGCTTCCTGCCGCCATTGGCCTTGGCGAAGCGCTCGGACCAGGCGCGCGTCTGGTCGTTGGTGTCCCAGTAGAAGGACTCGGTCAGGACCAGTCCCTGCGCCGTCTGCAGGCCGAGCGCATGCACGTCGGAGATGAAGACCAGCAGTCCGGCGAGCTTCTGTCCGCCCGCGACGATGCCGAACTCGCCCGCCTGCTTGATCGAGTTGATCGTGTCGCCGCCGGCATTGGCGAGGCCGATGACCTTGGCCTTCGAGGCCTGGGCCTGCAGCAGGAAGGAGGAGAAGTCCGTGCCCGGGAAGGGCGTACGCACCGCGCCGACGACCTTGCCGCCGTTCTTGGTGACGATCGCGCCGGTGTCGCGCTCGAGCGCATGGCCGAAGGCATAGTCGGCCGTCATGAAGAACCAGCTGTCACCGCCGGCCTTGACCATGGCGCCGCCGGTGCCCTGGGCGAGGGCATAGGTGTCGTAGGTCCAGTGGATCGTGTTGGGCGAGCAGGCCTTGCCGGTCAGATCCGAGGAGGCCGCGCCCGAATTGATGTGGATCTTGTTCTTTTCCTTGGTGATCTGGTTGACCGCGAGGGCGACCGACGAGGTCGGCACGTCCAGGATCGCGTCGACGCCGTCCTGATCATACCATTGCCGGGCGATGGTCGAGCCGACATCGGGCTTGTTCTGGTGGTCGGCCGAGACGATCTCGACCTTGATGCCCTTGTCGGCCGCCTTGAAATCCTCGACCGCCATGCGCGCCGCGATCACCGAGCCCTCGCCGGAAAGATCGGCATAGAGGCCGGAGCGGTCGTTCATGACGCCGACCTTGACGCTGGTCTGGGCCTGCGCGACGCCCGCAGCAAGGGCGGCCAGCGCTGTTCCGAGAAGCAATGCTGTAGTCTTCATGCCGTTCCTCCACCTCGTGTTGTTATTCTGGACTGGTCAGACGCCGAGATACCCGTGCAGCTTGTCGATGCTGGCGTCGAGCTCCTCATTCGGGATCATGTCGATCACCTTGCCCTGCTCGACGATGTAGTGCCGGTCGGCGACGGTCTGGGCGAAGCGGAAGTTCTGCTCGACCAGGACGATGGTGAAGCCCTTTTGCTTCAGCATGCGGATGGTGGCGCCGATCTGGTCGATGATGACAGGCGCGAGCCCCTCGGTCGGCTCGTCGAGCAGCAGGAGGTTGGCGCCGGTGCGCAGGATCCGCCCGATCGCCAGCATCTGCTGCTCGCCGCCGGAGAGTTTGGTGCCCTGGCTCTTCAGCCGCTCCTTGATGTTGGGGAAGAGCTCGAAGATCTGCGCCACCGAGAGGCCGCCGGGCTTCACCTGCGGCGGCAGCATCAGGTTCTCCTCGACCGACAATGTCGAGTAGATGCCGCGCTCCTCGGGAACATAGCCGAGGCCGAGCCGGGCGATGGTGCGCGACGGCAGCTGGATGGTCTCCTGGCCGCCAAAGCTGACCGAGCCCTTGCGCTTGCCGATCACGCCCATGATCGACTTCAGCGTCGTCGTCTTGCCGGCGCCGTTGCGGCCGAGCAGCGTCACCACCTCGCCCTCGCCGACATCGAGATCGATGCCGTGCAGGACATGGCTCTCGCCATACCAGGCCTCGAGGTTGCGCACGCGCAGCAGCGGCGTCGTCCCGGCCTGCACCTTGCGCTCCAGCGTCGCTTCAGTGGCCATGGCCGACTCCCGAGCCGATATAGGCCTCGATCACGCGCGGATCCTTCGAGACGGCGGCGTAGTCGCCCTCGGCCAGGACCTGGCCGCGGGCGAGCACCGTGATGCGGTCCGACAGCGAGGCCACGACCGAGAGGTTGTGCTCGACCATCAGGATCGTCCGGTTCTTCGAGACCTTGCGGATCAGTGTCGCGATCCGTTCGATATCCTCGCGGCCCATGCCGGCCATCGGCTCGTCGAGCAGCAGCATTTCAGGATCGAGCGCCAGCGTCGTGGCGATCTCGAGCGCGCGCTTGCGGCCATAGCTGAGCTCGACCGCCGGCAACTCGGCGAAGGCGGACAGGCCCACCGCCTCGACCAGCGCCAGGGCCTCGCTGTCGAGCGAGCGCAGGACGTCTTCCGAACGCCAGAAATCGAAGCTGTCGCCGCGCTTGCGCTGCAGCGCGATGCGGACATTGTTCATCACGCTGAGCTGCGGGAACACTGCCGAGATCTGGAAGGAGCGTACCAGGCCCAGACGCGCGATCTCCGCCGGCCTCTGCCGCGTGATGTCGCGCCCGTTGTAGACGATCGAGCCGCGGGTCGGCGCAAGAAACTTGGTCAGCAGATTGAAACAGGTTGTCTTGCCGGCGCCGTTGGGGCCGATCAGTGCGTGAATCGTGCCTCGCTTGACGTTGAGGTCTACCCCGTTGACTGCGGTGAAGCCGGCGAATTCTTTCGTAAGACCCGACGTCGAGAGAATAGTATCCTCAGACATACCACGCACACATGACCGCCACCCTGCTCATTCTTGCTTGTTCGTTTCCCCGAGGCCGGCATGCTGCACCGCGCATATCACCTATGTCAACGGCGCGTGCGTGCGGTCCTGTTCATTCCATAAGGGTGAACTGCGCGCGCTTAGACCAAAGGCGTAAGTAGAACGGAGAGCGGCATCGAAGCCGCTCTGTGCCGGCCATCACTTCTGGGTTTTTGCGGCGTCAGGAGCGGCGACTGCCGCCGCAAAAACGGCCGCGATCTCACGCAGCCGCGAGAGGTAGTCCTCGCATGATGGCAAGGCGCCGAGCTTCGCTCCGGCGGCGGCGCGCATCATCGTCTTGATCAGCGCATCGCTCGAAAGCCCGCTGCGTGCGAGCGTGATCTCGCCGCGCTGCTCGGCCTCCTCGAAGAGCTGCCGGGCGAAGCCGACGAAGATCGCCTCGAAAGCCTCGAGCTCGGAGCTCGCAATGCTGACCATCACCGCCTTGAGCTCGCCGAGATGCTCGCCGGCGCCGAAGGCGGCAAAGCCGGTGCCATGATGGGCTTCGAGCAGCGCCGCCAGCCGGGTGGCGAACGGCCCGTCCTGCGCCATCACCTCGCGGCAACGTGTCTCGACCTGTCGGCCGAGCCCCGCCAGCATCGCCCTGAAGACGTCGTCCTTGCCCTTGAAGTGCAGATAGAGCGTCGCCCGCGCCACCCCGGCTTCCTTGGCGATGTCGTCCATCGAGCTGCGCTTGTAGCCGTAGCGCGCGAACAGGCGCAGCGCCGCCTCGGCGATCTGGTCGATCCGACCCTTGGCGTCCTCGCCGGACGCAACGGAACTTTCGCTGCGGTCGCGCATTTGCAGTCTTGACAAAATCCAAACTGGCGCCGACTATTCTAGTTAGACTGAAACAGTCTAACTCGTCTAGTCGCGCGACCCCAGACGACGGATCATCGCCCGCCTCTGATATGTCAGAACGGGCCTGCGAGCGAGCCTCGATCCGGCAAGCATGGTGCCGCGCTGCGACATGACCAGCGATCCAACGAGGCAGCCATGGTCCACACAATCAACGTCAACGGGGCGGCGCATCGCGTCGATGTCGACGACGACACGCCCCTGCTCTGGGTTCTGCGCGACGATCTTCGCCTGACCGGCACCAAATTTGGCTGCGGCGTCGCCCAGTGCGGCGCCTGCACCGTCTATATGGACGGCCAGCCGCTGCGTTCCTGCTCGCTGCCGGTTTCCGCGGTCGGCGATGCCAAGATCACGACGATCGAGGCGCTCGCCGGCAAGGAAGCGCAGGCCGTGCAGGCCGCCTGGGTCAAGCACGACGTACCGCAATGCGGCTACTGCCAGTCGGGCCAGGTGATGAGCGCGATCGCGCTGCTCAAGGAGGTCCGCAAGCCGACCGACCGCGACATCGACCTCGCCATGAACGGCAACATCTGTCGCTGCGCCACCTATGTCCGCATCCGCGCCGCGATCCACGACGCCGCGCGCACGCTGGAGGGCTGAGCCATGACCGTCCAGGATCTCAACCTCTCCCGTCGCAATCTGCTGAAAGGTGCCGGCGCGCTCGTCATCGGCATGAGCCTGCCGCAGGCGGGGCGCGCCCAGTCCGGCGCAGCCCAGGCTTTCAGGCCGGGCGGCGCCGCGACTTTCGCGCCGAACGCCTTCGTCCGGATCGCCGCCGACGACACGGTGACCGTCCTCGTCAAGCATATCGAGTTCGGCCAGGGCCCGTTCACCGGCCTCGCCACCCTCGTCGCCGAGGAGCTCGACGCCGATTGGAGCCAGATGCGCGCCGAGCACGCCCCGGCCGACGCCAAGCTCTATGCCAACCTCGCCTTCGGCATGCAGGGCACCGGCGGCTCGACCGCGATCGCCAATTCCTACGAGCAGATGCGCAGGGCCGGCGCGACGGCCCGCGCCATGCTGGTTCAGGCAGCCGCCGAAGCCTGGAAGCTTCCTGCCGGCGAGATCAGCGTCGAGAAGGGCGTGCTGAAGCACGCCTCCGGCAAGCAGGGCCGTTTCGGCGAGTTCGCCGAGGCCGCCTCGAAACTGACTGCGCCGGCCGACGTCAAGTTGAAGCAGCCGGCCGATTTCCGCCTGATCGGTAGGGAAGGCGCGGTCAATCGCCTCGACAGCCAGGACAAGTCGACAGGCAAGAGCGAGTTCACCATCGATATCCGCACGCCGGACATGCTGACGGTCGTCGTCGCACGGCCGCCGCGCTTTGGCGGCAAGGTCGCTTCCTTCGACGCGACCGAGGCCAGGAAGGTGAAGGGCGTCGTCGACATCCAGCAGATCCCGTCCGGCGTGGCGGTCTATGCGACCGGCATGTGGCCGGCGCTGAAAGGTCGCGAGGCGCTGAAGCTGACCTGGGACGAGAGCGCCGCCGAGAAGCGCGGCAGCCGCGAACTCATTGCCGAGTACCGCAAGCTGGCGCGCACCCCGGGCACGGTCGCCGGCAGGCATGGCGACGCCGAGGCCGTGCTCGCCAAGGCCGGGAAGGTCATCGAGACCGAATATGTCTTCCCCTATCTGGCGCATGCGCCGATGGAACCGCTCGACGGCTACCTTGAATGGAATGCACAAGGGGCGCTCGCTCGTTTCGGCAGCCAGCTCCAGACCGGCGATCACCACGCCATCGCCGGCGTGCTGGGGCTCGCGCCGGAGAAGGTCCGGCTGGAGACGATGCTGTCGGGCGGCAGCTTCGGTCGGCGGGCGCAGCCGAGCATGGAGCTCGCCGTCGAGCTCGCGGAGGCCGCCAAGGCGATCGGGCCGAACCGTCCGGTCAAGCTGGTGCGCACCCGCGAGGACGATCTCTCCGGCGGCTATTATCGCCCGCTCTTCCTGCACCGCATGCGTGGCGCCGTGAAGGACGGCAAGATAACTGCCTGGAGCAGCGCGATCGTCGGCCAGTCCTTCCTCAAGGGCTCGCCCTTCGAGGCCATGATCAAGGACGGGATCGACCCGGTCATGGTCGAGGGCGCCAATGAGCTGCCCTATGAGGTCGCCGATTTCCGCTGCGATCTGCACACTGCGGAGGTCGGCGTGCCGACCTTGTGGTGGCGCTCGGTCGGCCACACCCATACCGGTTACGCCGTCGAATGCTTCATCGACCAATTGCTGCAGGAGGCCGGGCAGGACCCCGTCGCCGGGCGCCTCGCGCTGATGGGCAAGCACCAGCGCCTCGCCAATGTACTCAAGGCCGCGGCCGATCTGGCCAAATGGAACGGGCCGGGCCCGACCGACGGTCGCGCCCGCGGTGTCGGCGTGGTCGAGAGCTTCGGCTCCTATGTCGCGCAGATCGCCGAAGTCTCGCTTGGTGCCGATGGCGAGCCCAAGGTGCACAAGGTCTGGTGCGCCGTCGATTGCGGCGTCGCGGTCAATCCCGACATCATCCGCGCGCAGATGGAGGGCGGGATCGGCTTCGGGCTCGGCCATGTCCTCTATGGCGAGCTGACGCTCGACGAGGGCCGCCCGGTCCAGACCAATTTCGACAGCTACCGCTCGCTGCGCATCCACGAGATGCCGGCGGTCGAGGTCAGGATCGTGGCGTCGACCGAAAAGCCGAGCGGTGTCGGCGAACCGGGCGTGCCGCCGATCGGGCCTGCCGTCGCAAACGCCCTGGCAAGGCTCGGCCGTGAGCGCCCGCGCTCCCTGCCAATGGTCGGGGGAACGGTCTGATGCGTCGCCTCGCTCTCTCCGCCGCCGTCGCGGGCGCGATGCTCGCGCTCGGCTCTTCGGTCCTGACCTTCGCCCAGGCCCCGCCACCCCAGCCGGGTGGCGCTGCGCTGCGTCCGGCTGCCAGCTTCGCCGGCATCGCCAACCAGCGCGATCGCTCGGTCGCGCTGTTCAACGAGATGGGCAAGGTCCTGCAGCACCCGCGCTGCGTGAACTGCCATCCGGCGACCGAGCGCCCGCGCCAGGGCGATGAGCGCCGCCTGCACCAACCTCTCGTCGTGCGCGGCAAGGACGGCCATGGCGCGCCGGCTCTGGCCTGCAGCACCTGCCACGGCAAGCAGAACTTCGACCCGGCCGAAATCCCGGGCGATGGCCACTGGGCGCTCGCTCCGGCCTCGATGGCCTGGGAGGGCAAGACGCTCGGCCAGATCTGCGAGCAACTCAAGGACCAGAACCGCAATGGCAGCCGCGACATCGCGGCGATCGTCAAGCATGTCACCACCGATACGCTGGTGCTCTGGGGCTGGAATCCGGGCAAGGGCCGCCAGCCGGTCCCTGGCTCGAACGCCGAATTCGGCGCGCTGATCCAGGCCTGGGCCGACAGCGGCGCGGCTTGCCCGGCGGCGTAAGGCGCGCAGTGTTCTGCGGACAAGGCAGGCGCGACTCGCGCCGGCCTTTCCCGTGTTGCGGCCCGCTGGGGCGTCGGCTAGTTCTGGGTGAGGTCCTTCAGCTTCTTTCCCAGCGACAAAGGCAGCACGATGAAGAAGGTTTATCCCGATGCGGCGGCGGCGCTCGCCGGCGTCGTCAAGGACGGCATGACCATCATGGCCGGCGGCTTCGGCCTTTGCGGTATCCCGGACAAGCTGATCGAGGCGATTCGCGACTCCGGCGCCAAGAACCTGACCTTCATCTCCAACAATGCCGGTGTCGACGGTGCCGGCCTCGGCATCCTGCTCGAGACCCGCCAGATCAGGAAGATGATCTCGTCCTATGTCGGCGAGAACAAGCTCTTCGCCCAGCAATACCTCGCCGGCGAGCTCGAGCTCGAATTCACCCCGCAGGGCACGCTGGCCGAGCGCATCCGCGCCGGCGGCGCCGGCATCCCGGCCTTCTTCACCAAGACCGGCGTCGGCACGCTGATTGCCGAGGGCAAGGAGGAGCGGGTCTTCGACGGCGAGCGCTACATCATGGAGCGCGGTCTCTTCGCCGACATCTCGATCGTCCATGCCTGGAAGGGCGATACCGAGGGCAACCTCGTCTACCGGAAGACGGCGCGCAATTTCAATCCGACGATGGCGTCGGCCTCGCGCTTCACTGTCGCCGAGGTCGAGCATCTCGTCCCGGCTGGCGAGATCGATCCCGATCACATGCACACGCCTGGCATCTTCGTGAAGCGGATCGTCCACGTGGCGAACCCGGTCAAGCGCATCGAGCAGCGCACCACCCGCAAGCGCGCGGCCTGAGGAGAGACGACATGGCCTGGACCCGTGAACAGATCGCCGCCCGTGCCGCCAAGGAGCTGCAGGACGGTTTCTACGTCAACCTCGGCATCGGCATCCCGACGCTCGTCTCGAACTACATCCCCGACGGCATGAGCGTGCAGCTCCAGTCGGAGAACGGCATGCTCGGCATGGGCCCGTTCCCCTATGAGGGCGACGAGGATCCCGACCTGATCAATGCCGGCAAGCAGACCATCACCGAACTGCCGACGACGAGCTATTTCTCCTCGGCCGACTCGTTCGGCATGATCCGCGGCGGCCATATCGACCTCTCCATTCTCGGCGCCATGCAGGTTGCGGAGAATGGCGACCTCGCCAACTGGATGATCCCCGGCAAGGTGGTGAAGGGCATGGGCGGCGCCATGGACCTCGTCGCCGGCGTCAAGAAGGTCGTCGTGGTGATGGAGCATGTCGCCAAGAACAAGGACGGCTCGGAATCGCCGAAGCTGCTCAAGGCCTGCGACCTGCCGCTGACCGGCGCCGGCGTCGTCGACATGGTGATCACCGATCTCGGTGTCTTCAGCATCGACGAGAACGGTGGAGGCATGACCCTGATCGAGCTCGCCGAGGGCGTGACGCTCGACGAGATCAAGAGCAAGACCGAAGCCGGCTTCAAGGTCGCGGTGTAGGTATATGCGTCATGGCCGGGCTTGACCCGGCCATCTCGCAAACCAGTTTTCACTGAGCCTGAGATTCTCGGGGTCGCGCTTTGCTGCGCCCGAGAATGACGCGCGGAACTCTACCGCCCGCTCTCCCAGCCGGCCCGCACCAGCTCGGGCACGTCGTGCTCCTCCGCCGGAAAACCGACGCAGAGATAGCCCACCAGCTTCCATTCCGGCGGGGCGCCGGCGATGCGCCGCACCTCCTCGGGATCGAGGATCGAGACCCAGCCGACGCCGACGCCATGGGCACGCGCCGCGAGCCAGAACTGCGTGATCGCGGCGACGACCGAATAGTCCAGCATTTCCGGCATGCTGCGCCGGCCAAGCCCGTGTCCCTGGGCCGTGCCATGGTCGCAGAACACCGCGAACTGCTCCGGTGCCTCGCGCAGGCCCTCCAGCTTCAGTGACGCATAGAGCCGCGCCTGCTCGCCCTCGTAGTCGGCGAGGGCCGCGGCATTGCAGGCGGCGAAACTGGCTTGCACGGCTGCGCGCTGGCCCGGATCGCGCAGCCGCAGCCAGCGCCAGGGCTGCGAATGGCCGACCGAGGGCGAGAGCTGCATCAATTCGATGAGCTTCGCCAGCAGGGCTTCCGGCAGGGCCTCCGTCCGGAAGCGCCGGACATCGCGTCGCCAAGCCAGCAATTCGCCGAGCTTGTCGGTAAAGGCGGAGTCGAAGACCGGAGGTCTCGGGACCATGCTTGTTCAGCCCCCATCCTGAGGAGCCGCGCAGCGGCGTCTCGAAGGACGCTTCAGAGCGCGCCGGATCATCCTTCGAGACGCGATCTGTGATCGCTCCTCAGGATGAGGGCTGAGGGTGGTCTGGATTGATTGCGCGCTCAAGCCTCGCCTCGCGCCGCGATGGCGTGGAAGAACGAACCGGTGACCAGGCCGCGCCGGCTGCCGGCAGCGGTGGGGGCCGAGCCATGCGGATCGGTGACCATGGCCAGCGGCGGGTCCTCGCCTTGCGAGACGATGCTCGCATAGTGGAACTCGTGCCCACTCAAGCGCTGGCCAGCCTGGCCGAGCGGGCCGTCGGCCTCCAGCACGGCATTGCGATAGCCGAGATTCATCTTTCGCTTGGCGAAGCTGGTCTCGACCGAGAGCAGCCCGGCCATGGTGTGATGGACGCCGTCGGCATCGGTCAGGCCCTTGCCCAACACCATGTAGCCGCCGCACTCGCCATGGACGGAGTGCGTCTGTGCGAAGCTGCGCAGGCCGTCGAGGAAGCGCGAGGCGGAGGCGATCCGTCCCGCATGCAGTTCCGGATAGCCCCCCGGCAGCCAGCAGGCGTCGCAATCCTCCGGCGGCGGCTCGTCGGCGAGCGGCGAGAACGGCACGAGCTCGGCGCCCTGCGCCCGCCAGCCGGCCTCGACATGCGGGTAGACGAAGCTGAAGGCGGCGTCGCGGGCGAGGGCGATGCGCTTTCCCGGCGCAGGCAGGGCGGGCGCGGCCTCGCCTCCTGCCGGCAAGGTGGTGGCACCAGCCGCCGCGACGACGGCGTCGAGATCGACTGCGGCCGCGACCGCCTCCGCCAGGGCGTCGAGCCGGGCGTGCAGATCAGCCGTCTCGCCGGCCTGCACCAGCCCGAGATGGCGCTCGGGCAGGATCAGGCTCGCCTCGCGCGGCAGCGCCCCGAGGACCGGCAAGCCGATCCGTGCCATGCCGGCGGCCGCGAGCCGGCGATGACGCTCGCTCGCGACCTTGTTGAGGATGACGCCGGCGATCCTGATGCGGGGATCATAGAGCATGCAGCCGAGCGCGACTGCGCCGGCCGACTGCGCCTGCCCGGAGACGTCGACGACGAGCACGACGGGCCAGCCGAGCAGGGCTGCGATGTCGGCGCTGGCGCCGGTATGGCCTTCCCGGCCCGGCACGCCGTCGAACAGCCCCATCGACCCTTCGGCGACGACGAGGTCGGTCCCTTGCGTCGCCGCGCCGGCGATGCCGGCGAGCAGTCCGTCCGGCATGGCGTAGCTGTCGAGATTGGCGCTGGGCGCGCCGGTGGCCGCCGCATGGAAGGCGGGGTCGATATAATCCGGCCCGCATTTCAGCCCGCGCACGGCGAGGCCGCGGCGGACCAGCGCCCGCTGCAGGCCGAGCGTGATCGTGGTCTTGCCTGAGCCGGAGCGCGGCGCGGCGACGAGCAGGCCCTTCGCGCTCACGCCTGTTCTCCATTGGGTCGGAAACGCCGGTCGTAGCCGCTGGAATAGAGCGCGCTCTCACCGAAATCCTCGGAGCCGAGCGCCGGGCCGACCAGGATCAGGGCGGTGCGCTCCAGAGCGGCCGCACGCACCTCACCCACGATGCTCGCAAGCGTGCCGCGCAGCACGCGCTCATCGGGCCAGGAGGCGCGGAACACCACCGCGACCGGGCAGTCCGCTCCGTAGAGCGGCGACAGATCGGCCACGACCTGCTCGATCACATGGATCGAGAGATGGATCGCGAGCGTCGAGCCCGAGGCGGCGAAGGTCGCGAGCTTCTCCTTCTCCGGCATCGCCGAGGCGCGGCCCGAGGTGCGCGTCAGCACGAGCGATTGCGCCACGCCCGGCAAGGTAAGCTCGCGCTTCAGCGCGGCGGCGGCGGCGGCGAAGGCGGGCACCCCCGGCGTGATCTCATAGGGGATGCCGAGTGCCGCGAGCCGGCGCATCTGCTCGCCGACAGCGCTCCAGATCGAGATGTCGCCGGAATGCAGCCGCGCGACATTTTTGCCTTCCGCGTGGGCGGTCTCGATCTCCGCGATGATCGCATCGAGATCGAGCGGGGCGGTGTCGACGATCCGCGCGCCCGGCGGGCACCAGCCCAGCATCGCCTGCGGAATCAGTGACCCCGCATAGAGGCAGACCGGGCAGGACGCGATCAGGTCGCGCCCGCGCAAGGTGATCAGGTCGGCCGCGCCGGGACCGGCGCCAATGAAGTGTACGGTCATGAAGCGCTCTCGCCCGGTTCGGCGCAGCACGCCAGTGCGCAGGTGACACGGGTCGTGGCGATGCGCGGCTGCACCAGCACGGCGCCGGGCCCGGCGGCGGCGAGCGCCGCGGCTTCGGCGACCGAGCCTACTCCATAGAGCCCGGCGATCCGGGTCGAGCGCGTCGCGCAGGCCGCCTCGAACCCTGCAAGCGCCGCGTCGGGAATGGCGACGAGCTCGACATTGCGCGAGCGGGCAGCCGCCGACAGGCCGGGTTCGCCGAAGCGGGAAGCAAGCGTCGCGAGGCGGATCGGCGCCTGAGCCAGCCCCGCTTGTGCCAGCGTCAGATCGAGGCAGGCGAGGATGTCGGCTTCCGAAGTGCCCGGCCGCAGGCCGACGCCGGCGATGATCACGCTGCTCAAGACTTCACCACCCGCCATTGCGTCACCGCCATCGCCGAGCGCCAGCCATGCATGTTGCCGATGGGATCGAGATGGGCGACGCCGATGCGGCGCAGGTTGCCGCCATGCTGGGCGAACAACCCCGCGAGCCGTGCCTCGCCCTCGATCGTCACCGCGTTCGCGATCAGACGGCCGCGCGGCTTCAAGGCGGCGAAGGCGGCCTCGAACAGGCCGGGATCGGTGAGCCCACCGCCGATGAAGACCGCGTCCGGCGTTGCCTTGCCGGCAAAGCTCTCCGGAGCCTTGCCCTCCACGATCTCGATCGGTGGAGCGCCCAGCGCCAGCCGGTTGCGGGCGAGGCGTGCCGCCCGCTCGGGCCGTTCCTCGAAGGCGACGGCGCGGTTGTGGCGATGGCGCAGGCACCATTCGATGCCGATCGAGCCGGCGCCGGCGCCGATATCCCAGAGCAGCTCGCCGGCGCGTGGCGCCAGCGCCGAGAGTGTGATGGCGCGGATATCGGCCTTGGTCAGCTGGCCGTCATGCTCGAACCACTCGTCGGGGATGCCGTTGGCCAGCGGCAGGATGCGGGCGTCAGTGCCGGCGACGACGCTGACCGCCAGCATGTTGAGCGGCACGATCCCGTCGAGCGCGAAATCCTCGGCGCGGGCTTCGCGAATGCGTTCCTTCGGGCCGCCGAGCGCTTCCAGCACGGTGACCGAGCTCGCGCCCAGGCCGCGTTCCGACAGCAGCCGCGCCACTGCGGCCGGGGTCGACTCGTCCCAGGACAATGCGAGCACGCGCGCGCCCGGCTGCAGCAGCGGGATGATGCGCTGCAGGGCCCGACCGTGCAGCGAGACCAGCGCGCACTCCTCCTGCGGCCAGCGCATCCGGGTGCAGGCCATCGAGAAGGCTGACAATTGCGGGATAACCCGCATTTCCTCCGGCGCGACCGCCTTGGTCAGCCCGGCGCCGATGCCGTAATGGAACGGATCGCTGGTCGCGAGCACGCAGACCGGCCGACCGCGCTCCGCCAGGATCGCTGGCAGCGCATTCCGGAAGGGTTGAGGCCAGGTCCTGGCCTCGCCGGGCACGGCGCCGATCAGCGCCAGGTGGCGCTCGCCACCGAAAACGACCTCGGCCTGCTCCAATGCCGCCCGTGCCGCATCGCACAGTCCGGCGCGCCCGTCCTCGCCGAGTCCGACCAGGGAGAGCCAGGGACCGACCGGCCCCGTGCTCGACAGTTCACGGGTTTCAGGCGAAAACTGATTCATGACGGTTCTCATCCTTGGTGGCACGAGCGAAGCGGCCGCGCTTGATCAGCTTCTGGCTGAGCAGGTCCCCGAGATTCGCGCCGTGATCTCCCTTGCCGGGCATACCTCCGACCCGCGACCGCTCTCGCTGCCGAGCCGCATCGGTGGCTTCGGCGGCATTGCCGGCCTGCGCCAGTATCTCGTCGAGGAAGGCGTGGTTGCGGTCATCGATGCGACCCATCCCTTCGCCGCCATCATGCCTTACCACGCCGAAGCAGCCTGCAAGGCCGAGGGCGTGCCGCTGCTGGCGATCCGGCGCGCAAGCTGGCGGCCGCAGGCAGGCGACCGCTGGCGCAGCGTGCCCGACATAGCGGCTGCCGTCGAGGCGCTGGGCGACGAGCCGCAGCGCGTCTTCCTGACCATCGGCCGGCTCGAGCTGCCGCAATTCTTCGTCGCCCCGCAGCATCGCTACCTGATCCGGGTGATCGAGCCGGTCGGCGAATTGCCGCTGCCGCATGCCAAGGTCCTGCAGCAGCGCGGGCCGTTCGAGGCGGAGGCCGAGGAAAGGCTGATGCACCGGGAGGGCACGCAGGTCCTGGTCAGCAAGAATGCCGGAGGTCCGATGACGCTCGGCAAGCTCGTCGCCGCGCGCCGGCTCGGCCTGCCGGTGATCATGGTTGAGCGGCCGCCCAAGCCCGATGTCGAGAACGTCGCCCATATCGATCAGGTTCTGCCCTGGCTGGTGGCGCAGGGGCTCTTCGTCACCGAGCGCGGCGTATAGACCAGCGGGGCCCGCCCCTGGCGCGCAATCAGCCGCGTGCCGCTCGCCCCGATCATCACCAGCGTCGCCATGTCGGCCGTGCCGGCTGCCTCGAGCGCTTCAGCCAGAGAGAGGATGCGCAGCGCCTCGTCGGCGCGGCCAATGGCGCGCGCGAAGATCACCGGCGTCTCTGGCGCCCGGATCGAAAGCGCCAGTTCCAGCGCTTTGCCGAGCTGCCAGGGCCTGGCCTTGGAGATCGGGTTGTAGAGGGAGACGACGAAATCGGCCCGGAGCACCGCTTCCAGCCGGGCGGTGACGACCTCCCAGGGCTTGAGATTGTCGGAGAGCGAGATCGCGCAGAAATCACCGCCGAGCGGGGCGCCGGCCGCGGCCGCGGCCGCCAGCATGGCGGTGATGCCGGGCTCGACGGTGATCGCAAGTTCCCGCCAGCCCGGTTCACCTGCCTCCAGCGCCTCGAACACGGCCGCCGCCATGGCGAAGACACCGGGGTCGCCGCCCGAGACCACCGCGACGCTCTTTCCCGCCGCCGCGAGTTCGAGCGCGTGCCGCGCCCGGTCCATCTCGACGCGGTTGTCGCTGGCATGCTTGGTCTGGCCGGCTCGCGCCGGGATGCGGTCGAGATAGGGGCCGTAGCCGACGAGATCGCTGGCGGCGTCGAGCGCCGCCTGGGCCGCCGGCGTCAGATAGCGCGCCTCGCCGGGGCCGAGGCCGACGATGGCAAGCGAGCCGGTCACAGCCGCCGCCCTTCGCCCGGCACCAGGATCATCGAGAAGTAAGGCGCCTCGTCATCGCGCTTGTCGGCGAGCCTGAGAACCCGCTGGTCGGCCATGGTGGCGCGCTCGACATAGATGGCGCGGTTGATCAGCCCGGCTCCCTGCAAGGCTCGCCTGACCTTGGGCAGGTTGCGGCCGAGCTTCATGATCACCGCCGCGTCGGTGTCGGCGAGCCGCCGCGTCAACTCGCCCTCGGCGAGCGTGCCCGGCAGCACGGTCATGACGTCGTCGCCCCAGGTTATCGGTGCCGCCGCTCTGGTCCAGGCACCGGCCATGCCGGTGACGCCCGGCACCACCTCGGTCGGAAAGCGCTGAGCGAGGCGCCGCCAGAGATGCATGAACGAACCGTAGAAGAACGGATCGCCGTCACAGAGCACGGCGATGGTGCGGCCGGCCGCCATCTCCTCGGCGAGCCTTTCGGCGGCCGCGTCATAGAAGGCGGCGATCGGGCCGGTATAGCCTTCGTCCTCGACCGGTACCTCGGTCGTCACCGGGAAGGCGAGCTCGATCTCGCGGGCAGCGTCGGGCGCGACGATCGCATCGGCCGTGACGCGGGCATTGCCGCGCCGGCCGCGCTTGCAGAAATGCACCAGCCTGTCGGCCCGCAGGATGATGTCGCGGGCGCGCACCGTCATGTAGTCGGGATCGCCGGGCCCGAGGCCGACGCCGTAGAGCAGGGTGCGGGGGGCCTGATCGCTCACCCTCTCACTCCTTCGCCTGCGCCAGCGCGTTGACCGCCGCTGCCGCCATCGCCGAGCCGCCACGCCGGCCGTGCACGACGAGGAAGGGCACGCGCCCGTCCTGCGCCAGCGCCTCCTTCGACTCGGCCGCGCCGACGAAGCCGACGGGAATGCCGATCACGGCCGCCGGCCGGGGCGCCCCGGCGTCGAGCATGTCGAGCAGCCGGAACAAGGAGGTCGGGGCATTGCCGATCACCACGATGCTGCCTTGAAGATGCGGCTGCCACAGCTCCATCGCCGCCGCCGAGCGGGTGGTGCCCATTTCCTGCGCCAGCTTCGCCACCGACGGATCACCGAGCGTGCAGATCACCTCGTTTTCGGCCGGCAGGCGGGCGCGGGTGACACCGTCGGCGACCATCCGCGCATCGCACAGGATCGGCGCGCCGTTGGCGAGCGCGGCTTCCGCCGTCGCCGCGAAATCCGGCGACATCGCCACGTCCTTCGGCAGGTCGGTCATGCCGCAGGCATGGATCATCCGCACGACGACGCGTTCGGCAGTGCCGGAGAAGCGCGACAGCTCGGCTTCGGCCCGGATGATGGCGAAGGAGCGCTCGTAGATCGCGGCTCCGTCGCGGAGATAGGCGTGACGCGTGTTCAAACTTTCATTCCCGGTGGTGCGGCGCGGCGTCGAGCCGCGCGCGGATGTCCTGACCCGGTTCGAGCCGGCGCACAAGTTCCGCCAGCGTCAGATGGGCGATCGGCCCGTCACGGGTGCCGCCCGCGAGGATGACGTCATAGCCCGCCTCGCCCCCCAGCAAAGTGAGATCGGCCGCGCCGGGCCGGGCGCAGGACTTGGCGCAGCCGGAGACATGCAACGTCAGGCCATTTGCCAGCAATGGCGCCAGGACCTGCGCCAAGGTTGCGGCATCGGCAAACGTCGGCGCCGCTGCACGCTCGCAGGCGGGCGCCCCGGCACAGGCCGAGACAAGCAGGCGCGGATCGCGGGGCGAGAGCACGAGAGCTTCACTCGCAAGGGCTGCGGCCAGAGCCTCGGCGGCAGGCTTCGAAAGGCCGCAGAAGCCGAGGCCGCGCCAGGGCGAAAGCCGGATTTCGTCGACCGCGAAGCGTAGCGCCAGCGCGGCGAGGCGGCCGAGCATCTGAGCATCGCTGCGGCCAAAGGGCAGGCCGGTCAGGACTGCAAAACGGCCGCTTCGCTCGGCGGCGACACCGACCGGCTCCGGTTCCGGGCGGATCGCCGGCGCCGGCATCGGCTCCAGCCGGCAGGACGTCGCCAGCCTCGCCAGCTCAGCCGGGCCAAGATCGCGCATCCGCCGGATCTGTCCGGGCCTCTCGCCAGCCGTGACGACGAAGCTGGCGAGCAGCGTCGCGGCCACCCCGGGCGCAGCCTGTGGTGCGACCGGTCCAAACCAGAGGCCGCCTGGCAGGCCGATAGCGACCTGGTCCGGGCCGATGGCGCACAGCCGCAGATCAGCGGCGAAGGCATCGAGTGCCAGGGCGCCACCGCCATCGACCACGATGGAGAATTTCGCTGGCAGGCCGGCGACGCCGCGGCCTTCGCGCTCGACCCTCTCGGTGAGGGCGGCGGCGTCGAGCAGTTCGCTCGCTTCCCGGCCGGCGAGCGGCGAGGTCAGCGTCAGGCGGTGCGGCCCGTCGCCCTGCGCCTCGTCGACAAGTCCGGCGGCAAATAGTTCCTCGACCAGCACGGGATGCGTTTCTTCGCGTACGCCGCGCAGCTGGAGATTGCCGCGTCCCGAAATCTCGATCTGACCGTTGCCATGCCGATCCGCCAATTCGCCGATAAGCCCAAGCTGTGCGGTTGAAAGCGCCCCACGGGGCGGATGCAGGCGCACCAGCCAGCCATCGCCGGTCTGCATCGGCCGCAAGGTACCGGGGCACCAGCCGCGCCGCATGTCGTCGGGAGCGAGCGCGCTCATTCGGCTGCCTCGCGATCGGCCGCGAGCAGTGCCGCGGAATTCAGCCGGCTGTGCCACAATCCGCGGGCCTGCGCCTCGGCGAGACGGCTGCGGATCGAGGCCGCTGCCGGCGCATTGGCCTCTTCCAGCGCCTGCCAGGTGGCCGCATTGCCGCAATAGGCCTGGAACACGGCGTCGAACAGCGCGTCCGTGACGGCATCCGTGCTCGCGGCGTAGACGAAGAGCGCATCAACCGCCTCGGCGAGTTCGGCGGCGCCGCGCCAGCCATGGGCGAGATGGCCTTCGATCCAGCGGGGGTGGCAGAGCCGGCCATGGACGATGCGCGAGACGTCCTCGGCCAGGGTCCGGACCTTCGGCGCCAGCGGGTCGGAGGTGTCGAGGCTGTATGGCACGGCGCCGCCGTTCTGCGCCTGCATCGCCGCGATGAAGCCGCCGATCACATCGGCCGCGCTCGTCGCTTCCAGGATATCGCGGCCGGCGGTGTCGCTGGAATGGATGAAGGCATCGGCCCGTGCCACTCGGGAGGCGAAGCCGGCATCGGCCTGTCCCGCTCCTTCAGCTCCGCCATAGGCGTGGCCGGTGGCGGAGAGATAGGCGGCGCCGAGTTCGTCGCGCGACTGCCATTGCCCGTCCAGCGCGCGGTCGGCCATCGCCGCGCCGTAGCGGCCGGGCGCCGCGCCGAAAATCCGCGCTCCGGCCTCGCCGCGCCGGCGGGCCGCTGCCGGCTCGTTCCATTCGTCGGGCTCGTCGAGCGCGGCGACGGCGCGGGCGGCTCCGTCGAGCAGGGCGATCTGTGCCGGAAAGGTGTCGCGGAAGGCGCCGGAGATGCGGATCGTCACATCGAGGCGCGGCTGGTCGAGCTTTGCCTGCGGCGTGATCGCAAAGCCGGTGACGCGGGTCGAGCCATGGTCCCAGACCGGTACGACGCCCATCAGATGGAGCGCGTGCGCAATGTCCTCGCCGCCCGAGCGGAGTGTCGGCGAGGCCCAGAGGTCCATGACGATCCGGCGCGGATAATCGCCCTGATCCTGGAGATGTCGGGCGATGACCGCCTGAGCCGCCCCCGCTCCGAGCCTGGCGGCGGCGCGCGTGGGCACCGCGCGCGGATCGAGCGTCGAGAGGTTGCGGCCGGTCGGTAGCACGTCAGGCCGGCCGCGATGCGGCGCACCGGCAGGGCCGGGCGGCACGAAGCGGGCGTCAAGTGCAGCGAGCAGGTTTGCGCGCTCGTTCGCGGCCGAGGCCGGGTCGGCTTCGGATTGCCCGAAGATGTGCAGCCCGTCGCGGAACTGCGTCTCGGCGAGGTCGCAAAGATGCGCGTCGAGCGCGGCCAGCGCCGTCGGCATGTCCTGGTCGGCGGTGACGCCGCAGGCCTCGGCGAGCCCGCTCGCCTGAGCCCGGTCGAAAATCTCTTTGGCGACGATCTCGGCTCGGCGCGGATCGAGCATCTGCGCCTGCGAGTATTCCTCGACAAGGTCGCGCAGCAGGGCGGTCTCGCCGGCCGCCTTGCTCGCGGCCAGCGGCGGCGGCAGATGGCCGAGCGTCAGCGCCGAAAGCCGACGCTTGGCCGGCGCCGCCTCGCCGGGGTCGTCGACCACGTAAGGGTAGACCACCGGCAGCGCACCGACCGCGAGGCGCGGCCAGCAGGCGGCAGACAGCGCCACCGCCTTGCCCGGCAGCCATTCGGTCGTGCCGTGCGTGCCGAGATGGATCAGGGCGTCGGCGCGTTCGACCTCGCGCAGGCCGAGATAGAAGGCGAGATAGGCGTGCCCCGGCGGCGCGTCGGGGTCGTGGTAGCGGGCCTTGCGGTCGGGCGTGGCATCGCGCGCCGGCTGCAGGGCGATGGTGAGCCTGCCGAAGCGGGCGAGTCGGAAGCGGAAGGCCTCGCCGTCGCAGGCAGGGTCGAACTCCGGCTCGCCATGGCTGGCGAGGAGGGTGGTGCGGGCACTTTCGGGGATGCTTGCGAGCCAGTTGCGATAGGTCGAGAGCGGAACCGCGAAGTCGACGGGGCCTTCGGTGAGCGCCTGCATGAGGTCCGCGCCGTGGTAGCCATTCGCGTTGTCATCCCAGGCGACCGAAGGGAGACCCGGGATCCATTCCGGAACCTTTGCGGCAGCTGCTCTGGAATGAATCCCGGGTCTGCGCTGCGCTTCGCCCGGGATGACGGCGTGGTGGTATGGAAGACCGACATCATACCCCGCTTCCGCGAGCAGCTCCCGGATGGCCAGCGCGCTTGCCGGCGTGTCGAGGCCGACGGCGAAGCCGGCCCGGCCACCGCGGGCGGGGTAGTCGGACATCACCATCGCGAGGCGCCGCTCCGCCGGTGGCTTGGCGCCTAGCGCGACCCAACTCGCGGCGAGATCGGCCAATGCGGCGATGCCG
>JAKFDB010000053.1:0-34344 GCA_036676315.1 Bradyrhizobiaceae bacterium
TCCGAACTTGCCGCCTGGGCGCTTGCCCAGCCGGCCGACAAGCCGTTCCTGATCTATTCGAGCGACGATCCGGCCGAGGTCGCCTCGGTTCAGGACAAGCTCGGCCGCGAGAAGGCTGGCGAGACCGTCGAGCATGCCTTCGCCGAAACGGCCCGACTGCTGGTCGCGGGCGGCGTAGGGCGCCTGCTCGTCGCCGGCGGCGAGACCTCGGGTGCGGTGGTGCAGGGCCTCGGCGTGCGCACCCTAGAAATCGGGCCGGAGATCGATCCGGGCGTGCCCTGGACCCGCGTGGTCGACGGGCCGGAGCTGGTCGTCGCGCTGAAGTCGGGCAATTTCGGCACGCCGGACTTCTTCCTCAAGGCCTGGAACCTGCTGCGGTAGAGCGTTCTTCATACCTGCAAGCACATCCGTCATTCCGGGGCGGCCCGAAGGGCCGAGCCCGGAATCCATGCACGCGGCATGGGTTCGGTATGGGGCCGCGCCGACAGTGCTTTCCGCCCGCTGTCGTGGTCATGGGTTCCGGGCTCTTCGCTGACGCGAAGTCCGGAAAGACGTGGTGCTTCCTTGCGAAGGCTTCGGCGCCGGCGCTCGCGTTTGCACTGCGGGAAACTCGTATAGGATACGGGCGGATCAGAGCGGGGGCAGGCATGGACATGGCGTTTCTCGGTGATCTCCTGACGACCGTCGCCGACCGCGGCCGGGCGCTGATCAACTTCGAGCGCTTCTCGTCAGGCCGGCGCGAGCCGCTGGCCAAGCTCTGCGAGCATCTGCTTTCGGGCCGTGGCGAGGCCTCCGGCATGGCGCTGGCGCAGGCGGTCCTCGACGAGTGGGAACGGCTCGACGCGGCCGGCAGGCTCGCCTTCTTCCGGCTGCTGCAGGAGAAGTTCGGCCCCGATCACGACCGGCTCGAAGCCGCCATCGCGCGCTATCGCGAGACACCGGACGCGACGGCCGTGGCGCAACTCCACCTCGCCTCCGAGCCGCGCCGCCAGGAACTGTTCCGCCGGCTCAATCTCGCGCCCGGCGGCACCCATGTGCTGGTCAGGATGCGCGAGAGCCTGTTCGAGGCGCTCGAGGCCGAGCCGGGGCTTTCGGTGGTCGATGCCGATTTCCGGCATCTCTTCGCCTCCTGGTTCAATCGCGGCTTCCTGGTGCTGCGCCGGATCGACTGGCGCACCCCTGCCAATGTGCTCGAGAAGATCATTCGCTACGAGGCGGTCCACGCCATCAAGGACTGGGATGACCTGCGCCGCCGGCTGGAGCCCGCCGACCGGCGCTGCTTCGCCTTCTTCCATCCGCAGCTCGTCGACGAGCCGCTGATCTTCGTCGAGGTGGCGCTGACCGGCGAGATCCCCCGCCGCATCGACGATCTGCTCAGCGAGCAGCGCGAGGTCCTGCCGGCCTCGGCCGCGACCACGGCGGTGTTCTATTCGATCTCGAACTGCCAGGAGGGCCTGCGCGGCATCTCCTTCGGCAATTTCCTGATCAAGCAGGTGGCCGAGGACCTGAAGCGCGAATTGCCGGGGCTCGACGTCTTCGTGACGCTCTCGCCGGTGCCGGGTTTCGCGCGCTGGCTGGAGCGGGAGCTGGCCGAGCCTGCGGCGCTTGGGCTCGGCAACGAGGAGGCCGCGGCGCTGATGGCCGCGCCCGCCGAGGTCGCGGTGCTCGACGACGCCGGCCGCGCGCGGCGCGACAAGCTGCTCGGCCAGATCATGGCCCAGTACATGCTGCGTGCGCGCACCAGCTCGGGCCGGGTGATCGATCCGGTCGCGCGCTTCCATCTTGGCAATGGCGCAAGGCTGGAGCGCATCAATGTCGGCGGCAATCTGGCGGAGCGGGGCTTGCGCGAGTCGCATGGGGTGATGGTCAATTACCGCTATGAGCTCGCCGATATCGAAGCCAATCACGAGGCCTTCGCCAGCCGCAGCACGGTGGTCGCGTCATCCTCGGTGAAGAAGCTCCTGCGCCCGGCCGGCGCCTAACCCAACAAGACCAGCACAATGCCTGAAAGGACCCGCCATCATGGGTAACCACCTGTTCGACCTCATCAGGGCGCGTATTCCGGCGCCGGAAGCCCGCTTTGCGCTGATCGATGACGGCCGGACCTTCAGCTATGCCGACATGGTCGAAGCCTCGGCCCGCTATGCCGGCGCTCTTGTCTCGCTTGGCGTCAAGCCGGGCGACCGGGTCGCAGTCCAGGTCGAGAAGAGCATCGAGGCACTGATGCTCTATCTCGGCACGGTCAGGGCCGGCGCGATCTTCCTGCCGCTCAACACCGCCTATACCCCGGCCGAGATCGAGTATTTCCTCGGCGATGCCGAGCCGTCCGTCTTCGTCTGCGACCCGTCGAAGGCCGACGCGCTGCGCCCCTATGCCGAGAAGGCCGGGGCGAGGCTTGAGACGCTCGGCGTCTTCCGCTCGCACGATGTCTGGGCCGGGACCCTGCCGGATCGCGCCTTGGCCTCGCCGGCCGAGTTCACCGATGTCGCGCGCGATGCGGATGATCTTGCCGCGATCCTTTACACTTCCGGCACGACCGGGCGCTCCAAGGGCGCGATGCTCTCGCATGAGAACCTCGCCTCGAACGCGCTGGCGCTGGTCGATTACTGGCGCTTCAGCAAGGATGACGTGCTGCTGCACGCCTTGCCGATCTTCCACACCCATGGCCTCTTCGTCGCGACGAATTGCGTGCTGTTCGCCGGCGCCTCGATGATCCTGCTGCCGAAATTCGATCCCGAACAGGTCTTCAAGTACCTGCCGCAGGCGACCTGCATGATGGGCGTGCCGACCTTCTATGTCCGGCTCTTGCAGGATCAGAGGCTGAGCCCCGCATCGACCGCCCATATGCGCCTGTTCGTCTCCGGCTCGGCGCCGCTGCTCGCCGAGACCCATCGCGAATGGCGCGAGCGCACCGGCCACGCCATCCTCGAGCGCTACGGCATGACCGAGACCAACATGAACACCTCCAACCCCTATGAGGGCGAGCGCGTCGCCGGCACGGTCGGCTTCCCGCTGCCGGGTGTCTCGGCCCGGGTGGTCGATCCGGAGACGGGCAGCGAGCTCGGCCGCGACGAGATCGGCATGATCGAGGTCAAGGGCCCGAACGTCTTCAAGGGCTATTGGCGCAATCCCGAGAAGACCGCGGCCGAATTCCGGGCCGACGGCTTCTTCATCACCGGCGACCTCGGCAAGATCGATCCGGCCGGCTATGTCCACATCGTCGGGCGCGGCAAGGACCTGATCATCACCGGCGGCTACAACGTCTATCCCAAGGAAGTCGAGGTCGAGATCGACGAGATGCCGGGCGTGGTCGAGAGCGCCGTGATCGGCTGCCCGCATCCCGATTTCGGCGAGGGCGTCACCGCCGTGGTCGTGGTCAAGCCCGGCGCCGAGATCACGGCGGCTTCGATCCAGAAGGCGCTCGACCAGCGCCTCGCCAAGTTCAAGCTGCCGAAGCAGGTCTTCATCGTCGGCGACCTGCCGCGCAACACCATGGGCAAGGTCCAGAAGAACCTGCTGCGCGACACCTACAAGGACATCTACGCCAAGTAGGCGAGGGCGGGGGAGAGCTCCCCGCATTCAATCAAGGTCATCCCGGATCGGCGCCGCTGTCGCGGCTTGTCCGGGATGACAAGGGGACCATTCAGGCGGTCGCCCGCGCCCTGATCTCGATCGTTTCGCCATCCGCCGGAATCAACAGCCGGTCCCGCCCGATCCCGGCCGCGTCTGCCACCCGGCGCAGCTCTTCGCGGCTGACGGTGGCGTGGTCGAGCGCCTCCATATGGGTCGCGATCACGGTCGCCTGCGGATGGGCGCCGCAAAGCTCCAGCGTCTGCTGCGCGTCCATGACGATCAAGGTGTCGTCCCAGCGCGCGCCGCAGGAATGGGTGATGATCACGTCCGGGGCGGTCGTCGCGGCCGCGTCGCGCAGCGGCGGGTAGAGGACGCTGTCGCCGCACCAGTAGAGCGTCGGCTCGCCCGGCGCCTCGAGGCTGAGGCCCATGACGTGCCCCATCTTCTCGACCACGGCGCCGGTGCCGTGCTGTGCCGGCTGGCGCTTGATCACGATCGAGCCCAGCCGCAGGAAATGGTCGAGCGGCGTGACATTGGCGAAGCCCGCCTTGCCGATCGCCTCCTCGTCGCCCGGCTGGCAGAGCAGCGGCAGCTCCTTCGGGATCCGGTCCTTCGCGACCTCGTCGAAATGGTCGGCATGCAGATGCGAGACGATGAGCAGGTCGACGCCGGAAAGGATGCTCTCGATCGGCTCCGGCAATTCGACCATCGGGTTTGGCGATCGGCCGGTGAAGGAAGGCCGGCTGTGCCGCGGGCCGAGATCGGGGTCGATCAGCAGCGTCCTGCCGGCATAGGAGAGCTTGAGCAGGGCGTTGCGCAGGAGCTGGAGCTGCATGGCGGGTCCTCGGCAGGTGGATCGGCTCGGACCGATCCTTCCGTCTAAGCCCCGCCGCGACCAGTTCCGATTTGTGAAGGAAACTGCATCGCGGCGTTAGATGCCTGCTCTGGTCTCCCTCTGCCCTCATCCTGAGAAGCGCCACATGGCGCGTCTCGAAGGATGGTCCAGCTGTCTCCCGAGCCTCCTGAAGCATCCTTCGAGACGCCGCTACGCGGCTCCCCAGGATGAGGTCGAAAGGGGGGACTGCGTATCAGGCCGCGAATTGCCCGTAAGGAACCGTGTTGCGGGCGCTGCGCAGGGCGCTCGCCCACCAGTGCAACTGGCCGAGCGTCGTCGCCATCGCCCGCTCGGCCCGCTCTGCATCGGCGAGCCTGCCGGCCTCGTCGAACTGGTTCCAGGCATTGGCGAAGCAGACGCCGTCGCGGATCGTGGCCGCATGCTGCTCGGCGAAGACGAGGCGCAATTGCTCGACGGCGCGCAGGCCGGCCGAGACGCCGCCATAGGAGACGAAGGCGATCGGCTTGCCGCGCCATTCGGGGCCGGTGGCATCGATCATCGCCTTCAGCGGGGCGGGGAAGCTGCGGTTGTATTCGGGCGTCACCACGATGAAGGCATCGGCCCGGCCGAGCCGTGCCTTGACCTCGGCGAGATCGTGCACGGCCGGATCGATGGCCTCGGCGGAGAACGGGCCTTCGCCCTCGACCTGCGCCAGCGTCCAGCCGGCGACCTTGTCGCAGAGGCGGCCTTCGCGGGCACTGCCGTAGATCACGGCGAGATTGATGACGGGCGTGAGCCGGCGATGCATGGGAGCGCTCCTCGGGCTGGCAAACCAGCGGAGCAGCCCGTATAGAACCTCAACTAAGGTTAAGGTCAAGCGCTGATGGTCGGAAAAGCACGCAACTTCTTCGCGGAGGATCTGAGCGTCGGCGAGGTCGCGCGGCGCAGCGGGCTCGCCGTCTCGGCACTGCATTTCTATGAGGCGGAGGGGCTGATCCGCAGCCGCCGCAATGCCGGCAACCAGCGTCGCTATGCGCGCGAGGTGCTGCGCCGGGTCGCGATCATCAAGGTGGCCCAGCGCACCGGCATTCCGCTCAAGACCATCCGCGAGGCCTTCAAGACCTTGCCGGCCGAACGGACCCCGACGGTGGAGGACTGGAGCCGGCTGTCGGCGCTCTGGAAGCAGGAGCTGGAGCGGCGCATCGATCGCCTGACCCGGCTGCGCGACCATCTCAGCGATTGCATCGGCTGCGGCTGCCTTTCGGTGAAGAGCTGCCCCTTGCACAATCCCTGGGACGAACTCGGCCAGCAAGGCCCGGGACCGCGACTGCTCGATCCCGATTGAGGGCAAAGCCGTCATTCTCGGGCGAAGCGCAGCGCAGCCCCGAGAATCTCCTGCAAGAGATGCTCGGGGCAAGCCCGAGCATGACGCGGTAGCCAGTCACTCTGCCTTGTGCAGCTTCGCCAGCGGGAATTTCGCGACGTCGGCGAGCAGTTCGACGAAGCCCTTGGCCTGGAAGGCGGCGGTCGTCTCACCCTTCTCCGCTGTCGCCAGGCTGGCATCGCCGACGGCGCCGGAAGGGTTCACGTCCTGCGCCATCCAGGCGAAGGGGTGCGGCCCGGTCGGCCGCAGCCATTTGTAGTCCTGCGCCATCGCGACCGTCAGCGGCTCGAAACGGCCGGCCTTGCTCATGTCGACCAGGTCGGGCCGGAAATGCAGCATCAGCGAGGTCTCGACATCGCCGCCATGGATGCCGTGCAGCGCGTCCATGTTGTCGAACACGCCCGGCGGCAGGCCGAAATTGCTCCAGGAGGTCGTCACGGCCAGCATGTGGTGGCTGACACGCAGTTCGCGCGCGACCACCTTCATCGGGTCGACATTGCCGCCATGCGAGGTGATGATGACGAGCTTGCGCAGGCCGGCGCGCTTCACGCTCTCGCCGATCTCGATCCAGCTGCGGATCGCGCTCTCCCAGGAGAGGGTGAGTGTGCCCGGTGAGTGCAGGTGCTCGTTCGACTTGCAGATCGCCAGCGTCGGCAGGACGAGCGCGTCGAGACCGGCCGGAACCTGCGGCATCGCCAGCGCCAGCATCGCGTTCATCACGGTGGTGTCGACCGAGACCGGCAGATGCGGGCCGTGCTGCTCGATCGCCGCCAGCGGCAGCACGGCGACGGTGGTGTCGGGCGAAAGCCCCTGGAAATCGGTGGTCTTCAGGTCGCCCCAGAAGCGCGCGCTCATGATGTTGCTCTCTATGCTGGATCGGTCTCTGGTCGGCGGTTCGGCGGCCGACATCAGAGCCGGTTGATGTCCTCGCATTCGAGGATGGGTTTCGGGGAGCCCTCGCGGACCAGCTTCAGCATCGTCTTGCCGATCCGCTCGGTCGAGGTGACGTAGCGCGGCAGGGTACGTTCGAGCAATGGCAGCAGCGGCGCGGCGATCTTGTACATCGCGCGGTACAGCGTCGTCCGCGAGGTGATCCCGTGCATCGGCCGGATGCCGGCCGGGCGCAGGACATAGACGCCTCGGAACGGCAGTCGCAGCAGGGCGTTCTCGGTCCTGCCCTTGACGCGCGCCCACATGACCCGGCCCTTTTCGGTGCTGTCGGCGCCGGCGGCCGAGACGTGCACGAAGACCGCCCTCGGGCTCTGGCGGAGAAGTGCCTGCGCCGCGGCCAGCGGAATATCATGGGTGATGCGACTGTAGTCGGCTTCGCTCATCCCGAGGGAGGCGATGCCGAGGCAGAAGAGGCAGGCATCGAAGCCTGTGAGCTCGGCCTCCAGTGGCCCATAGTCGAAGAGATCGGCGCGGATGATCTCGCGCAGCTTGGCATGGTGCTGGCCTGTGGCCTTGCGGCCAAGGGTGACGACAGCCTCGACGCGGGGATCGAGCAGGCATTCGCGCAGGGCACCTTGCCCGACCATGCCGGTGGCGCCGAAAATCAGGACTCTCATGGCGAGGGTTCTCTTCCTGGGCGTCCGGCCGACGGGCGCGCTTCGATCGCAGCATAGCCGCGGACCGGCGTTGAGAAAGGGGGCGGCTTGCGCCTTGTGCGCGAGCGCCGCTCGAAGCATTCTGCGGCCAACACCGCCCATGGGCGTCCGCCTCGCCCGTCCTTGGTGGCCGGCGGAGTCCGCTGCGAAAAAGGGTTTGAGTCATGACGATGAAGTATCGCCTGGATCGGCGCGCCGCGCTCGGGCTGATCGGTGGTTCGGCCGCCTCGGTGCTGGTTCCGATGCCCGGCGCGCGCGTCAATGCGCAGACGCTCGACAAGGTCAGCTACCAGACCAATTGGCGCGCCCAGGGCGAACATGGCGGCTTCTATCTCGCCTCCGCCAACGGCATCTACAAGAAGTACGGCCTTGACGTCGACATCCGGCCGGGCGGCCCGCAGCAGAACCCGACGCAGCTCCTGCTCGGCGGCCGCGTCGACATGATCATGGGCAATGCGCTCGAAGCCCTGCATTTCGCGCAGGAGGGCATTCCCTTCCTCTGCATCGCCTCGATCTTCCAGAAGGACCCGCAGGTCCTCATTTCGCACCCGAACCAGGGCAATGATTCGCTTGCCGCCCTGAAGGACAAGCCGATCCTGATCGGCGCGCAGGGCAGGGTGGGCTTCTGGCCGTTCCTCAAGCTCAAATTCGGCTACCGGGACGAGCAGATCAGGCCCTACACCTTCAACATGGCGCCGTTCCTGGCCGACAAGAAGGTCTCGCAGCAGGGCTTCCTCTCCTCCGAGCCCTTCGCCATCCGCAAGGCAGGGGTCGAGCCGGTCGTCCACCTCCTCGCCGATGCCGGCTTCGAGAACTACAACACCACCATCACCATCTCGAAGAAGATGGTCGACGAGAAGAAGGACCTGGTGCAGCGCTTCGTCACCGCCTCGCTCGAAGGCTGGGCCGAGTACATGAAGGGCGGGCCGGCCATCGCCGCGGCCAATGCCCGGATCCTCAAGGACAATCCCGACATCGACCAGGAGAAGCTCGACTACGCGCTCAAGGTCATGAAGGACAATGGCATCGTGCTCTCCGGCGATGCGCTCACGCTCGGCATCGGCGCGATGACCGATGCGCGCTGGGCGAGCTTCTACAAGAGCATGACCGATGCCGGCGTCGTCCCGGCGGGGGTCGATTACCGCAAGGCCTACAGCCTCGAATTCGTCAACAAGGGCGTCGGCAAGGCCTGATCCGCCGCTGTCACCCGGCGCGGTCATGGCGCCGCAGTGCGCCGGAACGCCGGCAGCAGTCCTGGGGATGAGAGGTCCGGAATGGCCGCAGCGCGCTTTTCGCCGCGGCCTATCCGGGCTATCGCCATTCCAGACAAGCCCTCACCGATTGGACCATCAGGCTTTGGACACAGCCTATCTGAGCAAACCCTCGACGAAGCCTGCAGGTGGCGCCACGTCGCTCGTCAGCGTCCGCCGGGTCTCCAAGCAGTTCGCCAACGGCACACTCGCCGTCCGCGATGTCGATCTCGACCTCGGCACCGGCGAGTTCATCAGCCTGCTCGGCCCGTCGGGCTGCGGCAAGTCCACCTTGCTGCGCATGATCGCCGGCCTCGCCAGCCCGAGTTCGGGCACCATCGAATGGCGCGACGGCGCGCCGGATACGCGGCCCGATCTCGGCTTCGTCTTTCAAGACCCGACGCTGATGCCCTGGGCCAATGCCCTGGCCAATGTCATGCTGCCGCTCACCCTCAAGCATGTGCCGAAGCGCGAGGCGCAGGCGCGCGCCGCCGAGATGCTGGCGCTGGTCGGCCTCAAAGGCTTCGAGAACTCCTATCCGCGCGAGCTTTCCGGCGGCATGAAGATGCGCGTCTCGATCGCCCGTGCGTTGGTGATGCGCCCGAAGATCCTGCTGATGGACGAGCCCTTCGCCGCGCTCGACGAGATCACCCGCCACCGCCTGAACGACGACCTGCTGCAGCTCTGGTGGAAGGAGCGCTTCACCGCCGTTTTCGTGACCCATTCGGTGTTCGAGTCGGTCTATCTCTCGCAGCGCATCGTGGTGATGGCAGCGCGCCCCGGCCGGGTGATGGCCGATTTTTCGGTCGATGCGCCTTATCCGCGTGACGATCTGTTCCGCACCTCGGCCGATTACGCCAGCCTTTGCCGGCTCGCCTCCGGCCGGCTCAAGGAGGCGATCGGCTCATGAGCGTTTCCTCCACGACCTCCGCTGCGCCCGCCCATGACGGCACCGATGCCGAGGCCCGGCCGGTGCTCGATCGGGAACCACATCTGCTGGGCCTGCCGGCCAGCGTCTGGCCGCGCCTGCTGGCGCCGCTCTGCATCGGTGCGCTGGCGCTCGGTCTTTGGGAGTTCCTGGTTCGCTGGAACGAGGTGCCGTCCTATGTCCTGCCTGGCCCGCTGCTGATCGGTCAGACGCTGATCGCCGACTGGTCGACGCTCTCCGCCTCGCTCTGGATCACGCTGCGCATCACCTTCATGGCGCTGGCGGCGGCGGTCTTCTTCGGGGTCACGCTGGCGGTGCTGTTCACTCAGTCGAAATGGCTGGAGATGGCGCTGCTGCCCTATGCGGTGATCCTGCAGGTGACGCCGATCGTGGCGATTGCCCCGCTGATCATCATCTGGGCCGGCGATATCGACCTTTCGCTCTTGATCTGCGCCTGGATCGTCGCCTTCTTCCCGATCCTCTCCAACACCATTCTCGGCCTGAACTCGGCCGACCACAACTTGGTCGACTACTTCAAGCTTCATGGCGCGACGCGCTGGCAGACGCTGCGCTATCTCAAGCTGCCGGCGGCCCTGCCGTATTTCCTCGCGGGGTTGAAGATTTCGGGCGGCCTGGCGCTGATCGGCGCCGTCGTCGCCGAATTCGTCGCCGGCACCGGCGGCAGCGCCTCGGGGCTTGCCTACCGCATTCTCGAATCCGGCTACCAGCTCAAGATCCCGCGCGTCTTCGCGGCGCTGATCATGATCTCGCTGACCGGTGTCGCGATCTTCCTGGTGACGAGCTGGATTTCGCACCTGCTGCTGCGGCGCTGGCACGAGAGCGCCCTGAAGCGCGAGAGCTGAGAGGCCGGAGCATCGGAGGAATCCGACGCTTCGACAAAGAGATCGATCGCCACTTCGCGTCCGATAGGACGCATGGCGATCCATCGTCCGCCATTCAGGCGAAGAACTTCAGCCGGTCCTCGATGGGCAGCGAATCGATCGCCCTCAGGTCGGCCTCGGAATAGCTGATCTCGAGCCGGGCCGAACTGCCCGCCGGTGCTGCCGGGATTTCCTCTGCCGGTGCGCCGATATCGGTGAAGATGATGTCCTCATCGACGATCGGGCCGCCGGCGAAGCGGCGGAGCCCGGGCGTCCTGCCTGGCCGCGGTCCTTCCTGCGCCAAGGGCGCCCGCTTGTGCGTGTCGATCTCGACGATGTCGATGTCGCCGGGATCGGTCAGCGGCTGCCGCAGCGTCTGCTGCCGCGGCTCGTAGGTCTCGGCCATCACCGGAGCGGCGGGAGGCTCGAGGGAGAAACTCGCCCCGTCGACCACGGCGCGCAGGCTCGAATCGAGCATGGCGACTGTGTCGGCCATTTTCTCGATCTGGTCGGCGGCCGCCTCGACGGTGGCCGTGGCGCTGTAGATCTCGGTAGCCCGGCGATCGAGCCGGTCGCAGATGTCCGGGGCGGCGCCACTTTCGCGCAACGTCCAGGCCGCCTCCTGAATGCCTTCGGCAGCGCCGATGATGTTCGATGCGGCCTCGTGCATCCGCCCGGACAGCTGCGACGACGCCGTGTCGCCGGCGCGGTCGAGGTCCTCGCGCAGCTCGGCGATTGCGCGCGCCGCCTCCGGGAAGCCGAGACTGGCTTCGAAGGCCGGCGCCGGCGCGACGAAGAGTCGCTCGAGCCGGGCGATGGCGGAAAGCACCATTTCGGTGTCGGCCTGCCGGTTGCGCTTGGCATACTCGGCGAGGAACCAGCGGCCACGCCCGGTTTCCATTACCGCGGTGGAGATGGCTTCATAGTCCATCTCGCTCAGCGGGGTCAGCGAACGCGCGTCGCTCATGGCAAGGCTGCTCTCCATGGGCTGGTCAAATCGCGTCTCGCCGATCGAAGATGCCCAAACGGCAATCTGCTGATGATTCTTTAAGAAATCGCTGCCAAGGGCATGTCTTCCTCCCTCTCTCCCGGGTTTGGCTCCAGGCGCTGGCTTGCTGCGCGCCTGTCGCTGATGCACGGGCTGAACTTCGTCGGCATCGGCTTCTACCTGCCGTTCTTTCCGGTCTGGCTTGGTTCGAAAGGGCTGAGCGATGTCGATATCGGCTATGTCCTCGCCGTCCCAATCCTGGTGCGCGTATTGGCGGCATCCTGGATTACCGGCCTTGCCGACAGGCATCTGCCGCCGGTGCTGCTGCTGGCGTTGCTGAATGCCTGCGCGGCGGCTGCCTATTTCGGGCTCTCCAGGCTCGACACGCTCATCCCGATCGCGATCGTGACCACGCTTGCGGCTGTTGCGCTCTCGGGCGTCGTGCCGCTCGCCGACATCCTGACCACGACCCAGGTCCGCGCCGGCCGCTTACGCGACTATGGCCGCGTCCGGCTCTGGGGTTCGATCACCTTCGTTCTGGCGAACCTCGCTGGCGGCTATCTGGTGGCACGCCATGGCGCCTGGCCGATTCCGCTGGTTCTGGCGGGCTGCAGCCTGATGGCCGCCCTGGCAGCGCTGCAGGCGCCGCCGCCTCCGGCCATGGGACCGGCATCGGCTGGTCAGGCAGCGCCGCCGCGCGGCTTCTCGCCTACCTTCTGGCTGGCGGTGACCGCCGCAGCCTGCGTCAATGCCACCCATGCCGCGCTCTATGCCTTCGGTTCGCTGCATTGGCGCAGTCAGGGCTTCAGCGACGAGCGGATCGGCTTTCTCTGGGCGATCGCCGTCGTCGCCGAGATCGGCGTCTTCCTGTTTGCCGGCGGCATCGCTGCTCGCGGCGCCGGTGGCTTGCGCTGGACCATCGCGGCGGCCGTCGCGGCGGCGCTGCGCTTCGGGCTGATGGCGTTCGACCCCGGATTCGGCGTCACGATCGGGCTTCAGCTCCTGCACGGCGTCAGCTTCGCCTGTGCTCATCTCGGCGCGCTTGCCGCGGTCTCGGCCCTGGCGCCGGAGGCGCGCCGCGCGGCGGCGCAGGGCCGGCTGGTCGCGGTCGGCGCGCTCGCGATGGGGACGCTGACCGTGCTCGCTGGCTATCTCTACCGCATGCTGGGTTCCGGCGTTTTCCTGGCCATGGTTCCGGTCGCGCTGCTCGGCGCCGGCCTGGCGGCGCTTGCCATCGCAAGGCTACGCAGCGATACAGGCCGGGGGTGACAGATTCGATCGTAAGGGGCGGGCAAACCCTCATGGCTGCCGTCGACGACGCTGAACCGCAGGCGGTCTATCGCGATGATGGCGGTGTATTGGCGGTCACGCTGGCCGGCAGCTGGAGCGCCGATCGCGCGCCGCGCCTCGAAGAGCTGATCGCTGAAATGGGAGAGCGCGTCGCCACCGTCCGGCAGGCGCGGCTCGATCTCTCGGCCATCGGACGCCTCGACACGCTCGGCGCCTATCTCCTCGCCCGGCTCAAGGAGAGCGGGGAGGCGGCAGGCGCTGCCGTCGAACTGGCGAGCCGCCGCCCCGAACATGCCGTGCTGCTGCGCGAGGTCAATCTGCGCGCCGCGGAATACGAGTCTCCGGCACGGCCGATCGGGCTCGTCACCGTGCTCGTCAATGTCGGCCGCGCTGTCAGCGCCTTCGGTCGTGATCTGGTCGGCGGCGCCGTCTTCCTCGGCGAGGTGATGATTGCCTGCGTCGGGGCGCTGTTCGGGCCGCGCAAATTCCGCGGTCCGTCGCTGATCAACCAGATCGAGCTGATCGCCTTCAGCGGCGCGCCGATCATCATCCTGATCTCGTTCCTGGTCGGCTGCATCGTCGCCCAGCAGGGCATCTTCCAGCTCCAGCAGTTCGGCGCGACGGCGTTCGTGGTCAACCTGACCGGTATCCTGATCCTGCGCGAGCTTGCCGTGCTCCTGACCTCGATCATGGTCGCCGGCCGCTCGGGCTCGGCCTTCACCGCCGAGATCGGCTCGATGAAGATGCGCGAGGAGATCGACGCGCTCCGGGTCATGGGGCTCGAGCCGATCGAGGTCCTGGTGGTGCCGCGCATCCTGGCCTTGATGATCTCGCTGCCGATCCTGACCTTCATCTCGGCCATGTCGGGGCTGGCGGGGGCGGGGCTGGTCGCCTGGCTCTATGGCGGCATCGGCCTCGATACCTTCCTCGCCAGGCTGAAATCGGTGATCACCTGGCAGCACTTCGCGGTCGGCCTCATCAAGGCCCCGTTCATGGCGTTCGTGATCGGCCTGATCGCCTCGATCGAAGGGCTGGCGGTGAAGGGCTCTGCCGAATCGCTCGGCCGTCAGGTCACGGCCTCGGTGGTGAAGGCGATCTTCATGGTCATCGTCGTCGACGGGCTTTTCGCCATGTTCTTCGCCTCGATCCGGTTCTGAAGGGGCAGGCGATCGCGATGCAGAATGATCTGGCAGCGCCGGCCGAGGCTTCCGGAACGCCCGGGAAGGGCGAGGCCGTGATTCGCGTGCGCAACCTCAAGGTCGCGTTCGGCGAGAAGGTCATCATGGACGGGCTCGACCTCGACGTGATGCGCGGCGAGATCCTCGGCTTCGTCGGCGGCTCGGGGCAGGGCAAGTCGGTGCTGACGCGCACCATTCTCGGGCTGGTGCGCAAGCAGCGCGGGACGATCGAGGTCTTAGGGGAGGATGTCGACCGGCTCGATCAGCGTGGCCGCCGGACGCTCGAGCGCCGTTTCGGCGTGATGTTCCAGCACGGGGCGCTGTTCTCGGCGCTCAGCGTCAAGCAGAACATCCAACTGCCGATGCGCGAATACCTCAAGCTCTCGCCGCGGTTGCTCGACGAACTCGCCATGCTCAAGATCGAGATGGTCGGCCTGGCACCGGACGCGGCCGACAAGTCGCCCTCCGAGCTCTCGGGCGGCATGATCAAGCGCGCCGCCCTGGCCCGCGCCCTGGCGCTCGATCCGGAGATCGTCTTCCTCGACGAGCCGACATCGGGGCTGGACCCGATCGGCGCCGCCGAGTTCGACGAGCTGATCATGACCCTGAAGCAGACTTTGGGACTGACCGTGTTCATGGTAACGCATGACTTGGACAGTCTCTATGTTGCGTGCGACAGAATAGCCGCCCTGGCGGACAAGCGTGTGATCGCGGTCGGTCCGCTCGCCACCATGCTGGCTTCCGACCATCCCTGGCTGAAAGCCTATTTCGGCGGTGAACGGGCGCGCGCCCGATTGCCGAAGGACAATGTGAGGACCTGACGGAGCATCATGGAGTCTCGCGCCAACTATGCTCTGGTCGGTTTGTTCACGCTCGCGGTGATCGCGGCGATGTTCGGCTTCGTCTATTGGTTCGGCAGCGGTGGCTCCGGCCGCAAGCAGGATGTCCGGGTGATCTTCACCGGGACGGTGACCGGGCTGGCGCGCGGCTCGAGCGTGCTCTTCAACGGCCTGCGTGTCGGCGAGGTCAAGCAGATCGGCCTCCAGCCGGACGACCCGCGCCGCATCTACGGCGTGATCGAGGTAGAGAACACGACGCCGCTGCGGATCGACACCCGCGCCCGCATCGAGGCGCAGGGACTGGCCGGCGTGGTCGCCCTGCAGTTGATCGGCGGCGAGCCGAATGCGCCGATCCTCGAAGCGAAGCCGGGCGAGGCGCTGCCGACGATCTACGCCGAGCGCTCGGAATTCCAGGACATCATCGAATCGGTGCGCAACGTCGCCAAGAAGGCTGACGAGGTGCTCGGCAGCCTGGATGGGCTGATCAAGGAGAACTCCGGCTCGATCACCGCGACCGTCCGAAATGTCGAGAAATTCTCGGCCGCGCTCGGCAACAATGCCGATGGCATCGACAAGCTGATGGCGAGCTTCGGGCAGATCGCCGAGACGATCTCGCCGCTGACGCAGAAGCTCGGCGTCCTCAGCGAGGAGCTGACCCTGGTCGTCCGCTCCGTCGACGAGCAGAAGATCTCCAGCATCATCGCCAACATCGACAAGTTCACCGCGGCGCTCGGCGGATCGAGCAACGACGTCTCGAAGGTGGTCAGCGACGTCGCCTCGATCACCGAAAAGCTCAATCGCGCCGCCGATCAGGTCGAGGGCGTGCTCAAGGCGGCTCAGTCCTTCCTGAACGCCGAAGACGGGCAGGGCGCTCTCGCGGAGGTCGGCAATGCCGCGAAGTCGATTCGCGTCCTGGCCGACAATCTCGACAAGCGGACTGCCGAGATCACCACTGGAATCAACCGCTTTACCGGTCCTGGACTGCGCGATCTCGAATCGCTGGCCTCGGACGGCAAGCGAACTTTGGCCGATGTGAATCGAACTTTGCGTAGCTTCGAGCGTAATCCCCAGCAGTTCATCTTCGGCGGCCGTCCGCCGCTTCCCCAATATGGTGGTTCGCGCTAGTTCGATGCTGATGCCCAGCCTGCTTTCGACGCTCTCCGCTCGCGCGCGCGCCGTTTCCGGCGCGATCACGGTCGCCCTGCTGCTGGCGGGATGCGGCGGTGGGCCTGCGCCCACGACCTACGACCTTTCGGCGCCGCGCGATTTTGGCCGCGTCGGCGGCTCGCAGGCGGCTCTCGTCGTCGCCGAGCCGACGACGGTGCAGGCGCTCGATTCCGACCGGCTCATCGTCAAGGATTCGGCCGGCGCGCTGTCCTTCCTCGGTAGCGCGCAATGGGCGGATCGTGTGCCCCGGCTGGTCCAGACCCGCCTGCTCCAGACCTTCGAGAATGGCAGCCGGATCGCCGCGGTCAGCCGCCCCGGCGAGCGCATGGTCCCGGACGTCCAGCTCAACACCGACATCCGCAGCTTCAACATCGATGCCGCCAGCGGCCAGGCCGTGGTCGAGATCACCGCCAAGCTGGTCGGCGACCGCTCCGGCAAGATCCAGCGCGCCAAGCTGTTCTCGGCGCGGGTGCCGGCCGGCGCCGTCGATGGGGCAGCGGCCGCCCATGCGCTCGACCGGGCGCTCTCGCAGGTGCTGATCGAGATCGTGCGCTGGGCCGGGCGCGGCTGACGCCGATGTCCGGGGCGGCGCATATCGCCTTGCCCGGAGCCCTGCACGACACGCTCGTCGCCGCTGCCGATATCATGGCTGTCTCGCGGGACCCGTGGTGGGTCATCGCCAGCGCGGCCATCGCCTTGCATGGCGGGCGCGGCGCGGCGACGTCGCTGACGTTGATGTCCTGACCAGCCCCGCGGATGCAAGGCGCGTCGCGCGCCATCTCGGTCTTGAACAGCGTGCTCCTGCGCCGCATCCCCGGTTCCGCTCCGAGGTCTATCTCTCCTGGGGTGGTGCTCCGCTTCCCCTCGAGTTCATGGCCGGCTTCGCAGTCCGCTCCGGAGATGCCTGGCGCGCGGTCGTTCCCGTGACGCGGCAGGTCGTTCGGGTCGGCGGTATCGCGCTCCCTGTTCCCGAACGCGAGGAACTGCGCGCGATCGTCGAGAGCTTCGGGCGGGCCAAGGACCTGCGGCGCGCCAGCCTCCTGCCGCGAGACTGAGCCACTTTCCGGGAGCGTCGCGAAGCCAGAACGTTTTCGAGCGAAGCGGGTACCAGTTCGCGTGAAGAAAATGCGATAGAACAAAGAGATAGAGAATTTTCGCGCCTCGGGGATCGCGGAAGTGCTCTAGGTGCCGCAGAAGGTCGCCAGCACGCGCTCATGGGCGGCCGGAGGCAAGGCATAGCTCTCGCGCCCCGGCTGCTCCTCATAGGGCTTCGCCAGAACGGAAAGTAGTTCCTCGAAGGGCGTGAGGTCGTCGCGTTCCTCGGCGGCCTGGATCACCGCCTCGATACGGTGGTTTCGCGGGATGAAGAGCGGATTGACGGCGCGCATCGCCGCCCGCCGCGCCTCGGCCGCGAGTGGGTCCTTCTGCAGCCGCTGGCGCCAGCGGCCTTCCCAGCCATCGAATTCGGCGGAGTTCTCGAACAGGTGGCGGCAGGCCTCGCCATGGGCGAGAGACGTGGCGTCCTGGCCCAGCCGTCGGAAGGTCAGTGTGAAGTCGGCCTTCCCGCGCTGCATCGTCTCCAGCAGCGTCCTGATCAGCTCGATGTCCTCAAGCTCTTCCGTGGTGAGGCCGAGCTTGCGGCGGAAGCCGGCGACGAGGCCGCTCTGGAATAGGGGCTCGAAGCGATCGAGCGCCGCCTGCGCGATCGGAATCGCTTGATCGACATCCTCAGCCAGCAGGGGCAGCAGCGCCTCGGCGAGGCGGGTCAGGTTCCAGCGCGCGATCGCCGGCTGGTTGCCATAGGCGTAGCGGCCATGCTCGTCGATCGAGCTGAACACCGTGCCCGCGTCATAGCTGTCCATAAAGGCGCACGGCCCGTAATCGATGGTCTCGCCGGCGATCGACATGTTGTCGGTGTTCATGACGCCGTGGATGAAGCCGATCAGCAGCCATTGCCCGACGAGGGCGGCCTGCGCCGCGATGACGGCCTCGAGCAGGCAGAGATAGGGCGCATTGCTGCCGGCGCAATCCGGATAGTGCCGGGCGATCGCGTGGTCCGCGAGCACGCGCAACCCCTCGGTATCGCTGCGCGCCGCGAAGAACTGGAAGGTGCCTATCCTGATATGGCTGGCGGCGACGCGCGTCAGGATGGCGCCGGGCAGCATCCGCTCCCGCCTGACCCAATCCCCCGTCCGCACCGCGGCGAGGGCCCGCGTCGTCGGGATGCCGAGCGCCGCCATCGCCTCGCCGACGATGTACTCGCGCAGAACCGGACCGAGCGCGGCCCGGCCGTCTCCCCGGCGCGAGAACGGGGTCTGGCCCGCGCCCTTGAGCTGAATGTCGCGACGGCGGCCCGCGCGGTCGATCACCTCGCCGAGCAGGATGGCGCGGCCGTCGCCGAGCTGCGGGTTGAATCCGCCGAACTGGTGTCCGGCATAGGCGGTGGCGATCGGCGTCGACCCCTCGACGAGGCTGTTGCCGGCCAGCGTCGCAACGCCCTGTGGGCTGCTCAGCCAGGTCGGGTCGAGGTCGAGTTCCGCCGCCAGCGCCTCGTTGAGCCTGATGAGGCGCGGCGCGCTGACTGCCGTCGGCTCGACCGGCGCGAAAAAGCGCGTGGGAAGCCGCGCATAGGAGTTGTCGAAAGCGATCCTGCTCATCGCTCGTACATAGGCCGGGCTGCCGGCTTCGCAAAGGGACGGCGCCCGCGCGCTGCCTGCGCTTTGCCGCCGACAAGAAAAAGGCCGCCTTGCGGGCGGCCTTCTTCGTTCTGTCGTCCCAGGAGGGCGCTTACTCGAAGCGCCCGCTGGCATGGGCCAGCATGGTGTAGACCTTGCCGGTCTCCGAGGTCAGGTAGGTCTTGGCGACCATCGAGTCGCGGTCGTCCTTGGCCGCCTCGCCGAGCAGGCGCTCGAACTCCTCGATATAGCGGTCGACCGTCTCCTTGAACTCAGCGTCGCGGCGGTATTTGCGCCGGATCTCGTCGAACGTCTGCTGGCCCTGCAAGGTGTAGAGCCGGCGCGTGAAGACGTTGCGCTCGCCGCGCTTGTAGCGGTCCCAGAGCTCGACGGCGGCGTCGTGGTCGATCATCCGGGCGATGTCGACCGAGAGCGAGTCGAGCTTCTCGATGCTGTGCGCGGTCGGCTTCGGCGACTCCGGAGCGCGGTCGTCACGCGAGGCCCGGTTGAGCAGGTCGGAGAGCCAGCCGGACTTGGCCGGGGCGGGCTCCGGCTGCCGGCGTGCCGCTTCCGCCCGCGGCACTTCCTGACGGACCGGTTCGGCCGCCGGCGCGCGCGCCGGTTCCGGCCGCACCGGCTCCGGCGTCGGGTCGATCGAGGCGCGCAACGGCTCCATCAGCGCCGGCATGCGGGCGCCTTGCACGGCGACCGGGGCAGGGGCCGTGGCACTGGCCTGGAAGCTGCCGGAGCGGCGGCTGCCGCCATCGGCCGCCGGGCGGGCGACGTCGCTGCTGCGGCCTGAACGGGTGACGATCTCGGTCAGCTCGTTCAGGGCCTTGATCTGGTCGGCGACGACCCGGCGCATGGCGGCGGTCGATTCCTGCGTCTCGCGCGGCAGGTCGAGCACGCCGCGCTTGAGCTCGGAACGGGTCGCTTCCAGCTCCTGCTGGATCTCCGCCGACATGGTGCGCATGTCCTCGGCCGCGCTCTGGAAGCGCTCGGTGACCTTGGCGATCTCGGCACCGACCTCGCTGACGACCTGCTCATAGGAGGAGCGCAGCGTCTGCGTGATGCGCTCGCGCTCGCGGCCGCTGGCAGCGCGGATCGTGTCGAACTGCGCTGCGATCGCATTGGTCGTCGTCTCGGCGGATTCGCTGAGAACGCCGCCGATCTGGCGCGTGCGCGTCTCGGCGGCACTGAGCGAGTCGTCGAGCGTCGACGAGAAGGAGCGGGTGATCTGCTCGATGTCGTCGGTGCGGGTGGCGATCAGCCCGTGCAGGTGCTCGAGCGCCTCCTTGCGGTCGGCAAGCGCATTGCCGACGCGTGCCTCGACCTGCTCGAGCCGCGCCGCGACCGAGTTCAGCGCGGCAGCGTTGGTTTGCGTCGCCTCGGTCATCGAGGAACCCTGCTCGTCGATCCTGGCGATCAGGGCGGTGGTGTCGCGCAGCGCGCCTTCCGAGAAGCCCTTCAGCGTCTCGATCTGGCTCGCGACCTGCAGGGAGGCGCGACCGGTCTCCTCGACCACCGTCGAAAGCACGGTCTGCAGCTCCTCGACGCGGCCCGACAGGCTGCCTTCGATCGCCACCAGGTTCTTGTTCGCGCCGGTGACGATCTGCTGCATCAGCTTGTTCGCCTCGCCGAGGCGGCCGAGCATGCCGCCGAGCTCGTTGCGCAGCTGGTCGTTGGTCTTGAGCAGGGCCTCGACCGACTGGCTGGTGCCGCTCTCGAGCGTTTCGCGCAGCTGGCTCGAAGCGGTTTCGAGCGCGCCGGTGATGTCGGCGCCACGTTCGCGCAGCCCCTCGATGATCGAGGTGCCGCGGCTCGCGAGGGTACGCACCACCGCTTCGCCGACATTCGCGACCTCGCCGGCAATCGCCTCGCCCTTCTGGCTGAGCGCTTCGATCATGCCGCCGCCGGTCTGGTCGAACAGGGCGCGCAGTTCCTCGGTGCGGGAGCCGAGCGTCGCCGCAAGCTCGCCGGACTTCATCTCGAGCGTCTGCGCGATCTCGGCGCCACGCTGGTCGAGCGTGCTGATGACGCCGCCGCCCTTCTCGTCGAACAGGGCACGCAGCTCGTCGGTGCTGGCGCCGAGCGCGGCTACGATCTGGTCAGACTTGGTCTGCAGCGTGTGCGCGATCATCGAGCCGCGCTGGCCCAGCGCGCTGATGACGCCGCCACCGGTTTCGTCGAACAGGGCGCGCAGCTGCTCGTTGCTGGCGCCGAGGGCCGCTGCGATCTCGTCCGACTTGGTCTGCAGGGTCAGCGCGATCTGCGAGCCATGCTGGCCGAGCGCGTTGATCATGCCGCTGCCCTTGTCGTCGAACAGGGCGCGCAGTTCGTCCGCGCGGGCGCCGAGGGTGACGGAGATCGCGTCGGAGGTGCCTTGCAGCCGCTCGGCAATCTCGGTGCCGCGCGAATCCAGCGTGCCGGAGACGGTATCGAGCCGGTCGACGACGCGCTCCTCGAAGCGCGCGACGCTCTGGTCGAGCGTGTCGGCGATCTGGAGGGCGCGCCCGCCCAGCGTCGCATTGATGCTGTCGGCCTTATCGGCGAGGGTGCGCGTCAGCGCCTCGCTCTTCGAGGTCACGACCTCGCCGATCTCGTCGGCCTTGGCCGCGAGCGCGCGGGTGACCTCGCGCCCGCCCTCGGCCATGACGCGGGCGATATCGACGGTGCGTTCGACCAGCGCCTCGTTGAGCGCCGTGGCGCGCGAGCCGAGATTGCCGTCGATGCGTGCGATCAGCCCGTCGAGCGAGCCGGCGATCTCGGCGCTCTTGGCGCTGGAGCGCTCCTCGAAGATGCGGATCTGGTTTTCCATCGCCGCGGCCGCTTCCTGCGTCCGCGTGCTCATGATCTCGGCCGCGTGCTGCGAGCGCTCGCCGATACGTTCCGCCAGCGCCTGGCCTTCCTCGCCGAGCAGCTTCTCGACCTGGCCGAGGCGCAGCGTCACCGAGTCGGTGAAGGAGCGGGCATCGTTGGCGAGCTTCGAGGCGAGCGTGCCGCCACGCGTGACCACGATCTCCTCGAAGGCGCCGAGGCGGGCCCCGATGGAGGCCTCGATCTCGCGACCCTGGACGTCGAAGAGCCGGTTCAGCGCATCATGGCGCCCCGCCAGCAATTCGTTCAGAGCCTGCGAGCGCGCATCGACCGAGCGCATCAGCGATTCGGCATTGGCGGCGAGCGCCTCGTTGACGCGTCCGCCCTGCTGGGTCAGCGCGATCACCACGTCCTTGCCGGTCGCGGCGAGCAGGCTGCTCGCCTGGTCGGCCTGGGTGGTGAAGGTCTCGCGCAGCGCGATAGTCGCCTCGCTGACGCGGTCGGCGACATGGCGGCCATCGACATTGATCGTCTCGGCCAGCGTGCGTGCCGCCTCGCCGAGGCGCTCGGCCAGCTTCTCGCTCTGCTCGCCGAGCAGGCCATGGACCTCGCGGCCGGTGGCGGTCAGGTCGGCGATCAGGCCCTCGCGCTGCGTGCCGATCAGGCCGTGGACCTCGCGCCCGGTGGCGGTGAGGCCGGCAATGATGCTCTCGCGCTGGCTGCCGAGCGCACCGGCGACCTCGTCGCCGGTCTGCGTCAGGCGGGCGATGAAGCCGGCCTGCTGGTCGTCGAACACCGCCCTGGCGCTGTCGCTCGCCGCGTTGATGCGGGCTGCGATCGCCTCGCCCTGGTCGCCGAGGCGATCATGCAGGGACTGGCCGGCATCGGCGAGCTGGCTGATCAGCGCGCCGCTGCGCTCGGCGAGCAGGCCGTGCACCGAGCGGCCGACATCGGCGACGCGGGTGACGAGCGCCTGGCTCTGGCCGGTGAGCAGCTCCTGCATGTCCTGACCGGTGGCGATCACGCGGCCACTCAGGGCCTCGCTTTCAGCGATCAGCAGGCTGCGCACGCCCGAGCCGGCTTCGGCCAGCTGCAGGATGAGGTTCTCGCGCTGCTCGCCGATGGCGGCCTGCACGTCGGCGCCGACCTCGGAGAGGCGCGCCACCAGGCTTTCGCCGCGCTCGCCGAGCGAGTTCTGGACTTCGCGGCCGACATCCGACAGGCGCGACACCAGTCCACCGCCGCGCTCGTCGATCGCGGCCTCGACCTCGCGGGTAACGTCGGCAAGGCGAGCGACCAGACCGTCGCCACGCGCTCCGATGGAATTCTCGACCTCGCGGGTGACCTCGGCCAGGCGGGCGACCAGGCCTTCGCCACGGGCGCCGATGGCATTCTCGACCTCGCGGGAGGCGTCGGCGAGGCGGGCAACCAGCCCATCGCCGCGGGCGCCGATCGTGTCCTCGACCTCGCGGGTGACGTTGGCGAGACTGGTGACCAGCCCACCGCCGCGCTGATCGATGGCGTTCTCGACATCGCGGGTGACCTCGGCGAGGCGGGCAACCAGCCCGTCGCCGCGGGCGCCAATCGTGTCCTCGACTTCGCGGGTGACGTTGGCGAGGCGGGAGACCAGGCCGCCGCCACGCTCGTCGATCGCCGCCTCGACCTCGCGGGTGACTTCGGCAAGGCGGACGACCAGCCCGTCGCCGCGGGCGCCGATCGCCTCCTCGACCTCGCGGGTGACATTGGCGAGGCGCGCGACGAGACCGTCGCCGCGCTCGCCGAGAGCCTCCTGCATGCCCTTGCCGACTTCGGACAGGCGCTCGATCAGCGTGTCGCCCTGCGTGCCGATGGCGCCGCGGACGTCATGGCCGATATCGGAGAGGCGCGTGACCAGGCTGCCGGCCTCTTCGGAGAACAGGCTGTGCACGGTCGCACCGACCGCGGAGATGCGGGCGGTCAGTTCCTCGCCGCGCTCGCCGATCAGTGTGTTGAGGCCCTTTCCGGCTTCGTCGAAGCGCAGGATGATCGAGTCGCTCTGCTCGCGCAGCAGCCCGTCGACGGTCTGCACCGTCTCGGTCAGCCGCTCGACCAGCGTCTCGCCCTGCTTGCCGAGCAGGCTGTGGACGGTGTCGCCCGCTTCCTGGATGCGGGTGGCGACGAGTTCGTTCTGCTTGCTGAGCAGCATGTGCACGCCGCGGCCGACCTCGGCGAGGCGGGTGGTGACGCTCTCGCCCTCGACCGAGATGGTGGTGCGCAGCGTCTCGCCGGTCTCGGCCAGCCGCTGGGTCAGGTTGCCGCTCTGCTGGTCGATCAGTTCGGCGAGCGTGCGGCCGCTCTGCTCGAAGCGCTCCGCGACGGTCGTGCCGCGCTGGGAGATTTCCTGCGCCAGCGTTTCGCCGGTGACCCGCAGCGTCTCGTTGACGGTCTCGGCCCGGCTCGCCAGCGTCTCGGCGACCTGCGCGCCGGTTTCGCTGATGGCGCGGGTGACGTCGCGGGCGCCTGCGGTGAGGCCCTCGGTCAGCACCGAGCCGGTGCGCTCGAGCGAGCTCGCGATTTCCTGGACCCGGCTGTCGATCAGGCCGGTGACGCTGTGGCTAGCGCCGCTCAGCCGCTCGCCGACCTCGCTGGAGGTGATCTGCAGGCGCTCGACCAGTTCGTTGCCGCGGCCGCTGAGCTCGTCGACCATGCGCTCGCCGGCGCGGCCGAGCGCCAGCGTGATCTGGTCGCCCTTGTCGCTGAGCGTCACGGTGACGCGTTCGCCTGCCTGCGCGACCGCTTCGGAGATCGAGCGGCTGGCGTTCTCGAGGTCCTTGCTGATGTTTTCGTGGGCGCCGCTGATGGCGAACTTGACGCGTTCGGCATTGCCGACGACGGATTCGCGCTGCGTCACCAGCTCGTCGATCAGCGAACGCAGCCGGATTTCGTTGTCGGCATAGGCGCGCTCCAGCGTCGCGATCTCGCCGCGCACGATGGTTTCGAGTTCGCCCGCCCGCGCCACGGCGCGCTCGATGCCGTCGCCCATGGCGGCGACCTCGCGGCGGATGGTCTGGCTCAGCGAGAGCACGGAATCGGTGGCGACGATCTCGGGCTCGGCCAGGCGCAGGGCGACCTCGGTCATCGCCCGCGACACCAGGCGCATTTCCTGGGTGCGGCGATAGAGCGCCGCCAGAACGAAGAAGAACACCACGGGCGTGCCGGCGCCCAGCGTCAGCAAAGCCCACTGCCCGGGGCCGAAGGCGGCGATGCCGGGCGGCAGGCCCTCGGTGAAGGAGCCGTAGCGGCTGACCAGGGTGAAGCCGACGCCGCCGAGCCAGACGAGGGCGGCGAGGGCAGCGAACCAGGAGGGCTTGCCGGAGGGGCGAACGGAGAAGGCCTGGACCAGCGAGCTGGAATCGCGGCGGTCGTCATTGGCGACGCGGCTGGTGTCGGGCGCGATTGCGGCGCGCGGCGGCGGCGCGGGCTCGGCGGCCTCCGGCTTCGGCGGCGCGGACTCGACGCGTGGCAATTCGACCTTGAGGTCGCTGTCGGCGGCGGAGGGCAGCTTCAGCTCTGAACCGGCCGTGGAGTCGTCGCCCTTGGGCTGGTCCAGCCTCAGCGCTTCCTCGATCGCCGACATGGCGGCCTCGGTCGGATCCTGGAGCTTGTTCTGCCGGGTCATGAATGCCGCCTCGCTACGCTACTGGCGATGAGCGCGTCGTCCCGCGCCGCACGACGGAAACCGGCCGCCTCAAGCCGAAATCCCACAAGCGACACGACACCCATCGTTTACTGTCTCGAAGCGTAGTTGAGGCAAGCAGTGAATGAAACCCGTTTCCCCCTCCGATTCACAAACGTCGTTAACGCCTCATTCACCATGATGACGCTTCCTAAGAGGTCACGAGGCGGCGCCGCGACGCGGTCTCGGATCTGAAAACCTGAGTCCTCCTATGACCAAGACAGCCATCGATCTCGAGCATCTCGCCCGCCAGACGGGCGGCGATATCGCGCTGGAGCGCGAACTGCTCGTCCTGTTCTCCCAGCAATGCGCCCGCCATCTGCGCACCATCCATGGCGGCGCCGACGACAATGCCAGGCGCGACGCCGCCCACACCTTGAAAGGGGCGGCACGGGCGATCGGCGCCTGGCAGGTGGCCGAGGCGGCCGACCTGATCGAGCAGCAGCTCGAGGCGCCGGGCGCCCATCCGCTGGAGGCGAGCATGGACGCGCTGACGCTGGCGGCCGCGGAGGCGCGGGCCGCGATCGCGCGCTTCGACTGCGCCGCCTGAAATCGCCGTTTCGCGCGCTTTCGAAATCCTCTAGAGACGATCTGGTCCGGGGTTTCCTGCGGACATCAATCCCACTTGCGGGCGACTGGCGCGGCACGGCTCGAAAACCGGGCCCGGCTTTGCCCGGACACGCAAGCCGCGAAGCCGCCAGGACGGCGCGCCGGAGTTCACCATGCCGAAGATCACTTTCATCGATGCCCAGGGGACGAGCCGCACGGTCGAGGCCGAGACCGGCTCAACGGTGATGGAAGTCGCTGTCCGCAACGGCGTGCCCGGCATCGAGGCTGAATGCGGCGGGGCCTGCGCCTGCGCCACCTGCCATGTCTATGTCGACGACGCCTGGCTCGCCGCGACCGGGCAGGCCGAGCCGATGGAGGAGGACATGCTCGACTTTGCTTTCGACGTGCGCCCGACTTCCCGCCTGTCCTGCCAGATCCGGGTTCGCGACGAGCTCGACGGCCTGATCGTCCGCACGCCGGCCCGGCAGGGCTGAGCGGCCGGCGGCCTACTCGGCCGGAGCGGGTGCGGCGGGCACCAGCGTCGTCTCGTGCCCGGCCAACGGATGGCGCGGGACCAGAAACGACAGCGTCAGCGAGACCGTCGCCACGGCCGCCCCGATATAGAAGACGAGTGCCGGGTCGCGGATCCAGATCAGCCCGAAGGTGATCGGCAGGAACACCGCCGCGATGTGATTGATGGTGAAGGCAACGGCCGAGGTCGGCGCGATGTCGGCAGGATCGGCGATCTTCTGGAAATAGGTCCGCTGAGCCAGGACCAGCGTGAAGAAGACGCCGTCGACGACGAACAGCCCGCCTGCCACCAGCGCGCCCCAGTCGCCGAACTGGCCGTGGCTCGCCAGGGCGTAGCCGACGAAGACCGCGATCAGCGAGACGTTCTCGAGCTGGATCGTGGCGCGCTCGCCGATGCGGCCGACCAGGCTGCCGAGCATCGGCCCGGCGAAGGTGTTGACGCCATAGGTCGCGAGCAGGAGCGTCGCCGTCGCCGCGACGTCATAGCCGAAGCGCTCGACCAGAAGGAAGCCGCCGAAAGCCATGAAGATCTGGCGGCGGGCCCCCGACATGAAGGTCAGCGCATAGTAGAGCCAGTAGCGCTTGCGCAGCACGAAGCCCTTGTTCTGCGGCACCTCGCCCTGGAAGCGCGGGAACAGCGCCATTGCCACGACGGTTAGTGCGATGGTGACGAGGCCCGCGCCGAGGAAGACGTTGGAGTAGCTCGGCTGCAGGGTACGCCAGATCAGTGCGATCGAACCGAAGGCGAGAAGCTGCGCGACCGCCGAGGCGCCGGCGATCCTGCCGAGCAGGCGCGGCGCTTCCGATTTCGGCAGCAGCTGCAATTGCAGGGATTGCTGGGCGGTCTCGTAATAGTGGAAGCCGAGCGACATGATCGTCGTCGTCAGCAGCAGGCCGCCGAGGCTCGGATAAAAGCCGGTGAGCGCGACGCCGAGGCCCAGCGTCAGCAGGCTGAGATAGGCGAGCACCTGCTCGCGCATGATCCAGAACAGGATGATGGCAGTGAACGCCAGGAAACCGGGGATTTCGCGCACCGATTGCAGGATGCCGATATCCTGCCCGGTGAAGCCGGCCGCTTCCTTGGCGAAATTGTTCAGAAGCGCGGTCCAGCTCGCGTAGCCGAACCAGTTGACGAAGGCGAGCGCCATCAAGAAGCTGGTGGGCGAAGCGAGCAGCCCGGTCAGCCGGCGAGGGGGGGAGGCTTCGGTCATCGGCGCACCCGGAAGGAGAAAGTCGCGGCGGGGCGACCGGCGCCGTGTCAGGACGGCTCCCGCCGGACTGTTAAACTCATGCCGATCGGCGTCAAATTCCGCCGCATCATGACGACCATGCACAGACCCGGTTGATCGAGCGCAAGGATCTTGCGGCGGACCGGTGCGAGAAATGTCCCTAGTCGAGCACAGCGAGGAGAATGCGATGTACAAATCGATTCTGGTCCCGGTCGATCTCGCCGAAGCCGAGCTGGCAGGTCCCGCCATCACGGCCGCGGAATCCTTCGCCACGGCTTCGGATGGCACGATCCGGCTGATCTATGTCCGCTCGCTGGTGCCGATCACCTACATGGAATTCGTCCCGGCCGATTTCGATGCCGGTCAGCAGAGCGAGGCCGAGGCGAAGCTCGCCGAAATCGCGGCCAATGTGAAGCTGCCGGCCGAGCGCGTCTCCGCCAAGGTGCTTGTCGGCTCGGTGCATGGTGAGGTGCTGGCGGAGGCCGATGCCAGCGGCGCCGATCTGATCGTGATCGGCTCGCATGAGCCCGGCATGCTCGCCTATGTCATCGGCTCGAACGCCTCGACGATCGTCAGGCGCGCGAAATGCTCGGTGCTGGTGGTCCGCTAGTCCGAGCGGGCATGCCTCCCTAGATCAGGTCCCCCCGGAGATCGGGAACTTCCCGGCGTTGCGGCCGTTGAACACTTGCGCCGCAATTCGGGAGGACATCGTGGGCATTCTTTGGACCATCATCATCGGCTTCGTCGCAGGCGTCGTCGCCAAATTCGTGATGCCCGGGCCGAATGAGCCGTCGGGCTTCGTGCTGACGACGGTTCTCGGAATCGTTGGAGCGTTCGTCGCCTCATATCTCGGTCAGGCGCTCGGTTGGTATGCACCCGGCGAGGGCGCGGGAATTATCGGCGCCATCGTCGGCGCGATCATCGTCCTGATGGTGTGGGCATTTGTTTCGAAGCGCGGAAGCGCTGCCTGACATTCGCCGACCAACCAGGTTCTCAAACCGCCACAGTTTCAAACCGCCAGGAGAAATCTCATGAGCGAGAACCGCCTGCCGTCGATGACCGCCCTGCTCGGTCTGCTGGCCATCGCCGGCTACCAGAACCGGGACAAGATCGCCGAGTGGCTGAACAGCGCGAAGGAACCCGGCAGCGCGTCGCCGCCCTCTGCCGACATGCCGTCCCAGGCGGGAGGCATCCTGGGCGGGGTGCTCGGCGCCGGCGGAATCGGTGGGCTCCTGAATGGCGGGCTCGGAGAGCTCGTCGACCGCTTCAAGCAGGCCGGCCAAGCGGAGAAGGCCGATTCCTGGGTTCGACAGGGACCAAACCAGGAAGTCGCGCCGCAGGAACTCGAAAGCGCCATCGGCCCCGATGTCATCGATGCCCTGGTTCGCCAGACCGGTCTTTCGAAAGAAGAATTGCTCTCCCGCCTGTCCCGGCGGCTTCCCGAGGCGGTCGACCGCTATACGCCGGATGGCAGGCTCGCCCCCGCCAGCGCCTGAACCGATCGGTTTCTCGACCCGGGCGCTGTCCGGGTCGCCGACCGGCGCTTCAATCCCGAGGGCGGCCGGGCACCAGCTCGTCCGGCACCTCGCCGGGTGACAGTTCGCGCGGGCGGTTGAGCCTGACCATCGGCCAGACCTGCCAGAACGAGACTGCACCAAGCAGGATCCCGAGCCATCCGGCCGTCGTCGCTCCCTGCTGGAAGGCACGCAGGCTGAACCAGGCGAGCATGACGAGCGAGAGCCCGCCGACCAAGGCCAGTGCCAGCCAGAGCGCGAAGGGCTTGCCGGCGACGAAGCGGACGCGCGGGTTCGCTCGCTCGATCGCGGCCGAGAGCGCGGTGACGAAGGCGTGGTAGCGCGCATCGTCGCGGTCGATATCGGTCAGCGAGCGCCAGGAGAGATTGCCGAAGGTGACGCTCTTGCCGTCGCTGAGCCGCAGCTGCGTCCGATAGCTCTTCGAGGTGACATTGCTCGGCGCGTAGATAAAGCGCACCTGCTCGACCGCCGCGAGGCGGACCCGGTCGATCTTGCGGGTCGTGTCGATCTCCAGCGCGTCGCCATCCAGACGATAGGCGATCTCGAAGCCGATCGGCTTGGGGCGCTGGCGCCAGGAGGGCAGCGGCGTGTCGTCTGACGTATCGTCTTCGGCTTGCATGGCGCGAAGCTCTAGCCGTCATTCCCCCGCGGAGCAAAGTGCAGGCCTGGGAAATCTTCTGAAGCAGGCGCCAGAGGCGGACCTGCGCTGGTGACGCAGCGCTAGCGAGTGAGGGCCTTCATCGCACCGTCGAGCCCGTCCAGCGTCAGCGGGAACATCCGCCCGCCCATCAGACCGCCGATCTGGCGGATCGACTGGGTGTAGCTCCACAGATGCTGCTGTACCGGATTGAGCCAGACCGATTTCTGAAAGCGTTCGGTCAGCCGCCGCATCCAGACCTCGCCGGGCTCCTCGTTCCAGTGCTCGACCGAGCCGCCGGGCATTGCGATCTCATAGGGGCTCATCGAGGCATCCCCGACGAAGACCACCCGGTAATCCGGCGGATAGGTCCGCAGGATGTCGAAGGTCGAAATGACCTGGTCGTGCCGGCGCCGGTTCTCGCGCCAGACCCGCTCATAAGGGCAGTTGTGGAAGTAGAAATGCTCGAAATGCTTGAACTCGGCACGTGCCGCCGAGAACAGCTCCTCGGCCAGCTCGATATGCCAGTCCATCGAGCCGCCGACATCGAGGAACAGCAGCACCTTCACGGCATTGTGCCGCTCCGGCCTGAGCTTGACGTCGAGATAGCCATGCTTGGCCGTCTCGGAAATCGTCTGGTCGAGGTCGAGCTCCTCGGCCGCGCCGGTCCGGGCGAATTTGCGCAGGCGCCGCAGCGCGATGCGCAGGTTGCGGACACCGAGCTCGCGGGTGTCGTCGAAATCCTTGAACTCGCGCTTGTCCCAGACCTTCACTGCCCGGAAATTGCGGTTTCCGTCCTGGCCGATCCGGACGCCTTCAGGATTGTAGCCATAGGCGCCATAGGGCGATGTCCCGGCAGTGCCGATCCATTTCGAGCCACCCTGATGGCGCCCCTTCTGTTCGGCGAGGCGTGCTTTGAGCGTCTCGAGCAGCTTGTCCCAGCCCAGCGCCTCGATCTGGCGCTTCTCGTCCTCGGTCAGGAATTTCTCGGCGAGCTTGCGGAGCCATTCCTCGGGAATGCCGGCCTGCTCGAAGGCTTGGCCCAGCGTCTCCATGCCCTTGAACACCTGGGCGAAGACCTGGTCGAACCGGTCGAGATGACGCTCGTCCTTGACCAGGCAGGTGCGGGCGAGATGATAGAATTCGTCGACGCGATGCTCGGCGAGATCGGCCTCGACGCCCTCGAGCAAGGCAAGATACTCCCGCAGCGTCACGGGCACCTTGGCGGCGCGTAGGTCGGTGAAGAGGCGCAGGAACATTGCGCTACTGTGGGCAGTGGCGCGGCGCGGTCAAGCCATGGCGACCGGAGGCGCGGCATCCGGGCGCGTACGCCCGGATGCGAGGATGGCATTCGCCGGGCCGAAGGCGGAGCATGGCGAAAGGGCGCATCGCGCCTTTCGCCATGCTCCAGCCGTCGGTTGCTGCGGCGTCTCAGGCGACGGCGTCGGCCAGATCCTTGGTGACCTTGAACTTCACGACGGTCTTGGCGGGAACCTTGATCATCGCGCCGGTCGACGGGTTACGGGCCTCACGGGCCTCGCGCTTGGCCGCCGCCAGCTTGCCGATGCCGCCGAGCGTGACGTCGCCACCCGATTTGAGGGTCTTGGCGACGACGCCGGCGAGCGAGCCGAGAATGGCCGAGACATCGGCCTTGGTCTTGCCGGTCTCGTCGGCGATGGCGGCGATCAGTTCGTTCTTGGTCATACAACCCTCCTGAAAAGAGCAATGATGAAAGTTACTTCGCGCCGGCGCCGCTTTTGAAGCCGGAGCGTCGCGGCGAATCGGAGCGCTGTCGCGCGCGAACTAGCCGTGTCGCATGGCTGCCATCGAAAAACGACAGCATTGGGCCTAGATACGCACAGAATACGGCTTCGTTCCGCCAAAAAAGCGCTTTCGCGGCCGGAGCCAAGTTTCAGATGCGCTGGATGAAGGTCGATTGACAAGCTTCGGGCTGATATTTCAAGCTTGAAATAATCAGTCGGGGGCGGAACACGCATGAAGGTCATCATCGTTGGCGGCGGCATTGGCGGGCTCACGCTGGCCATCATGCTGCATGCGCGAGGCATCGCGGCGACGGTCTACGAGCAGTCCGGCGACATCCGGGAAGTCGGGGTCGGCATCAACACCTTGCCGCATGCGATCCGCGAGCTCGCCGAGCTCAATTTGCTGCCGGCCCTCGATGCCGTCGCGATCCGCACCCGCGAACTGGTCTACATGAACCGCTTCGGGCAAGCCGTCTGGCGCGAGCCGCGCGGCCTGCATGCGGGCGCGCCGGTGCCGCAGTTCTCGATCCATCGCGGCCGCTTGCAGGGGGTGATCAGGGATGCGGTGGTGGCACGGCTCGGGTCCGACGCCCTGCGCTGCGGCCGGCGACTGCAGGGCTTTGCCCAGGACGAGGGCGGCGTCACGGCCCATTTCGCCGACACGCGCCGCGGCGAAGCCGGCGAGACCGCGCGGGCCGATCTGATGATCGCGGCCGACGGCATTCATTCCACAGTGCGCGCCCATTACTTCCCGGATCAGGGCCCGCCGCGCTGGAACGGTGTGCAGATGTGGCGCGGCGCCTGTGACTGGCCGGTCTTCCTCGACGGGGAGAGCATGATCATCGCCGGAGGCATGGCCGGCAAGCTGGTGCTCTATCCGATCGCGGCAGGCGCCAAGCCGGGCACGCGGCTGACCAATTGGGTGGTGAATATCCGCACGGGCGATCCGGCCAAGCCGCCGCCGAAGGAGGCCTGGTCGAAGCCCGGCCGGCTCGAGGACGTGCTGCCCTTCGCCCGCCGCTTCACGGTGCCGGGCGTCGATATCCTTGCCCTGATCCAGGCGACGCCGGGATTCTGGGACTATCCGATGTGCGACCGTGACCCGCTGCCGCGCTGGACGCATGGGCGCGTGACCCTGCTCGGCGACGCCGCTCACCCGATGTACCCGGTCGGTTCGAACGGAGCCTCGCAGGCGATCCTCGACGCACGCTGCCTGGCGGACCTGCTGGTCCGTGCCGAGCATCCGCGCCAGGCGCTGGCGGCCTATGAGGCGCAGCGTCTGCCGGCGACGGCCGAGATCGTGGCGATGAACCGGGCGGGGGGGCCAGAACGCGTCATCGATGCAGTGGAGGAGCTGGCGCCGAACGGCTTCGACGATGTCGAGCGCGTGCTGTCCTATGCCAAGCGCGAGATGATCGTGAAGACCTATGCCGGCAAGGCCGGCTTCGCCAAGGAACAGCTGGCGCGCCGCTCCTAGGGCGTGGCTTCCACCAGAGGGGCGATCCGGTCGATCCGGTTCGTCCAGAGGCCGGGGATCGGCCGGGCGAGGCCGGCGAGGTCCTCGGCCCGATCGATGCCCGTCGAGACGTCGCCGCCGACCAGTGGTCCGGCGACGATGACTTCGCTGCCGACGGCGCGCATCCGCGCGGTGAAGCGCTGCGGCCAGCCCCAGAGCCATTTGGTGTAGTTGGAGGGGATCAGCAGCAGCTGCCTGGCGCAGTCGCTGGGCGTGAAACCGGCCCAGCCGATGGCGAGATAGCGCAGCAGGCAGCGCTTCTCGGCCGTGGCCGACATGGTGACGAGCGAGGGGAGCGCCTCCCGCAGCGCCGCGATCGGCGGCTCGCCGCCATAGGCCATCAGCCTCGCGAGCCGTTCCGGCGGCAGGAGGGAGAGCCGTGCGGCGAGGGCCCGTCCTTCCTCCGGATCATTGCTCTTGATGTTGATCAGCAGGCGCTGCTCGGGGAACCTGCCGAGCACCTCGTCCAGCGTCGGCATCAATCCGATGCCCCGGCCGCGAAAGGGGAAGGTCTTGCCGCCGTCGGCGGTATAGCCATGGCCGATATCGAGCGCTTTCAGCTCCGCCATGGTCTTGTCGCGCGTGGTTCCGGAGCCGTCCGTACGGCATTCCAGCGTCCAGTCGTGGAACACGGCGAACTGGCCGTCGCGCGTCGGATGAATGTCGAGCTCGACGATGTCGGCGCCGGCCGCGAAGGCCGCTTCCATCGAGGTGATGGTGTTCTCGATCTGGCGATGCTCGGGCGGGTCGATGCGCGTCGCCGTGCAGGTCGCGGCCGTGATGTCGGCCGCCGGATAGGTCTGGGCGAGGCCGCGATGGGCCAGCAGCACCGGTCGCTCGTTCAGCGCGGGTGCCAGGATCGAGCTGTTCTGAAAGGCGGCAAGCCCGGCGACGAGGCCCAGCAGGAGCAGCAGATAGCGCGCGAATCGTCTCATCGTCTTCCTCCGGCGCGCGATGTCGGGGGAAGATGCCGGCGGAATTTCGGCTGGAATCAGCCGGCTTCGGTCAGCTGGGCGATGCGGGCCTTCAGCGCCGCATTCTCCTGCTCGAGCCGTCTCAGCCGGCGCAGGACGTCGAGCTGGATGGGCTCGCCGTCGTCCTTGCCGGTCCTGGTGAACTCGACGCCCTGGCGCGTGCCGTCCCGCCAGCGCGCCCGCACCATGCGGCTTTCGCGCTTCAGCGGGAAATAGAGTTCGAAGAGCTCGGGCGTTGCGACAGCATCGGAGAGCACGAGCAGGGCCCCTTGCTCGGAGAGGTTCCTGACCGTGCAATCCAGCGTCGACTGGCGCTGATTGAAGATGATCTGCGCGCCGATGAGAGTGCGGCTGCGCGTTTGCCGGCGGCGTTCGGTGGCTGCTGAGGCGGACATCGACCTGGCCCTCTTGCTGGAGGCGCCCGACCATGCATCAGAACACCGCCTTTGGCGCGCTTAACCCCTGGTTAACCCTAACGTCCGG
>JAKFDB010000054.1:0-31196 GCA_036676315.1 Bradyrhizobiaceae bacterium
GTGCAGGCAAGGGCGAGAGGAAGCGCAACGAGGAAAGCGGTCTTGCGGAAGCGGTCGATCATGGCGTGAGGCTTAGGTCCAGATTGCGACATGGGCGAGACGTCTGCGCCGTCTGCCGTTGCATGAAGGGGAAGCGGGCGGCGCGTCAAGCCGCGAGCAGTGCCTTGTCGCTGCAGGATTGCGCCGTGACCTCGACGATCTGCCCGGCCGCGACGCTGTGCCCGAAGCGGACGAGAGTGAAATCCTCGGCCCGGCCGCTGTCGCCGCGCTCGGTCAGGACGGCGAGCCTCCGGCCGACCCTGGCCTGGAGATGCCGCCCATGGGCGGCCTGCGCCGCCTCGCGCAGGCGCAAGGCCCGCTCCCTCACGACCTCGCCGGAAAGCTGCGGCATGCGCGCCGCCGGCGTTCCCGGCCGGGCCGAGAACGGAAAGCCATGGACATAGGACAGGCCGCAGTCCTCGATCAGGGCAAGCGTGCGGGCAAACATCGCCTCGTCCTCCGTCGGGAAGCCGGCGATCAGATCGGCGCCGAAGACGATATCGGGCCGCAGGGTGCGCATCTCGTGGCAGAAGCGCACGGCATCGGCGCGGTCATGGCGGCGCTTCATGCGCTTCAGGATGAGATCGTCGCCGGATTGCAGCGAGAGGTGGAGATGCGGCATCAGCCGCGGTTCGCCGGCGATCAGATCGCGCAATTCGTCGTCGATCTCGACGGCGTCGAGCGAGGACAGGCGCAGGCGCGGCAGCTCGGGCAGCGCCGCCAGCAGGGTACGGACGAGGCTGCCGAGCGAAGGCGCGCCCGGGCCTTCGCGGCCATAGCTTGTGAGGTCGACGCCGGTCAGCACGACCTCGCGCGCCCCTTCCGCGACCAGCGCCCTCCCTTGCGCGACCACGTCCCCGATCGCGGCCGAGCGGGCATTGCCGCGGCCGAGCGGGATGACGCAGAAGGTGCAGCGGTGGTCGCAGCCGTTCTGGACCTGGAGAAAGCCGCGCGTGTGTTCGGCGAGCGCGCGCGTGCGCTGGGGCGCGGCGCCACGCGCCAGCATGATGTCGCCGACCTGCAGCTTGTCCTCGGGCCGGCGGTCCGTGCTGCCGCGCAGGCTGTTGGAGGCGGCGAGCCTGCGCCAGCTTTCCGGTTCGAGCTTTTCGGCATTGCCGAAGACCTGCGCGACCTGCGGCATGGAAGCGAAGCGGGCCGGCTCGATCTGCGCAGCGCAGCCGGTGACGATCACCGGTCGCTCCGGTCGCTCCCGGGCCAGCCGGCGGATCGCCTGGCCGGCCTGGCGCACCGCCTCGGCAGTGACGGCGCAGCTGTTGACGATGGCGATGTCCTGCAACCCCGCCGCCCGGGCCTGCGCCTGCATCGCCTCGCTCTCGACGAGGTTGAGGCGGCAGCCGAAGGTGAGCGTCTCGACCGTCATCTCAGGCGGCGGCGAACAGCGCCGGCTCCAGCACGCCTTCGCGCTCCAGCTCGACCGGGCCGGTCATCAGGACATGGCCGTCGCTTTCGCGCCATTCGATGACGAGGTCGCCGCCGGGCAGGCTGACGGTGGCCTTGCGGGCGCTGAGCTCGCGCCGGACGGCGGCGACCAGCGCGGCGCAGGCGCCGGAGCCGCAGGCGCGGGTGATGCCGGCACCGCGTTCCCAGACGCGCAGCACGATATGGTCCGGGGCCTTGACCGCGGCGAGGCCGATATTGGCGCGGTCGGGGAAGATCGGGTGGTTCTCGAGCAGCGGGCCGATCTGCTCCAGATTGAAGCGATAGGGATCGTCGACGAAGAAGACCGCGTGCGGATTGCCCATGTTGACGGCGCCCGGCGTGTGCAGGACCGGCGCATCGATCGGGCCGATCTGCAGCTCGAAGCCGCTGGTGTCGTGGAAGGGCTCGGCCAGCGGAATCTCGTCCCAGGCCAGGCGCGGCTCGCCCATGTCGACGGTGAAGACCAGCTCCGAGAGCCGCGTCGCCGGCAGCAGGCCGCCCTTGGTTTCGAGCGTCAGCGTGCGTCTCGCCGGATCGCCCATCTTAGGGTCCGCCATCATTGCCCAGGCGACGCAGCGCGTGCCGTTGCCGCAGGCGCCTGCCTCCGAGCCGTCGGTGTTGTAGATGCGGACGAAGGCGTCGGTTCCCGCCGTTCGCGGGTCGTGCAGGACCATGAGCTGGTCGAAATGCATGCCCGGCGCGGCGGCGATCGAGCGCGCCTCCGCTTCCGATACGACAGATTTGGCTCCGCGCAGGTCGAGCACGGTGATCTCGTTGCCGAGCCCGTTCATTCTGAGGAACCGGCGATGCGCGAGAGCGTTCATATCGTCACATGTCCATGATGATACGGCTCTATGACCGAGACGCCGAAAAAACGCCACCCTGTGAGGGTCTTGTCTGCAGTTGCGAACGGCGTAGCTTGCGCCGCAACGACGCGAATCGGTCGTGTCAGGTCGGGATTTTCGGGATGCGACACTCCAGCCTGCGCATGATCGCTCTGACGGCCGGCCTTCTGGCCCCCGTCGCCCTGTTCGCCCAGACGCGGGTCGCGCCGCCGGCCAGCGTCGAAAGCGCGCCGCTGGCTCCCCCGCCGGGCCAGGCGACGCCGGTGCAGACCACGCCGTCGACCCAGCCGCAGCAGGGGCAGCCGCAGACCGGCCAGGCCCAGGCGCCCCAGACGCAGCCGCCGACCCAGAGCGAGCCGCAGCCGGTGCAGCCCGCCCCGGTTCCGCAGGGCCCGGTGACGCCGCAGCCGGTACAGCCGGCGCCGCAGGTGCCGCTCGAGCCGCAACCGGTTCAGCCGCCGCCGACCTTGCCGAATCCGCTTTCGCCGCCGCCGCTGCAGCAGCAGACCGGCACGCCCAATCCCAACGCCACGCTCGCCGGCAAGCCGGGCGATCCGTCCGATGTCGACGAGGTCGCGCTCACCGCCCGGCCCGTGCTCACGCTGCCGGGGCAGGCGAGCTGGGACCAGGGCTTCGTGCGCCTGTCAGAGAGCATCGCGCTGCTCCGCGCCGAGGCGGCCAAGGCTGGGCTGAAAGTGGCCGGACGGCCGCTGACCCTGTTCGTCGAAACCGATGACAATGGCTTCAAGTTCGAGGCGATGCTGCCGGTCGACCGTGCGCCGGATGCCGCGGCGACGCCGGGGCTGGCCAGCGGCGTTCGCGCCGGGCAGTCGCCGGCGGGGCGCTCGCTGCGCTTCGTCCACACCGCGCCCTATGACGACATCGATTCGACCTATGAGACGATCACCGCCTATCTCGAGGCGAAGAACATCCCGGTGAAGGACGCCTTCCTCGAGGAATATGTCGGCGAGCTCAAGGATCCGGGCGACCCGAATCTCGAGATCAACGTCTACGTCCGGCCGAAATAGGCGGGCCGGCAGATGCCGTCATTCCGGGCTGGGTAGATGGTCGAGAGGTGCTAGTCATCCCGGGCGCAGCGAAGCGCAGACCTGGGATCCATGCCCGAACCTCACCGATTGGATCTCCGGCTTGGATCCCGGATCGGCGCGGTTAAAGCCGTTTGTCCGGGATGACACGCGGTCAGACCCCAGTTCGGCGCTAGACTTCCCAGACCAGCCCCGGCCGCATCGCCCGGAAGCGCTCCTGCGGCAGGCCGGCCTTGTCGAGCGCGACGGCCAGGGCTTCGGGCGGGCGCCCGACGCCCTCGTCGGTGAGCTGGAACGTGCCCCAGTGATGGCCGAGCGCCTGCTCGGCGCGCAGGAACCGCATCACCTCGACCGCTTCTTCCGGGTTCATGTGGTTGTCGCCCATGAACCAGCGCGGCTCATAGGCGCCGATCGGCAGCAAAGCGAGGCGGAACGGGCCGTGCTTCTGCCCGAGCTCGCGATAGAGCGAGCCGTCATGGAAGCCGGTGTCGCCGACATGGAAGAGCTTTCCGGCTGGTGTCTCGATGACATAGGAGCACCACAGCGCCATGCGCCGGTCGAAGGCGCCGCGCGCCGACCAGTGATAGCTCGGCACCAGCGTCACCGCGACCTTGTCGGAAAGCGTCAGGCGGGTCTGCCAGTCATGCGCCTCGGCCAGGATCGAAGCATCATGCGCCTTGACGATGGCGTCGTTGCCGAGGGGCATGATCATGCGCGGTCGGTCGCGCTGGTGCAGCCGCGCCAGCGTGTCGACGTCGAGATGGTCGTAATGATTGTGGGTGACCAGCACGACGTCGATCTTCGGCAGGGCCGCAAAGGCGATGCCGGGGGCGTTCACCCTTTTGGGGCCGAAGAAGGAGAACGGGCTTGCCCGCTCGGAGTAGACCGGGTCGAGCAGGATGTTGAGCCCGCCGGCCTGGAGCAGGAACGAGGCGTGGCCGAGATGGGCGACGCGCAGGCCTTCGACGCTGGCCGGCGGCTCGTCCTGCCGCGGTCCCGGGAAATGCTCCGGAAACGCCTCCTTCTGGCGATTTCCGGTCTGCCAGCGCAGCACGTCGAGCAATCCCTTGGTCACCGGCCGTCCGTCGCTGAAGACCACTCCGTTGAAATGGTCGCTGACGGGGCCCTGGTAGTAGGGATTGCGCGAGCGCGCATAGGAGGCCCAGGCGAAGCCGCCGGAGCCGAGGAGGGCGGGGATCCCGAGGAGGCGAAGGAGCTTGCGGCGGTTCATGGCAGGCGATGTGGGCGGCGGTTGCACGGTTTCAAGTCAGGAGGCGTCGCGGCGAGGGATGGGAATCGCCGCGTTCAAGAAATTTTGATCGCCAAAGCGTGCAGCCAGCGCGTCGGCTCGCGGTCATAGCCGCCTCCGAGTTCCTCCGTGATCTCCAGGCTGTGCCAGAGCCCGGCGCCATAGGTCTCGCGCAGCCAGGTCGCCGGCGGGTAGTTGTAGTACCGCCCGAAGCGATCCCGCCCCTCGGTCTCTCCGGCCTTGAAGCTGGCGTAGAAGGCGCCGCCCGGCCGCAAGGCGGCGTGGACCTGCGCGATGATGGCGGGAAGCGCCTGGCGCGGGACGTGCAGCAGGCAGGCATTCGCCCAGATGCCGTCATAGGCCGCGCTGGCGGCGAGATTCTCGAAGAGCAGCACCTGCACCGGGCGGCCGAGCCGGAGCGCGGCCTGGGCGGCAAGCTCGGGCGAGCCGTCGGTCGGCGTGACATCGAAGCCGCGGGCGATCAGCGCGGCGCTGTCCTGCCCGCCGCCGCAGCCCAGTTCGAGCACCTGGCCGCCGGCCGGCAGCAGGCGGGCAAAGCGTTCGAGCCGGGCCTGATCGGCCTCGCGGTCGCGCCCGGCATAGGTCTCGGCTTCTTCCGCATAGAAGCCGAGGGTGGCGCTGTCCTTGGCAGGCATGCTCGCGCGCCTCAGTTGCTGCCGGAGCGCATCGCGACGGTCGCGATGCCGGCGCCGACCAGCAGCGTACCGCCGGCCTTGTTGAACAAGCCGATGGCGCGCGGATTGCTCACCACCGAGCGGGCGCGCGAGGCGATCAGGGCGTAGCCGAGCGCATTGGCGAAGGCGAGGCCGATGAAGGTTGCCTCGAAGATCAGCACTGCGTCCAGAAATCGGCCTTCGGATCGAGGAACTGCGGCAGGAAGGCGACGAAGAAGGTGATGCCCTTGGGGTTCAGCGCCGTCACCAGCCAGGCATGGCCGAGCATCTTCAGCGCCGAGGTCGCGTCCTTGCGCGGCTCGGCGTTCAGGCTGCCGCCGGCCCGGAAGAGCTTGACACCGAGATAGATCAGATAGGCGGCGCCGACCCATTTCAGGGCGGTGAACACGGTGGCGGAGGTTGCCAGCAGCGCGCCGACGCCGAGCATGGACAGCGTCATCGCCGTGAAGTCGCCGAGCGCGACGCCGACCGCCATCGGAAAGGCGGTGCGCCAGCCCTGGCCGAGCGCATAGGAGATCACCAGCAGGATGGTCGGTCCGGGGATGACGAGCAGGACGGCGGTGGCGGCAGCGAAGGCGGCCCAGGTTTCGAAGGTCATGGCGAGAGGCTCCGTTAAAGACCAGAGCCATCACCAGCCGGGATGGTTTGTAAAGAGGCCCGGAGCGACCGCCGGAGGCGCCCGCTGCCTCGCGGCCAATGTGAAAATCGATATGGCGCGGTGGGCCTGGCAGTTCGGTCCGCGGCTGCGTCACCCGATAGGGCGCAGGGCGGCACTCTAAAGCTGGGCCCCCCACCGGAAGGTCGTGTTGCCGCGCACCGGCACGAGCGGCCCGGCGGAGAGCTCGCGGCGCTTCTCCGGCTCGGCGGCGAGGACCAGCGTCCACCAGGCGCCGTAGCGGGTCTGCGGATTCTTGGCGAGCGCGATGCCGACGCGGGTCGCTTCCGGCATGACGAGATTGACCTCGTGGCCGGAGGATTTCTTCCAGCCAGTGAAAGCCTCCTCGGTCGAGAAGTAGCCGGCGCCGAGATTCTCGGCGGCCCGCACCGAATCGAGTCCGGCGGCATGGACGCGCGAAGTGAAGCTGCCGGCCGCGTCATGCGAGAGGCTGTCGCTGGCGGCCATCGCGTCCGATTGGCGCTGCGCCATCGTCGTCAGGGTCGGATCGAGCCTGACCGGGCCCAGGCCCTTGCCGGCGCGATAGGCGTTGAGGATGGCCACCGCGCCGGCCGGGTCGACGCGAACCGCTGCGAGGCGCTCCTGCTTGCGCTGGTTCGGCGGGGCGGCATCGCGCTGGGTTCCGGCACAGCCGGCCGCGAGCAGCGCCATCGCCAGCACTGCGCTCAGGGCTCTTGTCATCGTCTGGTTCTCGTCTTTTCCTGCGGCCGGCAAGCAGCCGGGTTCATGCTCGCGCTAGTGGAGAATCTTGGCGTGATTGTCACCACGCTCCGGATTCGCAAGGAGGTGGCCGATGATGAGCGAGGACGAACGGGCGATCCGCGGGCTGGTCGAGAACTGGATGGCGGCGACCAAGGCAGGCGATGTCGAGGCCGTGCTCGCCCTGATCGCCGATGATGTGGTCTTCATGGTGCCGGGCGCCGAGCCGTTCGGGAAACAGGCTTTCGCGAGCGCCCTGGCGGGCCTAGGGCAATTCACGATCGAGGGGCGCAGCGAGATTCGCGAACTCCAGCTGATCGGGGACTTCGCCTATCTGCGCAACCAGATCGACCTGAGCGCGACTTCGGCGGACGGGAAGTCCGTCCGCCGCTCCGGCTACACGCTGACGATCCTGCGCAAGGAGGCGGATGGCCGCTGGCGGTTGGCGCGCGATGCCAACCTGCTCACCGAGCGGCCTTGAGGCGAGCTTAGCCCCGCCCGCCGGAGATCACGCGGCAGAGCGCGTCGCGGGTATAGGCTTCGGGCGCGACCTGGCCCTGCTGGACGGCGAAGACCGCGTCGACGCGGGTGCCGCCGCCGCTCTTGCGGGCGGTGACGCGCAAGGTCTGCGGGCGGCCGGAGCCGGAGGTCTCCTGGATGGCGAGCACCGAGCTGGTGGCCTTGTCGATCCGCATGTCGGCGAAGCCCTCGGCTGAAACGGAGGCCGCGAGATCCTTCAGCACCGCGGCCGGAGCGCGCTTGGCGATGATGTCCCAGGTCTTGTAGGTCAGCCCGGTCAGCATCGGCGTGCCGACCACGGCAAAATTGCCTTCGCAGGACTGCGCCTGCGCCTGGGTGAGGCCGAGCGCCAGCAAGGTCGCGGTGATAGCCAAGAGCTTCATGTCGTCTCCATTGTGAGGGCAGGTCGAAATCGGTTTGCGGCTATAGGAGGGCTGCCGCACGCGGTGCAATCGCCGGCAGCCGCTGCGCTGTTGTGGCGTTCAGCTTGACTTTCGCCGCAATCTTCCGCTTTAACGCGCCATCCGTTTCGCCGCATCGACGAGACTTCATCCGCCGACCGGGCCGCTCGCATGAGCCCTATGAGCCCGGAGGTCAACGCCCGACAGCGCGTCTGCGCCCTCGGGCGCGAAACCGCTTGGGGGACGAGGCTTGGCCGATCCGGCCTTTGAGGCAGCAAGCAGACCCGCATGTTCGGCACGCTGAGCGAAAGACTCTCCGGCATCCTCTCGGGCCTGACCCGCAGGGGCGCGCTGACCGAGGACGACGTCAACGCCGCGCTGCGCGAGGTGCGCCGCGCGCTGCTCGAGGCCGACGTCGCCCTCGAAGTCGTGCGCAGCTTCACCGACAAGGTACGCGAGCGCGCTGTCGGCGCCGAGGTGCTGAAATCGGTCACGCCCGGCCAGCAGGTCATCAAGATCGTCAACGACGTCCTGATCGACACGCTCGGCGGCGAGGGCGAGGGCATCACCTTCGACGCCGTGCCGCCGGTGCCGATCCTGATGGTCGGCCTGCAAGGCTCCGGCAAGACCACCTCCACGGCGAAGATCGCCAAGCGCCTGACCGAGCGCAACAAGAAGCGCGTCCTGATGGCCTCGCTCGACACGCGCCGTCCGGCGGCGATGGAGCAGTTGGCGATCCTCGGCCAGCAGGTCGGCGTCGAGACGCTGCCGATCATCGCCGGCCAGTCCGCGGTGCAGATCGCCAGGCGCGCGGTCGAGGCGGCCCGTCTCGGCGGCTACGACGTCGTCATGCTCGACACCGCCGGCCGCGTCACGCTCGACGAGGCGCTGATGGCCGAGGTCGCCGAGGTCAAGGCGGCGACCAATCCCCATGAAGTGCTGCTCGTCGCCGACGCGCTGACCGGCCAGGACGCGGTCAACACGGCGCGCGCCTTCGACCAGCGTGTGGGCCTCACCGGCATCGTGCTGACCCGCATGGACGGCGACGGCCGTGGCGGTGCGGCGCTTTCGATGCGCGCCGTCACCGGCAAGCCGATCAAGCTCGTCGGCACCGGCGAGAAGACCGACGCGCTCGAGGATTTCCATCCCTCGCGCGTCGCCAACCGCATCCTCGGCATGGGCGACATCGTCGGCCTGGTCGAGAAGGCTGCGGCGACGGTCGATGCCGACAAGGCGCAGGAACTGGCGCTGCGCCTCGCCAAGGGCAATTTCGATCTCGGCGACCTGCGCTCGCAGCTCCAGCAGATGGAGAAGATGGGCGGGCTCGGCGGTTTGATGGGCATGATGCCCGGCATGGCCCAGATGAAGAACCAGATCGCCAGCTCGAAGATGGACGACAAGGTCATCGGCCGGCAGATCGCGATCATCAATTCGATGACGGCGGCCGAGCGCAAGAATCCCGACCTGCTCAAGAACAGCCGCAAGAAGCGTATCGCCGCCGGCTCCGGTACCTCGCCCGAGGCGATCAACAAGCTGCTCAAGATGCACCGCCAGATGGCGGACATGATGAAGCAGATGGCCCGGCAGAAGGGCGGCATGCTCGGCAAGCTCGGCCAGATGTTCGGGCTCGGCGGCGGCATGGGCGGCCTGCCGGCCGGCATGCCCGATCCCTCGAAGATGGATCCGGCGCAGCTCGCCGAACTCCAGAAGCAGCTCGGCGCGGGCGGCGGCATGCCCTCGCTGCCGCCGGGCGGCTTCCCCGGCCTGCCCAAGGGCGTCACTCCGCCGGCCGGAATGATGCCGAGATTGCCCGGGTTGGGCTCCGGCCTCCCGGGGCTCGGCAACAACCCGTTCAAGAAAAAGTAGTTCTCCGTTCAAACCAAAGGAAGAAGAGCATGTCCCTCAAGATCCGCCTGACCCGCGGCGGCGCCAAGAAGCGCCCCTATTACCGCATCGTCGTCGCCGACGCCCGCGCGCCGCGCGATGGCCGCTTCATCGAGAAGATCGGCGCCTATGACCCGATGAAGGCCAAGGATTCGCCGGAGCGCGTCGTGCTCGATCTCGAGAAGGCCCAGGCCTGGCTCGCCAAGGGCGCCCAGCCGACCGACCGCGTGCTGCGCTTCCTCGACGCCGCCGGCATCGCCAAGCGCCCGGCCCGCAACAACCCGAACAAGGCCGTTCCCGGCGAGAAGGCCAAGGAGCGCGCCGAGAAGCACGCCGCCAAGAGCGCTGCCCCGGCCGAAGCCGAGGCGTGAGCTTCGTGACGTCCAACGCGTCATTCTCGGGCGAAGCGCAGCTTCGACCCGAGAATCTCTCGTCCAGAGATGCTCGGGCCAGGCCCGAGCATGACGCGCTGACATGAGCGACGAACTCGTGCTGCTCGGCATCGTCGGCGCACCGCATGGCGTGCGCGGCGAGGTCAGGATCAAGGCCTTCACCGGCGATCCGCTGGCGCTGGCCGAATACGGCCCGCTCACCGACGAGAAGGGGCGGCGCTTCGAGATTGCGTCGCTGCGCCCTGCCAAGGAAGTGGTCGTCGCGCAGATCAAGGGCGTGACCAGCCGCGAGGGTGCCGAGACGCTGAACGGCGTCAAGCTCTTCGTCGAGCGCTCGCGCCTGCCGGTGCCCGAGGACGAGGACGAGTTCCTGCAGGCCGATCTCATCGGCTGTGCCGTGATCGGTCCCGACGGGGCGAATCTCGGCACCATCACTGCCGTCGCCAATTACGGCGCCGGGGACCTCATCGACGTCGAGACGCCGGATGGCCGCTCGGTGCTGATGCCCTTCACCAAGGCCTTCGCGCCGCGCATCGACGTCGCCGGAAAGCGGATCGAGGTGCTGCCGCCGGCCGGCCTGTTCGAGGACGATGATGCTGTCTGATAGGGCCGCGAAGGCGCTGATCTTCGACATGGACGGGACCATCGTCGACAATATGCGCTTCCATGACGATGCCTGGGAGCGCTGGTATGGCGGCTACGACCTGCCTTTCGAGCGCGCGACCTTCTCGGCAAAGACCGCCGGCATGGCGATTTCGGACATTATCGGCCCGCATTTTCCCGGCGCCGACGTTGCCGAACTCGACCGTCTCGCCGAGGAGAAGGAAAGTGTCTATCGCGAGACCTACCGGCCGCATGTCGCAGCGCTGACCGGTCTGATTGAACTGCTCGACCGCGCCCGCGTCCATGGCGTGCCGATGGCGGTGGGCACTGCGGCGGCCCCGGCCAATATCGCGCTGATCCTCGACACGCTTTCGCTGCGCGAGCGCTTCGCCACCATCGTCTCGCCGAGCCAGGGTTTTCGCGGCAAGCCGCATCCCGACATGTTCCTCGCCGCCGCCGAGCGGATGGGCGTGGCGCCGGCCGATTGCATCGTTTTCGAGGATGCGCCGAACGGCGTCGAGGCGGCGCGTCGCGCCGGCATGCGCGCGGTCGCGATCCTGACCATGCTGGACGCCCCGGCCTTCGCCGGCTTCGACAATGTCATCGCCAGCGTGCCGGATTTCGTCGCCCTGAACGGGCTTCCGGCGCTGCGCTTCGCGTGAGTCCTGGCAACTGATCGATACCTGACCCCGCCGTTGCCGAGGAGCTTCGACGCACCTATGCTGCGGCCAACATGAAGCAGACGCACTGTACCAGCTGCATCGCGTCCCCGCGCATCTGACGCGAGGGACGGAAGACCGGAGGGCATCGGCAACGCCGACGGCCCGCTTTTCTCATGTCTTTCAGCTGGCTGCGCCTTTTCGACGGCGCGAGCCTTTGCGAGTCGAGCTTCATGACCAATTTCTTCGAAAGCCCCTTCAAGGGCATCCCGCTCACCCAGCAGGTGCGCCACGCCAACATCGTGGTCGGGCGCTACAGCTACTATTCCGGCTATTATCACGGGCACAGCTTCGATGATTGCGCCCGCTATCTGCTCCCGGACGAAGGGGCCGACCGGCTGATCGTCGGCAGCTTCTGCTCGATCGGATCTGGCGCTGCCTTCATCATGGCCGGCAATCAGGGGCACCGGAACGAATGGGCGAGCACCTTCCCGTTCCACTATCTCCCCGACCAACCGCATTTCGCCGGTGCGCGTGACGGCTATCTTCCGGCAGGCGACACCGTGATCGGCAACGATGTCTGGATCGGGTCGGAGGCGATCATCATGCCCGGCATCACGATCGGGCATGGCGCAGTGATCGGGACCCGTGCGGTGGTGACGCGCGACGTCGAGCCTTATGCGATCGTCGTCGGCAACCCGGCGCGCCCGATCCGGAAGCGCTTCGAGGCGAGCGGATCGCCATGCTGCTCGAGATGGTGTGGTGGGATTGGAGCGACGAGCAGCTGCGCGACGCCATGTCCCTGCTGACGAGCGCCGATATCGAGGGCCTGCACGCGCATTGGCGCGCGCGGATCGAGGAGCAAGGCGCCTCCTAGCGCGCCGCCGGACATGCTGTCGAACGATGGCTGCGCCGCGGTGATGACGCGGCCATCGTTTCGTGCCAGCAGAAGGCCATGACCTTCCGTGCCTCGATCCTGACCCTCTACCCCGAAATGTTCCCGGGCCCGCTCGGCGCCTCGCTGGCCGGCGAGGCGCTGCGCACCGGGCTCTGGTCGCTCGACACCCACCAGATCCGCGACCATGGCATCGGCCGCCACCGCAATGTCGACGACAACCCGGCGGGCGGCGGCGCGGGCATGGTGCTGCGCTGCGACGTGCTGGCGGCGGCGATCGATGCGGTGGTTCCGGCCGATGATGCGAGGCCGCGCCTGCTGATGTCGCCGCGCGGGCAAAGACTCGATCAGGCGAAGGTGCGCGAGCTCGTGACCGGCGAGGGCGTCGTCATCGTCTGCGGGCGTTTCGAGGGCGTCGACGAGCGCGTCATCGAAGGGCGCGGCCTGACCGAGGTCTCGATCGGCGACTACATCCTCTCCGGCGGCGAGATGGCGGCGATGGTGCTGCTCGATGCCTGCGTCCGGCTGATTCCGGGTGTGATGGGCAAGCAGGCATCGGGGCAGGAGGAGAGCTTCGAGAACGGGCTGCTCGAATACCCGCACTATACCCGGCCGCGCGAATGGGAGGGCCGGGGCCTGCCCGAGGCGCTGCTTTCGGGCGACCATGCCCGCATCGCCCGCTGGCGGCGCGAGCAGGCGGAGAAGATCACGCGGGAACGCCGGCCGGATCTGTTGAAGCCTTAAGCCCAGCTCTCCCGGAAGAAGTATAGTCGTCCCGGACAAGCCGCCCTTTGGCGGCGCCGATCCGGGACCCATGCCTGAGCATCTATCGGAGAGGCTCAGGCATGGGTCCCGGGTCTACGCTTCGCTCCGCCCGGGACGACCACGCGTTCAGATTGCCAAGTGTTTCAGGGATAAGCCTTCACCGGCAGGCCTTCCGCCAGCCAGCCTTTCTCCTTCGGCGTGCCGAGCAGGCCGCCGCGGACGTCGATTAGGTCCTTCCAGCCGCGGCCGGCGAGCTTGCGCTGCAGGGTCGAGGACCGGTTGCCGGTCCGGCAGATCAGCGCGATCGGCTTGCCGGGATGGTCGAGCTTCAGGCCGGCTAGGCGGGCCTCGAAGCCGCCGCCTTCCATATCGAGCCTGACCGCGCCCTGCGGCACGCCGGTATCGGTCCATTCCTCGGGGGTGCGGATGTCGACCAGGATGAGCCGGCCCGCCTGCACGGCGTCATGGGCCTCGCGCACCGACAGCGAGCGGCGAGGCTCCTGAGCCTGGCCGGAGAGCGGCAGCATGCAGAAGCCGGTGAGCATCAGGAAGGCGCGACGATTCATGTCGAAGCGTTAGCCAATGCCGCCCTTGATCGCAATTCACGAAGGCTGGAACGGTGGCCGCGCTCGCTGCGCGCTCAGGGGCGCGAGGAGCGAAAGCCGGTGGCGTCGGCTTCGGTGATCTCGCGCAGCACCTTGCAGGGCACGCCGGCGGCGATCACACCCGCCGGCACGTCGCGCGTCACCACGCTGCCGGCGCCGATGATCGCGTCGTCGCCGATCGTGACGCCCTGGTTGATCTGGACGCCGCCGCCGACCCAGACGCGGTTGCCGATGGTGACCGGCCTGGCATAGCAGCCGCCGGCCACCCGCTCAGCCGGGTCGATGGCGTGGTTGGCAGTGTAGATGCCGACGCGCGGGCCGAGCAGGACGTTGTCGCCGATCGTGATCTCGCCACCGTCGAGCATGACGCAGTCGAAATTCGCGTAGAAGCTGCGGCCGATCGTGATGTTGAAACCGAACTCGCAACGGAAGTTCGGCTCGAAATGCGCGCCGGGGCCGACCTTGCGCAGGAAGGCGCGCAGCAGGGCCTCGCGCTCCTCCGGCGGCTGGCCGAGGCTGAAGTTATAGGCGTCGGTCAGGCCGACCGCCCGCGCCCGCGCCGCGATCAGCTCGGGCGTCAGGTCGTCATACATCCGCCCCGACCGCATCAGGGCGCGCTGCTCTTCCAGGTTCATCAGCAATCCAGGCGAGGCCGGCAGATTGTACCGCCGGCCTCGGTCCTCAATGTCAGCGCAGCTCGGCGCAGAAGCGCTGGATGCGGCGGCAGGCCTCCTCCAGCGTCTCGTCCGCAGTGGCGTAGGAGATGCGGAAGTTCGGGCCGAGGCCGAAGGAGGAGCCGTGCACGGCGGCGACGGATTCCGTTTCGAGCAGGCCGAGCACCAGGTCCTCGTCGGTCTCGATCTTCTTGCCGTTCGGCATGGTCTTGCCGATCAGGGCCGAGCAGTCGGGATAGACGTAGAAGGCACCTTCCGGAACCGGGCACTTCAGGCCGCGGGTCTGGTTCAGCATGGAGACCACGAGGTCGCGACGGCGCTCGAACGCCTTCTTGAACACTGGCAGATGGTCCTGCGTCCCGTCGAGCGCCTCGACGGCGGCCCATTGCGAGATCGCCGAGGTGCCCGAGGTCTGCTGACCCTGCACGGTGTCCATCGCCGTGATCAGGTGCTGCGGGCCGCCCGCGTAGCCGATGCGCCAGCCGGTCATGGCATAGGACTTCGAGACGCCGTTCATGGTGAGCGTGCGCTCATACAGGCCGGGCTCGACCTGGGCCGGGGAGACGAACTTAAAGTCGCCATAGACCAGATGCTCGTACATGTCGTCCGAGAGCACCCAGACATGCGGATGGCGCATCAGCACGTCGGTGAGCTTCTTCATCTCGTCATGGGTGTAGGCCGCACCCGAGGGGTTCGAGGGGGAGTTCATGATCACCCACTTGGTCTTCGGGGTGATGGCGCGCTCGAGCTCTTCCGGCTGGAGCTTGAAATTGTCTTCGATGCGGGTGTTGGCGAAGGTCGCCTTGCCACCGCAGAGCTGGACCATGTCGGGATAGCTGACCCAGTAGGGCGCGACGCAGATCACCTCGTCGCCGGGGTTCAACGTGGCCAGCAGCGCATTGTAGATGACGTGCTTGCCGCCGGTCGAGACGATGGTCTGCGCCGGCTTGTAGTCCAGCCCGTTTTCACGCTTGAACTTGCGGGCGACGGCCTCGCGCAGCTGCGGGATGCCGGCCACCGGCGTGTACTTGGTCTCGCCGCGGCGGATGGCGGCGATCGCCGCCTCCTTGATATTGTCCGGCGTGTCGAAATCGGGCTCGCCGACGGAGAGCGAGATCACGTCCTTGCCCTGTGCTTTCAGGTCGCGCGCCTTCTGCGTGATGGCGATGGTCGCAGACGGCTTCACGCGCTTCAGGGCGTCGGCAAGAAAAGCCATGATCCAGATCTCCGGGAGCTTGCAGGGCACGCCTTCGGGCGCGGGCGTGGTTTAGGACCCAAGCGCCCGCACCGCAAGCCAGAGTGCTTGATGTCGATCAGAAGCAACGCGAATAGTCGCGGGCTGCGCGACCTCGGCGAGCTCCGGAACAAGATGGCGGAGCTGCGGCGCGAGATGGGTACCGTGCGGCCTCGATCGCTCCCGGCGCTGCCTGGAAGGGGGAGCCGTATCGCCTTGGCCGGAAACGTGCATGCTGTTGCGGGGCTGGGGAGCCATAGACAACCGCGCTGCGCGCAGAAGGCTCATCCGTGAAACTCAGGATCGGCTACGAACTGGACTACGAATTCCCGCAGCCGACGCCGATGATCCTCATGCTGAACGTGCATTTCAGCCGGGTTTCCGACCTGGACGGGCCCGACCATATGCGCATCCAACCGCCGGTCCCGGTCAGTGCCTATCGTGACGGCTTCGGCAACTGGTGCAGTCGCCTGCTCGCACCGCAGGGCGCGATGCGGATCTCCGCCGATGCGGTGATCAGGGACGACGGCCTGCCGGAAACCTTCGACCGCGGCGCTGGGCAGGTTTCCGTCGAACGCCTGCCGGAGGAGTGTCTGGTCTTTCTGCTCGCCAGCCGCTTCTGCGACAGCGACCGGCTGCTCGACCTTGCCTGGCAGCTCTTCGGCCATACGCAGCCCGGCGCGGCGCGGGTGCAGGCGATCTGCGATTTCGTCAACCAGCGCATCGCCTTCGACTATATGGATGCGAGCGTGACGCGCAGCGCCTCCGAGGCTTATCGCGAAGGCCGCGGCGTCTGCCGCGACTACGCCCATCTCGCCATCGCCTTCTGTCGGGCGATGAACATCCCGGCACGCTACTGCACCTGTTATCTCGGCGATGTCGGTACGCCGCAGCCCTGGCCGCCGGGCGATTTCGCCGCCTCCTTCGAAGCCTATCTCGAAGGCGGCTGGCAGATGTTCGACCCACGCAACAACGTGCCGCGCATCGGCCGGGTGCTGATCGCGCGCGGCCGCGACGCGGCGGATGTCGCCATCGCCACCACCTTCGGACCGAATACGCTGACCAGCTTCAAGGTCTGGACCGAAGAGGTCGAAGAGACCTGACGGGAGGCAATACTCGTCCCTATTTCCCGAAAAGCGGGGTCTCCTCCGGTCGCTTTGCCCGCAGCGCCGTCTTGCGGACCAGGCCCTTCGCCTTGCCCGGCGCGGTCTCGTCGGCGGCCGCTTCGGTCTGGGGCGCAGCTGGCTGGAGCGCGAGAGCGGCAGGCGGCGCCTCCGGGCTCGCGCCTTCCGCAGGGTCGATGGTGCGGAAGCGGATCATTTCTTCTTCGTTCCGGCGGCCTTGGCGATCGCCGTTGCGAAGGCCGGCGTGGCTGCTGCCGCGCTCGCCTTCGGTTTGTTCTGCTTGGGTTTCTTGGCTTCGCGATTGCCGCGCTGTTCGCCTTTGGCCATCGTCGTCTCCTGCTATCGAGGGTCGCGGGGCGCGAGCCTCATGGATGTCGGTGCGCGCTGCCTTGAGGCCGGGGAAATCCGGCGCCGGCAATCTCGGGCAAGGCCTGCGGAAATGGCTTGATGCTGGAGCATGGGCTGCCGGCTTTCGGCTGCCGCGGCCGGCCCCGACGGAAGCGGGGACTCGTCGAGTCGAAGCAGGGCTGGAGCGTAGGACAGCGCGGCGAGAAGAGCACGCGCTTTCTCGCTACGCAGCACCAGGATCAACAGGCCTCGGCGAGGCGCTGGCGGCGGCGCCGGACCGTCGAGACGGCAACGGCGTTCCAGCGCGAACGGCCATAGCAGGGGAAGCCGCGCCGGTTGAGCCGGCGGGCGATGTCGGCGGGATCATGGATGCCGGCTTCGACGAGCTGGTCGATCAGCGCGCCAGCCGCTTCCAGGAAGATGTCGAGCAGCGCGCGCTCGAGGGCGCGCGCTGCTCGCTCGGCATGGCGGGGATGGGTCAGTGGATACCTGTGCCGAAGGAGGGCTCGACAGGAGCGGGGGAGAGCAGCACGGCGTTGGCGTGCCCACCCTCGAACAGCGCAAAGCGCATCGCTTCCTTCTGATCGCGGAAGATGCCTTCGCTGCGGCCTTCGAGGTCGCGCGCCACCCAGAAGCCGCGCTTCGACTGGCCGACCAGGAAGAGATGGCTCTCGGCGACGAGCGGTTGGGGAGATTTGTAGCGGGCCATGGCGTGTCTCAGTTCGGCAAGGCGAGCCAGGCGCGCAGGCCGATGAAGCCGGCCGCGGCCAGCGCGAAGAGCGCGAGCGCAACCATTTCGGCGCAGAGGATTCCGACCACCGGCCGGTTGTGGGCAATGCTGCTGTAGACGGCGCGAGCGCGACGCTGTTGGGCGTTGCGGTTGAGGGCAGTTTCAGTCGACATTTCGACCTCCGTTGAGGCCCTCGATGTATGTCCGGGTGCGATAAGGCCGCCATGCGGAAGACGAGGCAGCGCATAAAGCCGGCGTAAAGACCGGCTTGCATGCGCGCTTCGTCCCTGCGATGGCCGTGGCCATGGACGAGAGCCGCAAGACGATCGCAATCTATATCGATGCCGACGCCTGCCCGGTGAAGCCGGAGATCTACCGCGTCGCCGAGCGGCACCGGCTCAGGGTCTTCGTCGTGGCGAACAGCTTCATGATGGTGCCGCGCGAGCCGTGGATCGAGCGCGTCATCGTCTCCGACGGGTTCGATGCCGCCGATAACTGGATCGCCGAGCGGGCCTCGCGCGGCTCGATCGTCATCACCGCCGATATTCCGCTCGCCGACCGCTGCCTCAAGGCCGGCGCCGATGTGATCGGCCCGACCGGCAAGGCCTTCACCGACGCCTCGATCGGCATGGCGCTGGCGACGCGCGACATGATGGAGGACCTGCGGGCAATGGGCACGGCGAGCGGCGGGCCCAAGCCCTTCTCGCCGAAGGACCGCTCAGCCTTCCTGCAGGCGTTGGACGTCGCGGTGCAGCGCCTAAAGCGCGCAGGCTTCTCCGCCTAGGGAATTTGCCCCGGTTGAAGAAGCTTGGGCAGGAAACCAGCAGCGAGCAGCAACCGCTTCTGGCGCGCAGACACCTCGTTCAGGCTGCGGCGGAAATCAATCCTGTGCACATACATCCACCCGAGCTTCATCGGTGTCTGCCGGCGCAGGCGCGAAATCCACGGCGTGGCGTCATGATCCGTCACGACGGTCCCGCCACCCATGATCGAATAGTATCGCCCGAGCGTCCGGCCATATTGCGCGTTGTCCTGCTGGGCTCTGGGCAGGGTGAGGGCATAGGACCGGTCAATGTGGTCGAACACTTTCGATCCGGGATTGCGAAGCCAGTGGCCGACCTCGTGCGCGGCTGCGAATTGGCCGGTCTTCCCACCGATCCCGCGTGCCCGGCCTGCCGTGAAGTTATGCTCTCCGAACTGGACGCTTTCGTCGGTGATGCGGGTCATCCGATCCCGGAAGGTCGCGCCCGGATTGGCCAGATGCGCGACCTCGATGATGGCATGGCTATCCGCACCGGCTGGCTGCAGATCGATTTCGAGCACACCGGCGACATGCGCCGGCACTTTTGGATTGCCGATCAGTTGCCAGAAGTCGGCGTCGCTCAGGCTGTCTCCGTTTTCGGTCGGGAGGAACACCATCTGGTTGTTCCAGACGGTCTCGACGATGCTTTTGAAGCGCCGGGTGAAATCCTGCCATTCGCTGACGAGCCAACTGCGGCAGGGGACGGGTTGGCCGCTGGCGTCGACGACACTGCCGCGTTTGAAGTCGGCATCGCTCGCGGCCAGATGAGACGGGGGAAGCGGCCCCGGGCGCGATCCCGGCGTTTTGGCGGTATGCGAGCTTCGTGCCCACGCCGTGGAGGGATCGAGAGGGACAAGCGCCACTTTCAACCTGATGCGAAGCTGCGCAGCTTGCCCTGTTCGTGCGCGGTCGAAAAACGAGTCGTAGTTTGGCTCGAGGATGAAGGGCCGGATCGCCATTTGGTCACCTGCACTGTGGGAGCAGATTGGAGCGGAAAAAGTCTCGCTCTAGGCACGGCTATTCGCGCCAACGTAGCAGCAGCGGCGCAGCACCGCCAAGCTGAACGTATGGCAAGCGGCGGGCGGCTGGACGAAATGGGACGTTGCCCCTAATCCTGCCGCGAAAGCCCGTCTTCCAATGGGGCTTCCGGGAGGAATTGCATGAAGCTTACCCGCCGTTCCACGCTCGGCCTCGTCGCCGGCGCCGTGTTCGCTCCGGCGATCGTCCGGGCGCAGAGCTATCCGTCCAAGCCGATCACGCTGGTCGTGCCCTATCCGGCCGGCGGGCCGACCGATGCGATCGCTCGGTTCGTGGCGCAGGAATTGTCGGCAACGATCGGCCAGAACGTCGTCGTCGACAATCGCGCCGGGGCCTCGGGCGCGGTCGGCACGCGCGCCGTCGCCAAGGCCGAGCCCGACGGTCACACCTTCGTCTTCGGCAACAACCAAACGCATGGCAACAACATGTTCCTGCTGAAGGAGCCGGGCTACGACGCGGTCAAGGATTTTGCCCCGGTGGCAGGCGTCGGCGCCTTCGAGCATGCCTTCGTGGTGCGCAAGGACCTGCCGGCCAAGGACATCAAGGAACTGGTTGCGCTGGCCAAGGCCGATCCGGGCAAGCTGAACTATGGCTCGACCGGCGTCGGCTCCGGCTCGCATCTCGCCATGGAGCTGTTCATGCAGCGCACCGGCATCCAGATGACGCATGTGCCGTTCAGGGGCGCGGCGCCGCTGGTGCAGGAGATCATCGGCGGCCGCATCGACATCGCCAATTCGACGCTGCCCTCGGTGCTCGAGCAGATCAATGCCGGCAATCTGCGGGCGCTGGCCCTGGCCTCGCCGGAGCGCAATCCGCGCGCCAAGGACATCCCGACGCTGCGCGAGCAGGGCGTCAGCGATGCCGATGCCGATAGTTGGGCGGCCTTCTTCGCGCCCGCGGCGACGCCGGCGCCGGTTCTGGAGAAGCTGTCGCAGGCGGTAATGGCGGCGATCGCCAAGCCGGCGGTGACCGAGCAGATCCTGAAGCTCGGCTTCACGCTGAAGGTTCGCGACCCGGCTGCCTTCAAGCCCTATCACCTCCAGGAAATCGCGACCTGGGAGAAGATCATCAAGGATGCCGGCGTGAAGGCGGAGTAATCCCCTTCGATTAGCCGATCCCACAGCCCTCATCCTGAGGAGCCGCGTCAGCGGCGTCTCGAAGGATGTTCCAGGAGGCGCTCACACCCGCTGGAGCATCCTTCGAGACGCGCCTTCGGCGCTCCTCAGGATGAGGCTCGTTTCACTGAGCCAGCCTTTCAGGAAGAGGGCTGCGTTCCGAGCCCTGGAGCCCCGTCCATGAACCTGATGCCCAAGCTCGCCGCCCGCGCCGAGGCTGGTCGCCCCGTCCGCTGCGCCTTGATCGGCGCCGGCAAGTTCGGCTCGATGTTCCTCGCCCAGGTGCCGCATATCGAAGGGCTCGAGGTCGCGGTCATCGCCGATCTCGATCCGGAGCGGGCGCGCAATGCCTGCCGCAATGTCGGCTGGGACGAGGCAGGGATCGCGCAGACACGCTTCGTCGAGGACGGGCTCTCTGCGGCGCAGGCCGACGGCGTCGAGGTGGTGATCGAGGCGACCGGGCATCCGGCCGCAGGCGCCAGGCATGCGCTCGCCGCGATCGCGGCCGGGCGGCATGTGGTGATGGTCAATGTCGAGGCCGACGTGCTGGTCGGGCCGGTGCTCGCGGCGAAGGCCAAGGCTGCCGGCGTGGTCTATTCGATGGCCTATGGCGACCAGCCGGCGCTGGTTTCCGAGATGGTCGACTGGGCGCGCGCCGCCGGCTTCACGGTCGCGGCAGCCGGCAAGGGCACGAAATACCTTCCGGCCTATCACCGGGTGACGCCGGATGACGTCTGGGGCCATTACGGGCTGACACCCGAAGCGGCGAAGGCCGCCGGCATGAACCCGCAAATGTTCAACTCCTTCCTCGACGGCACGAAGTCGGCGATCGAGATGGCGGCGATCGCCAATGCCTGCGGGCTCGCCGTGCCGGAAGACGGGCTTTCCTTCCCGCCCTGCGGCGTCGACGATCTCGCCCAATGCCTGAGGCCGAAGGCGGTGGGCGGGCAGCTCGAGCGTGAGGGCATGGTCGAGGTCGTCTCCTCGCTGGAGCGCGACGGGCGCCCGGTCTTCCGCGACCTGCGCTGGGGCGTCTATGTCGTGCTGAAGGCGCCCAACGCCTATGCCGCGGCCTGCTTCAAGCAATACGGGCTGCCGACCGATTCCACCGGTCTCTATGCGGCGATGTACAAGCCCTTCCACCTGATCGGGCTCGAACTTTCGATCTCGGTGCTGAACGCGGCGCTGCGCGGCGAGCCGACCGGCGCGACACGCGGCTGGCGCGGCGATGCGGTGGCGACGGCCAAGCGCGCGCTGAAGGCCGGCGAGACGCTGGACGGCGAGGGCGGCTACACGGTCTACGGCAAGCTGATGCCGGCGGCCGCCAGCCGTGCTGCCAAGGCACTGCCGATCGGGCTCGCGCATCATGTGAAGCTGAAGCGCGACGTGGCGGCGGGCGCCGTGGTGACGGGGGACGATGTCGAGCTCGACGAAGCCTCCCAGATCGTCTCGCTTCGACGCGAGCTCGAAGCAACCGACGCCTGAATCGTGCATTGTTCCTAGGCTGGTCGTCCCGGATCGGCGCCGCTTCGCGGCTTGTCCGGGACGACACCGTATTGGTGTCAAAAAGCCCAGCCACCATCAGGAGATGTCGATGCGTTTCGTTCTCGCCGCAGCTCTCACGCTGGCTCTCACCATCCCCGCTACGGCCCAGCAGCGCTATCCGTCGAGTGCCGGCGAGTTGCTGGTCGAGACCGTCGCCGGCGGGCTGGAGAATCCCTGGGGCCTCGCCTTCCTGCCCGATGGCCGCATGCTGGTGACCGAGCGGCCCGGCCGGCTGCGTTTGGTCGGCAGCGACGGCAAGCTCTCCGCGCCGATCTCGGGCGTGCCCAATGTCGTGGCGCGCGGGCAGGGCGGCCTTCTCGACGTCGTGCTCGACCCGAACTTCGCGCAGAACCGCTACGTCTATCTCTCCTTTGCCGAGCCGCGCGCCAACGGCAATGGCACGAGCGTCGCCCGAGCCCGGCTGAGCGCCAACGGCAATGCGCTGGAGGGCCTCACCGTGATCTTCCGGCAGATGCCGACGATCAACAGCAATATGCATTTCGGCTCGCGGCTGGTCTTCGACCGCACGGGCGCGCTCTTCGTCACGACCGGCGACCGCTACGGCCAGCGCGACCAGGCGCAGAATCCGGAAAACCATATCGGCAAGGTCATCCGCGTCCGGCCCGATGGCGAGGTGCCGGCCGACAATCCGAAGAAGCCGGGCTGGCAGCCGGAGATCTGGTCGATCGGCCACCGGAACGTGCAGGGTGCGGCGCTGCATCCACAGACCGGGCAGCTCTGGACGGCCGAGCACGGCGCGCGTGGTGGCGACGAGGTCAACACGCCCAAGGCCGGGCTGAACTATGGCTGGCCGGTCATCACCTACGGCATCGACTATTCCGGCCTGAAGATCGGCGAGGGCACGACCAAGTCCGGGCTGGAGCAGCCGCTGTTCTACTGGGATCCGTCAATCGCGCCGTCAGGTGCCGCCTTCTATACCGGTGAGCGCTGGCCCGCCTGGAAGAACTCGCTCTTCGTCGGCGCGCTCGCCGGCCAGATGCTGGTCCGGATCTCGACGCAGGGCGAAAGGGTCACCGGCGAGGAGCGGCTGCTGACCAATATTGGCGAGCGCATCCGCGACGTCCGTCAGGGGCCGGACGGCTATCTCTATATGCTCAGCGACGATGCCAAGGGCAAGATCCTGCGGGTCCGGCCGGCGCGCTGACGAGCCCGTCTCGTAGCAAAGAGCCGGGAATCCATGACCACGACGCCGCTCCCGCTCGTCATGCTCGCCCTTGTGGCGAGCATCCATGTCTTGAACACTGTCCTCGAACGGCAAAGACGTGGATGGCCGGCACAAGGCCGACCATGACCGGGAAGTGAAAGTAACGCTCAGCAAGCAGTCTGCCTCACGGCCCGCAATCCCATTCACGCTCGACAACGAAGACCTTGCGGGTCGCGAGCTGGCCGCGCGTGTCGTAGAGGTCGCCGACATAGTATTCGGTGCCGGACGGGTCACGCACGCTGCGCTCGACCTGCAGGGACCAGCCATAGCCGACATGGTTCGGCGCCCGCCAGTCGCGATGGATGTTGGCTGGCGAGGCCGAGGCGAGGATGCGCGCGCGCTCGTCGCTCGGCGAACAGGTCGGCCCGGCCAGGGCCGGGGCGGCGGCAACAGTCAGCGCGCTGGCGATCAATGCCAGTTTCTTCATCTTGGTAGCCCTTGATCGATGTGGATGGTCAGGTGATCTCGGCGAGCCGCGTGTCGAGCGACAGCACGAGGCACCAATGCGGCTCGAAATCCGCACCGAGCGGCCAGATCTGCTCCTTGAAGATCGTCAGCATCGCCGCCTGGTAGCGCTCAAACCAGTCGCGCTGGCAAAGCACGAACTTGGTCGCACCGACAATGGTCTCGCGGTCGATGATGCACAGCGGAACGATCGTAGGATTGGCCTCGAGATAGTCCTGCACCGCGACCATCAGCGTCGGATAGCCGGGGTGCAGCATGTCGTCGAGCACGATCAGCCCGCCGTCAGAAAGGCAGGCGGTGGCGAGCGCCAGATCCTTGGCGAGCGCCGCGCGCGAATGCTCGCCATCGACATGGATGAAGCGCAGCTTCTCGCCGCGCGCATGCGCCATCAGCTCGGCGGGTGCCATGGCGCCGGCATCGCCCTTGATGGTGACGCGGCGTTCGGGCGCGATGCCATGCTTCAGGCAATTGGCCTCGAAGCGGACCTTCACCTCGGGATTCGGCCATTCGAAGATGTCGAGGCCGAGCGCGATCTCGCCGGGCTCGAGTGCATGTGCCAGCGCGATGAAGAAGCGGCCCTCGAAGGCGCCGATCTCGGCGATCGGCCCGGCGACGCCTTCCTCGGTCTGGAGCCGCAGCAGCCGGGCGCAGATTGCGGCGGCGAAGCGCGAGGACATGCCGACGACGCGGTCATAGCCATCCGCAAGATAGGCCTCGACGGCCGGGTGGCCGGCAGCGGGGAACTGGGCCATGGACGTCACGCCTTTCCGTTGAAGATGAAGAAGGCGCCGGCGGCGATCAGGGCGAAGCCGATGGCGTGGTTCCAGCTCAGGGACTCCTTGAGCCAGAACACCGAGAACAGCGCGAAGACGCAAAGCGTGACGACCTCCTGGATCGTCTTCAGCTCGGCTGCCGAATAGACGCCGTGGCCGAAGCGGTTCGCCGGGACCGCCAGCATGTATTCCGGCAAAGCGATCATCCAGCTCGCCAGCACTGCCAGCCAGAGCGCTGAGCTCTTGTAGGAAAGGTGCCCGTACCAGGCGAAGGTCATGAAGACGTTTGAGGCGATCAGCATGCCGATCGGCAGGAGATGCGCGGTCGTGAGGGCTGGCATGGCGGGTTTCCGTAGCGGGAGGCCGGGGGGCTCGAATCTGCGGCCGCGTCGATCAGCCGTGGCGCAGCTTCATGGCGAGTATGATCGAAACCAGGCAAAGCGAGACTGCATTCGCGCCGATCAGCGGCCATGAGGCGATCAGGAATCCGTAGATCAGCCAGAGCACGATGCCGCTCGCGAACATCGCCTGGGTCGAGAGCGAGATGGCACGGGTGTCGCGGGTGCGGATCGTCTGCACGGCCTGCGGCAGCCAGCACAGCGTCGTCAGGGTCGCGGCGGAGAAGCCGAGGATCTCGATGAGTGCGGGCTGCATGGCTGATCCGGGGCGATTCGCGCGGTGCTGCGCAGGCATAGATCATGTCGTGCCCGGACGGAAAATGCCCGAAGGCGAAAAACCGCAGGGTTAACCTCCTTTAACCGCAGCGCCCTAGATTTGCGCCATTCCTGCGATTCGGTGGACCCATGCGCGCTTTGATCCTGGCCTTGCCTTTCGTCCTCGCCGCCCCGGCGGCTTTTGCCGATTTCGATAGCTGCGTCGCCGGCCTGCGCTCGGCCGCCGCCGCCAAGGGCGTCTCCGGCGCCACCTTCGACCGCGCGATGGCGGGCGTCACGCCCGACATGAAAGTGATCGAGGCGATGAACAACCAGCCGGAGTTCAAGACGCCGATCTGGGACTATCTCGGCACGCTGGTGGACGAGGAGAAGGTCGCGGAAGGCCGCGCCATGCTGCGCCAGCACGCCTCGACGCTCGCCGCCGCCGAGAGCCGCTTCGGCGTCGACCGTCACACCATCGTCGCGGTCTGGGGCGTCGAGAGCGATTTCGGCAAGGCGCGGGGCAAGATGCCGCTGGTCCAGGCGCTCTCGACCGGCGCCTGCCTGGCGCCGCGCCGCAACGCCTTCTTCAAGGGCGAGTTGATCGCGACGCTGCAGATCATCCAGCGCGGTGATGTCCGCGCCGACCGGCTGACAGGGTCCTGGGCCGGCGCCTTCGGTCACACCCAGTTCATCCCCTCGACCTATCTGCGGCTCGGCGTCGACGGCGATGGCGACGGCCGCCGCGATCTCGTCGACTCGATTCCCGACGCGCTGCACTCGACCGCCAACTTCATGGACAAGGCCGGCTGGGTCACCGGCGCGACCTGGGGCTACGAGGTCCGCGTGCCGGGCGGCTATTCCGGCGCGACCGGGCGCAACCCGAAGCGGCCGGTCTCACATTGGGCAAGCCAGGGCATCGTCAAGTTCGACGGCTCCGCCCTGAACGGCACGGGCAATGCCGGGCTCTTGATGCCAGCCGGCCGCAATGGCCCGGCCTTCCTAGTCTTCAAGAATTATGACGCTGCCTACAGCTACAACGGTGCGGATTCCTATGCGCTGGCGATCTCGCTGCTTTCCGATCGCCTGCGCGGCCGGCCGGGCGTGCAGGGCGACTGGCCGACCGACGACCTGCCGCTGTCGCGCGAGCAGCGCCGCGAATTGCAGCGTCTGCTGATCGCGCGCGGCTACAATGTCGGCGAGCCGGACGGCGCCGTCGGTGCGCTGACGCGGGCCGCGATCAAGGATGTCGAGGGCAAGATCGGCATGCAGCAGACCGGAAGGCCGGGCGAGAAGGTGCTGCGCGCGCTGAAGGGCGGGCGGATCTGACGGCTGCTGTTCTTCGGCGGAATGACCGCAGGGGCATCCTTCGAGCGCAGCAGGTGCCAAAGACCATCAAAGACCGAGGAAGCGCCTGACCGGTTCGCGGCCTCCCTTCGCCGTCAGCATGTCCCAGGGGCCGCAGGCCTCGACGCGGCCATTGGCGACGTAGGCGAAGAGATCGGCCCTCGCCGCTGCTTCCTCCGGGGTGTGCAACGTCATCAGCACGGTCAGGCCGTGGCTGCGCCGGAGCGCATCGACGCGCTCGATCATCTCCCGGCGCAGGCCGGGATCGAGGGCGCCGAAGGGCTCGTCCAGCAGCATCAGCGGCTTGCCGCGCAGCAAAGCGCGGGCAATGGCGACGCGCTGGCGCTGCCCCCCGGAAAGCTCGGCCGGCCGGCGGGCCGCGAACTCCGCCAGATTGACCTCCGCCAGTGCCGCCGTGACCCGCTCGCGCTCGGCGGCGTCGAGCTTGAGCGACGGCTTCAATCCGAGCGCGACGTTCTCGGCCGCCGTCAGATGCGGGAAGAGGTTGTGGTCCTGGAACAGGATCGAGACCGGTCGCGCCGCCGGCGCCAGCGGCAGCAGATCCAGGCCGGCGAAGCGTAGCAGGCCGGCGCTCGGCCGCTCGAAGCCGGCGATGGCGTGGAGCAAGGTCGTCTTGCCGCCGCCGGAAGGGCCGATCACGGCGCAGAGCGCGCCTTCGGGCAAGACGAGGTCGTAGCTGGCAGCGAAATCGGGGTAGCTGAGCGCGAGGCCTTCGATCTCAAGCATGGCGCGCGCTCCAGCGCTGGGTCAGGAAGGCGAGGCTGCCGGCGGATAGCACGAGGACGAGCGCCAGCGCGCCGGCTTCGTCGATCCGATAGGCGCCGAGGCGGTTGGCGAGCAGATAGGGCAAGGTCGTCAGCTCCGGCCCGCCGAACAGGGCGATGACGCCGAAATCGCCGAGCGAGAGCGCCGTGGCGAAGGCGAAGGCCGCGCCGAGCGCACCGCGCAGCGCCGGCCATTCGACGAGGCGAAGCCGGTCCCAGCCGGAGATGCCGAGGCTCTCGGCCAGCCGGCCATGGCGCGATGCGCTGGTCGCCAGCGCCGGGGCGAGCAGACGATAAGCGTAGGGCAGGGCCATCAGCGCATTGACGAGGGGGACCAGGAACAGGCCGAGCGAGGCGGGATCGGCGAGGCCGCGCAACAGGACATAGAGCCCGGCCACGAAAGCGAAGGGCGGCAGGCCGAGCATGGCGAAGGCGGCGAGATCGGGCAGGCGGGAATGATGCAGGCTCCGCCGTGCGGCGCTGGCGAGCAACAAAGCGAGCAGGCAGGCAAATAGCCCGGCAGAGATGGCGATGACGGCGCTCGTCGCCGCGGCCTGGAAGAACTCCGCCGAGGCCAGCGTCGCGACCGCGCCAAGACCGCCGGCGACGCTGAGCAGCGGGGGCGCGATCAGGGCCAGCGCCAGGGCGAGCACACAGCCGTCAAAGCCGCGCAGGGCGCTAAGATCGGGCCGGCGCGCGTGGCGTTCGGCGCTGGCCTCGTCGCGGGCTCGCGGCGTCAGCACGGCCAGGATGGCGGCGAGACCGAGGCAGATCAGGAGCTGCAGCCCGGCCAGCGCGGCGGCCCGCATGAAATCGGCCTCGAAGCGGACGGCCTCAAAGATCGCGACCTCCAGCGTCGCATTGGCCGGTCCGCCACCGAGCGAGAGCACGATGGCAAAGCTGGTGAAGCAGAGCAGGAAGACCAGGACGCCGAGCGCCGGAGCCTCGCGCCGGATCACCGGCCAGTCGAGATGCCGGAAGCAGTCCGTCGCGGAGAAGCCGAGCGCCGAGGCGAGGCGCGACCGTTCGCCCGGCTCGCGCTCGAAGGCGTGGAGCAGCGCGCGCGCGACCAGCGGCATGTTCATCACGACATGGGCGATGACGATGCCATGCAGGCCGTAGATCGATGGCGGCTCGACGCCGATGCCGCGCGCCAGCTCGCCGAGCAGCCCGGAGCGGCCATAGATCGCGACGATGCCGAAGGCGATCACGATCGTCGGCGCGACTGCTGCGGTGGTCAGCAAGGCTAGCAGCAGGTCACGGCCGGGAAAGCGTCGGCGCAGCAGGGCGAGCGCAAGCGCAATGCCGAGCAGCAGGGAGAGCAGCGCGGAGAGAGCCGCCTGCATGCTGGCCGAGGCGATCAGGCGCGTCAGATAGGGGCCTAGCGTGGCCAGCGTGGCGATATCGGAGCCGGCCCGCGCCAGGCCGAGCAGCGAGCCGCAGGCGAGCGCGAGAATGGCGAAGGCGGTGAGCGTGGCGGGCGAGATCAAGGTCTCAGCGCGTGGTCGCGGCGAGCCAGGCGTCGATGAAGGCCCGGCGCTGGCTGCGGACCGTATCGGGCGCGATCAGCAGGGTCTTCTCCGGCTTGATCACCTCGGCGAAGGAGGCTGGGAGGCCGCCGGCCGGCAGCTTCGCCGGCATCATCCAGTTGCCCTCGGGGATCAGCGACTGGAAGGCGTCGGAGAGCATGAAGGTGAGGAAGCGCCTGGCCAGCTCCGGCTGCCTCGTCGCCCGGGCCATGCCGGCGAGCTCGACATGCAGGTAATGGCCCTCGCTGAAGGCTGCGGCCTTGTATTGCGGCTTCTTCTCGGCGCCGAGATGGTAGGCCGGCGAGGTCGCGTAGGAGAGCACCATGTCGGCCTCGCCCTTGAGGAACAGGCCATAAGCCTCCGACCAGCCCTTGGTGAAGGTGACGATGCGCGGCCGGAGCTTCGCCCAGGCGGCATCGGCCTCGTCGCCATAGACAGCGCGCATCCAGAGCAGGAAGCCGAGGCCGGGCGCGCTGGTGCGGGGATCCTGCAGGACGAGCTTCGGGCCCCTGGGGTCGTCGACGAGCTGCTTCAGGCTCCGCGGCGGCGCGGCGAGCTTGGTGGAATCGTAGACGAAGGCGAGATGGCCCCAGTCGAAGGGCAGGAGCGTATCGTCGGTCCAGGGCGTCGGCAGGGTCAGCGTCGCGCTGTCCTGGCCATGCGGCTGGAACAGCCCGGTTGCCCTGGCCTCGGCGGCGAGATTCATGTCGAGGCCGAGCACGACATCGGCCTTGGTCGCCTCGCCCTCGAGCTTCAGGCGGGCCAGCAGCGAGCCGGCATCGTCGCTGGCGACCCAGTTCAACGTGCAGTCGCACTGCGCCTCGAAGGCCGCCTTGACCTTGGCGCCGGGGCCGTATTTCCCGGTGAAGGAGGAGTAGGTGTAGACGCTCAGCGTCGGCTTTTCCTGCGCCGTGAGGGGGGCGGCGAGGAGAAACCCCGCCAGCATGCCGGCTATCCAGCCCATCCTGCCACTCAGCCCAGTCATGACGTCCCCGCATGGTTCGTGGCGGGCCTTGACGGGGAGGGCTTTGCGTCGCCCGCTGCGGGGCGTCGATGCTCAATCCCTCCGCCGGCACGATCCGGATCAGGTTCTACGGGTCGTGGCGCCGTTCGCGCCGCTCTCAGCCCGATTGCCGGGCACCCCGTTGAGACCTGTCAGGGATAGTTCTCCGCTGCCGCCAAGTCCAGCCTGCGGATTTGCAGGTCCAGCCTGTGGCTTGCTTCGCGCGCCTTCCGACCGTAACCAGCGCGCAGGGGCGTGAAGGCCCTGAGAGAACAGCATTCCGAGAGGCGATCATGGCGAACCACAAGCTCCTGCTGCTCCCCGGCGACGGCATCGGCCCCGAGGTGATGGGCCAGGTCGAGAAGATCGTCTCCTGGTTCGAGAAGCAGGGCCTCGGCTCGTTCTCGCTCGAGCGGGGCCTCGTCGGCGGCTCGGCCTATGACGCCCACAAGGCGGCGATCTCGGAAGGCGACATGAAGCTCGCCCAGCAGGCCGACGCCGTGCTGTTCGGCGCGGTCGGCGGGCCGAAATGGGCCGACGTGCCCTATCAGCACCGCCCCGAGGCCGGCCTCTTGCGCCTGCGCAAGGATCTTGGCCTGTTCGCCAACCTGCGTCCGGCGATCTGCTATCCGGCGCTGGCCTCGGCCTCGTCGCTGAAGCCCGAGGTCGTCGAGGGGCTCGATATCCTGATCGTGCGCGAACTCACCGGCGGCGTCTATTTCGGCGAGCCGAAGGAGATCGTCACGCTCGAGGACGGCTCCAAGCGCGGCGTCGACACCCAGCTCTACACCTCCGGCGAGATCGAGCGCATCTGCGCCGTCGCCTTCGAGCTGGCGCGCACCCGCCGCAACAAGGTCTCCTCGGCCGAGAAGCACAACGTCATGAAGACCGGCGTGCTCTGGAAGCAGGTGGTCACGGCGCTCCATGCCAAGGACTACAAGGACGTCGAGCTCGAGCATGTGCTGGCCGACAACTGCGCGATGCAGCTGGTGCGCTGGCCGAAGCAGTACGACGTCATCGTCACCGACAACCTGTTTGGCGACATCCTCTCCGACGTCGCGGCGATGCTGACCGGTTCGCTCGGCATGCTGCCCTCGGCCTCGCTCGGCGCCGAGGACAAGGCGACCGGCAAGCGCAAGGCGCTCTACGAGCCCGTGCACGGCTCGGCGCCCGACATCGCCGGCAAGGGCCTCGCCAACCCGATCGCGATGATCGGCTCCTTCGCGATGGCGCTGCGCTATTCCTTCGGCGCGATCGAGGCGGCTGACCGGCTCGAAGGCGCGATCGCCGACGTGCTCGGCGCCGGCACCCGCACCAAGGACATCGCCGCGCCGGGCGCCAATGCCGTCTCGACCACCGAGATGGGCGACGCGATCGTCAAGGCGCTCGAAGCG
>JAKFDB010000055.1:0-17142 GCA_036676315.1 Bradyrhizobiaceae bacterium
GGCTCCTGCATGACGGCGCGGGCGATGCCGACGCGTTGGCGCTGGCCGCCGGAGAGCTGGTCGGCCCGGCGCGTCGCGAACTCGCCGAGGCCGACGGATTCGAGCAGGGCGAAGGCGCGGGCGATGTCGGCTTCGGGGAAGCGTCGCGTCCAGCTGCGCCAGACCGGGACATAGCCGAGGCGGCCGCAGAGCACGTTCTCGATCACGGTCAGCCGCTCGACGAGATTGTATTCCTGGAAGACCATGCCGAGGCGGCGCCGGGCCTGGCGCAGCGCGTCGCCCTGGAGCTTCGCCAGATCGACGCCGTCGAGCATGATCGAGCCGGAGGTCGGGTCGACCAGCCGGTTGATGCAGCGGATCAGCGTCGACTTGCCGGTACCGGAGGGGCCGATGATGGCCACCGTGCCGGGCTCGTCGATGGTCAGGGAGATATCACGCAGGACGGGCTGGCCGGCCCGGTATTCCTTGACGAGATTGCGGATGATCAGCGTCCGGCAAATGCCGGACGCTTCGTTTGGCAAGGCGCTCATGAAATGCGGATGCTTTCCGGTCAGGGGGCCTTGGCCGGCGCGGGCTGCGCCTTCTTCTTGGCCGCCGCATCCGCCTCGCGCTTCGACTCGGCGTCATAGGCGGCCTTGTTGTAGGGCGTGCCCGACTTCTCGGCGACATCGCGCACCACCGCCCAGTCCTTCTGGTAGGTGATCGGCAGGAAGCGGTCGTCGCCGTTGAACTCCTTGGTCATCTCCGGCGTGAAGCGGAAGGAGAAGAAGCAGTCGGTCAGCTTCTTGGCGAGTTCCGGCTTCAGGTCGTGGGCATAGGCGAAGGAGGAGGTCGGGAAGATCGCGCTGCGGTAGATCTCGCGCGTGTCGTCCTTCTTGATCGTGCCGCGCACGATCATGCGCTCATAGACGTCGCCGGCGACGGCGCCCATGTCGTAGTCGCCCGAGACGACGCCGAGGATCGACTTGTCGTGGCCGCCGGACATCAGCGGCTTGTAGTCCTTGTCGGCTTCCAGTCCGAGCTCGGGGAAGAGCACGCGCGGGGCGAGGTTGCCGGAGTTCGACGAGGGCGAGGTGTGGGCGACCTTCTTGCCCTTGAGGTCGGCGAGCTTCTGGTAGGGGCTCGACGCCTTGACGACGGCGACGAGGTTGTAGCCGCGCACGCCCTCTGCGGAGCCCTTGGCGGCGAAGGGGATCGCGCCGGCGAGGTTGACGGCAAAGCCGGTCGGCCCGGTCGAGAAGCCGGCGAAATGCAGGCGGCCGGAGCGCATGGCCTCGATTTCGGCCGAGTTGGACTGAACCGGATAATAGACGATGCGCTTGCCGGTGCAGGCCGCAAGATGATCGGTCAGCGGCTTGAAGATGTTGGCGTAGACGGCCGGATCCTCGACCGGCGTATAGGCCCAGACCAGCGCCGAAGGGTCCTTCAGCTTGGAAGCGTCGGTCGGCAGGTCGGCGACCAGATCGTTGTTGGCGTCGCAATAATTGGTGTCGAGCTGGCCACGATTGGAGCAGGCATCCTGTGCCTGTGCAGGACCGGCGAGAGCGGCCGCGAGAACCAGGGCCAGCGGCGCAGCCGCGGCGATGCGAGCAGATTTCAGGTTAAACAAGGCGTCTTCACTCCCTTTGGGCCGGCTCCGCGCAGGAAACCTTGCCGGCACTATGTGACACAAAATCGTCATAATCCAGATATGGGGGACCGGGTTCAGCCGGCCAGCCACATCAAAGCGTGCTGCGGCAGGGTCAATGTCGCGTTGGTGCCGATCTCGTGGAGGCCCGCGCCGGACTGGAAGGGCAGATCGACCGAGACCTCCGCATTTCCGATCCGGACGCCGTAGCGGACGCTCGCCCCGAGGAACTCGCGATGGACGACGAGGCAGGGCAGGGCAATCAGACCGGGCGCGGCGGCGCCGGCCGGGACGAGGTTGGCATGCTGCGGGCGGAACACCAGCCGGGCTCCCTCCGGCACCGTACGGTCGGCAGGCACCGGTAGGGTGAAGCCGCCCTCGATCTCGAAGGAGCGGGCGGCTCCGGCGCTCTTGACCCTGCCCTCCAGGATGTTCGCGGTCCCGAGGAAATTGGCGACGAAGAGATTGGCCGGGCGCTCATAGAGCGCCATCGGCGTGCCGACCTGCTGGACCACGCCGTCGCTCATCACGGCGATACGGTCGCAGATCGTGTTCGCTTCCTCCTGGTCGTGGGTGACGAAGATCGTCGTCAGCCCAAGGCGCTGCTGCAAGTCGCGCAATTCGCGGCGGACCTGGACGCGCATCTTGGCGTCGAGATTGGAAAGCGGCTCGTCGAGCAGCAGGACCTTGGGCTCGATCGCGACGGTGCGCGCCACCGCGACGCGCTGCTGCTGGCCGCCCGAAAGCTGGGAAGGCCGGCGGTCGGCGAGATGGCCGAGGCCGACGAGGCCGAGCGCCGCCTCGACGCGCCGTTCGACCTCGGCGCGCTTCACGCCGCGTTCCTCCAGCCCGAAGGCGACGTTGCGGCGCACCGTCATGTGCGGCCAGAGCGCATAGGACTGGAAGACCATGCCGACATTGCGCTTCCAGGGCGGCAGATCGGTGATGTCCTTGCCACCGATCCGGACATGGCCGGTATCGGCCTGGTTGAAGCCGGCGATCAGGCGCAGCAGCGTGGTCTTGCCGCAGCCGGAGGGGCCGAGGAAGGCGAAGAACTCGCCCGGTTCGATCGCGAGATTGACGTCCTTGAGCACATGGTTGGTGCCGTAGGACAGGTTGACGCCTTCGATGTCGACGGAGACGGCCGGCGTGGTCAGGGAGACAGGTGCATTCATGGTCAGTGGCCCATTCCCTTGGCCTTCTGGCTGCGTTCGATGATGAGATGGGAGAGGAAGGTGCAGGCGGCGACGAGGATGACCGCGACGACGCCGAGCGCGGCGCCAGGCCCCCGGCCCGCCGCCGATTGCATGAAGACGTAGAGACCGTAGGCCAGCGGTGCATCGGAGTTGGACTGCACCAGCATCAGCGTCGCCGAGAGCTCGACCGCCGCGGTCGAGAACGAGGTGACGAAGCCGGCGAGGATGCCGCCGGCCATCAGCGGCACGACGATGCGGCGCACCGTGCGGGACTTGGTGGCGCCGAGGTTCTCGGCCGCCTCCTCCAGCGAGACCGAGATCTGCTGGAGCGCCGCATAGCAGGCGCGCAGGGCGTAGGGCAGGCGCCGGATGGCGAGCGCCAGCACGATGGTGATCCAGAGCGAGGCGAGCGGTGTCCCGTCCGGCAGGGTGACGCCGTAGAAGGTCCTGAGATAGCCGATGCCGAGCACGACGCCGGGGATGGCGAGCGCGGCCGAGGCCATCCAGTCGAGCCATTCGCGCCCGATCAGCTTGGTCCGAAGCACGAGATAGGCGATGGCGACGCCGAGCACGATGTCGATGCCGCCGGCGAGGCTGGCGTAGATCAGGGTGTTCTTGATGTAGACCGAGCTCTCGCCGAAGACGCGGCCGTAATGGGCCAGCGTGAAGGCGTCGGGCAGCGGCGAGAACGACCAGATCGTCGCGAAGGAGAGCAGCAGCAGGCCCAGATGCGGCGCCAGCACCAGCGCCAGGATCAGGATGACGACGCCATAGCCGAGCACCGCCTCCCAGCGCGTCATCTCCCGTCTGGCGAGGCCGCCGCCGCCGCGCTGGGTGGTGGCGTAGTCGCGGCCCTTCAGGGCCCGCGCCGAAAGCCACATGGCGATGACCGAGGCGACGATCAGCACGACGGAAATGACGTAGCCCATCGGGTCGGCGATGCCGATCGAGGTGACGCGCAAGTAGGCCTGCGGCGCCAGCATGTCCTTGACGTTGAGCAGCAGCGGTGTCGCCAAGTCGTCGAAGACCTTGACGAAGACCAGCGAGGCACCGGCGAGGTAGCCCGGCATGGCGAGCGGGAAGACGATGCGCCGGAACAGCCGGAAGCCGGAAGAGCCGAGATTCTGGGCGGCCTCTTCCATGGCGCGGTCGATATTGCGCAGGGCGGCCGAGAGATTGATCAGGATGAACGGGAAATAATGGACCGACTGGACGAAGATGACGCCGTTCAGCCCCTCCATGAAGTCGATCTTGAAGCCGAACCAGTCGTCGAGCAGCAGGTTGACCGAGCCGTTGCGGCCGAAGAAGAGCTGCATCGCCACCGCGCCGACGAAGGGCGGCATGATCAGCGGCAGGAAGCCGAGCGTCTGGACGACCGCCGCGCCGCGGAAGACGAAGCGCGTGGTGAGATAGGCCAGCGGCAGGGCGAAGACCGAGGCCCAGACCACCGACATCGCCGAGACGTAGAACGAGTTCCACAGCGAGCGCATGAACAGCTCGGTGCGGAAGAAGTCGTAGAAATTGACCAGCGTGAAGGTCGAGGTGCCCTTCTCGGTGAAGGCGACGTAGATCACCGTCGCCACCGGCAGCACCAGGAACATCAGCAGGAAGGCGGCGATGGCGAGCGCCAGCGCGATCTGGCCGGGCGTGGCGGCAAGGCGTCGGGCGCGGGGAGCCGAGGTCGGGATGGCGGTCATCAGGGGGCCTTTTTGAAGAGCGTCATGCTCGGGCTTGACCCGAGCATCTCCGGACCGGCGAGCTGCCCGTGCAGCGCAGCCCGCTCCGGCGTGAGATTCTCGGGTCGGCGCAGGCGCCGCCCGAGAATGACGTCAGGCCTTACTTCGCCGCCTTGAGGGCCTCTTCCGCCTTGGCCTTGGCCTTGGCGTAGTTGTCGCGGGCGAAGCTTGCCCACTGCGCCTCGACCTCGGCCTGGCGGGCGCCCTTCTCCTTGCCGCCGGTGAAGGCGCCGCGCAGCTCGGGGCTCGCGGCCTGGGCCTCGGTGACCGGCAGGGCGGCGATCAGGTTGCGGGCCTCGTCGGCGAGCGCCTTGGCCTGCGGGTTGGGCTTCTTGGCGAGCGCGGCGTCGACCTCGTGCAAGGTCTTGGTCACGCCCTTCAGCGCGTCGAGCTGGAAGGAGATCAGCTGGTCGAACAGCGTGTCGACGACGGCGGTGCGCGCCTCCGACTTGTCGACGTCAAAGCCGATCATCTTCTGGAAGCGCGGATCGGTGAAGGGGTTGGGATAGTCGGCCCCAGCCTTGGCATAGACGGCAGGGTTGACCGGCAGGCGGCGGATGCCGGGCTCGAGCAGGACTTCCTGGCCCGCGGGCGAGAGCAGGAACTCGATGAACGCCTCGGCGGCGGCCTTGTTCGGCGGGTTGGCGATGATGCCGACATTGGCCGGAACGACGGTTGTCACGGTCGGGTAGACGAACTTGACCGGGAAGCCCGAGGCCTGCGCCGAGAAGGCGAAGAAGTCGATGACGATGCCGACGCCGACCTGGCCGGAATTGACCGCCTCCGGCACGCCGAAGGAGCGCTCGGTGATCGAGCGGAAATTGCCCGACATCTCCTTGATGGTGCGCCAGCCCTTCTCCCAGCCCTCGCCCTGCAGGATGGTCTCGATGGTCAGATGCGTCGTGCCGGAGCGGGCCGGCGAGGCGATCGAGACATGGTCGTAGAAGATCGGCTTGGCGAGATCCTGCCAGTCCTTCGGCTCGGGCAGCTTGTTGGCCTTGGCGTAGCGGTCATTCCACATGATGCCGTAGCCGGAAGCGGCGAAGCCGACATAGAAGCCCTGCGGATCGTTGATCGGATAGGAGCCGATCTTCTCGGGGATGCCGGTGGCTTTCGGCTTGTAGGCGGTCAGAAGCTTCTTGCCCTTGAGCACCTCGAAGGCGTCGGGCGCCGAGGCCCAGAACAGGTCGACCTGGTTGTTGGCCTTGGTTTCCTCGACATATTTCACGCCGGCATTGGTGTTGCGGTTCTGGACTTCCAGCGAAACGCCGGGAACCGTCTTCTCGAAGGCCTTCTTGATGGGATCGGTGACGTCCTTGGAGAAGGAGGTCACCACCGTGACCTTGCCGGCCGGCGCCTGCGCCAGGGCGATGGTCGTAAATGACGCGCTGAGGGACAGGCCGAGGGTGGCCGCGAGCGCGACCCTGCGATTGAGCATGACTTCCTCCGAGACGGTTTCTTCGAGTTCGACGTCGAGGCCGATGCTTTTCCGGTCAGCAACTGCGATGCCAACCGGAAGCTCCTTTGAATCCATTGAGGAATTCGGCGGAGTGCTGGGGAAGAAGCTCTGTCCTGGGGTCGCCCTGGTAACCTGCCGGTGTAGCCGATGGGTCAGTTCGGTAACATCGCTGCTCAGTCGGCGAGCGCCTCCGACCCGCTCAGCCCGTAGCGGCGCATCTTGAGGTAGAGGGTCTTGCGGGTGATGCCGAGCGCTGCCGCCGTGACGCCGATGCGCCCGCCATGGCGCTTCAGCGCCGCGCCGATCGCCTCGGCTTCGGCCAGAGCGACTTCCTCCTCCAGCGTCCGCTCGACACCGCGCGATCCGGCGATGGCAGCATCGAGATCCTCGAAATCCTCGTCCATGCCGAGCAGGCTGCGTTCGGCGGCATTGCGCAGCTCGCGGACATTGCCGGGCCAGTCCTGCCGCGACAGGCGCTGGAGCAGATCGCGCCCGAGCGGCGGCGCGGAACGGCCGACACGCGCTGCCGCCAGCGCCAGGAAGTGCCGGAACAGCATGGGAATGTCCTCACGCCGGTCGCGCAGCGGCGGCAGGCGCAGGGTCACGACATTGAGGCGATAGACCAGGTCCTCGCGAAAGCCGCCGGCCTTGGCGAGCGCGGCCAGGTCGGCCTTGGTCGCGGCGACGATGCGGATGTCGACCGCGATCTCGCGATTCGAGCCGAGCCGCTCGATCCGGCGCTCCTGCAGTGCCCGCAGCAGGCGGACCTGCGCCGCCATCGGCATCGATTCGATCTCGTCGAGAAAGAGCGTGCCGCCGCTGGCATGCTCGATCTTGCCGATCCGGCGTTCGCGCGCGCCGGTGAAGGCGCCGGCCTCGTGACCGAAGAGCTCGCTCTCGATCATGGTTTCGGGGATGGCGCCGCAGTTCACGGCGACGAAACGGCCGGCCCGGCGGTTGCCGAGATCGTGCAGTGCCCGTGCCGCGACCTCCTTGCCGGTTCCGGTCTCGCCGAAGAGCAGCACGTCGGTATCGGCGTCGGCCAGAAGGGCGAGGCGGCCGCGCAGGCGGGCAATTGCCGGCGAGCTGCCGACGAGGCGAGCGGCCCAGGGATCCTCCGGCGTCACGCCCGCCCGCAGCGAGCGGTTCTCGATGATCAGCCGGCGATACTCGCTCGCGCGCCTGACCGTCTCGATCAGCAGCACGGGGTCAGCCGGCTTCTCGACGAAATCCCAGGCTCCGTCGCGGATCGCCTTGACCGCCATCGGGACATCGGCATGGCCGGTGATCAACACGACAGGAATCTCGGCATCGATCGCGGTCACGGCCGCAAGCAGTCCGAAGCCGTCGCGGCCGGGCATGCGCACGTCGCTGACCAGGACGGCGGAGCTGTCGCGGTTGAGATGGGCGAGGGCGGCATCTCCCGTGCGTTTCGCGATGACCTCGAAGCCATCGAGTTCCAGCGTCAGCCGCCAGGCCTCGAGGACCTCGGCGTCGTCATCGACCAGGACGATCTTCGGGGCGTTCATGCGTCAACTTCCAACGGGGCCATGACATGGGTCGTCGTGCCTTCGAGCGTGATCAGGAAACGCGTGCCGCCAGGGCCGGTCTCCGCCACGGCGAGAGTGCCGCCGAGATCCTTGATGATGTTGTAGGAAAGCGAGAGGCCAAGGCCGAGGCCCGAACCGACCGGCTTGGTGGTGAAGAACGGGTCGAAGATCCGCTCCAGATGCGGCCGCTCGATGCCGGGGCCGCTATCCTCGACCCAGATCTCGACGGTGCGGCCCTGCCGCTGCGCCCCGACCGCCAGCGTCGCGCCCTCGCGGCCGGCAATGGCGTCGAGTGCGTTGGCGACGAGGTTGACCAGCACCTGCTCCAGCCGAATCTCCTCGGCGTGCACATAGAGCCGGCCGGCAGGCAGCTCGCGCCGCAAGGTCACGCGCTCGGCATCGAGGCGTGGGCCGAACAGGGACAGGGCGGTCTCGACGACTTCGCCGACCTCGACCGGGGCGAGCACGACGCCGGGCTTGCGGGCGAAACGCCGGAGATGGGCGATCAGCTCGGCCGCACGCGTCGTCAGGGCCTGGATCCGGGTGAGGGCCTGGCGGGCATCCTCCGGTCGGCCGCGCTCCAGCAGCAGCACGCCGTTATGGGCATGGGAGCGGATCGCGGCGAGCGGCTGATTGAGCTCATGGCTGAGGCCTGCCGCCATCTGTCCCAGTGCCGCGAGCTTGGCCGCCTGGATCAGGTCGTCGCGCGTCTGCCGGAAGACGGCGAGCGCGCGGGTGAGATCGCCGAGCTCGTCATTGCCTGCTTTCGGCAGCACGGCGGAGGACTGGCCGCTGGCGATGCTGGTCGCGGCTTCGGTCAGGACGCGAAGCCGCGCCACGAGATGCCGGCGGACATAGAACCAGCCGATCAGCAGCGCGCCGAGCAGCGAGGCGACCGCGATCGCCAGGAGCAGGTTGCGGCCAAGCAGGATCGCCTCGGCCGAGCGCTCGGCGGCGGCTTTCGCCACGGCCTCGGTCCGCTGCACCTCCTGCGAAACCAGCGTGCCGAGCTCGGTGACGAGGCGGCGGCTCTCGGAGATCAGGCGCTGGGCGTCGGCCAGGGCCGCGAGTTCCGCGCGCTTGATGCCGGGCAGGCCGGTCGTGGTGTCGGCAAGGCCGGTCAGCCGCTGCGTGATCTGCCGCACGGTGATGGTGTCCGGCCAGCCGGCAAGGGCCTTCGCCTCGACCTCGAGCTGGTCGACCGCCTCGCCGATGACATGGCCGGTCTGCTCCATGTCCTCGCGTGTCCGCACGACGCCCAATCGCCCGAACAGCCCGACGATCAGGTTGGCCTGGGCGTTCAGCGTCATCAGCGCTTCGCTCTTGCGCGTCTCCTCGCGGATGGCGTTCGGACGGCCGGCGGCCGATGCATCGCTGCTCGCCTGCCCCAGCGCCGTCTCGATGTTGAAGCGGGCGTCGTCGGTCAGCGGCTCGATCTCGTCGAGAAGGTCGGCCTGGAGCCAGCGCAACTCCTCGCCGAGCGCGCGATTGCGCTCGGCCAGCGGGAAGCGGCGCTCGGAGACGGCGTCGATCGCCGCGAGGTTGCCGCGGATCGCCGTCGCCACCGCGGTCAGGGCGGGCACGTCGAAGCCGCCCTCTTTCCGTTCCGATAGGACGCGATCGAGCTCGTCCAGCCGCTCACCGACCGCGCGCCGGCTGCGCTCATAGCCGTCGCGCCGTTCGGCATTGGCGAGCTCCGGCATGCCGGAGATCACGCGCGCGCTGGCTTCGGCGAGCCTTGCTGCCGAGGCGAGGCCCGGCAGATGGTCGCGGGCGATGGCGGCGAGCTCCTTGCTCAGCCGCTCATAGGAGATGACCCCGACGATGCCGGCGCCGACGGCGAAGAGGCCGACGCCGAGGAAGGCCGCGATCAGCCGTCCACCGATGCCGAAACGCCGGCCGGCCCAGGGGCTTCTCATGGCCGGCCTCCCGCCAGCCCGTCTTCGGCGCCGGCCCAGCCTGCGGCGGCGAGCCGCTCGGCCGCCCGCCGCAGTGTGTCGGCGCTCTCCGCGGCCTGGGCGGCGATCGCGGCGCGGATCTCGGCCTCGATGCGCGCCTGCGCTTCGGGCAGGGCCAGGCCGCGGGGCACGCGCACGAGGTTGCGGAAGCGCTCCGGCTTTTCCAGCTCTGCCGCGGCGACCGGAGGCCGGGTCAGGGAGGCGCGGGCCTGCGTCAGAAGCTGTGCCGCCTGCTCGTCGGGATGGCCGAGAAGCGCAGCCTCCATGAGCTGCAGATTGCGCCAGAGCCTGGCATGCTCGGTGCGACGGAAGGTGATCCACTCGTCGAAGATGATGTTGACCAGTTCGTAGCGGCTGGCCGAGAGGCCTGCATCGAAGCGGGTCTTGCTGAAGAGGCCGGCGGTCTCCGACAGGTGCGGCGGCGTTTCGTCCGGACCGTAGGCCGAGGGCGAAACCGCGAGACGGCCAATCTTCGGCTCGCGCAACAGCTTCTGGCCCTCCGGCGAGAGCACGAAGTCGATGAAGAGCTCGGCTTCCTTCGGATTGGGCGAGGTCGTCAGGCGCGCGATGCTGGCAGGCGCGAACAAAGTCTCTTCCGGCAGCACGAAACGGTTGGGCTCGCCATCGGCGGAGCCTGTCTCGGTCAGGAAATCGATCGAGATGCCGATGCCGAAACGACTGCGCGCGACGCCAGCCGTGACGCCAAAGCTGCGAGCGGTGATGGTCGCGAGATTGCCGCCGATCGCCGACCACAGAGCCCAGCCACGCTCCCAGCCGAGCGATTGCAGGAGCGCCTCGACCATGAGGTGTGTGGTGCCGGAGCGGGCCGGCGAGGTCAGGCCGATATGGCCGGCATAGACGGGCGCTGCGAGGTCGGACCAGTTGCGCGGCACCGGCAGGCCGCGCGCCGCAAGGTAGGACGGATTGTAGACCAGTCCGTAGCCGGAGATGGCGAAACCGAGATAGCGGCCGGCCGGGTCGTTGACCGGGTAGCCGGCGATGCTCTCAGGGGCGCCGGTTGAACGGGGCTGCAGTGGCGCCAGCAGGCCGGCCTGCTTCAAAAGCTCGAAGGCATCGGGTGCCGACGCCCAGAACAGGTCGGCTTCGAGACGCTTCTGCGCGTGGATGTCGGCGACCGCGGCCGTCGTCTTACGCTGGACGATCTCGACGGCGATGTCGGGGTGACGGGTGCGAAAGGCGGCGCGGAAGGGCTCGAAGAACGAGGGCGGAAACGAGGTGATGACCTGGACGCGGCGCGCCTCCGCCGGGCTGGCGGAGAGCCAGCTCAAGACGGAAAGGACAAGCCAGAGAGAAATGGCGCGACGGCTCATCGAACCGTCATATAGCCGGCAATCCGAGCCGCATAGATCGGCCGCGACCCTGCGCTGCGGGAGGGAGGGCCGCCGGTGGCGGCCCTTCGATTATCTGGCGCGGTCTCACTTCACTTGCAGGAGGACTGCGCCTTCGAGGACGGCAGGTGCGCCGACGCCGGTATTCGACGCGTGCTCCTTGATCCAGTCCTTCGCCTTCCGGAGGCTTTCATCGGTACCGGCCTTGTCCTTGCAGACCGTGACGGAAACCCCGCCATCCGCAGTGCGGATCAGCGAATAGTTCGCAAATCCCGTCACCGTTCGCATCAGGCTCTCGACATCGGCCTTGCGCTTCTCGAGCAGGTCGAAAAGCTCCTTCGCACCCTTGCCGGAATAGGTTCTGACGACCGCGTGCATGGCCAGTCCTCCCTTCAAGGCCCCGCCAGCTGCGCTAGCTATGCGCCTCCGCGCAGCGCTTGCCAAATGAAGATGACGCAAGGGAGGGCGCTTTGGCCCCGGTCCGGACTGCTCCGGCGAGGTAGCCCGTTCGCGCCACGCAAGACGGCAGGCGAAAGAACCCGTGGGTCCACGCAGGACGTGGTTGCGGCGGTCATGAAACTGTCACACAAGCTGCGGGCAATTCGGCTTGTGTTCTGCCGCGACGAAGGCGGGGAGGCTGGCCGTGCGATCACGACGAGGTGCGCGGTGCTCAGCTGGTTCCAGAAGCTGCTTCCGAAAGAACCCAAATTCTTCGATCTGTTCGAGGCGCATACGGTCCCGTTGGTAGCCGGGGCGAAAGCGCTGGACGCGCTGCTCTCCGGGCGCATGGCGATCGAGGCCGGCTGCGCCGAGATCTTCAAACAGGAGGATCTGGCCGACGACGTCGCCGGCGAGATCATGCTGGAGACCGGCCGCAGCTTCATCACGCCGTTCGACCGCGGCGACATCGAGGAGCTGATCGGCTCGATGGACGATGCCATCGACCAGATGAAGAAGACGGCCAAAGCGATCACGCTCTATGAGGTCGAGCGCTTCGAGCCCGGCATGGCCGAGCTCGGCGTCGTGATCGTGCAGGCCTCGGAGCGCGTCGCGGTCCTGTTGCCGATGCTGCGGGACATCAAGAAGCATGCGATCGCGATCGGGGCGCTCGCCAAGGAGATCGGCGCCATCGAGGAACGCTCCGACGAACTCCACGACCAGGGGCTGAAGGCGCTGTTCAGGGCGCATCGGCAGGCCGACACGATGGATTTCATCGTCGGCGCCGAGATCTACGACCATCTCGAAAAGGTGGTCGACCGCTTCGAGGATGTCGCCAAGCGGGTCAGCCGCATCGTCCTCGAACATCTCTGAAGAACGCGCGCCCGTGGACCTCTCGAGCGTCGCCACCGCCCTGATCTTCCTGATCGCCGTCGCCTTGCTGTTCGACTTCCTGAACGGCCTGCACGACGCCGCGAACTCGATCGCCACCATCGTCTCGACGCGGGTGCTGCCGCCGCATTGGGCGGTGTTCTGGGCCGCCTTCTTCAATTTCATCGCCTTCCTGTTCTTCGGGCTGCACGTCGCGCAGACCGTCGGCTCGGGTATCATCCAGGCGGCGATCGTCGACGACAGGGTGATCTTCGGGGCGCTCACCGGTGCCATCGCCTGGAATGTGCTGACCTGGATCGCCGGCATCCCGTCGAGCTCGTCGCACGCGCTGATCGGCGGGCTGGTCGGCGCCGGACTCGCCAAGGCCGGCTTCTCGTCGATCGTCTGGTGGTGGCTGGGCAAGACCTTCGTCGCGATCTTCATGTCGCCGGCGATCGGCTTCGCACTGGCGCTGCTGCTCGTGCTGATCGTCTCCTGGTCCTTCCTGAAGGTGGCGCCGATCAAGGCCGACAGCACCTTCCGCGCCCTGCAATTCGTCTCCGCCTCGCTCTATTCGCTCGGGCATGGCGCCAATGACGCGCAGAAGACCATGGGCATCATCGCCGTGCTGCTGTTCTCGCACGGGCTGATGGGCGACACCTTCTCGGTGCCGTTCTGGGTAGTGATCTCCTGCCAGGCTGCGATGGCGCTGGGCACACTCTGCGGTGGCTGGCGGATCGTCCACACCATGGGCTCGAAGATCACGAGGCTGTCGCCGCAGCAGGGTTTTTGCGCCGAGACCGGCGGCGCGATCACCCTGTTCATGGCGACCTATCTCGGCATTCCCGTCTCGACCACGCACACCATCACCGGCGCCATCGTTGGCGTCGGCGCGGCGCGGCGCATGGCGGCGGTGCGCTGGAGCGTGGCGCGCGGCATCGTCTTCGCCTGGATCGTGACGATGCCGGCGGCGGGCGTGATCTCGGCTATCGCCTATCTCGTCTCCGACCTGTTCCTGACCGGGCGCTGAGCCGCGCTCACGGGGCGGTTCAGGGCAGGTTCTCGCGCAGCACGATCTCGGTGCTGGGCCGGCTGGTGCCCTCCGTCGCGGACCTGCCGGCGCGCAGATTGGCGAAGATCGAGACGCAATTCATCAGCGTCGCCTGCGGGTGCTGGGTGATCACCGCATCCATGGTGCCGTCGATCAGCAGGGCCCTGGTGTCGGGCGTCAGTCCGTGACCGACGAAGACGACCTCGTGCTGGCGCCCGGCCTCCTTCAGCGCCCGGCCGATGCCCTCGGCGCCACCGCCGATATTGTAGATCCCGGCGAGATCGGGATGCTGCGCCAGCAGGGTCCGGGTCTGGCGATAGTTCTGACCCTCATCGTCATGGCCCTCGCGCAGGCCGACCACCTCGATCGCCGGATAGAGCTCCTGGAAAAGGTGGAGGAAGCCCATCTCGCGCTCCTCATGGGCGCGGTAGCTCAGGCTGCCGGCGATCATCGCGACCTTGGCCGGGCGGCGGCCGATGAAGCGGGCGACGAGATAGCCCGCCGTGCGCCCGGCGGAGCGGTTGTCGAGGCCGACATAGGCGACGCGCCGGCTGTTGGCGATGTCGGAAATCAGGGTCACGCTCGGCACGCCGCGCTCGGCCAGGCCGTCGACCGCCTCGCGCACGGCCGGATGTTCCAGCGCCATGAAGGCGATGCCGTCGACATCGCGGCCGGCCTGCCGGAGATGCTGCGCCAGCAGCGCCGGCTTGAAACTCTCGATGTACTCGACCCTGGCGCGCATGTTGAAGGAGGCAAGCTGGTCCTGCGCGGTGGCGATCTGGCGGCCGAGCAGGCCGAGGAAGCGGTTGCTGCCGGCTGGCAGCAGGAAGGCCAGCCGCAGCGGCCGCAACGCGCTCGCCGGCAGCGCGCCCTCCATGACATAGCCGAGTTCGCCGGCCGCCTTGAGCACGCGCTGCACGGTCGCCGCGCGCACGCCAGGGCGCTGGTTCAGCACCCGGTCGACGGTCGCGGTCGAGACACCGGCCAGCTTGGCGACATCCTCGACCCGGGCCATCTGCCGGCGCCGGGGCGGCCCGCTGGCCGCTTCGCCCGGACCTGCCGGGTTGCTCGAAAACGGTGCATCCATTCAATCAAAAACCATCAGAAAATGAGCTTGATGACCATCAGACGCGATTTCTATGCTGAGGGCAAGAAATCAAGAGCAATCAAATCGCATCATGCGAACCCGGGAGGAGACCATGACCAGACTGACCCGCCGCACGGTCCTGCGGACCTTCGCCGCCGCGCCCGCCGCCTCGCTGATCGGCATGCCGATGATCGCGCGCGCTGCCGAGATCGAGCTGAAATACGGCAACAACCTGCCGCTCAGCCACCCGCTCAACATCCGCGCCCAGCAGGCGGCCGAGCGCGTCGCCAAGGAGACGAACGGGCGCGTCGAGATCAAGATCTTCCCGAACAATCAGCTCGGTGGCGACACCGACATGCTGAGCCAGGTGCGCAATGGCGGCATCACCTTCTTCACCCCGTCGGCGCTGGTGATCGCGACGCTGGTGCCGGTTGCGGCGATCAATGCGGTCGGCTTCGCCTTCTCCGATTACGATCAGGTCTGGAAGGCGATGGACGGGCCGGTCGGGGGCCATGTCCGGGCGGCGATCGAGAAGCTGAACCTGCATGCCTTCGAGAAGATGTGGGATAACGGCTTTCGCCAGATGACGACCTCGGGCAAGCCGATCGAGCAGGCGGCCGACATGGCCTCGCTGAAGATCCGCGTGCCGGTCTCGCCGCTCTCGATCTCGATGTTCAAGGCGCTCGGCGCGGCGCCGGCCAGCCTGCAGTTCTCGGAGGTCTATTCGGCGCTGCAGACCAGGGTGGTCGATGCGCAGGAGAACCCGTTGCCGATCATCCAGGTCGCCAAGCTCTATGAGGTGCAGAAGAGCTGCGCGGTCTCGAACCATATCTGGGACGGCTTCTGGTTCATCGCCAATGGCCGCGCCTGGCGCGGCCTGCCGCCCGACATCCAGAAGATCGTCGCCGCCGCGATCAACGATGCCGGCGTCGCCCAGCGCGGCGACATCAAGAGCCTGAACGAAACCGTCCAGGCCGACCTGCAGTCGAAGGGGCTTGCCTTCAACAAGACCAACCCGGACAGCTTCCGTACCAAGCTGCGCGAAGGCGGCTTCTACAAGGAATGGCAGGAGCGCTTCGGCGCCGAGGCCTGGGGTCTGCTGGAAGGCGCGGTCGGCAAGCTCGCCTGAGCCGGGCCTGCCAACCCGCGGGGCCAAGGTCATCCCGGCCGGAGCCCTCGGGTCCGACCTTCGGTCGGCCCAAGGATAAACTCCGCGTAGAGCCGGCATCCACGCCGGAATTTCAATCGGATAGGCTCGGGCATGGATCCCGGGTCTCCCTGCGGTCGCCCGGGATGACGACGAGAACAGGAAACAGGATCTCATGATGGACGGGCACGCGCTCACCATGCCTGCGCCGGCCGTGCCGGCGAACGGGCTGACCCGCTTCGTCGACCGGCTCGACCGGGCCATCGGCTCGGGCGTCGAGGCGATCGCGGCTGCGCTCGTCGTGATCGAGATCTTTATTCTCGGCGCGGGCGTCACCGCCCGCTACGCCTTCCATGCGCCGCTGGTCTGGTCGGACGAGCTGGCCTCGATCCTGTTCCTCTGGCTCTCCATGCTCGGCGCCGTCGTCGCGCTCCGGCGCGGCGAGCACATGCGCATGACCGGCCTCGTGTCGCGTGTCTCACCGCAGGTGCGGCTGCTGCTCGAGGCGCTGGCGATCACCGCTGCGATCGCCTTCCTGCTGCTGATCCTGCCGGATGCGCTGGAATATGCCGAGGAAGAGCGCTTCATCGTCACCCCGGCGCTGGAGATCACCAATAGCTGGCGCGCCGCGGCGATCCCCACCGGCATCGTGCTGATGCTGTTTGCCGCCTGCTGCCGGCTGCTGCGCTTCGGCTCGCTCAAGCCGGTGCTGGTGGCGCTCGGGCTGACGCTGGCGCTGGTCGTGCTGTTCTGGCTCATCGGCCCGGCGCTGAAGCCGCTCGGCAAGCTCAATTTGGTGATCTTCTTCGTCGGCGTGGTCGCGGCGAACGTCTTCTCCGGGGTGCCGATCGCGTTTTCCTTCGCGCTCGCCACCTTCGGCTATCTCTCGCTGACGACCTCGACGCCGATGATCGTCATGGTCGGTCGGCTCGACGAAGGCATGAGTCATCTGATCCTGCTCGCCGTGCCGCTGTTCATCTTCCTGGGCGCGCTGATCGAGATGACCGGCATGGCGCGGGCCATGATCCAGTTCCTCGCCTCGCTGCTCGGCCATGTCCGCGGCGGCCTGTCCTATGTGCTGATCGGCGCGATGTATCTGGTTTCCGGCATCTCCGGCTCGAAGATCGCCGACATGGCGGCGATCGCGCCGGTGCTCTTCCCCGAGATGAAGAAGCGCGGCGCCAAGCCCGGCGACCTCGTCGCGCTGCTCGCGGCGACCGGCGCCCAGACCGAGACGATCCCGCCCTCGATCGTGCTGATCACCATCGGCTCGGTCACCGGCGTCTCGATCGCGGCGCTCTTCACCGGCGGCATGCTTCCCGGCCTGGTGCTGGCGGCGGCGCTGTGCGTGGTGGTCTGGTTCCGCTACCGCCACGAAGACCTGTCGCATGTGCGCAAGGCCACGCTGCCGGAGATTTTTCGCGCCCTCGCCGTCGCGCTGCCCGCGGTGGCCTTGCCCTTCGTGATCCGCGCCGCGGTTGTCGAAGGCGTGGCCACCGCGACCGAAGTGTCCACGCTGGGCATCGCCTACGCGCTGGTCTGCGGCGTCCTCTTCTACCGCCAGATGCAGTGGCGGCGCATGGTGCCCATGCTCGTGGAGACCGCGGCGCTGACGGGGGCGATCCTGTTCATCATCGGCACCGCCACCGGCATGGCCTGGGCGCTGACGCAGTC
>JAKFDB010000056.1:0-8370 GCA_036676315.1 Bradyrhizobiaceae bacterium
GATCCTCGGGCGCCGGCCACGGCCCGAGGAGCGGCCGCGCTGGGACCGGCTGCTCGAGTGGAGCGAGCGATCCTTCGACCAACCGGTCACGGGGCTGTTCTTCCTGGCCGCGGGCACCGAGATGCCGACGACCTTCGTGCAGGCGCTGATCGCGATCGGCTTCAAGCCGGTCCCGCTGAGCGGCGCCGGCAAGGTCGTCGACATCGCCATCCAGCGCACGGCCGAGGCGCTGCTCTCGCGCGATGCCGACGTCATCCTGGCCAGCCACGACGGTGACTTCCTCGACCAGGTCTCCGCCCTGTGCGACGGCAGTCGGCAGGTCGGAGTCGTCGGCTTCGGGGAGTTCGTGAACAGTGCCTTCCGGGGACTGCCAGAGGAAGTATTCAGTGATCGTGGTTTTTTCATCGTGCGACGCAGGCAGCATTGATGCAGTTCCAGCCCATTCTCGCCTTGCCGTAGAACGCATGGCTGACCAATATCACTGTGCCCGGCATTCCACGTAGACGATACGCCAGTCTGTGGGGGCCGCAATCACGACATAACCCCTGCGGCCGCCACCTTCGGCCATCACGAACATCATATGCCCCGCCGCGTAACGCCCAGGTCCAACCTCAGTGATGTGGCCGTAAGTGTACTCGTCGCGACCACGCCAGCTGTGGAAGAGCCGACCGGCCGACACCCTGAAGACGTCGCTCACCGCCGTCCGCTGTGGAACCTCCGACGCCGCTGCTGGCCCGCCCACGCTCGTGCTGGCCTTGCATGTCATATCGGACGCAGCGGCCAGTGGTGCTGCTATGGGGAAGACGACCAACGTTAGGATGGCGACAATGCGATACATGAGCGGCCCCTTCACGCTATCCGCACAAGTTGCCCTGCTGGCTATGCTGCCGGCAACTCGTACCTTGGGAAACCAGCAACGAGTTCGCCATAGAGGTCCTCAATCGACGGGGTCTCATAGGCATCCCCAACGTCCCGCGACGCATGCCCGCACATGGCCCAGCGGATGCGCTTGTCCACCTGTGCCCGTGCCGCTCGCCTCTTGAACGTGTGCCGCCACGCATGCGTCGGAGAGATATTCTGGTCATTGATACCCAAGTCCCGGACCCATTCAGCCAGCTTCGCCCGCGCCTTGATCCACTCCCCTCGCAGGGGATTGTCGATGTCACGGACGGCCGCGCTGACCCGCCCGCCCTGCGGATCATAGAACAACGGCCCAGTGCCGCCCTTGGCCGTCACGAAGTCGATAAACCCCTGCTCAACGACGTGATCGTGGATGGGCACAACCCTCGCCTGCCCTCCCTTCACCGTGCCGGCTTCAGGCGTGATCCTCATGGTCCAGAAGCCGTCCTTGTGCTGCTTCACGTCCTCCGCCCGCAGCTGGGTCATCTCGCCCGCTCTCGCCCCCGAATAGGCGCACAGCCACGGCACCCATCGGCGTGAGGCTGCATTGTGGGCCGCCATCCGCTTCGGCATGGGCTGCAGGGTGTCAGCCAGAATGGTCTGCCACTCTGGGTCAGTGAAGTCGCGGTCCCTCAGCTTCGGCGGTGCGGCGTTCGTGGCTACCAATGCGACGTCCGCGAAGGGGTCCGCGCTGATCTTTTTGTCCGCGTGAGCCCAGGCGAAGACCAGCTTTGCCGACCTCAGCCACGTCCCGTTTACGACCCGAGCCGATCGCTTGTCGGTAACTAGGGTGTCCCTCCAGGACCGCGCCTCGGCTTCAGTGACTGTCGCTACGTCCCGCTTCGAGAACTCCCGGTCCAGCGCCAAGAACACGCTGCGCCAGCGATTGGTCGTGGCCGGTGCCGGCTTGCGCTCAGCGACCCAGGCCCTGAACAGCTCCAGGCAGGTGAAGCCCGCGGAGGGCGCCCCTACGGCCGCCTTCACAGCAAACTCAGGGAACCCCTGCACTCGCTCGTCGGGCCTGTAGTTGCCCCCGCTGCGCCTCCTGAGGGCACCGCAAGCACTCTTGAACTCGACCTCCAGCGTATCAAGTAAGCGGTTCATGCCCTCGGCAGCCAGCACCACGTCCCACTCGGCCAAGAAGACCGGGATGCGCGCCAGCTCCGACAGCACTCCTCGAACGTGGCGCCTCACGGTTGGGTGGTTGTCGGGAACCTCGTCCCCGTACCTCATGTACGCGCTCTCCAGCGCTTCAACGAGCAAGTCCCAGTCTTCGGCAGTCCCCGGCTCATCCTCGTGACGGGCGATGAACCACCCGTACCAATCCCCAGCGAGGCCGTGAGCCTGCCGGTGAGTGAGGACGAGACCTTCCCCCGCCGCCTTGGCCCGCAGCCGGTCGATGCGCGCCGTGACCTCGGCGTCCCAGTCGCGGAACTCCTGCTTGGCCTGAGCCAGCGGCATCGACGCGGGACGTCGGAAGCGCGCCTCTGCGCTCACGCCATGAGCTGCACGGTACGATTCGCGGACGGCGGCAGGGATCACCTTGCGAGCGAACCAGTCGCCGTTCGGAGCCCGGTTGAGGGAGGTCATGGAGACAGCCATTTGTAGCGCCCTATGTAGCGGTGGCGCGAGAAAAAGCCATCGGAAACCAACAACTTCCGGTAGATCAACGACTTGAAGGAAGTCTGGTGCGGACGGCGGGGATCGAACCCGCACACCATCTCTGGCGAGGCATTTTAAGTGCCTTGCGTCTACCAGTTTCGCCACGTCCGCACGGGGATCACGGTTAGCCTCCCGCGCGGGCGGCTACAAGGGCGACCTCAGCGCCGGCGGCTCGGCTTGTACCATTCGACGCCGTCGGGATCGACATAGAGCCCGGGCGCGACATCGGAGCCGATCTTCTTCTGCTCCATCGGCACGCGTACCGTGTCGTCGCGGTCGCCGCGGCGGACATAGGGGCCGCTCGCCTGCACCTGGCCGCGCCCGCCATCACCGCCGCCGATGACCGCGCGCCGGGCGGCGACCTTGTCGTCGAGCGCTGCGACCTTCCGGGCCGTGAAGGCGATCTTCGCCTGGCCCTCGACGATCGGCAGCGCCTTGCCGGCCGCCCCCTCGCCGCTGACGCGGATGCCGACGAAGCGCGGCACATAGGTCGCAGCCCCGCCGCCGCGCGCCAGCGCATCCCAGCCGCCGGTCGTCGAGACCTGCGCGCCGCAGCGCTTATGCGCCCGCTCGCACAGCGCCCGCGAGGCGTAGCGCGGCGCCTTCTGCTCGAATTCGGCGCGGGCATTGCGATAGGCGAACTCGCATTGCTCGGCCGAGAGCTTGCCGGCCTCGACGCATTCGTCGCGGCGCACATAGGTCTGCCCGACGGCCTGGGCCGCAAGATCGGCCGGCGAAAGCGCGAGACCGAAGGCGAACAGCGAGGCCATCCGGACCATGGCGACAGGAAGAAACAGCAGCATGCGCCCTCCCAGATCATGCGAATGTGGCGTCACAGCAGCGGCCGCATCGTGATCGCCAGTTCCCGCGTCGCGCCATAGTCGATCTTGCCATTGCCGAGCACCGGGATGACGCGGGTGACGAGCAGCGCCTTCGGCATCCACAATTCCGGGAAGCCCTGGGCCCTGGCCTCGTCCTGCAGCGCCTTCCTCTCGGCATCCGGCTTTTCGGTGACGAGGACGAGTTGCTCGCCCTTGCGCACATCCGGCAGGGCGACAACGACGTGATTATAGCCCGGCCACAGGCCCGCGACCATCGATTCGACCGCCGCCAGCGAGACCATCTCGCCGCCGAGCTTGGCGAAGCGCCGGGCCCGGCCCTTGATGGTGATGAACCCGTCATCGATCGAAACGATGTCGCCGGTATCGTGCCAGCCGCCAGCCGGCGGAGCGACGCTGCCCGGGCTCTCGGCGTTGAGATAACCGAGCATCACGTTCGGCCCCTTGACCAGCAGCCGGCCGCCCTCATGGATGCCCTCGACCGGCTCCAGCTTCGCCGCGATGCCGGGCAGGAGCCGCCCGACGCTGCCCTCGCGCGTCGCCACCGGCGTGTTGCAGGCGAGCACCGGCGAACACTCCGTGCAGCCATAGCCCTCGAGGATGGTGGTGCCGTAAGGCTCCCAGAGCCGGCGCGTCTCCGGCTTCACCCGCTCGGCCCCGGCGACGACATAGCGCACGCTCTTCAGGTCGCCCTCATCCGCAGCGCGCGCGTATCCCTGCAGAAACGTGTCGGTGGCGAACAGGAAGGTGCAGCCCATCTCGCCGATCAGCTTCGGCACCTGCTTGTAGTGCAGCGGGCTCGGATAGAGCACGACCTTCATGCCGTGCAGCAGCGGCATCAGCAGCCCCGCCGTCAGCCCGAAGGAATGGAAGGCCGGCAGCGGGTTCATGACGATGTCGCGCTCGCTGAGGAAGCCGGCGGCGAGCTGGAAGATCTGGCGGGCGTTGGAGACCAGGTTGGCATGGCTCAACACCACGCCCTTCGGCTTGCCCTCGGTGCCGGAGGTGAACAGCACGACCGCCGGGTCGTCCGGCCCGGCTGCATGCCGGCGGTGAACCAGCCCTGGAACCAGCGCCGCGAGCGCGCCCAGCGCCTTGTCGAGGCTGGTCAGCTGCTTGCGGACATCCTCGAGATAGATGACCCGCCTGCCCTGCCCGATCGCCTCCAGCTCCTCGTCGAGCTTGGCCTGGTCGATGAAGCGCCGCGAGGTGACGATGGTCGAAATCGGCGCGATCTCGCAGGCTGCCTTCAGGTTCTTGGCCCCGGCCGTGAAGTTCAGCAGCGCCGGCACCCGGCCATAGGCGCAGAGCCCGAACAGGGTGACGGCCATGCCCTGCATGTTCGGCAGCAGCAGGCCGACCTTCTCGCCGGCCTGCGTCAGCGATGCGAGCTTGCGACCCAGCACCAGTGCGCCCAGCACCAGCCGCCCGAAGCTGATCGGCTGGCGTTCGGGATCCTCGAGCGCGATCCGCGCCTTGCCATGGTGGGCGGCGGCGGCGAGCAGGGCGGAGAACAGCGTGGTGCGCGCGCCCTCCGCATCGAAGGGCTGCGCCTCGAATTCCGCGACCGCCATGCTTTGCCCTGCTCCCGGCTGCGTTTCCTCTGGGGCCACCCTAGTGCATGCCGATTTCGCGCGGAACCGCATCGTCATCCCGGCCGCAGCGAAGCGGAGTGCCGGGATCCAGCGTAGAGCGCTGGCGCCTTACGATGCATCCCGGAGCAGCGCCGCTGACGCGGCTTGTCCGGGATGACGAGATGGTTCCGAGAAATGCCTGCGCCGTTTGGATTCGTACGCCGCCCGTCAGCGCATCGGCGGGGCGTAGAGCACGCCGCCCATGTTCCAGAGCTGGTTCAGCCCGCGCGGAATGCCGAGCGGCGAGTTGACGCCGAGGTTGCGCTCATAGATCTCGGCATAGTTGCCGGTGGCGCGTACGGCGCGGATCGCCCAGGCATCGTCGAGGCCGAGCGCCTTGCCGAAGCCGCCCTCCGCGCCGGTCAGGCGGCGGACATCGGGCTTGGCGGATGCCATCGCCGCATCGGCATTGGCGGTCGAGACGCCGAGCTCCTCGGCATTGACCAGGGCGAAATTCACCCATTTGACGACGGTGAACCAGGGAAAATCGTCGCTGCGCGTCACCGGGCCGAGCGGCTCCTTCGAGATCACGTCGGGCAGGATGATCGCTTCGCCCGGCTTCGGCAGCTTCAGCCGCTCGGCATAGAGCGCGGACTGGTCGCGGGTCAGGACGTTGCACTGGCCGGACTGGAAGGCGGCGAGCGCCTCGGCCGCACTCGGAAAGGCCTTCTCCTCGAAGCTCATCGAGTTGGCGCGGAAGAAGTCGCCGAGATTGAGCTGCGTCGTCGTTCCCGCCTCGACGCAGACCTTTGCCTTGTCGAGCGAAAGCGCGCCGTCGACGCCGAGCGCACGCGCCACCAGAAAGCCCTGCCCGTCGTGATAGGTCACGCCGGCGAAGGCGAGGCCGAGCTCGGCCTCGCGGCCGAGGGTCCAGGTCGAATTGCGCGAAAGCAGGTCGACGCGGCCCTGGCGCAGCGCCTCGAAGCGCTCGCCGGCCGAGAGCGGCGTGAAGTTGACCTTGCCGGCATCGCCGAGCACCGCGGCCGCGACGGCGCGGCAGAAATCGACGTCGAAGCCGGCCCAGCGCCCCTGCGCATCCTTCTCGGAGAAGCCGCGCAGCCCCTCGCTGACGCCGCATTCAAGGCTGCCGCGCTGCTTGACCTTGTCGAGCGTGCCGGCGGTGGCCGGCAGGGCGACCAGGCCGGCGAACAGCACGGTGAGAGCCGATGGTCGGAGTCGATTTCGGAACGCGCCTGGCATGAGAACCGATCTCCTGATTTTTGAATGACGTCCGGCCCGCAGGCCGTTCAGATCGTGGCCTTGTGGCGGACGACGACCTTGGTCCCGAGCGGAACGCGCGAATAAAGGTCGATGATGTCGCCATTGGCGAGCCGGAAGCAGCCCGAGGATATCGACTGGCCGATGGTTTCCGGCTGGTTGGTGCCATGGACGCGGAACACGGTCGAGCCGAGATAGAGTGCGCGGGCGCCCATCGGATTACCCGGCCCGCCTGCCATGAAACGCGGCAGATAGGGCTGGCGCTGCAGCATGTCCGGCGGCGGGCGCCAGTCCGGCCATTCCGCCTTGCGGCTGACCTGGACGAGGCCGGACCACTGGAAGCCCTCGCGGCCGACGCCGATGCCGTAGCGCAGCGCCCGGTTGTTGGGCTGCACGACATAGAGAAAGCGCTCGGCGCTGTGGATCACCACCGTGCCCGGCGCCTCGTTCGAGCGGAAGAACACCGCCTGCCGCGCATAGGGTCCTTCGGTGATCGTGACCTCCTCGGTCGAGACCCGGCCCGGCTCGTCGCCGATATCCATCGTCTCGGCCGGAGGCACCGGCGCCTTGCCCTGCGCTTGCGCCGCTGCCGGCCAGGCCAGCGCCAGCAGAAGCGCCGCGAAACTCAGGCCGCCGAGGTTCCGTCTCTTGCCGGGATTGTCCATGCGCGCTCTCGCCTCGTTGATCTCAGGCGCCGCAGCGCGCGTAGATGAAGGTGCCGTAGCGGCGGTTCGCGTCGGGATCGACGAAGCGCATCGTCAACATGCTGTCGCTCGCAGACAGGATCTCGCGATCCTGCGGATCGCCCGCCGGCGCCTCGAAGCCGAGATAGTTCTTGCCGCCCGGCCCGCCCTTCAGCCGCAATTCATAGGGTTTCGGATCGTCCGCGACATGCATCATCACGCCATCGCTCGGGCCCTTGGAAATGACATAGGGCTGGCTGCAGCCGGCCTTGGCCTGCGCCTCGGTGCGCTTGCGGTCCTTCTCGGTGTGGAAGGAGGCGATGCCCCAGCGCCCGATCAGGCGCTCGCGCGGCAAGCTCGAAGGCGTCGAGGCGCCACCGACGGCCGCGCCGCCGCTGGAAGGCCCTACGCTCGTCGAGCCGCAGCCGGCGAGCATCACAGCGGCGACGAACAGGCAGGCGCCTGCCGCGCCCCCTCGCCTTCCCGCTGCCACAGCAGTCGCGGTTTGTTTCCCGTCCAGTGACGGACGAACCGCCGCTTCCGGGTATGCCAACGCTCCGCGCATGCCTGCTCCCCCCTTGCTCGGCCCTATCATGGTCGGCTTTCCGCCGGGGGGTCAACGGCTGGCTTGCAAAGCCCGCTTCCGATTGGAACAGCGTTTCAGCAATGACGGCGGGCGTGGCGACCAGGCTGGCGGTGTGCGCATGGCTGCAATGCGCTGGCCGCTGGCCCGATGCAGCGCCCGGAATTCGCGGAATTCGCGCGAGAATCAACGAGTTCGGAATGCGAATCATGCAATCGCGCCGAGCTTGCCAACAAGCGATTCAGCACTTCCCGATTTGCCCGTTGAGATCGCCGCGCCCGGTCGCTATCTCCATCGGCACAGAGCTGGGAAACGCCGCCTTGTCCGCTAATCTCAACCGTGTCGCCGCCGTGGCCGCACTGGCCGTGGTCTCCCTCGCCGCCGCCGCTCCGGCGCAGGCAAACTTCCTCGAAACGCTCTTCGGCATCGCGCCGCGGCCGGTCCTGGCACCGGCGCCGGAGCGCCCGCCGCTGCACATGACCGTGCGCCCGAAGCGCCCGAAGGCGAACCAGCCAGGGGCGGCCGCCGGCAAGGACGAGCCGCCGATTCCCCGCGTCGTGCCGATGGAATATGCCGGCGATCCCTACTGGTACCTCAAGGACCCGACGCTGAAAAAGGGCGACATCATCGTCCTCGACGGCCGTGTCGTCGTCTTCAACGGCGGCGAGCGCAGCTACAGCAATTTCCTCGGCTTCCAGTCGAGCCGCCTGCTCTCCGAGCGGTTCAAGAAGCAGCTCAAGCACATGGTTTCGACGCCGCTGGACACGCACACGATCTGGCAGCCGGCCGAGATCATGAAGAGCAACGCCGCCCCGACGACGGTCGAGGTCTCGGAAAGCGTGCGCTGAGCG
>JAKFDB010000057.1:0-1658 GCA_036676315.1 Bradyrhizobiaceae bacterium
GCAGGACAAGGTGCTGCCCTACATCGTCGCCTGGGCGCAGCGCGGCAAGGCGCTGACGGGCGCGCAGGTCTATCGCGGCATGAGCCAGATGCTGGCGATCCGCGAGGCGGCGCTGAAGGCGAGCGCCCCCTTCGATTTCGTGCTCTCGCCGGTCTCGCCGGTGCCGAGCTTCGCGGCCGAACGGGCCTCGCCGCTCGACGATCCCGAGCAGCCCTTCGAGCACATCGTCTTCACCGTCGCCGCCAACATGTCGGACCAGCCGGCGATCTCGGTGCATGCCGGGATGACCGCGACCGGTCTGCCGATCGGCCTGCAGATCACCGGAAGGCGCTTTGACGATCTCGGCGTGCTCAGGCTGGCGCAGGCCTATGAGCGGTTGCGCGGCGACGGGCCGGACTGGCCGCGGGTGCCGGCGGCCCTCTGAACCGTTCCAGCCACAGCCCTCATCCTGAGGAGCCTGGCCGAAAATGAAGGCAGTGATGTCAATCGCGCTTTCTTTCAGGAAGAAGCGCAGGTCGTCCCGGGCGACCGCAGGGAGACCCGGGACCCATTCCGGAACCTCTTCGGGAAGGCTCCGGAATGGATCCCGGATCTCCGCTGCGCTCCGTCCGGGATGACACCGAGGCTAATGTCGACCCGGTTTCTTGGAAACTGACAGGTCACTTCGGGCAGGCTCTTCGGGATAAGGGCCGCAGGTCCGGGCGTCCTCAAGCCTTCTTCTTCCCCGCCGCGTTCAGCGCCGCGGCGGCGCGAATGAGCGCGGTCAGGGCCGCCTCGTCGATATCCTCGCCCTCATGGATATCGATGGCGCGCCTGACATTGCCGTCGAGGCTGGCGTTGAACAGGCCGGCCGGATCGGGGAGCGACGCGCCCTTGGCGAAGGTCAGCTTCACCGAGGCCTTGTAGGTCTCGCCGGTGCAGATGATCCCGGCATGCTCCCAGACCGGAACGCCGCGCCATTTCCAGGTCTCGACCACCTCGGGATCAGCCTGCCGGATGATGGCGCGGACCCTTGCGAGCGTCGCGCCGCGCCAGTCGGTCAGTTCCGCGATCCGCGCATCGATCAGTTCGGAGGCGGAGACTCCCGCAGCTGCGTCTGTGGTGTCGTTCGCCTTCTTCATCGGGCTGATGTCCTCATCGCTGTTCTCACTAGCACCGGAGCGGGCGCTCACATCTTCTCGCCCGGCAACTCGCTCGCCTGCTTCACCCAGGCGGCGAACCGGGCCTCGTCGAGATCGTCCTTCTCGTAGATGTCGAGATAGCGCACCTCCTTCTGCTTGGAGGGGCCGGGCGGGACGGGGGCGAGCGAGGCGCCGCGGAAGAAGGAGACCTTCACGTATTTGGTGAAGACATGGATGCCGAGGAACCAGTGCCCCTCCTCGACGCCGTAGAGCGGCGAATTCCATTTCACCGCCTTGCGCACGCCGGGAACGGTACGCCCGATCAGCGCATCGAGGCGGCGCCCGAGCTCGCTCTTCCAGCCCGGCATAGCCGCGATATAGGCCTGCACGGGAGCGTCGCCATAGCCCTTGGCGATCTGCGGGTTGCCGCCCGAGAGCAGGACGGGCTCTGCCCCCTCGCCGGGTTGCAGCTTCGGTGCCGTCTTGCCTGTGGCCGCCGCCGATGTCCTGGTCTTTCCAGCCATGCCTCGCTCCTAT
>JAKFDB010000058.1:0-35029 GCA_036676315.1 Bradyrhizobiaceae bacterium
CTACCGCATCGAGATGTCGCCCTTCGGCGGCATCAAGGATTCCGGCCTCGGCTACAAGGAAGGCGTCGTCGAAGCCATGAAAAGCTTCACAAACGTCAAGACATGGTCAATCCCATGGACCGCCTGAAAACGCGAACCAGCATGCCGGCGGCTCGCGCCGCCGGGGGCGGGAGCCGCGATGGCAGGATGCTCGCGAATCCGTAACGGGCCGGCGATACTCGAAAAGCCTACGCCGCTCGCACCCAGGATTTGAGCAATGGCCGCTGACTCCTTCTCCGCCCCCGGCCGCTTCTATCGCGGCAACCTGCACACGCATTCCAACCGCTCGGACGGCAAGCTCGACCCGCAGGAGGTTTGCGCGCGCTATCGCGAACGCGGCTATGACTTCCTCTGCCTCTCCGACCACTTCATGGAGCGGTACCGCTATCCGGTCACCGACACGACGGCCTATCGGACCGACAGCTTCTGCACGATCCTCGGCGCGGAGTGCCATGCGCCGGCGACTGCGGCCGGAGAGCAATGGCACATTCTCGCCGTCGGCCTGCCGCTGGACTTTCCCGCCAACCGGGAGGGCGAAACCGGTCCCCAGATCGCTCAGCGCTGCCTCGACGCCGGTGCCTTCGTCGCGATCCCGCATCCCGAATGGTACGGGCTGACCGCAGACGACGCCGCCAGCATTCCGGGCGCCCATGCGGTGGAGGTCTATAATCACACCAGCCAGGTGCGGCAGGCTCGCGGTGGCGGCGCCTATTATCTCGACATGCTCCTGAGCGGCGGCCGGCGCATCAATGCGCTGGCCTGCGACGATGCGCACTGGCTCGTCGAGGGTGACGAGAACCGGGACGCCTTCGGCGGCTGGGTGATGGTCAAGGCCGAACGCAACGAGCCCGCCGCGCTCGTCGAAGCCCTGAAGGCCGGCCACTATTATTCGACCCAGGGCCCATCGATCGAGATGATCGCGCTCGGCGACGGCCAGATCGAGATCGCCTGCTCGCCCGCATCGCATATCATCGTCGTGGGCCGTGCCTCAAAGAGCGAAGCAGTCACCGGCTTCGGCCTGACACGGGCGCGCTTCCCCCTTGGCAAATTCTCGGGCAGCTGGTGCCGGGCCATGGTCGTGGCGGAAGATGGCAAGATCGCCTGGTCGAACCCGATCTACGTCTAGATCGCCGTGCGTCCTACCGGACGCAAAGTGGCGATCTAGCTCTTTGTCTTAGCATCGGATCCGGCCATCGGCGGAAACAGGATCACGCGTCGGGCGCGCCTCATGCTGCCGACGCTCTTACTTCCTGCCGCTCCCATTCCTCGCCCCAGATCATGACCGCGTGGCCGGGCGAGACCTCGCGATACTGGCGGGCGGGCGGGACGTAGTCGGGCGGGCGCACGGGGCTCCTGATCTCATCGTTCGAGACCGGGCGCTTCTCGTGCCGGCGCGCCGGATCGGCGACCGGGACGGCGGCCAGAAGCCGTCTGGTGTAGGGGTGCTGCGGATTGCCGAAGATCGCCACGCGTGGGCCGATCTCGACGATCTCGCCGAGATACATCACCGCCACGCGATGGCTGACCCGCTCGACCACCGCCATGTCGTGCGAGATGAAGAGATAGGCGAGCCGCATCCGCTCCTGCAGTTCGAGCATCAGGTTGATCACCTGGGCCTTGACCGAGACGTCGAGCGCCGAGACCGCCTCGTCGGCGACGACCAGCCGCGGCTCGACCGCAAGCGCCCGCGCGATCGCGATGCGCTGACGCTGTCCGCCGGAGAATTCGTGCGGGAAGCGGTTCGCCATCTCCGGCAAAAGCCCGACGCGCTCGAGCAGATCCGCCACCCTCTCCTGCGCCTCGCTGCGATTGGCGAGCTTGTTGATCAGCAGCGGTTCGGCGACGGCCGTGCCGACCGTCATGCGCGGGTTCAGGCTCGCGAACGGGTCCTGGAAGATCATCTGCATGCGTACCCGACACTCGCGCAGCGTCTTCTGGTCGAGCTTCAGCACATCCTCGCCATCGAGCAGCACCGAACCCGAGAGCGGCTCGATCAGTCGCATCACCGAGCGCCCGGTCGTCGACTTACCGCAGCCGGACTCGCCGACCAGCGCCAGCGTCTCGCCCGACAGCAGGCTGAACGAGACGTTCTCGACCGCGTGCACCCGGCCGCTGACACCGCCGAGCAGTCCGGAGCGAATGTCGAAACGCGTCGTCAGATTGGCGACCTCGAGTACCGGCCGCTCGCTCGCCGCGACGGTATCGGCCGTCTCGGTCGGCACGTCCGAGAGGCCGGTCTTGCGGTCGACCACGGGAAAGCGCATCGGCCGCCTGCGTCCCTCCATCGAGCCCAGCCGCGGCACCGCCGAAAGCAGCGACTTGGTGTAGGGCTTTTGCGGATTGGCGAAGATGTCCCCGGTCGCGCCGGTCTCGACCTGCTCGCCATTGTACATCACCACCGTGCGGTCGGCGATTTCGGCGACCACCCCCATATCGTGGGTGATGAACAGGACGGACATGCCCTCCTCGTCCTGCAGGAGCTTGATCAGCTCGAGGATCTGGGCCTGAATCGTGACGTCGAGGGCGGTCGTCGGCTCGTCGGCGATCAGCAGCTTCGGCCTACATGCCAGCGCCATGGCGATCATCACGCGCTGGCGCATGCCGCCGGAAAAGCGATGCGGATAGTCGTGGAAACGCGCCTTGGCCGCCGGGATGCGCACCTTCTCCAGAAGCCTGACCACCTCCGCCTCGGCAGCCGAGCGCGACAAGCCGCGATGCAGCATCAGCGCTTCGGCGATCTGGAAGCCGATGGTCAGGACCGGATTGAGCGAGGTCATCGGCTCCTGGAAGATCATCGCGATCTCGTTGCCGCGGACCTGGCGCATCTGCGCTTCCGGCAGCGTCAGGAGTTCCCTGCCGCTGAGCTTGACGCTGCCCTCGATCCGGCTCGAGCCCTGCGGCGTCAGCCGCATGATCGAGAGCGCGCTGACGCTCTTGCCCGAACCGGACTCGCCGACCAACGCCACGGTCTCCTTCGGCGCGATCTCGAAGGACACGCCCCGGACCACGGAGCGCCATGATCCTTCGACCCGAAACGACGTCGTCAGGTTCGAAACGGAGAGAATCGGAGAACTCATGATGTCGCCTTCCGGACGGCTTCAGATGACGCGGCGGGGGTCGAGGGCATCGCGCAGGCCATCGCCGATGAAGTTGATCGAGAGCACGGTCAGGAAGATCGCAGCGCCGGGGAACAGCGCCCAGTGCGGCGCCACGTCGAGATGGTCCTTCGCGTCGAAAAGCAGGCGCCCCCAGGTCGGAATGTCAGGCGGGAAACCGAGACCGAGGAAGGAGAGCGTCGATTCCGCGATGATCGCCGAGGAGACCTCGATCGTCGCGGCGACGATGACCGGGCCGATCGCGTTCGGCAGGATGTGGACGACCATCTGACGCGTCTTCGTCGCGCCCTGCGCCCGTGCCGCCTCGACGAACTCCTTCTCGCGCAGCGAGAAGAACTGGGCTCTGACCAGTCGCGCCACCGGCATCCAGCGCAGGCCGCCGATGACGACGACGATCAGGATGAAGACGCCGCCTTCGACGCCGAACACCGCCTTGAGCTGCTCGCGGAAGAGATAGATGACCAGCAGCAGCAGCGGCAGTTGCGGCAGCGACAGGAAGAGGTCGGTCAGCCACATCAGGAATGGGTCGAGCCCGCGGCGCGACATGCCGGCGAGTGCGCCGACCACCACGCCGACGAGCGTCGCCACCACCATGGCGGCGAGGCCGACGGCAAGCGAGATGCGCCCGCCATACATCATGCGGGCGAGCAGATCCTGGCCGAGATCGTCGGTGCCCAGCGGATGGGCCCAGGACGGCCCCTGCAGCTGCGCCGAGAAATCGATCTCGTTGATCGGCACCGCCCAGATCCACGGGCCGACGACCACGCTGAGAATCAGCAGGCCGAGCACGACCGCGCTGACCATGGCGAGGCGGTGGCGCCGAAAGCGGCGCCAGGTCTCGCGACCTGGCGAGAGCGCGACGGGCCGGCCGGCCGCGGCCGGCACCGGCTCAGCGGAAGGAGATGCGAGGGTCGAGCCAGCCATAAAGCATGTCCGCTATCAGATTGAAGAGGATGACGAGGCAGGCGAAGACGAAGGTGACCGCCATGATCACCGGCGTGTCGTTGGCGAGGATGGCGTCGATCAGCAGCGAGCCGATCCCCGGAATGCGGAAGATCTGCTCGGTGACGATCGCGCCGCCGAAGACGGCTGGCATCTGCAGGGCGACGAGCGTCACGACCGGGATGAGCGCGTTGCGCGTGACATGGCGTAGCGTCACGGTCTTCTCGCCAAGGCCCTTGGCGCGCGCCGTGGTGACGTAGTCGAGCCGGATCACGTCGAGCACCGCCGAGCGCACATAGCGCGTGTAGGAGGCGGCCTGGAACATGCCCAGCACCGTGATCGGCATGATCGCCTGCCGGAACATCTCCCAGTACCAGCGCCAACCGGTCGCTGCGATGTCGGACCGGTAGACGAAGGGGAACCAGTCCAGCGTCACCGAGAAGATCAGGATGAGGAGCAGGCCGGTGAAGAAGGTCGGCAGCGAGAAGCCGATGAAGGCCAGCGTGTTGGCGATCTGATCGAAGACCGAATAGGGCCGCGTCGCGGCGTAGATGCCGACCGGCAGCGCGATGCACAGCGCCAGGATCTGCGAGGAGCCGACGACGAAAAGCGTGGTCGGGACTCGCTGCAGGATCAGCTGGTCGACATTGATGCGGCTGGCGAAGGAGAAGCCCCAGTCGCCCTGCACCATGGCCGAGAGCCAGCGCAGATAGCGCACCATGATCGGGTCGTTCAGGCCGAAGCTGGCGCGGATCGCCTCGCGCACCTCAGGCGGAACGTTCGGGTTGGTCGCCATTTCCGAGAAAGGATCACCAGGCGCCAGAGCGAGCACCGTGAACAGGATCACGCTGATGCCGAGCAGACTTGGAATGGCGATGAGCAGTCGCCTAAGCAGGTAGCTGACCATGAGGTACTCTAGCGGGAGGAAGACATGCGGGCGCGACCGTCGGCGGCGACCCGTTGCCGACGCACCGATGCGGTGCGTCGGCTTGCCGGCATCGCGGGATGCCTCGCGGAGCTACTCCGCGAGGCATCCGTCGGCGATCAGCTGCGATACCAGGCAGCCACGTTCCAGGTGTCGACGTCCCAGCCGCTGTGATCGTGCACGAGATTGGTCACCGAAGCGGCGACACGCGTGCGCGAGAGCAGCGGCAGGATCACATTCGCCTCACAGAAGATCTCATCGACCTTGATCAGCAGCGCCGCGCGCTTGGCCGGGTCAAGCTCCTTCTGTGCGGCCTTGTAGGCCTCGTCGGCCGCCGGGTCGGAATAGCGCGAGACGTTCCGGCCCAGCCATTTGTTCTCCTTATTGGCGATCTCCCAGGAGGTGAACTGGTTGAGGAAGCGCTCCGGATCGGGCTGCGGCTGGGTGGTCGTGTACATCTCGATGTCGACATAGAGCTTGGTGTAGGTGTCGGGGTTCGCCACGTCGGAGGAGAAGAACACCGAGGCGGTCACCGACTTCAGCTCAAGGTCGATGCCGGCCTTCTGGCAGGCCTGCTTGATGATCGCCTGCGTCTTCTGGCGCGGGGCGTTGATCGAGGTCTGGTAGACGTATTTGAGCTTCTTGCCGTCCTTCTCGCGGATGCCGTCGGCGCCGCGCTTGTAGCCGGCGTCGTCGAGGATCTTGTTGGCCTTGTCGACGTTGAACTCGTATTTCAGCTTCTGCGACCTGAACTGCTTGGGCTCGTTGACGAAGCTCGCCGTCGCCCTGCCGCCGCGGCCATAGATGAACTTCTGGATCGAATCACGGTCGATCAGGAGGTTGAACGCCTGGCGGACCTTCGGATCGGACAGGGTCGGATGCTTGGTCTTGACGCTGGAACGCTCGCCGTCGACCTCGGTCCACGGGTCGGTGGTGTTGAGGATGATGAATTCGATGTCGCCCGAGGCGACCGCACTGACCTTGCCGCGGCCGCCGGTCTCCATGCGCTTCAGGACCTCGTCCTCGACCTGCAGGTTCCAGGCATAGTCGAACTCGCCGGTCTGCAGCACGGCACGGGCCGCCGAGACCGCATCGCCGCCACCCTTGACCTCGATCGTGTCGAAATGCGGCTGGTTCTTGACGTGGTAGTCCTCGTTGCGTGTGCCGGTGAGGATGTCGCCCGGCTTGAACTCGGCGAACTTGTACGGGCCGGTGCCGACCGGCTTCAGGTTGGCCGGTGCCTCGCGCGACTTGGCGCCCTTGTATTCGCCGAAATGGTGCTTCGGCAGGATCTGGCCGACGACACCGACGAAGGGATCGGCCCAGAACGGCGTCGCTTCCTTGAAGATCACCTTGACGGTGTGGTCGTCGACCTTCTCGACCTTGATGTTGGTGTAGGAGCCGGTGGTGTAGGCGGCGGTGGCCGGGTCGGCGGCGTATTCCCAGGTGAAGACGACGTCATCGGCGGTGAAAGGCTTGCCGTCATGCCATTTGACGCCCTGCTTCAGCTTCCAAGTGACCACCTTGCCGTCCTCGGAGAGCCCCCCATTGGCCCGGGTCGGAACCTCGGCCGCGAGCTGCGGCGTCAGGTTGCCCTCCTTGTCCCAGCCGGCGAGCGGCTCGAAGAAGATGCGGCCGGCGATCTGGTCCTTGGTGCCGCTGGCGAAATGTGGGTTGAGCAGCGTCGGCGCCTGCCAGAGCAGGATCTTGAGCGGCCCGCCGCCGCCGGCCTTGGTCGGCTTGTAGGCCAGCGAGGCCTGCGCCATGGCGACGTCGTTCCAGGCGAGAATCTGTGACGCTATCGGCGCCGTGATGCCGACGGCCGCCAATCGTTGCATGAAGGCGCGCCGCGAAACCCGGCCATCCTTCACGCCCTCAACCAGCTTGTGCAGCTTGTGTTCGTCCATCGCTGATCCCCTCTGCTGACGTTGGTACGTCTGTTCCGAAAGCGAGGCTTTTTGCCTCTTTTTTGATAGTCGGTCGGGTTAGCAAGGCATGTGCCACTGAAAGCGTCAACCGGCACCGTGTGAAGAGGCGGATTCGCACGCTCCCTTGCGGGCCAAAACCGCGGCAGGCGCGGCATTTGCAATCCGTGACCGAGTTCAGAACCGTTTGCTGGCCTTGGCCTCAGCGCCTGTCACAGCTTGGGGGACGCGCATCGAATCGACACATTAGACTTTCTATAAACTACTGTTTTTGTTGACTTTATTCTCCCGATCGGTCGATAGCGGGCGCGGCACCGCAGGGCGCGGCGCCTGTGGAGACCCATGTCGGACGAAGTGCTCAGCGTGGCCGCTCTTTACGCAACCGAGCAAGACAGGCTCCGGCGGCGATTGATCGGCCGTGGCCTGAACGCCCAGCAGGCCGCCGACGCCGTGCAGGAGCTTTTTCTGCGCCTGCTCCGCGCGCCGCGCTCCGATGTCCGCGACGCCAGCGCCTATCTCAGCCGCGCCGCCGACACCATCGCGATCGACCATTGGCGGCGCGAGCAGCGGACCAGGCTGCTGTTCGAGGCCGAGCCGCCGGACGCGCTGATGATCCCTGATCCTGCTCCGTCCGCCGAAGCCCGGCTGGTCGAGCAGGACAGGTTCCAGGACCTGGAGCAGCAACTTGCCGCCCTGCCGCCGCGCAGCCGCGAGGTGCTGCTCCTGCACAAGTTCGAAGAGCTGAGCTACGCCGAGATCGCGCTGCGCCTCGGCATTTCGCGCAACACCGTGATGGTCCACCTCGCCAACGCCATGCGCCTGCTGCGGCAGCGCGTGCGGGAGAAAAATTCTCCGGGCACTAATTAGTTTTCCACACGAGATCGTCTAGAGAGCAGGGCAAGGCCGAGGGGCGGCCAGATGGAGTTTTGGCGCGCAATGCGTCTGCGAAAACCAACCTCGCGGCCCGGACCGGCCCGCTGATGGCCCCAATCCAGGCCGATACGATCGACGATGCCGCCATCGCCTGGTTCGTCAGGTTGCGAGACGAGCAGGCTTCGGAGGCGGATCGCGCCGCCTTTGCCGTCTGGCGCAAGGCCGATCCGGCGCATGAGCTGGCCTGGCGCGAGCTCGAAGCCGTCTGGGGTGCGCTCGATCAACTCGCCGCGCCGAAGGCGGCAGCGCCCGCCATCATCGCAAACGCCGTCCCGCGCAGGAAACGCCCGATCTGGCGACAGCTTGCCGTCGCCGCGATGCTGCTGCTCGCCGTCATGGCCGGCTTGCGCCAGCTGCCGACCGGCCTTCTCGCCGACCACCGAACCGGAATCGGCGAGCGCCGTACGATCGCTCTTTCCGATGGTTCGCGCATCGAGCTCGGGCCGGACAGCGCCATCGACGTCGATCTCGACGGCGCCAGGCGCGGCATCAGGCTGGTCGCGGGCGAAGCCTTCTTCACTGTCGCCCGGGACGAGGCCAGACCCTTCGTCGTCAGCGCCGGCCAGGGCGAGATCGCGGTCCTCGGCACCGCCTTCGACGTCAAGATCGGCCAGAGCGAGACGGTCTCGGTGGTGGTCACCGAGAGCAAGGTCGCCGTCAGCGCCGCCGGTGGGGCAGCTGTCGGCGTCGCGGCCGGCCAGGAGGTCAGCTATGACAGCCGCAGCGTCTCTCCGGTGCGCAAGGCAGACCTCGACGCCGCGCAGGCCTGGCGGCACGACCAGATCGCTTTTCACGACGCCTCGCTCGACACCGTGCTGAGCGAGCTTCGCCGCTATCGCCGCGGCCACGTCCAGCTGCTCGGCGGCGAGCTCGGCAAGCGCCGGGTCACCGCCGTCTTCGATGCGAAGCGCCCGGACGCGGCGCTCGAGACGATCGCCCGCAATCTCGACCTGCGCCTGCTGCGCGCGACCGACTATTTCGTCGCACTCGTCGCCTGGTGAGAAAAATCCGCATAGCGGCCTAATTACTTTGCCCCTCGCCAGCGTCTTCCCCAGCGGGGGAGCGTCGTAGCGACGCTCTGCATGATCGCGGACGGGGACTTGGCCGACATGAACAACGCAACTCGAGCCGGCAGGCACATCCGGCGGTCGACGCTCGTCACCGCCTTGCTCGCGAGCACCGCCCTCGCCTCGCTTCAGGCCATCCCTGCGCTGGCCCAGGCGACCCCGGCCGCCAGCATGACCATCACCATTCCGGCGCAGCCACTGTCATCGGCGCTGATCGCCTTTTCACGCCAGACCCAGCTCGAGATATTCGTGCCGTCCTCGCTCGCCGCCGGCAAGCGCGCGGCCGCGGTTTCGGGCGCGCTGTCGCCGGAGGCGGCCCTGCAGCGCCTGCTCGCCGGCACCGGCCTGACCTATCGCTTCACCGGGGCGCGCTCGATCACGGTCGAGGCCGTGCCAAGGGCGGCCGCGGTCGGCGCGGCTCCGGCCGGGTCAATCGCGCTCGGCGAAGTGGTCGTCGAGGGGCCACGATCGGCAGGGCTGCCGCCGCCGACCGGAACGGTCGGGCAGCCTCCGGTTCCCTATGCAGGTGGCCAGGTCGGAACCGGGACCCGGGTCGGTCTCCTCGGAAACCGGTCGGTCCTGACGACGCCGTTCAACGTGACGGGCTATACGGCGAAGCTGATCCAGGACCAGCAGGCAAGGTCGCTCGCCGATGTGGTGCAGAACGATCCGTCCGTCCGCAACGACGCCCCGCCGTTCAGCGAACGGGATTCATTTTTCATTCGCGGCTTTTCGGTGGTCAATCTCGACACGGCCTTCGACGGCCTGGCCTACATCGCCAACCCGCGACGCAGCGTCGTCGAAGGCATCGAGCGCGTCGAAATCCTGAAAGGCCCCACCGCCCTGCTCAATGGCGGGGTCAGCCGCATCGGCGGCACGATCAACCTCATCCCCAAGCGCGCCTTCGACGATCCGCTGACGCGCGTCACCACGACCTATCTCAGCGACGCGCAATTATGGACGCATCTCGACCTCGGCCGCCGCTTCGGCGAGTCCAAGGAATGGGGCGTCCGCTTCAACGGCTCCTATCGGAAAGGTGACACGCCGCTCGACAAGAACGCCATCGAGGTCGGCAACGCCTCGCTCGGCCTCGACTATCGCGGCGATCGTTTCCGCGCCTCGCTGGACCTTGCCCACTCCACCCAGAACGTCACGGCGCCAACATCCCTGTTCAACGCGGCGGCGCCGAACATCGCCATCCCCCGGGCTCCGAACGGGCGCAGAAACACGTCGAGCTCGCTCGAGTACAACGACAGCCGCTACAACATGGCCGCCGGCCGGGTCGAATTCGACCTCCTGCCCGACACGACGATTTACGCTGCCGCCGGCGCCAGCCGCTATCGTGAGGACTTCCTGTCGTCGTCCTATCAGATCACCAACCTGGATGGCCGCGCTACCAACAGTCTCGCCATCATGCCGCTGGAACTGCAGGGCTATTCGGGTGAGGTCGGCCTGCGCTCGAAATTCCAGACCGGGTTCATCGACCATCAGGTCAACATCTCCGCGTCCCAATCGATCAACGAGAACTATTCGCGCGGCTTCTTCCCGCCCGCATTGCCGACTTTCCAGACCAACATCTATGCGCCGACGCATCTGCCGCGTGATTCCGTCAATACGTTCGGCTTCCCGCGCTCCAGCCGGCAGCCGCTTTTCACCAGCCTCATGCTGCGCAGCGTTGCGGTGGCCGACACGCTCTCGGTCGCCGGCGACCGGATCCAGGTGACGGTTGGCGGGCGCTATCAGGACATCGGGGTGAAGAGCTACGTCACGCGTCCCGTGCCCACTCAGGGCGCGCTGGCGTCGCGATATCAGGAGGGGCGGTTCAGCCCTGCGATCGCGGCGCTCGTACGCCCGACCGACAAGCTCTCCGTCTATGCCAACTACATCGAAGGCCTGACCGAAGGGCCGAGCGCACCGGCCACGGCCATCAACTCCAGCGAGGTTTTCGCTCCCGTCGTGAACAAGCAGACGGAGGTCGGCGTCAAATACGATTTCGGCACCGTCGCGGTCACGGCCTCGCTCTTCGAGATCAGGCAGCCGAACGCCTTCACCGACCCGGGCACGAACCGCTTTTCCGTCAGCGGCCTCCAGGTCAACCGTGGCGCCGAATTCACCGTGTTCGGCGAACCGTTCGAAGGCGTCAGGCTGCTCGGTGGCGTCACCTTCATGGACGCCGAGCTCGCCAACACGGCCGGCGGCCAGTTCGACGGCAAGACCGCTCCGGGCATCCCGACCACGGCGATCAACCTCTATGGCGAGTACGATCTTCCCTGGGTACGAGGGCTCACCGTCACCGGCCGAATGATCTACACCAGCAAGATGTTCTACAATCAGGCGAATACGCAGTCGGTGCCTGACTGGACGCGTTTCGACCTCGGCTTGCGCTACGCGTTCACTGGACCGGCGGGCAAGCCCGTGGTGCTCAGAGCCGCTGTCGAGAACGTGTTCGATCGTACGTATTGGGCATCCGCCGCTCGCGGCTTCCTGGCGGTCGGAGCGCCCAGGACCTACGTGGTCTCCGCCCAGGTCGACTTCTAAAGCCGACCCGGAAGCCAAACGCCATGCTGCGCACCGTCCTGCTTTGCCTCGCTCTCCTGCTCGCCCCCGCGATGGCGGATGCGAGAGAGGTGACAGACCTCGCCGGCAGGACGGTGACGGTTCCCGACAAGGTCGAGCGCGTCATCATCGGCGAAGGCCGCTATGTGCCGGCGCTCGCCATCCTCGACCGGGAGGATCCAGTGGGTCGCCTGGTCGGGATGATGGGGGACTACGAGGCCGTCGATGCGGCGAGCTATGCCCGCTACCGCGCCCGTTTCCCGAAGATCGCGGAGATTGGCCGGATCGGCCGCGCCTCGCAGGAGAGCTTCAGCCTGGAGAAAGCGATCGCGCTGCGCCCTCAGGTCGCGATCTTCGGCATCGGCGGCCACGGCCCCGACACCCGCTCGGGAGAGGTGATCAAGGCGCTGGAGGCGACCGGCACGGCGATCGTCTTCATCGATTTCCGCAGCGACCCACTGGTCAATACGCCGAAGTCGATGGAGTTGCTCGGCCAGGTGCTCGGCCGCGAGCGCGAGGCAGCTGAGTTCGTCGCGGCGTGGCGCGCGGCGCTGGCTGAGGTCGAGGAGCGGCTGGCGCGAGCCAAGCCCGCTCCCGCCCGCGTCTTCGTCGAAAGCCGCGTCGGGATCGATGCGAGCTGCTGCGAGACGATGACGCGCGGCATGATGGGGCGCTTCGTCACCGCCGCCGGCGGCGTCAATATCGCCGAGGCGATGGTGCCGGGCGAAGCCGGAACGGTCAGCCTGGAATGGCTGATCGCCCATCCGCCGCAGGTCTATATCGGCACCGCGATCGGCAATCTCGGCTCTGCCGGCAGCAAGCCCTGGCTCGCGCTCGGCGCCGACGTTTCGGCCGAGACGGCGCAAATCAGCCTCAGGCGCTCGATGGCGCGCTCTGGCATCGCCCAGCTCGAGGCGGTGCGCAACGGCCGCGCCCACGCCATCTGGCATCATTTCTACAATTCGCCCTTTAATGTTGCGGCGGTGCAGGCCTTCGCCAAATGGCTGCACCCTGCCCTCTTTGCCGATCTCGACCCCGAGGCGCTGCTGCGCGAGCTGCATGAGCGCTTTCAGCCCTTCCCCCTCGAGGGCAACTATTGGATCTCGCTGCCATGACCGACATGACCCGACCGCCTCGCCCTGCTCTCGACGAATGGCATCTCACCGTCGTCGAAGCCTTCGACGTCGCGCCGCGCCTGCGCCGCGTCGTCTTCACCGCCGACAACCTCGACCAGCTCGAATACCGGCCGGGCCAGGCGCTGATCCTGCGCATGCCGCTGCCAGGCGGCGACACCGGCCGGCGCGACTACACCATCCGCTGGCTCGATCGGGATGCGAAGCGGCTCGCCATCGACTTCGTGCTGCACGGCGCGACGCCGGCGCCAAGCTGGGCGAGAGCGGCCCGGCCCGGCGACACCCTGCTGGCGCATGGCCCGCGCGGGCGCAGCGTGGTCGCCCCGGACGCCGACTGGCACCTGTTCTGCATCGACGAGACCGGCCTACCGGCCATGCTGCACATGCTCGAGACGATGCCGGCCGGCGCCATCGTCCATGCGCTGATCGAAACCGCCTCGGCGCAGGACGAGGCCGCGATCGAGACCGCCGCCACGCTGGCCTGCCAGTGGCTTGCGCGCGACGGCCTCGCAGCCGGCCCGAACGGGCTGGTGCTGGAGCGCCTGCAGGCGCTGGCACTGCCGGACGGTCGCGGCCAGGCCTATCTGATGGGCGAGACCAGCAATGTCCGCGCCTGGCGCCATCACCTCGTTCAGTCAGGGATGCCGAAGTCGGCGATCGCTTCGGAAGGGTATTGGAGACCGGGGCGCATCGGCGGCCACGACCACGTCGACGACTAGCCCCGGCGCGGGATCATGCCGACCATGCTGCCGAAGGCGCGGTTCTGGCGCTCGCGGCAAGCGCAAAGCACCAGGAAGCCGAGGCCCTCGGCTCGCAATGGCTGCAGGCCGACCAGCCCAATCGCAAGGCCTATCTCGACAGCGTGACGACGCTTCTGACGCAGGAGCCGCCGCCGCGCCTCGAGGCTGCGGTGATGGAGCGGATCGCCAAGACGGTCGGCAGCGAGCGCTACGCGCTCGGGGCGGCCGCGCTCGGCTGGTATGCCTACAATTCCGGCCAGATCGTGCCGGCCGAAACCTCGTTCGAAACCGCCCTCGCCTGGGACAAGGCTCACGAGCCGGCGGCCTATGGCCTTGCGCTGGCGCGCCAGCGGCTGCGCGACACGGCAGGCCTGCAGGCCATCATCGCCGAATGGCGCGGGCGCTCGCAGCGCATCGCCGACATTCTCGACCCGCGACGCCGCCGTGCCCCGCCCGCCAGGGAGGCAGCGCCGCGCGATGTCTCGATCATGCCGACAGCTCCCGGTCGCGAGCCTGCGGAGCGCGCGCCGGAAGCGGGGCGGCCGACTTCACGCCTCCCGCCTTGCCGGGCAACGCCCGGCTGCGCACCCGGCGCGAGCCGCCTCCGTCAGGACTTGTGTTTCTTGCCGTCGGGATCATTCCCCGCGCCGGCCAGTTCCGCGCGAGCCCGGTGCATCGCCGTCCGGGCGGCGTCGTCGAGCTTGGGAAACTGCGGATCGAGCTCCTCCAGCTTCTCGGCGATGGCGGCTGCGACCACGAGACGGCTGAACCATTTGTTGTCCGCCGGCACGACATACCACGGCGCATGCTTGGTCGCGGTGCCGGCGATCGCCTCCTCATAGGCGTTCATATAGTCCGGCCAGCGCTTGCGCTCGGCCAGATCACCGGCATCGAACTTCCAGTTCTTGTCCGGCTCGTCGATGCGCTCGAGCAGGCGGCGGCGCTGCTCGCCCTTCGAAAGATGGAGAAAGAACTTCAGGACGACGACGCCGTTGCGCGCCAGATGGCGCTCGAAATCGCGGATGCTGTCGAAGCGCTCGTTCCAGATGTCGTCCTTGACCAGCTCTGGCGGAAGGTTCTGTTTCTCCAGGACCTCTTCATGGACGCGCGCGACCAGCACCTCCTCATAATAGGAGCGGTTGAAGATGCCGATATGGCCACGCTGCGGCAGGGCGCAGGTCGTGCGCCAGAGGAAATCATGGCGCAGCTCGACCGTGCTCGGCGCCTTGAACGAGGTCACCTCGCAACCCTGCGGATTGATGCCCGACATCACATGTTCGATCGTGCCGTCCTTGCCGGCGGCGTCCATCGCCTGCAGCACGATGAGCACGGCCCAGCGCCCCTCGGCATAGAGGCGCTCCTGCAGGCCGTGGAGACGCTTGACCCCGGTCGCCAGCAGCTCCTTCGCGCCGTCCTTGTCGAGGTCGAGGCCGCCAGTGTCGTCCGGGTCGATGTCGGAGAGCTTGAACCCCTCGCCATCGGTGACCTTGAAGCGCTTGATCAGGTCGTCTTTCAGCATCGTATCGCTCCGGCGGAAACACCGTCTCAGTCCGCCTTCGCATCGACGACGACCCAGCCGCTGGTCCGATCCTCGCCGAGCGGCTGGTCGAGCTTACCGAGATGCGAAGTGCCGTCATAGGCCCATTCGCGCTAGCTCTCGCCGACGGCGACGGAGCGCGCGATCGCGATGAAACGCCTGAGCACCGGCGTCTCGCGGTCGAGCGGCCAGGCGGCGACGAGCTCGGAAACCGTCGAGTCCAGCCCTTTCAGGGGCCGGTAGACCACGTTCTCCAGGTTGAGGCGCGACACCGATTGCGGCACCAGCGCCACGCCGATGCCGCCGCTGACCAGGCCGATCATGGTGTGAAGCTGCTGGACCTCCTGCGCGACCTGCGGCTCGAAGCCGGCGCGGCGGAAGGCGGCGCGGAAGCGGCTTTCGACATAGCGGCGCTTGCTTGCCGGGGTCATGATGAAGCGCTCGTCGCGCAAAGCGGTCAGCGGCACCGCCGCCACTTGCGTCAGGCGATGCCCGGCCGGCAGCGCCACGACATAGTTCTCGCGGAACAAGGGCAGCGTCGCCAAGCCGGGCTCGTTGAACATCGGGCGGAGCAAACCGACATCGATCCGGCCGGAGCGCAGCGCCTCGATCTGGTCCTTGGTGACCATCTCCTGGAGGATCAGCGAGACCTCGGGCAGCTCCCGGCTGAGCCTCGACACCAGCGCCGGCAGGATGCTGAACGGGCAGGCCTCGACGAAGCCGATGGTCAAACGGCCGATCTGGCCCTGCGCGGCACGCCTCGCCCCGGCCACCGCCAGATCGAGCTGGCGCAGGATCGCGAGCGCGTCGCTCTGAAAATTGCGGCCGGCATCGGTCAGCGAGACCCGGCGCTTGGTGCGCTCGAACAGCTTCACCGCCAGCGCCTCTTCGAGCTTGGCGATCTGCTGGCTGAGCGCCGGCTGGGTGACGCCGAGACGCGCCGCCGCCCGCACGAAATGCAGTTCCTCGGCCAAGGTGACGAAAAAGCTGAGCAATCTCTGATCCATCGGCCGAGTCTAAGGCTGACGACTAATAAGCAAAACTAATTTCTCGATGGGTTTCGATTGACCCAGTTTCCGAGCTGATGTCGGCGCGACCAGAGACGCCGCGGGCGGGAGGTTTTCCGAATGACGAGCGTGACACACAAGCGCGGGTTGCCCCGCCTAATGTGCCTTTCGGCGGTTCTTGCAGTTACGCCCGCCCTGTTCTCGGCCCCGGCCACGGCGCAGACAGCCTGGCCGAGCAAAACCATGCGGATCGTCGTGCCCTACCCGGCCGGCGGCAATGTCGACCTGCTCGGCCGCCTGATCGGGCCGAAGCTGAGCGAAGCGCTCGGCCAGCCGATCATCATCGACAACAAGCCCGGCGCGGCGGGCGCCATCGGCGCGACCGATGCGGCGCGCTCGGAGCCCGACGGCCACACCCTGCTGATCGGCGACATCGCGACCCATGCGATCACCCCGGCCCTGCAGGACAAGCTGCCCTACCGTCCGCTCGAGGATTTCGCCCCGGTGATGCGCCTGACCTCGGTCTCGCTGCTGCTGGTGATCAATCCGAAGAACCCGGCCAAGGACCTGGCGGCGCTGATCGCCGATGCCAAGGCCAATCCGGAGAAGGTCACCTACGCCTCGGCCGGCGTCGGCACGCCGCAGCAGCTCGCCTTCGAGCTGCTGAAGGAAAAGACCGGCATCAAGGCGACGCATGTGCCCTATCGCGGCTCGGCGCCGGCGATCAACGACGTCATCGCCGGCCATGTCACCGCGATGATCGACGGAACGGCGGTTCCGATGGCGCGCGAGGGCACCCTGCGCGCGCTCGCCGTGACCGGAGCGAAGCGTTCGGCCGCCATGCCGGACGTGCCGACCGTCGCGGAGGCCGGCGTCCCCGGCTATGAATTCGCCTCCTGGCACGGGGTCTTCGTCCCGGCTGGCACATCACCGGCCGTGGTCGAGCGGCTGAATGCCGAGCTGAACAAGATCATCGCCGATCCGACGGTCCGCGAGCGGATGGCGGCGCTCAACATCGAGCTGGTCGGCGGCACCTCCGCCGCTTTCGGCGACTTCATCAAGGCCGAGGCCGGCAAGATCGCGGAACTCGTCCGCATCTCCGGCGCCAAGCCGAACTGAGCACAGCCATGCAGCGCGTCTCCGGCAATCGTGACGGCAATCCGGCGGCGGAGGCTGGGTCCATGCCTGCCGGAAACCGCCATGTCCTGTTCGTCACGGTCGATCAATGGCCGGCGCGCCTGCTCGGCATCGCCGGCCATCCGACGGTGGAGACGCCGACGCTCGACCAGATCGCCCGCACCGGGACGCGCTTCACCAACGCCTATGCCGAATGCCCGATCTGCATCCCGGCCCGGCGCTCGATGATGACCGGGACGAGCCCGCGCCGCCATGGCGACCGGGTCTTCCAGCCGGCCCTGCCGATGCCGGAGCAACTTCCGACCCTGGCGCGCAGCTTCCGCGACGCGGGCTACCAGACCGCGGCTATCGGCAAGCTCCATGTCTATCCGCAGCGCGACCGGATCGGCTTCGAGGAGGTGCTGCTCGCCGAGGAGGGCCGCGGCCATCTCGGCGGCATGGACGACTACGAACTGTTCCTCACCGACCGGGGCCAGCCGGGCCAGCAGTTCATGCACGGCATGAGCAACAATGAATACAGCTGGCGGACCTGGCACCTGCCGGAGGAACTGCACGTCACCAACTGGATCACCTTTGCGGCAGCGCGCACGATCAAGCGGCGCGACCCGACCAGGCCCGGCTTCTGGCATGTCTCCTACACCCATCCGCATCCGCCGATCGTGCCGCTGGCGAGCTATTTCGAGCGCTACCGGGCGCGCGAGATCGACATGCCGCTGATGGCCGACTGGGCCAAGGACCCGGAGGCCCTGCCCTACGCCGTGCGCGTCGCCCATCACTACTGGGAACAGCTTCCGCCGGCGCAGCTCGCCGATATGCGCCGCGCGGTCTATGCGCTGTGCACCCATATCGACCACCAGCTGCGGATCCTGATCGGCACGCTGCGCGAGGAAGGCCTGCTCGACGACACGATCATCCTGATCTGCGGCGATCATGGCGACATGCTCGGCGACAACGGCCTCTACGCCAAGCGGCTGATGTATGAGGCGTCAGCGGGCGTGCCGATGCTGCTGGCCGGCGCGACCGGCGACAACCGCGTCGGGACCGGCGTCACCGATGGCCGCCTCGTCGGCCTGCAGGACATCATGCCGACCCTGCTCGATCTCTGCGGGCTGCCAGTTCCGGCAAGCTGCGAGGGGCACTCCATGGTCGGCGAGCAGCGCCGCGACATCCTCTACGGAGAATCGCTCGATGGCGCCAAGGCGACCCGGATGGTGCATGACGGCCGCTACAAGCTGATCTGGTATCCCGCCGGGAACCATTTCCAGCTCTTCGACCTCGACAACGATCCGCAGGAAATGAGCGACCTCGCCGGCGACCCCGGTCATGCCGAGGTCAGGGCACGTCTGAGCGAGGCCCTGGCGGCAAGGCTCTATGGCGGCGACGAGGCCTGGGTCCGCGATGGCGAGCTGGTCGGGATGGCCGAGCCAGAGCTGGCGATGGCGCCGAACCGCGGCCTTTCCGGGCAGCGCGGCCTGCACTATCCGCCGATCCCGCCGACCGACCCCGCCAAGGCGGTGGGCTCGGGCTAAAGGCTGCGCGGGTCGGTGTCGCCTGCCTGCCCGCGAAGCGAGCCTTCAGTCCCTGGGATAGGAAGGCGGCATCAGACTGCGGGCGAACCAGTCGACGAAGCCGATGATGTCGAAGACCGGGCGGCCGGTCGCCCTGGCGATGGCGGCCGAATGCGGCGGCAGATTGGTGCATTCGCACAGGATCGCGCCGATATTCGGGTGCTTCTCGACCAGCATCCGAGCAGCAGCAACCGCCTCCTGCTCGAGAGCGGCGAAATCGGACACGCCGCCCTGCGCACCATAGACCCGCCGGAAGAGACTGTCGGGAGCGAGCCCCTCGATCGGCGTGTCCAGCCGCACGCCGACGGCGGCGAGATGGCGTGCGCTCAAGGCTTCGGGCGCGAAGGTCAGGATGCCGACCTGCTGGCCGGCCGGCAGCATCGCTTCGATCAACGGCGCCTGCAGCAGGCTGCTGGTCGCGACCGGCACCGGCAGCGCCGCGGCCAGCTCCTTCTGCAGCAGCGCCAGGAAGCCGCAGCTCGTGGTGATGCCGCGCGCGCCGCAGGCGACGAGGTCGAGCGCCGCGGCGATGAAGGGCTGCAGGAAATCGCCGGGCTGCCCGTGCACGATCGCGGCCGGGTCGGCACCGCGCACGACGCGGAACTGGACGGGCGTCGACCAGCTCCGTGCATTGCCGATATCGCCCGGCAACCGGCGAAAATGCGTGTCGAGCATCAGGATGCCGATGCCGAGATCGGCGACGGTGCCCGCCTGCTGCGAGATCACTGGGCCGCTCATGAGGCCATGCTCCTGTCGATTGTCTGGTCGCTCTCAGCTTCCCCGCTCGCGAAGAACCAGGACAGGAAGCGGTTCCGGCTCAGCTCGGAGAACGGGATGTCCTCCTGCGGGCACAGGCCGGCCTCGCCGATCACGCCGCAGCGGAGCAGATCGAGAACCGCCGCGACATGGGCGGCCGCGGTACGCCGCATCGCGCTGACATTCCTGCCGCCGATCGGCGCCGAGACGACCTCGCGCGTGAACTGCTCCTCGCCGCCGCCGGCCCCCGCAGAGGACGCGGCCGTGACAGAGATCAGGAGGCGGTCGTCGACGATCTCCGGTAGCGCATTGAGGAACAGGTTGCGCAACAGGTCGACCCGGCTGCGCAGCTTCAGGTCGTCGAGCAGGAAGCGCATATAGTCGAGATGGCCGGGATAGCGGATCGTCCGCGAGGTCAGCCGACCGACCCGCCCCTCCAGCCGCGCGCACAGGCTCGCCGGGATGTTGCCGGAAACGAAGACCTCGTAGTCACGATCGCCAAGGCGCAGCTGCTCGAGCTCGCTCAGCGCAGCAAGGCTGGCGCGCCGGCCATCGACCAGCGCCGTCGAAGGCTGGGTGTACTCACGCAGCAGGGCGTCGACATCCCAGGTCAGCCCGTAGCCGAGGCGATTGCCCGGCTGGCGCGGCAGCGTGCCGATGCGCACGTCGACCTCGGGCGTCCCACCGACCCGGGAGACCAGGTCCAGCACGAGCTGCGAAACGAGGCCTGGCGAGATGCCGCATTGCGGGATGAAGCAACCGGCCGCCGCGCGAGCCTCCTGGCGCACCGCGTCGAGCCCGACGGTGTCGTCGCCGAGATCGAGATAGTGAACGCCGTTACGGCGCGCTGCCGCGGCAACCGTCGGTGTCGCCGAGGATGGCAGCGCCGCCACGACCGCCTGGGCCTCCGCCAGAAGCCGGTCGATCTGCGCGGCGTTGCCGGGGTCGATTTCGAGCAGCGGCAGGCCGAGCTCCTGCATGCGCAGGCGCGCCGGCTTGGTCGGGTCGACGACCACGACCTCGAACTCCGCGGCCTGCTTCAACAGCAGGGCGAGCGCCGAGCCGACCCGGCCGCCACCGACGATGACGACCCGGAAGGGCCGGCCGCCATGCTGCACCCGGTCAACCATGGAAGCGCGCGAGGAACGCCTTGAGGCGCTCATTGTCGGGGCGTCTCAGGATGGCCTCCGGCAGGCCCTGCGCGACGATGCGGCCATTCTCCATGAACACGACCCGGTCGGAGACATCCGCGGCGAACGAGATCTCGTGCGTGACGATGACCATGGTCATGCCCTGGTTGGCGAGGTCGCGCACCACACCCAGCACTTCGCCAACGAGCTCGGGGTCGAGCGCGCTGGTGACCTCGTCGAGCAGCAACGCGTCCGGCTGCATGGCGAGCGCCCGGGCGATGGCGACGCGCTGCTTCTGGCCGCCGGAGAGCTGGTCCGGCCGGGCATCGCGCTTCTCGGCGAGGCCGACCTTGGTGATGTAGTCCATCGCGATCTCGACCGCTTCGCTGCGCGACTTGCGCTGCACGACGATCGGACCTTCGATGACGTTCTCCAGCACGCTCATATGCGGGAACAGGTTGAAGTGCTGGAACACCATGCCGACATGGCGGCGCAATTCGCCCTGCCCGAGCAGATCGCCAATGGCGCGGTGCTTTGTGCCGACGCGGCGGTTGCGGAAGATGATCTCGCCGGCATCCGGCGTCTCCAGCATGTTCATGCAGCGGATGAAGGTCGACTTGCCCGAACCCGACGGGCCGATGATCGAGACGACCTCGCCTGCCTTGAGCGCCAGATCGATGCCGTGGAGCACCGTCAGCGCGCCGAAGCACTTGGTGATGCCGCGCGCCTCGAGGACGATGTCGGAAGGGGTCGGCGAAGAAACGGGTGTCATGGGGCGCTCTCGCTCAGTGGCCGTGGCGCATGCGGCGCTCGATGAAATCGGCGAACTTCATCATCGGGAAGAGGATGACGAAGTAGAGGATCGCGACGATCGTGTAGGACTCCAGCGGTCGATAGGTCTGCCCGTTGACGATGCTGGCCATGTAGGTCAGGTCCGCCACCGAGATCACCGAGATCAGCGAGGTGTTCTTGAACTGCGTGACCGACTGGTTGATGAAGGCCGGCATCATCCGGCGGATGGCCTGCGGCAGGACGATGCGCCGCATGACCTGCCAGCCCGACATGCCGATCGCCGCGCCCGCCTCGAACTGGCCCTTGTCGATCGAGACGATGCCGCCGCGGAAGACCTCGGCATAGAACGCCGCCGCATAGAGCGAGAGCGTCATCAGCGCCGCCGCCCAGTTGGGCATGTCGAAGCCGAGCAGCAGCGGCAGCGCGTAATAGATCCAGAGCAGCTGGACGAGCAGCGGCGTGCAGCGGAACAGCTCCTGGAAGCCCTGTGCGAACCAGTTCAGCGGCCCGATGCCCGAGAGCCTCGCAAAGCAGACCGCAAGGCCGAGGACCAGGCCGATCGCGATCGAGCCCGCCGTGTAGAGGACCGTGATCCACGCCCCCCACAGGAAGAGATCGCTGGCCTGGATGATCGGGGCGAAGCTCCAAGTGTACATGTCGTGCTAGCCTTCCATGAAAGCGGCCCTTGCGGGCCGCTCTATGCTTCAACCACCGAAGCCGAAACCTTCCGGCATATCGTCGAGCGTGATGCCGAACGGCGCCAGGCTCTTGACGATCCAGGTCTGGTTGTTGCCGATGCGGCGGTTGTATTCCGCCCAGGCGGAGATGAAGGCGCGCCACTTCTCGTCGCCCTTCCAGTTCAGGGCGACGACCGAAGGCGTCGAGAGAACCGGGCTCGGGACCATCACCTTACCGATGCCATTGGCCTTCTTGCTCATCACCAGCCCGTTCAGCATGGTGTTGACGAGGCCATCGGCCTTGCCGGTGACGACGGCGACGATCGCCTCGTCGCGCGACTTGAAGCGCAGCATCTTGGCCTTGGGCAGGTATTGCTGGGCGATCAGGTCCTGCGACGAGCCGAGATCGACCGCGAAGGTGTATTTGGGATCGTTGAGCTCGGCCCAGCTCAGCTTCGAGAGCTCGGGCTTCGGCGAGACGATGACGAAGCTGTTGAAATAGGTCGGCGCCGAGAAGGCGACGGACATGGCGCGCTGCGGCGTCGCTGTCACGCCGAGGGCGAGGTCGACCTTGCCGCTCTGCACGTCGAGGATCGAGTTCGGCCAGCTCGACTCGACCACTTCCAGCTTGACGCCGAGCGTGGTGGCGATATCGCGCGCCATCTCGATGGCAAAGCCGCGCCATTCGCCGGTCCGCGGATCCTTGTTGAAATACGGGTCCTCATTGATGATGCCCGGGATGCGAAGCACGCCGCGCGAGCGCACCGCTTCGATGCTGTCCTGCGCCTGGACCGGCGACTGAAACGCCGCCAAGCCCAGGCTGGCAGCAAAAAGCGCACTGATGATCTTCTTCACGACAGATGTCCTCCGTTCCCTTGGCGATGGTTTTTGGTCTTGCCCCGGTGACCCGGGTTGCGAGGAGCCTAAGCAAGGCACCTCCGCAAACAATGCGAGAGTAGGTCTCTGGCCTACCGGTTTTCTTATAGGTTCCCAGAGATTTCGAAGGCCGCCAGGCTGGCCTCCAACGCCTTCAGGCTCTCCGGCCGCAGCGGCGCCAGCGGTGCGCGCACCTCGGCCGAGATCGCGCCGCTACGGGCCAGGGCCGTCTTGACCGGCACCGGATTGCTCTCGATGAAGAGGTGGCCGATCACGTCGAACAGGCCCTGATGGATGCGGCGCGCCTCGCGCGCATCGCCCTTCGCCCAGGCCCGGCACAGCGCGACGATCTCGCGCGGCAACAGGTTGGACGCGACACTGGTCACGCCATCGGCACCTACCGCCAGGAACGGCAGGGTCAGGCCATCATCGCCGGAGTGGATGACGAAATCCTCGCCGAGCGCCCGCCGCAGCTCGGTGATCCGCTCGGTCTTGCCGCCGGCTTCCTTGATCCCGACGATGTGGGGGTAGGCCTGCGCCAGCCTTGCGGCCGTCGCCGGGGCGATCTCGACGCCGGTCCGCCCCGGCACGCTGTAGAGCATGATCGGGATGTCGACCGCATCGGCGACCGCCGCGAAATGCGCGAACAGACCGTCCTGCGACGGCTTGTTGTAATAGGGCGTGACGACGAGGATGCCGTCGACGCCGAGAGCCCGGGCGCGCTTTGCCTTGCTGACGGCGAGGTTCGTCGCATTCGAGCCGGTGCCAGCCATGACGAAGGCACGGCCCTTTGCCTTGGCGACGGCGATGCGGATGACCTCCTCCGCCTCCGCCTCGGACAGCGTCGCCGCCTCGCCGGTCGTGCCGACCGGCACGAGACCGGACACGCCAGCCGCGAGCTGGGTCGCAATCAGCCCTTCGAAGGCCGGGACATCAATCGCGCCATTGCGAAACGGCGTGACAAGGGCGGTGAAGACGCCGGACAGGCGCCGGCGAAGCTCTGAATCAATCATGGCTTTCTCTTCCATCTCAATCAGTCGATGACGACCTTGGTCTCGCTCATCTCGCGCAAGGTCATGTGGATGCCCTCGCGGCCGAGCCCGCTGGACTTGATGCCGCCGAAGGGCACGTTCTCGGCGCGGAAATCAGGTCCTTCGTTGATCATCACGCCGCCGACGCGCAGTTCGCGGGAGAAGCGTTTGATCAAAGCGTGGTCATTGGTGAAGACGCCGGCCTGCAGCCCGTAGGGACTGTCGCTGACTTCGCCAATCACCTGCTGCGGATCGCTGAAGCGGCGGACCGCCAGGACCGGCCCGAAGGTCTCGGTACGGACGAGCTCGGCTTCGGCCGGCACCTCGTCGAGCAGGGTCGGCGCGAAAATGGTGCCCCGGCGCCGGCCTCCCGCGACGATCCTGGCCCCCTGCGCGACGGCGAGCTTCACCCGTCTTTCGACTTCGGCTGCGGCCGGCTCGTCGATGACAGTGCCCATCACGGTCGCGGCATCGGCGGGGTCGCCAGTGCGGACATCGCCGATCCCAGCCTCGATGCGCTCGATCATGGTCTCCCGGATCGCCTCGTGCAGGTAGAGCCGCTTCACGGCGGCACAGCTCTGGCCGGCGATCTCGAAGCGATGCTCGATCGCGGTCTGCGCGGCACGGTCGAGATCGGCGTCCGGCATCACGATCAACGGGTCGTTGCCGCCGAGTTCCATCAGGCAGCGCACGAGGCCCGAGGCGTTCTTCAGCGCGAGGCCTGCAGCCGGCCCGCCGGTGAAGCTCAGCAGGTCGATATCGCCGCTGGCGATCATGGCGGCGACCTCGGCCCCGCCATGGACCACGCTGAACAGCCCCTGCGGGAAGCCGGCTCTGGCCGCGAGCTCGCCAAGACGCTCGGCGGCGAGCGGCGCTTTCGGCGAGGGCTTGGCGACGATCGCATTGCCCGCGGCGATCGCCGGCCCGAGCTTGTGGCAAAGCAGGTTGAGCGGATAGTTGAACGGCGTGATCGCGCCGACGACGCCGACCGGCTCATAGGTGATCGCCGCGAGCTTGCTCGGCGCTCCGGCGACGATCGCCGTCGGCAGCACTTCGCCGTGCAGCACGGTGATCGCATCGCCGCTCAGGCGCAGCGTGTTCTGGGCGCGACGGACCTCGTTGCGCGCTTCGGTGATCGTCTTGCCGACTTCGGCGCAGATGAGCTGGGCGATCCCCTCCGCATCGTCCGCGAGGAGTTCGGCAAGGCGGTGGAGCAGCGCCTTGCGCTCGGCCGGCGTGCTGAAGCGGAACGACCGCCAGGCCTTGCGGGCGGCGCGCAGGGCATCGGCGACCGCGACCTCATCGGCGAACTGGACCTGGCCGACGCCCGCCCCCGAAAACGGGTTGAAGACGTCGATCGCCGGCCGGGCGCTGCTTCTGAAGGATTTTGCGAGAGTGCCATTCACGGCTCTATGACTCCGTTTCATCTATCGAGAATTTGGCAAGGGCGGCGACGGAAACCGGCCGCAGCGGCCAGCGTGGCGGGTTGGCCGAGGGCAAGGGTCTGCCCAGCAACTCCGCGATCATCGGGCCGCAAAAGCGGCCCTGGCAGACGCCGAGCCCGAACCGGCCCATCAGCCGGATTTCCCTGGCCGAGGCATCGGCCGGCAGGGCGGCGAAGTCGGCGTAGCGGCGCCCCTCGCAGCGGCAGAGCAGCGTCTCGGGCGACGGCAAAGCGGCCGGGCTGTGCAGGACCTCGGCAAGAGCGAGCTGGAAGTCTCGCGCCTTGCTCAGGCTGACATCGAGCTGCGCGACAGGCGCGGCCCGGCCGAGGCTCGCAAGGACCGCGGCCGCAGCACGCCGGCCATCGAGAATGGCGGCATCGGCACCGAGGATCTCGCGGCCATCGCCGGCGTGGAAGACGGGGATCTTCGCTTCGGGAGCCGGCAAGGGCATGCCGGCGCGGTTCGGCTCCAGCCCGTCATGGATCAGCAGATGACGCGCCCGCAGCAGCCTTTCGGCGCCACCGATCCGCGTGCGGACCTCGAGTCCTTCGCCGCTTTCCCGGACGCTCAGGACCTCGCTGCCAGCATGATAGGGCACCGCTTTCACCGCGAGCGCCGCCGCATAGGCGATCGCTTCGGTGAGTTGCGGCCCGGCCGTCAGCAGGCGGGCCAGGGCCCTCGGGCTGCGCCAGGGCCGTCCGCGCTCCAGCACCGCCAGCGGCGGATTGCCCGCCTGGGCGAGTTGCGCCGCGACGGCGAGCAGCAGCGGGCCACTGCCGGCGACGACGATCGCGCCTTCCGGTGGCTGGCCGGTCTCCTTGAGCAGCACCTGGGCGCCGCCGGCGCTCATCACGCCGGGCAGTTCCCAGCCTTCGAAGGGGCGGATCCGCTCAACAGCACCGACCGCGATGACCGCGGCCCGGACAGAGCGTGCGAAGACGCCGCCGGCCACGCGATCATCGAAAAGGAAGCGCCCCTCGCCGTCGACGCCGAGGAAAACGGTCGAGGTGCGCAGCTCGATGGAGCCGGCTGCCCGTTCGACGCGTTCGGCGAGCTCGGCCCAGTTGCGCTGGTGCCGGGCCGGCCCCTTCCAGACCTGCCTCGCACCTGCGACGGGCTGGCGATGGATGGCCCCGCCCAGCCTGTCGCGCTGCTCGACCATCAGGACCCGCAGCCCGGCCTCGGCCATGGTCACGGCAGCAGCGCTGCCCGCCGGCCCGCCTCCGATGACGAGAACAGGCAGGTCAGTCATGGCGCAGTCCGAGGCTGGGCTGGGGGCTGAGGCGCAGGCCGGCACGTGCCGGCGTCAGGCAGGCTTCGACCGGCCCCTCGCCCGCAACGGCGACGATGCAGGCCTGGCAGGCGCCGATGCCGCAAAAGACCCGGCCGCGCACTTGGCCGCCGTCGGGGCCGAGATCGGCGATGCCGACCCGCAGCAACGCCGCGGCGATGGTCTCACCCGGCCGGAAGGAAACCGGTCGGTCGATCCAGTAGAAGCAGGGGTTCATGCCAGAGCCTCGGCTCCGGCGAAGCGCCGTGGCGCCAGCAGGGACAGATCGGCGGCGGGCGCCTCGCCGAGGATCATCCGGGCAGCGCTCGCCCCCATGAACGGACCGAGGCAGATGCCGTCGCCCTCGAAGCCGGTGGCGATCATGACCCCGCCGAGATGCGGATGCGGCCCGACGATCGGCAAGCCGTCGCACGAGGCAGTGCGGACGCCGGCAAAGGTCCGCAGCACGCGGCGCTCGCGCAGGGGTGGATAGAGATCGAGCGCATCGCGCAGGATCGCAGCGATTGTCCTTGCATCGGTGGCCTGGTCGGCGCGGTGGTCCTCGCGGCTGCCGCCGATCAGGAACTGGCCGGTGACCAGCGGGTCGATGACGAGGCCGATATGGGCGTTGTCGCGGACGATGCCGCGCTTGGCGGCGAGATAGGAGGCCGCCATCAGATGGCCGTCGATCGCCGGACGGCCGGCGCTGGCGCGGTCGGTGACGATCATCTGGCCCTTGCGCGGGATCAGGATGTCGCCGAGCCCGAGCAATCCGACGGAGCCGATCCCGGCGGCGACGAGGACGGCATCGGCCGGCACCAGCTCACCCTGGACCGCGACGCCGACCGCCTGCCCGGCCCGCATGACGATTTCGGAAACCGGCGCATTCCGCCGAACCGTGACGCTGCTTTTCTGCAGCAGGCGCTGGGTGATCTCGTAGCCGAGCGCGTGCCCGTCATCGGGGATTTCGAGCGCGAAGCAGACGCCGTCGCCGAGACCCGGAATGCGATCGAGCAGCGTCGGCCGGTCGACATCGAGCACGCGCTCGCCAGCAGCGGCGAGATCGGTACCGTGCTGCGCGACCAGCTCGGCCTCCAGTGCGGTGCGGGCGACGAGAAAAGTCGAGCGGCGATGGAACAGGCCGCGGAGCAGCCCGTCGGCTTCGCATTTGCCGTAGAAGGCGCGGGCATGGCGGGCGAGGTCCATCATCGGACCGGGCCGTTTGCTCGCGACCGAGACCGCGCCATCCGACGCACCGGTCGCGCCCGCGGCAGGACCGGAGGCATCGAGCAGCGTCACCCGCGCCCCGGCCGCCGCCAGGAAATGTGCGGCGGCAGCGCCGACAATGCCGGCGCCGATCACGGCGACATGAAGGGATGGGGAGCGGGCCATGCGAGGCGACTGGGCGTCCTGAAAAGCGATGCGCGAACCTCGTTCGCTTCGCCTTGTGGGTCGATCCAAATGATCCGCCCCGACTTGCGCCATTGTTTGAAAGTGGCGAAGCGCGGACGCTTATGGGAAGGAGTGGCCTCCTCCCTGCCGGAATGGACCATGCGCGAAGCCAATCTGACGCTCATCCAGACCTTCTTCATCGTCGCGCGCGACGGCTCCTATTCCGCCGCTGCGCGCAAGCTCGGGATGAGCTACCAGTCGGCCGCCAACCATGTCCGCCGGCTCGAGCAGGTGCTGGAGGAACGTCTCGTCCTGTCCGAGCAGGGCGCCAAGACGGTGACCCTGACGCCGCGCGGCCGCAGCCTCTACAAGCTGCTGCTGCCGGAGCTCGACACGGTGCTGGCCCGGCTCGACCGGACGCTCGACAAGGAGCGGCCGGTGCTGCGCATCGGCCTGCCCCAGGCGATCTTCTACTATCTGCTGCCGCCGATCCTGGCCCGGTTCCGGGAGCTCTTCCCGCAGGTCGAGATCCTCGCCTATGAGCGCGACACCGCCCTGCCCGAGATGATCAAGGATGGCAGCCTCGATCTGTGCATCACCGAGCGCTATTTCGGCGATCCCAACGTGCCGCAGCACCTGGTCTGTACCTATCGGCCGGCGCTGGTCTTCCCGACCGCCTGGGGCGCGGCGCCGGCACCGGGCGCGATCCGGGAATGGGCGCAGGGACGTCCCTTCGTGACCTATGAGCCCGGCCAGCTCTTGCGCAACCTCGCCATCGACTATCTGCGCCCGGACGGATCGGAAATGGAGATCGCGATCTCGACCTCCGGCAGTTCGAGCGTGAAGCGCTGCGTCGAGGCCGGGCTCGGCTTCGCGATCATCCCGGCCTGGTGCCTGGACGGCAGCGAGACCAGCATCGCCGGCCTCGAGATCGCCGAGCTGCCCGAGATCCCGATCTATTTCGGCGAAGCCAGCTTCCTCGCCCGCAACCCCTATGTCGTCACGCTGCGCCAGCTCTGCGGCAACCTGATGCAGACGGCGCCGGGCGCGTAGGGCCACGGCTCGGGGCCAGCCGCTTGACGCCGGTCGGCGCCGATCTATGGTCGGGCGCGATCATGGTTCTCCAGGCGTCACGCCCTGGAGCTAAGAGGGAATTCGGTGAGGCGCGCTATGCCGAAGCCGAGGCTGCCCCCGCAACTGTAAGCGGCGAGCTCTCCGTCCATCGTCCACTGGCGCTCCGGCGCCGGGAAGGCCGGACGGAACCAGCTTCGACCCGCGAGCCAGGAGACCTGCCCTGATCGTCGGAAAGGTCTTTCGGGCGGGGTGCTCCGAAGGGTTGCGAGTCGGCGCGGGCCAATGAACCCGCCGCTCTGTCGCAATCGCCGTGCTTCCCGCCTTCATCTCGGGGAGCGATGAATCCAGATGCCCATTATCTCATGCCACGCCGCCGGCATTGCCCGCGCGGGTCTGGCCCGCCGATGCTTGACAGGCACAGCCGCAGGCGTCTATTGGTTTTGTTATAACATAACATATCAATGGCCGGCGCGCCCGCGCGTCTCGCATCGTGGCACCGGCCGTCCTCTCCTGTCATCGAAGGTTCCCATGCGCAACGTCCAGCGTCTCCGCTTTCCGCTGGCCCTGGCCGCCGGCCTTTGCCTCGCCGGTGCCGCCGCAGCAGCGCCGACGCAGTATCCGCTGACGCTGGAGAACTGCCGCGAAACTATCACCTTCACCCAGGCGCCGAAGCGCGTGGTGGCCGTCGGCCAGACCCAGACCGAAATCCTCTACGCGCTCGGCCTGGGCGACCGGGTCGTCGGCACTGCCGTCTGGTTCAGCCCGGTGGCCAAGCCCTATGAGGCCGTGAACGCCAAGGTGAAGCGGCTGGCGGACAATGATCCGAGCTTCGAGGCGGCCGTCGCCCAGGAGCCCGACCTCGTCACCGCGATGTTCGAATGGCATATCGGGCCGAACGGCATCGTCGGCAAGCGCGACCAGTTCGCCAAGGTCAAGGTGCCGACCTATGTCTCGCCGACCGATTGCATCGGCAAGGACAATTCCGGCCCCGGCGACGGCGTGCGGACGAAGATGTTCTCGATGGAGCTGGTCTATCGGAACATCCGGGAGTTCGGTGAGATCTTCGACGTGGCCGACCGCGCCGAGACCCTGATCGCGGAGCTGAAGGCGCGCGAGGAGAAGGCTGTCCAGTCGGTCGCCGGCATGAAGGCGCGGGACATTCCCGTCGCGGTCTGGTTCTCCAGCAAGGACATCAAGGGCGACGCCTTCATCGCCGGCAAGAACGGCGTTCCGGCCTATATCCTGTCGAAGCTCGGCGCCCGCAACGTCATCACCACCAATGAGGAATGGCCGCTGGTCGGCTGGGAGAGCATCGCCGCCGCCAACCCGGCCGTGATCGTGGTCGTCAAGATGGATCGCCGGCGCTTTCCCGCCGACGACATCGATCTCAAGCTCAACTTCCTGAAGAGCGATCCGGTGGCGAGCAAGCTCGACGCCGTCAAGCACGAGCGGATCGTGGTGATGGATGTCGGCGCGACGCGCGCCGGGCTCGATACGGTGGACGGCATCGAAGCCCTGGCGCGCGGCATCGAGCGCTTCGGCCTGGCAAGGTGAGCCACGCACCCGTTCAGCCCAACTGGCCGGCGCGGATCGGCATCGCCCTTCTCGCGCTGGTTGCGCTGGTCTTCGCAACCGGGCTCGCCGTGACGATCGGCGAGATGCGGATTCCGCTGGTCACGGCCTTCCAGGCGCTCGGCAACGGCCTTTTCGATCTGGGCTACCCGGTCAGCGCGATCCAGCAGGGCGTGATCTTCGACTACCGGCTGAGCCGGGCGCTGCTGGCGGGGCTGTGCGGCGGCGCCTTGGCGCTGTCGGGCGCCATCCTGCAGGCACTGCTGCGCAACCCGCTGGCCGAGCCCTACATCCTCGGCATCTCCGCCGGCGCCTCGACCGGCGCCGTCGCGGTGATGATCCTCGGCTTCGGCGGCGCGGCCCTCACGGTCTCCGGCGGCGCCTTCCTCGGCTCGGTCGCAGCGCTGCTGATCGTCGCGCTGCTGGCCGCCGGTGCCGGCGGCGCGAGCGACCGCGTCATCCTTGCCGGCGTCGCCGGCTCGCAATTGTTCAACGCGGCGACGGCGACGATCGTCACGACGCTCGCCAGCGCCGAGCAGGCGCGCGGCGTGATGTTCTGGCTGCTCGGCAATTTCGGCGGCGTGCGCTGGCCGGACGTCTTCGTCGCGACGCCGGTCGCCCTGGCCGGCTTCGCCATCTGCATGCTGCACGCCAAGGCGCTCGACGCCTTCGCCTTCGGCGCCGATGCCGCCGCCTCGCTCGGGGTCGCGGTGATGCGGGTGCGCATCGTCCTCTTCGCCGTCACGGCGGTGATGACCGCGACCATGGTCAGCATCGTCGGCACGATCGGCTTCGTCGGGCTCGTCATACCCCATGCTGCGCGCTTCCTGGTCGGCCCCGGCCACGCCCGCCTGCTGCCGGTCTGCCTCGTCATCGGGGCGATCTTCATGATCCTGGCCGATATCCTGTCGCGCATCCTGGTACCGCAGCAGATCCTGCCGATCGGCGTCGTCACAGCGCTGGTCGGCGCTCCGGCTTTCGCCATCATCCTCTATCGCGCGCGGCGCCCGGCATGACGCTGTCGGCGCACGACGTTTCCTGGAGCACTTCCGGGCGCCTGATCGTCGATGGCGTGACGCTCGAGGCCGCGCCCGGGAAGATCCTCGGCCTGATCGGGCCGAACGGCTCGGGCAAGTCGAGCCTGCTGCGGCTGCTCTGCCGGCTGCGCAAGGTCTCGGGCGGCGTGGTGACGCTCGACGATCGCGATATCGGCACGGTCTCCCGGCGCGAGCTGGCGCGGCGCCTCGCCTTCGTCGAGCAGCAGGCGACGACCGAGATCCAGCTCTCCGTCTGCGACGTGGTCCGCCTCGGCCGCACGCCGCATCGCGGCGCCCTCGCCTCCTGGACCGGGGCCGACGAGGAGGCGGTCGAGGCGGCATTGGCGCGCGTCGGCATGAGCGAGCGCCACGACCAGCACTGGCACACCTTGTCGGGCGGCGAGCGGCAGCGCGTCCATATCGCAAGGGCGCTGGCGCAGACGCCGAGCGAGCTCATCCTCGACGAGCCGACCAACCATCTCGACATCCAGCACCAGCTCTCGATCCTGAGCCTGGTGCGCAAGCTGGGCGTGACCTGCATCGTCGCCTTGCACGACCTCAACCTCGCCGCGCTGTTCTGCGACGAGATCGCGCTGCTGCACGAAGGCCGGCTGATCGCCTCGGGCGCGCCCGAAACGGTGCTGACCGAGGAGATGATCCAGCGCGTCTTCGGCGTGGCGGTCCGGATCGGCGCCTCGGCATCCGGCCGGCGCCATATCGAATACCTCGTCGATCCCGAATGCTACGGAGTTCCCGCGCCATGACCGATTTCGACGTTCAGCATGCCGTCAGCGGCTATTGGACAGGGCGTGCCCCGAAATTCGACGGCGTCGCCTCGCATGTCTCCCAATCGACGATATGGCGGGAGGTGCTGGGCGCGGCCTTCGAAGCCGAGCGCCCGCTCGATGTCGTCGATCTCGGTACGGGCACCGGGGCCTGTGCGCTGATCGCGGCCTCGCTCGGCCACCGCGTGCGCGGCTATGACGGCGCGGAGGGCATGCTCGCCGTCGCCCGCGCCGCGGCGGCGGCGCAGGGCTACGACGTCAGCTTCATCGCCGAGACGCTGCAGGACGCGGCGATTGGGCCAGGGTCGGCCGATATCGTCACGCTGCGCAATGTGCTCTGGACGCTGGAGCAGCCGATGTCGGGGCTGCGCAAGGCCCACGCCATCCTGCGCCCGGGCGGACGGGTCGTGGTTTCCGACGGCCTGTGGTCGGTCGCGCCGCAATACCGCTCGACCTATCCCGCCGACGTCGCGGCCCGCCTGCCCCTGCATGACGGGCTGACCGAGGAACGGGCGCGGGAAATGCTGAGCGAGGCCGGCTTTGCGCCGGCGCAAGCCTGGCAGCATCTGTTCGCGGTCTCGCCCTATCCCGGCGACGTGCCGATGTTCGTCCTCTCCGCGAGCAAGCCCTGACCGATCGGCCGGAGCGGCAAGGCTTGCCTCAGTGCCCAGCCGCCGGCACCGGCGGCGTGCCATGGGTATGAAAACTCTCGATCGTCTTCAGGCCCCAGGCCTGGCCCTTCTTCCGCTCTTCTTCGGTCCAGGTCACGGTCTGCGAGTCCGGATCGAGGATCAGGCGCGCACCGGCATTGGCGATCTCGACGCGGTTTCCGGCGGGCTCGTAGACATAGAGGAAGAAGGTCTGCTGCACCGCGTGCTTGTGCGGGCCGGTCTCGATGTAGACGCCGTTCTCGAGGAAGATGTCGGCGGCTTCCAGCACATGCTCGCGCTGGTCGACCGCATAGGTGACGTGGTGGAAGCGCCCGAGGCTGCCGGTGTGGTCGCGGGTATAGGCGATGTCGTAGCTTTTGTTGTTGACGGTGAACCAGCAGCCGCCGACCTCGCCGGAATCGAGCACGATCTGCTCGGTGACGCGGCTGCCGAGCGCCTTCGGCAGGAACTCGCGGATCGCAGCGACATCGCGGGCGAGCAGGTTGACATGGTCGAGCCGGCGCACGGCGCAGCCGCGGCCGTGATTGCGCTGCGGCTGGTTCTTCAGTGCCGGGCGTTCATGCGGCGGCGCGACGTATTTGTTGGTGTCGAAATAGATCTCGAAGACATGGTCGTCGGGGTCGCGGAAACGATAGGTCCGGCCATGGCCGAGATCGCCCGTGGTCCAGCCGATGCCGGCGCCGAGCGCCTCGATCGCCGCCACACGCCGCAGCAGCGCCTGCTCGCTCACCGCCCGATAGGCAAGATGGCCGATGCCGGTCGTCTTCGCGGCGGTGAGCTTGAGGGTGTGGAACTCGTAATCGTCCCAGGCGCGCAGATAGATGCTGTCGCCTTCGCGCCCGCTCTCGGTCAGCCCGTAGACGTTGACGAAGAAGTCGAGGCTTTCCGCCGGCTTGTCTGTCAGCAGCTCGACATGGGCGAGATGGGCGATGTCGTGGATCGGCTCGGTCGTCATGACGGTCCCTGAGAGGCTGCTTTTAGAACGGGAGGCCTCATCCCGAGAGTCCGGCCGTAGGAGAAAGCGATGATTTCAAGCTTCATTGCGATGGCGTTTTTGTGCGGGTCATCCCGGACAAGCCGCGAAGCGGCGCCGATCCGGGATCCATGCCTGAGCCGTTCCGGCATGGATCCCGGCTCTTCGCTTCGCTCCGGCCGGGATGACCAGGGTGAAAACCGAGAGCCAATCATTGAAATCATCGCTTTCTCTTGCCGTCGGGTTCCCAGGATGAGGCTCGATGAAATCTCGAGCGCGCTCTAACTTTCATCGCGATAGACCAGGCCGGCCTTCGCCAGACCCTCGCGCATCGCGTACATGTCGAGGCCGAGCTCGCCGGCGGCAAAACGGCGGCGCTTCTCCTCCTCGCCGGCCTCGCGCTTGCGGCCGGCCGCGGCGACCGCGGCTGCATCCAACCGCGGCACGACGACGACGCCGTCATCGTCGGCGACGACGACATCGCCGGGATGGACCAGCGCCCCGGCGCAGACCACCGGGACATTGACGCTGCCGAGCGTCGCCTTGACCGTGCCCTTGGCCGAGATCGCCCGCGACCAGACCGGGAAACCCATCTGCGTCAGCACCCGGACATCGCGCACCCCGGCATCGATGACGAGGCCGACGCCACCGCGCGCCTTGAGCGAGGTCGCCAGCAAATCGCCGAACATGCCGTCGGTATTGTCGCTGGTGCAGGCGACCACCAGGACATCGCCCGGCTTCACCTGCTCGATCGCGACATGGATCATCCAGTTGTCGCCGGGCTGGGCGAGCACCGTCACCGCGCTGCCGGCGATCTGCGCGCCGGCATAGATCGGCCGCATGTAAGGCTTCAGCAGGCCGCTGCGCCCCATCGCCTCATGCGTCGTCGAGACGCCGAGTTCGGAAAGCGCCACGATATCCGC
>JAKFDB010000059.1:0-8144 GCA_036676315.1 Bradyrhizobiaceae bacterium
AGATCGGTGTTGAGGCCGACGACAACGCCCAGTGACGTCATCAGCACGGCCCAGACCATCTGATTGGTCATCGGGTGGAAGACGATCCGAAACATCTGCGGCAGAACCACGTAGAGGAAGGCCTTCGGCGCGCTCATTCCCAGTGAGCGAGCCGCCCGCATCTGTGTGGAAGGCACCGCGCGCAGGCCGCCGCGAAACGTCTCCGCGAGGTAGCCCGCATTGTTGAAAGCGATGCCGAGAAGCAATGCCGGGTAGGAATCAAGATAGATTCCAAGTGATCCGAGACCAAAATACACCATGTAGACTTGGAACAGGGCTGGCGTATTGCGTGCGCCTTCGACCCAGGCGGTGGCGAAACCGTAAAGGGGCTTGTTCGACGACTGCCGCGCCAGCGCCAGAAGCACGCCCGCGATCGTGCCGATCAGCATCGACAGCACGGCGATCTGGATGGTGACCCAAGCCCCGGACAGCATGTCCGGCAAGGCGTTCAGGATCGGCCGCCAATGGAAGGTGTATTCGAACATGCGGGCATCAGCGCGTTGCAAACGGTCCAGGCTCGACGGCACGAGACGTGTCGACGCAGAGGGCCGCTGGTGGTGGATCTATGGAAGCACTGCGCCCTGGCGGAGCCGATGCGAGCCAACCGGCCAGGAGATTGGCGAGGCGCACTCCTCATGCGCCCCGCCGATGCTTCGCGAGCTCAGTAGTAGACGCCCTTGACGGTCAGATCGGGCGCGTCGCCGCCGATCCACTTCTCGTAGAGTTCCTGATAGCGGCCGCTGCGAGACTGGCGATTGACGAACAGGTTGAGGTAGTTGAGCAGGCCCTGCTGTTGGCGGAGCGCGATCAGCGAGGTGATCTCGGCGCCGTAGGGTGCATCGCCCTTGACGACGAGGCCCTTGAACTTGTTCGACTTGACGATCGCCTGGGCAACCGTGCTGGTCACGACGGTGGCTTCGATCTGGCCTTGGGCCAGCGCAAGGAAGACGTCGTTCTGGCTCTGGAAGGTCCGGATCGATCCCTTGGGATCAGCCCATTTCTTGACGTCCTTGTCGAGCGCGATCGCTTCCGCGGTGCCGGCGGTCGAGCCGGTCTTGCGCCCCTTGAGGCTGTCGTAGTTTTCGATGCCGCTGCCTTCCTTGGTGAGCACGACCATCTTGAAGACGAAATAGGGGATCGAGAATCCGATCGTCTTGGCGCGCTCGAGAGTGTCGGAGGTCGAGGCGATGCCGACATCGGCGCGGCCGGAGATCAGCGCCGGAATACGGTCGGGGAACGGCGTGTCCACCACTTCCAGCTTCACGCCGAGCGCCTTGGCCAGATCGGCGCAGGTGTCGACGTCGAAGCCGATCGGCTTGTTGGCGTCGTCGCGCGAGCCCATGGGCGGAAAATCGAGCGTCACAGCACAGCGCAGCGTGCCCGAAGCGATGATGTCGTCGAGCTTGTCGGCGCGAGCCGGGTTGGACAGGGCAACTGCCATGACCGCACCGGCGAGAATCGAAAACTTCAACCCGATCTTTTTCATGCTCTTCCCCTTTTTGTTTTCGGTTGCGTGGTTGGTTTGCAGGGCTTCCACTGGAAGCGCGGCGGCGATGTCTGATTCCGGTTCGGCGAATGCTTGCTGTTGGGCTAGGCCGCCTGGGCCTTGCTGTAGACCAGCAAGGCGGCAGCCAGATCCTCGAGGCCGGAGCCGACCGACTTGAACAAGGTGATCTCGTTTGCCGAGGTCCGGCCGGGAGCCGTTTCGCGGCACAGGCTTTCGAGCGTTCCCTTGATATCGGCGTGGGTCATGACGCCGTCGTTCAGCGGCTGGATGATGTCGCCGGCCTCGTCCAGGACGTGCTCGGTGTCGATGAAGATCGAGGCCCGGCGAATAGCGTCGTCATCCACCTCACGCATGTCGGGGGTGTATCCGCCGATCAGATCGACATGGACGCCCGGACGCAGCCAGGCACCCTTGATCAGCGGCTGCCGGGACGGTGTTGCGCAGCAGATGATGTCGGCGCGGGCGGCAGCCGCCTCGAGCTCCACGGCCGGCGCGGCCTCAAATCCATCCGCCCGCAGTCGTGCTGCCAGCTCTTCGCTGCGCGCAGAATTCTGGCTCCACACCGAGACGGTCTTGATCGGCCGGATCGCGCGATAGGCCGGCGCCAGCAAGGCCCCGACCTTGCCGCTGCCGACGATCAGGAGCGACGAGGCATCAGTCCGCGCCAGATAGCTCCCCGCCAGCGCGGAGGCTGCCGCTGTCCGGCGCGAGGTGATTTCGGCGCCGTCGAGGAGCGCCAGCTGCTGCCCTGAGACTCCATCCGCCAGGACATAGGAGGCGTTGACGACGGGCAGTCCGAGCTTGGCATTGTGCGGGGCGATCACCACCAGCTTGATGCCGAGATAGCCGCCATCCTGCCAGGCGGGCATGACCAGAAGCGTCGAAGCACCGTTCTCGCCGATCGCGTGGCTGTGCCGCAGCGGCGCGTGACAGCCCTGAACGAACGCCGCCCTCAGGGCGTCGATCAGGTCATTGAAGTTCAGCGTTTCGCGGATCTCCGATGTAGAGAAAACAAGTGTCCCTGCGCCCGAAACGCCTCCCGTCCCCGTGTCAGTCTTGGGCATTCTTCTCGGTCCTTGAATTGATCTGCGGCCGGGCGGCGCGCTTTTGCGTCCACGCTGGATGGGCTCGACTCGCGGTGACGATGGCGCCTGACTGTGTTTCTAAAAATGACACTTGGTTCTTATATCGAACAAGAGTTATAGAGTGTCAACACGGGCGTCGCCTCCGGCGTGCCGCAGATGGGCGCTTTCCTGTCGGAGCCGATGCGATAAGAGCGATGCTGGGTTTTGCTGAACGCGGTTGCCCGGCGTTCGGCCGCGCGAGTTCGGCGGCAAGGCAAGGAAGGTCCGGATCCAGTTCGCTTGGCGTCCGCCAAGCGAAAGGGCGGCTGGCGAGAGTTTCAGCGAAACCACCATACGGACGGGCTGCTCACCATGGTTGAAAGAAAAAGCGCCGAGATCGAACGCAGGAGCCCATCCGGCCTTCATTCCGCTTTGGCAGAGCATGTGAAGGCCTTGCGCTCGCGCCAGGGGCTGACATTGCGTGCGCTGAGCACGAGAGCCGGGATCGCGCACTCGACCCTCTCGAAGCTCGAGAATGGCCTTCTCTCGCCCACTTACGAAAATCTCATGAAGCTGGCGGTGGGGCTCGGCATCGACATCGTCGAGTTGGTCAATCCCGAGGCCAGTGAGAAATCGGCGGCGCGTCGTTCAATTACCCGGCACGGCGAAGGGCCGACCCTGGTGGTCGGCGACTATCTGCACCGTCTCGTCGCGTCGGACATCATCGGCTCGAAACTGTTGTCCATGGTGACGACCGTGAAGCGCTCGGCGCATTCGAGAGGACCGGACATGGCGGCGCATGCGGGCGAGGAGGTCATTCACGTCATTCGCGGAAGTGTCGAGCTTCACACGACTTTTTACGTTCCAACCGTCCTGAACGAAGGCGATACCGTCTATCTGGATAGCCGGATGGGTCATAGCCTCATCGCGCACAACTGCCCGGAAGCGACAGTTTTCTGGATCGTGACCGGCTCGTCGCAGGAGACGCTGAAGCAATCGCAGGCAGCATCGGGCGAAGCGCAGAGCATCGCCTAAGGGGCCGCCCGGTCGCCGTGCCGGCCCTTGCCTGTTGCATAGCAATCTGGTTCGTATAGGAAACATAATCCTCGGGTTCGAGCGGCGCCCGCTGCCGCATCGCGAACCTTGAAGGCCTTGCGAACCCCTGGGATTTTGAACGATGCAACTGACGGATGTCGAGAGGCACATCCTCGCAGGAGGCCATGGCGAGGCCGCTGCGGCAGCTCTCAGGATCGTCGCGGAGACGGGCCGGCTGCTGGGGGCCGACAGGCTCATTCCGGTTGCATCCGCCCATGTCGACGGCTGCCTTTATCTCGGAGACACCGGCACGCGCTTTGCCGAAAAGCTCGTCCAGGGCGGCGCTCAGGTTGCCGTCCCCACGACCTTGAATGTCGGGGCGCTCGATCTGCTCAACCCGGCCAACATCCGGCTCGACGACCGCACGCGGGCGATGGTGCGCCGGCACATGCAGGCCTATGAAGCGATGGGCTGCCGCGCGACATGGACCTGCGCGCCTTATCAGGCCGGGCACCGGCCAAAGCTCGGCGAGGACGTCGCCTGGGGCGAGTCCAATGCCGTCGTGTTCTGCAACTCCGTGCTCGGGGCGCGGACGAACCGCTACGGGGATCTGCTCGACATCGCCTGCGCGATCATCGGGCGCGCGCCACTCTACGGACTTCACAGACCCGAGAACCGGGAGGCGCGCATCGTCGTCGACGTGTCGCAGCTCTCGTCTCGCCTGCGCAGCTCGGAAGCCTTCTGGCCGGTGCTCGGCGCCTGGCTCGGGCGAACGGTCGGCGAGGAGGTTGCGGTGATCGAAGGCCTCCAGGGCTTCGCCAATGAAGACCGCCTCAAGGCGCTGGGCGCCGCGGCGGCCTCCTACGGGGCGGTTGCGCTGTTCCACATTGCCGGGGTGACGCCCGAAGCCCCGACCGTGGACGCGGTGCTGTCCAAGGATGGGGCGAGGGCGACATTCCAGGTTACCGCCGAGATGATGGCGTCGACGCGCGACATTCTCTCGACCGCCCAGTCGGATGCGATCGACTACGTCGCCGTGGGCAGCCCGCATCTGTCCTACGAAGAGGCCGTCACGATCGCGGAGCGTCTGGCCGGCCGGACCGTCCGCCTGCCCTTCTATGCCAATACCGGGCGGCATGTGGTTCAGCGGCTGGAACGGGAGGGGCGCCTGAAGCCGCTGGCCGATGCCGGCATCCAGTTTATCGTCGATACCTGCATCGTCGTGACGCCGATCGTGCCCAGCTCCGGCATCCTGATGACGAATTCGGGCAAGTTCGCCTGCTACGTCCCCGGCACGACCGGTTGCGAGGTCATGTTCGGAAGCACGGCGGAATGCGTCGAGAGCGCTGTCGCCGGACGCTTGGTGCGCGACATGGATCTTTGGTCATGACTGGCTCGATCATGTTTGCCGGTACCGCCTCCGGCCCGGTCCTTATCCTCGACCGCGGGCTCAGCTTCTGGGGTGGTGTCGACCCCAAGACGGGCATGATCCTGGATGTCCGCCATCCGCAATGCGGCAAATCCGTCGCCGGCACCATCCTGTCGATCGCCGAACCGATCGGGTCGTCATCGTCATCGGCCGTGTTGCTCGAGCTCATCGCGGCAGGGGTCGCTCCGGCGGCCATCGTGCTCGGCCGCGCCGATGCAATTCTGGTCGTCGGCTGCCTGGCGGGACGCGAGATGGACTATGTCTGCCCACCCATCATCACCGACCGACTGCCAGATTGGGCTGAGACCGGCACCCAGCTCGCGCTGGACGCGACAGGCCCCGTGGTCAAATGGACGCGAATGGACGCTGGATCATTGTCCCGGGAGGCAGACGAGGCGCTCTAGGGACAGCGGCTTCCAGTCCGAGCCAGGCGGCTCCATTCCGAGAGTCGTGAGTGACAAGCGCCGAAAGAGCAGGGTCGGGACCCGCCTTAGCCCCGACTCGTCAGACCGTCGCGATGGGGGTTACCGGTGAGCCGACGGCGCCGGGCAGGCGCAGCGGCGGCGCGGTCAGCATGAAGCGCCAGCGCTCGTTCGCCCGCAGCCATTTTGCCAGTTCGGCAAAATACCAGAGCTCCCCGAGGTGGATGCCTTGCCGGAAGAGGCAATGGTTGTGCAGCGGTAGGCCAGGGAAGCTGTCGCCGGTGGTCGGCCGGGCAGGGTAAGCTTCGACCGCGAAATTGTCGGCGCAGATGGCGACGAGGCCGCTCTGGGTGATCCAGTCGAGCAGCTTCGCATCGCGTCCGTCGAGCGCGGCGCAGGAACGTGCCAAAACCTCGCCGTCAGGCTTCTTGTTCATCTCGAGGACCAGGTCGGCAAAGCCGGTATAGAGGCAGAGGAAATCGCCGGTCTCGACCGTGACCTTCTGCTTGTCGAGCTGGCGCATCAGCTCGTCATAGCCGATCAGCGCGCGCTGGCGGCCATAGGTCGCCTCGAAATCGACGAGCACGCCGCGCCCCTGGACGCCGGCGGTGGCGAAGTTCTCCATGCTCAGCGCCCTGGCGCCAAAGCCGCCGGAAGCATCGTCCGGGCCGACGATGTCGCTGCCGCCGCGATAGCCGTTGTAGTAGACCTTCTCCGGCACGCCGTCGCCATCGGCATCGAACATCTGGCCGACATGGGAGAAGCCGTCCCATTGCGTCGAATATTGCAGATAGAGCAGCACGGCATCGTCGGAGACGACGTCGCAGAACTCGCTGCAGACATGCGAGAGCCGGAAGTTGAAATTGTGCCCGTCGCCCCGCTTCTCGTGCACGAAGACCGGCTCGCGGCGATACTGGAACAGCGCGTTGCCGCCGGGATAGTCGAGCGGCAGGCTGAGCGCGAAGACGTGGCCTTCGCGGATTTCGGCGGCGGCGGCCTTGCGTCGTTCCGGCGTCAGCAGGTTCATCTTGCCGATCTGGTCGTCGGGGCCGAAATCGCCCCAGTTCGAGCCTTCGGGGCGGTTGACCCAGCGCTTCTGTGACATTGGCGTTTCCCTTCGTTTCTTGTGATTGGCGCCGAGTTGACTAGGCGTTCCGGGGAATGGGAACGACCCGCTTGCTCGCGAGGCTGCCGAGCAGATCGCAGAACATCTGCTCGGTATCGATACAGGCGCCGAAACCGGCCTGGCGAAGCTTGATCGTGCTGACCAGCGCCGGCTGCGGCGGGCGCGACGCTCCTGTCGCCATGGTGAAATCGGCATAGTGATGCGACTCGCCCAGCAGCGCCGCGAGCGTGCCGGGACGGAGGTCATGCTGCGCGACGATGCGCTGCCACGACGCTTCCTGCTGCGGCAGCCACTCTCCCAGCTTCAGCGGCGCGTCCGGGCCGGGTTCGAGCCCGAGCGCATCGGCGATGGCCGGCCAGACATGGCGCCAGCAGAAGACGTCGCCATTGGTGATGTTGAAGATCTCGTTGCGGGCCGAGGGTGCCTCGGCCGCCCAGAGCAGCGCATCGGCGAGCAGGCGCGCATCGACGGCCTCGAGCAGGTAGTCCGGTCCGCCCGGATAGGCGAAGGCGCGGCCCTGCTCGCGACAGAGCGCTCCATAGGCGGCGAGCACCGGCAGGATGTTCATGGCGACGCCGGTCGCATCGCCGAAAATCACCTGCGGCCGGAAGATCGTGAAGCCGATGCCGCGCGGCGCCAGTTCCTCGCGGACCCAGTCCTCCTGCAGCCAGTAGAAATTGCGGTGCGGGTGGCGCGGCCAGCTCTCCTTCGCCGGTGGCGCGAAGGGCCGGATATGCACGCCATAGGCTTTTGTGCCCTGCAGCAGGCTGAGATGGCTCAGCGAGCCTGCCTCGCGCAGCGGCGTCAGCAGATGCCGCAACATGGCGAGATTGGTCGCCATCTGCTCCTCGTCGCGCCAGCCCTCTACGAGCCCTGGCTTCTCGTAGAGCGCGGCATAGACGACGTGGGTGACGCCGCCGATCTCGCGAGCAACATTGCGACAGGCCTCCGCGTCGAGCAGGTCGAGCGGGACATGTCGCCAGTTTGGGGCTGGCGGCAGGTCTGGCGCGCGCCGCGAAACCGCGACGACGTCCCACCCCGCTTTCGCAAAGGCTGCGACCGCCGACTGGCCGACGACGCCCGAGGCGCCTGCAACGAGAACCCGCGCCATCGTCCGCTACTTGCGCTGGTCGAAGCGCCGGCCGACGAGATCGGCCGCGATATTGACCTTCTGGATGTCGATCGCCCCGCCGGCGATGCCCCAGCCCCAGGAATCGCGCAGCCGCCGCTCCATGCCGTATTCCTTGGCATAGCCGTAGCCACCCATGAGCTGAAGTGCGATGCCGGTGACCTCGCGCGTCATTTCGTTGGCAAAGCACTTCGCGAGCGAGGCTTCGCGCGAGGCGGGCAGGCCGGTATCGGCATTGGCCGCGGCGCGGTGGATCAAGAGGCGTGCCGCCTCGACCTTCATCGCCATTTCGGCAAGCCGGATCTGGACCGCCTGGAAATCGATGATCGCCTTGCCGAACTGCCTGCGCTCCTGGACATAGGTCGTGACCTGTTCGAGCGCGCCGGCGGCAAC
>JAKFDB010000060.1:0-5004 GCA_036676315.1 Bradyrhizobiaceae bacterium
CTGATGGCGGGGCGCCCGGTCTGGGTCGCCGCCTCGACCCATCCGGGCGAGGAAGAGGACGTTCTCGCCGCCCATCTCGGGATCAAGGCGCATCTGCCGAAACTCCTGACCATCATCGCGCCGCGCCACCCCGACCGCGGCGACGAGGTCGAGGCACTCGCCCAGGCGAACGGCGTCGTCAGCGCGCGGCGCTCGCTCGGCCAGCTGCCGGAGCGCGAGGTCGAGCTCTATGTCGCCGACACGCTCGGCGATCTCGGCCTGTTCTACCGGCTGGCACCGGTCGCCTTCATCGGCGGCTCGCTCGCGCCGATCGGAGGGCACAACCCGATCGAGCCTGCAAAGCTCGGCTGCGCCCTGCTGCATGGCCCACTGGTCCATAAATCTGCCGATCTCTTCGCGGCCTTCGACGCCGGAGGCGGCGCCCGCCAGGTCGCCGACCGGCAGGAGCTGGCCGGCGCCGTGCATCGCTGGCTGAGCGACCCGGCCGCGGCCCGGCAGGCGGCGCGCGCCGCCGCCCAGACCAGCACGCAGCTCGGCGGAGCCCTTGAGCGAACCGTGCAGGCGCTGGAGCCCTTGCTGATGCGCATCGTGATCGGCCAGCGCGAGACGGCGCCATGATGCGGGCGCCGGGCTTCTGGTGGCAGACGCCGCCCGCTGTCCCGGCCCGGCTGCTGCAACCCTTCGGCGCGCTCTATGGCGCGGCGACGCTCGCACGCATGCGGCGCGCCGGCGCCAGCGCCGGCGTCCCTGTGATCTGCGTCGGCAATTTCGTCGCCGGCGGCGCCGGCAAGACCCCGACTGTCCTGGCGCTGGCGGCGCTGCTTGCCGAAGGCGGCGAAAGCCCGTTCGTGCTGTCGCGTGGCTATGGCGGGCGCGAGGCCGGCCCCTTGCGGGTCGAGCCCGGCCGGCACGGCCCGGCCGATATCGGCGACGAGCCCTTGCTGATGGCCCATCGCGTCCCGGTGGTGGTCGCCCGCGACCGGCCCGCCGGTGCGGCGCTGGCGCGTTCGCTGGGCGCCAGCCTGGTGCTGATGGATGACGGCCTGCAGAACCCATCGCTGCGCAAGGACCTGCGGCTGGCGGTGGTCGACGGTGCGACCGGGATCGGCAATGGACTTTGCTTTCCGGCGGGACCGCTGCGGGCCCCGATCGCCGGGCAACTTTCGGAAACCGATGCGGTCGTCGTGATCGGCGCAGGCGGTCCGGGCGATGCGGTCGCAGGGTTGGCGCAAGCGGCAGGTCGCCCGGTGCTGCGCGCGGCGCTTTCCGTCATGCCGGAGGTCGAGGCCCGCCTCGACGGGCTTTCGGTCATCGCGGCCTCGGGGATCGGGCGGCCGGAAAAATTCGCGGCAACGCTGCGACAGGCAGGCGCCCGGCTCGCCGGCGAGCGCCGCTATGTCGACCATCACGCCTATACGGCGCGCGACGTATCGACGCTGATCGCCGAGGCGAAGGCGATGGATTGCGCCGTCGCCGTCACCGAGAAGGATATGGTCAAGCTGGCGCCGCTCTGGCCGGCCGAAGCGCGCGACCGCCTGCTCGCGGTCCCGGTTCGATTGCGTTTTGCGGACGAGGACGCGATCGGCGCGCTGCTGCGAAGGGTCGTTTCGGGCTCAGGGGCGGCCGCCGCGGCGCACCCTTAGCAGCACGGCCTCCGGCGAGACATAGGCCTCCTGCCAGTCGACCGACCAGTAGCGCAGATCCTCGAGCCGGATCGGCGCTCCGGTGACGGCGCAGCGCACGAAGGCGCCGGGGCGCACGACACGGAATTCGCCATGGCCGTAATCGAGCAGGGCCTCGGAGCCGGCGGACGGCAGGCGCTCATTGATGTTCATGACAGACCCGAAGAACGTGAGATCGAGGCGCCGACGCGAGCGTTGCAGGACGATGCCAAGACATATCTATGGATGGATTGCCTGATCATGGCGCTTTTGTGATAGCGTTCCCGCCGATGATGTCCAGCTTCGTCCGTCTCCTGCTGCTTGCGGCAGGGCTGCTGCCTTGCCTTGCGGTCGCCGCAGGAGCCGGGGGCTACGAACGCGTGCGCATCGCACTCGACGACGTCCAGCTCAACGCGGTGCTCTACCGACCGTCCGGGCCAGGGCCGTTTCCAGCCGTGGTGGCGCTGCATGGCTGCGGCGGGCTCTGGCGCGACAAGGACAAGCTCTCCAGCCGCCACAGCGATTGGGGCGAACGGCTTGCCGAGGCCGGCTTCATGGTGCTGATGCCCGACAGCTACGGCTCGCGCGGCCTCGGTTCGCAATGCGGCGTCAAGGAACTCACCGTGCGGGCCAGCCGCGAACGCGTGATCGATGCCGTGGCCGGGCGACATTGGCTGCAGAGCCGCCCCGATGTCCGGCCGGAGGCGATCTCGCTGCTCGGCTGGTCCGGCGGCGGCTCGACGATCCTCGCCGCCATCAGGACCGACCGGCGGCCAGCCGACAAGCAGCCGGATTTCAGCCGCGCCATCGCCTTCTATCCCGGCTGCCGCACGCAGTCGGAATCACGCAGCTTCTCGGCGCGCCTGCCCGTGCTGATCCTGATGGGCGCCGCCGATGACTGGACGCCGCCGGCGCCCTGCGACTACCTGACGAAGGCTGCTCGGGCCCGGGGCGAGCCCGTCACCCTCGTGCTCTATGAGGGCGCGGTACATGATTTCGACCATCCCCGCCTCGACCTGAAGCAGCGCGACGATATCGCCTATTCGGCGACCGGCACCGGCAAGGCGACGGTAGGCACCGACCCCGCGGCGCGCGAGGACGCGATCCGGCGGGTCAAGGAATTCCTGTCGGGGAAATGACGGACGGAACAGTACCGGCTTAGCCAGTGCGAGCCGGAACCCGGCGCGTGAGACCGGATGGGTCATCCCGGACAAGCGGCTTCAGCCGCGCCGATCCGGGATCCATGCCGGAACGCTGATCCCGTAAGGCTCCGGCATGGATCCCGGGTCTACGCTTCGCTGCGCCCGGGATGACCCGCGCCTTTCATGGCCTGAATAAAAGCGCCTTCAGCGCGCCGTCGAAGCCAGAGTCACGCCGGGCGCCCGCTCGAGCAGGGAACGAGCGATGTCCTGTGCTAGGCAGGCATAGCCAGCATCGCTCATATGGAAGCGGTCGCCGGCCAGCGACGCCATGAAGCCCTCGGCATCGCGCTGGTACCAGCCCGACATCGCCGCGAAACGCGACAGCACCGGTATGCCGTTGGCGCGGGCGGTCTCGGCGATCGCGTCGACATAGGCGCGGTAGCGCGCCGTCTCCTTGATGCCGGGATAGAATTGCGGGTCGAGGATGACGAGCCGGGTCTGTGCCTGCCGGGCGGCGGCGATGCCGTCGGCGACCAAAGCGCGGAAGGCCTGGAGGTCGCCTCCGGTGACGGCGTCGTTGGTGCCGACCTGCCAGATCACCAGATCATAGCGCGCCTCGGAGAGGGCCTTCTTCAGCCGCTGCAGCGTCTGCGGCGCGATCTCGCCGCCGATGCCGGCATTGACGATGTCGACGGCCCGGCCGGAAAGTCCCTGGCGCAGCAGTGCCGCGAGCCTGGCCGGATAGCTCCGCTCCTTGGCGCTGGCGCCGATGCCCTCGGTCGAGGACGAGCCGATCGCGAGAAGGCGCAAAGGCCCCTCCCCCTTACGCCAGAGCGATGCGAAATCCGGGGACGCGGCAGCGGTGACGAGGGAAGTCGGCCTGCAGATGAACTCCGAGGCATTCGCGGCCGAAAGCGTGAGTCCCGGCAGGGACAGCATCGCGAAGGCACAGGCAAAGGCCGTCCGGAGCCGAGTCCGCATCAGGCATACCCCCAACCATTGGTAGGTTGCGGTTAGCCGGCGCTTGCTGAACGGCGCCTGAACGGCGGCCGGGCACAATCCATCAGAACAGGTCGCCCTGCCCGCCCGGCGCCGTGGCCTTGCGCGCCGCCGGGCGCGGCGTCGCACCGCCCGGCACGACGGCACCGAAGCTGCCATCCGCCAGCGTGACCTGCAGGGCCATGCCCGGCCGGGCCGCCGCCGCCTGCCGCAGCAGGACGCCGTTCTCGTCGCGCACCAGCGCATAGCCGCGGGCCAGAACGGCCTGGGGGCCGAGCGAAGCGGCCAGTGTCCAAACGCTGTTGAGCCGCTCTCGCCGATGCTGGATTAGGCGCGCGAAGACGGGCAACGTCCGCGCCGAAACTGAAGCCAGATTATCGCGTGCTCTGGCGATACGGTTACGCTCGGCCAAGAAGATTGCGCCACGAGCGGCGGCGAGAAGCTTTGCCAGACCATCGAGCTTCGCGGCGTGGGTCGCGAGCTTGGCCGCAGGCGACTGGCCATGCAGGCGCCGATCAAGTTGAGCCAGCTTCTGCTCATGGACGCGGGCATTGCGCGCCAGGGCCGGCCCGAGCTTCGCCGCCGCGAGATCGAGCCGCTGGCGCGGACCGGCGAGCAGGTTCTCCGGCGTCGGCAAGGCCCGGCCGAGCGCGCGCAGATCGCTGCGACGACGGTCGAACAGGCGCAGCGTCGCGCCCGCATGCCGGCGCGACAGGTCGTTGACCTGCGCCATCAGCTCGGCCCGCACCGGCACGACCTTCTCGGCCGCGCCGGTCGGCGTCGGCGCGCGCAGATCGGCGGCATGATCGATCAAGGTCCAGTCGGTCTCGTGGCCGACGGCGGAAACCAGCGGGATCAGCGAGGCGGCGGCAGCGCGCACCACCGCCTCCTCGTTGAAGCCCATCAGATCCTCGAGCGAGCCGCCACCGCGCGCCACGATGATCACGTCCGGGCGCGGAATGCGGCCGCCTTCCGGCAAAGCATTGAAGCCGTTGATGGCGTTGGCGACCTCGGCGGCGCTGGTCTCGCCCTGGACGCGCACAGGCCAGACCAGCACGCGGCGCGGGAAGCGCTCCTCCAGCCGATGCAGGATGTCGCGGATGACGGCGCCGGTCGGCGAGGTGACGACGCCGATGGTCAGCGGCAGATAGGGGATGAGCTGCTTGCGGCCCTCGTCGAACAGGCCCTCGGCGGCGAGCTTC
>JAKFDB010000061.1:0-1629 GCA_036676315.1 Bradyrhizobiaceae bacterium
GAGATGCATCGGCGCATGCGCGGCAAGCTCTTCGGCTTCCTGGAAACGCCGGGGCGGACGCTGCAGCGCTATCGCGAGGACGACAAGAGCCTGGAGGCGCGCTATGCCCGCGCCATCGCCTATTATCGGATGCCGCAACTCGACAAGGCGCTGCCGCTGATCGACGAGCTGATCGCCGAGCGCCCGCGCGACCCCTATTTCCACGAGCTCAAGGGCCAGGTGCTGTTTGAGAACGGCCGCGCCCAGGAGGCGCTCGGCCCGTATCGGGAAGCGGTGCGGCTTCTGCCCAATTCGGAACTGCTGCGCCAGAGCCTGGCCCAGGTCGAGATCGAAACCGGCGATCCGTCGTTGCTCGAGGACGCCCAGGAGCATCTGCAATTCGTGTTGCGCGTCGACCGCGACGACCGCTTCGCCTGGCGGCTGCTCGCCATCGCCTACGGCCGCGCCGGCAACGAGGGCATGGCCTCGCTCGCCCAGGCCGAGGAGGCGCTGCTCGGCGGCCGCGTGCCGGAAGCCGTGTTCCACGCCGGCCAGGCCGAACGCCTGCTGAAGCGCAACGGTCCAGCCTGGCTCCAGGCCCAGGATATCAAGGAGCGCGCCTCGCACGTCAGGGTGGAGCAGAAGAAGAAGCAGAAGTAGTTCCTGCCGCCGCCGTTGCGCGCTTGCCGGGCGCGGCGCGATGCCGCATGATGCCGCCCCGCAATCCGCCGCCACCATCGAGACAGAAGGCCCATGGCAACCTTGAAGCATCTCGCCACCGCCGTGGTCGCGCTCATGATCACCGCCGCGCCGCTCCCCGCTTCGGCGCAGGACGACCCGCTGACGCCGCCGCAGACGGAGCAGGTCAAGAAGATCTTGCGCGACTACATCATGGCCAATCCCGAGATTATCGCCGAGGCCATCGAGGCGTTGCGCGAGAAGCAGCGCCTGGCCGCCGAGGCCGAGGCGTCCAAGGCGCTGGTCGAGCGCTCGGCCGAAATCTTCCACGACAAGGACGCGCCGGTCGCCGGCAACGTCGAAGGCGATGTCACCATCGTCGAATTCTTCGATTATCGCTGTCCCTACTGCAAGACCGTGACCGAAGCGGTGTTCGAAACGGTCAAGGCGGACCCCAAGGTCAAGGTGGTGTTCAAGGAATTCCCGATCCTCGGCCCCGAATCCGTGTTCGCCGCCAAGGCGGCGCTGGCATCGCGGGAGCAGGGCAAGTACGAGGTCTTCCACCGCGCCCTGATGAAGATGCGCGGCGCCGTCAATGAAATGACCATCATGAAAACTGCGGCCGAAGCCGGCCTCGACGTCGAGAAGCTGAAGAAGGACATGGACGCGCCGACGGTCGATGCCATGATCAAGCGCAACATCGATCTCGCCCGCGCCCTCGGCATCGGCGGCACCCCGGCCTTCGTCATCGGCGACCGCGTCATTCCCGGCGCCGTCGACCAGGCCACGCTCAAGAACCTCGTAGACCAGGCGCGCAAGCCCAAGAAGGAAAAGGACAAGCGCACCTGAACGCCCGCGATCGAGACGACGGAAAAGGGCGGACCCGCGGGTCCGCCCTTTTTCTTGTCCCGGCGGCCTTTGGCGCGCCGCGATCAGGCCTTGAGGCCACCCGCGGTCTTGGTCATCTCGTCG
>JAKFDB010000062.1:0-2515 GCA_036676315.1 Bradyrhizobiaceae bacterium
CGGCGAGATTGCGCCGGTAGAAGGCGTTCGAATCCTCGGCCGTGGAGAAGCCGGCATATTGCCGGATCGTCCAGGGCTGGTTGACATACATCGTCGGATAGGGCCCGCGCAGATAGGGCGGCAACCCCGGCAGGCTGTCGACGAAGGCCAGGCCGTCGCGATCGGCGGCCACATAGACCGGCTTCACCGGGATATCCTCAGGCGTCAGCCAGGCCGCGCCTGCTGCGGGCGAAACCCCATCCGCCCAGCCGGAACCGACCGAGCCAGCACCCGCATCGGCAAAGCCGAGCGCAGAAAAATCCGGGATCGAACTCATCAAACCCTCCCGTCAGGACGCCGCAACGGCGTGCGCGTTTCGAAGGGCCTCGACCACGTCGCAGCCGGCAAAGATGAACGCGTCCACCCCCGCCTGGTTCAACGGGCCTTCCAGCTCGCCCGGCTTGTCTGCGAGCCAGACCGTCGCGCCCTTGGCTTGCAGCGCCTGCGCCGCCGCGACCGCCTCATTGGCATAGCCGGCATCGGAACCGCAGAGGCAGGCTAGCCTGGCGCCCGATGCCTCGAAAGCCGCAAGCAGCGCCGCGAGATCGCTGCCGCCATCGCCGGGAAAGCCGTCATGACCGGGGGCCGAAAGCCCGCCGGCCTCGAACAGATTGCGGGCGAAGCCGGCGCGTGCGGTGAAATCGGCGACGGAGCCAAGCGTCGCAAGGAAGACGTTCGGGCGCTTGCCATGCTGTGCCGCGAACGTATCCGCCTTGTCGCGCAGCACCTCGAAATCCTCGGCCAGACGCCGCGACGGCAGCGACTCGGCCTTGAGCGTGCCCTCCGGTGCGACCGCGGCCGCAGCGCGCATCGATGACCCAGCAGGCTTCGATCCCGCCAAGGGCGCAAGGTCGAGCACGCTGACTTGGGCTTCCCCGAGGTTTGGGAATTCGCTCGTCCCGGTGATCGGCTCCCGGCGGGTCGCGATCGCCCTGGCGCGGAGGTCGCGCTGCCGGGCAAGTCCCTGCTGGACATGGCCGCTGCCAAGGGCCGCGACGATGCCGGGCAGCCCGTTCCCGGCTTCGCGTTCGAGCTCCTGAAGCTTGCCCCAGCCCTGCTCGCAGAGCGCCTGGGTCAGAGCTTCGAAGCCGCCGGCGCCCGCAGCCGGATCGGCGACGCGCCAGAGATTGGCTTCCTCCAGCAGAATGAGCTGCGTATTCCGGGCGATCCGTCGGGCGAAGGCGTCGGGCAGTCCGAGCGCCGCCGTGAAGGGCAGGACGGTCAGAAAATCCGCGCCGCCGATCCCGGCCGAGAAGGTCGCGACCGTGGCGCGCAGCAGGTTGACCCATGGGTCGCGCCGGGTCAGCGAACGCCAGGCGGTTTCGGCGTGCAGCACCATCGGCCTGGGCTCGAGGCCGCAGGCCTGCTGGACGCGCGCCCAGAGCAGGCGCGCAGCCCGGAACTTCGCGATGGTCAGGAACTCGTCGGTATCGGCGACGAGGACGAAGGAGATCGCGTCCCGCGCCTGATCGAGCGCCATGCCGCCGGCTTCCAGCGCCCGCAGATAGGCGATGGCCGTCGCCATCGCGGCGCCGAGTTCCTGCGCTTCGGTGGCGCCGGCCTCGTGATAGGCCCGGGTGTCGGCCGTCAGGAAGGGGCCCTGGAAGCCACGCGCCCTGAGCTCCCCGATGTCGGTGGCGAGGCGCCGGCCGAGGCCGGGCCAATCCGTCGTGAGCTCACCATGGCTGGCGAGCACGCCAACTGGATCGAGCCCGAAATCCACCATGAGCTTGGCCGGATCGACACCACGGCGCTCGAGCAGCGCGGCGAGGAGCAGCGCGTTGCTCCGTCCTTCCGGCGCGGGGTCGAGCCGCAGGCGGATCAGCTCCGGCATCACGCCTTCGAGCGCGGTATCGAGCGCCTCGACATCATCAGCGATCAGGCCATAGCCGCGGGCAGCCCGGGCGCCGGCAAAGCTGAGGACGAGCATGTCGGCACCGCCTTCGAGATCCGCCAGCGCAAGATCGCGCGCCGCTTCCGGCGAGGGGTGATCGAGGCGGGCGCCGACATGCCAGCGGCCAGGCGCGGCGCGGGAGGGCCGCATGGCAGCGCTGGCGGCGGGATAGAGCGGCTCGATGCGGATGCCGTCGGCGCTGTGCGAGACGAGGCGCTTCTCGAAATCCGCGCCCTTCAGCACCTTGTCGACAGCGTTGCGCCACTGCGCCTGATCCGGCAGCGGGAAAGCAGCTTCGATCGAATCAGGAAGCATCGCGCCCTCCCCGCCGCTCACGCGAATTCCATGATCACGGCGTCGACGGCGAGGGAGTCGCCTTCCCTGGCCAGGATCTTGGCGATGGTGGCGTCCTTTTCGGCGCGCAGCACGTTCTCCATCTTCATCGCCTCGACCATGCAAAGCGGCTCGCCGGCCTTGACCTCCTGGCCGACCGCGACGAAGACCGCCTTGACCAGGCCGGGCATCGGGCAGAGCAGGAACTTGCCGGTGTCGGCGGCGACCTTCTCCGGCATCAGCGCCGCC
>JAKFDB010000063.1:0-15736 GCA_036676315.1 Bradyrhizobiaceae bacterium
CTATGACGCGGTCCATTTCTACTACGATCGCGGCATCCTGCCTGGCACCGAGCGCTTCGGCATCGAGGAGGCCGAGATCGACCTGCTCAGCCGGGCCGGGCTGAAGATCTATACCTATGCCTATGGCGCCGATGTGCGCACGCGCGAGAGCACGCTCGCGCTGGGTCCGGTGAACTTCTGCACCGATTGCCCCAAGCCAGGCGCCTATTGCATCTGCGACCAGGCTCAGCTCGACCTGTCGCTGTCTCGCCTCGACAGCCGGGTCACGGCGCGGATCGCGATGGGCGATATGCTGACCTATGTGCCCGACTGCCGGAACATGCATTACTGGCCGCTCGACCTCGACCACCTGCAGCCGACGCCGCTGAGTTGGAAGAAGGGCGAGACGCTGCGCATTGCGCACGCGCCCAACCACTCGCATTTCAAGGGAACGCACCATCTCGAAGCCGCCATCGCCCGCCTGCGCGGCGAAGGCTACGATGTCGAGATGGTCAAGATCAGCGGTGTGCCGAACACGCAGGTGCTCGAGATGTTCCGCTCGGTCAGCCTGGTGGCGGACCAGTTCATCGGCGGCTTCCATGGCTATACCGCGCTCGAGGCGATGGCGCTCGGCAGGCCGGTGTTGTGCTTCCTGCGCGCGCCCGACATGACGATCGCACCGGACGAGGCGCCGATCGTCAACACGCCGCCGCATCTGGTCTACGAGGTGCTGAAATCCGTCCTCGACGGCGAAATCGATCTCGATGATCTCGGCCGGCGCAGCCGCCGTTTCATCGAGCGGTACTATTCGATTCCGGCGGTCGCGGCGCGGCTCGGCAGGCTCTATCTGGAGACCAGCGCCTGGCCGCAGCCCGTGCTCGACCGGATTGCGAAGCGCGTGGACGAACTGGAAGCGGCGCTGCCGCCGCCGCTGCTCGCGCCGCCGCCGGTCGCCTGGGACCGCGTCTATGCAATTCCACCAGTGGCGACAGCTGCCGAACCGGCGCCGGCGATCGCCTGAGCCGTCGAGGCCGGACCGCTGGTCCGGTCCCCAGAGAACTCTGAAAGAGCCTTCCGCGACATGTCATCCGATCCGCTCGTGAAGCGAACCCTGCGGCCGCTGGTACACCTCGGCTTTCGAGTCCTGAACCGGACGAAGGCAGTCTTGCGCCCTGCCGTCCACGGCGCTTTCCGGCTCAATCCCCGCGCATGGGCGCGGCAGCAGAAGCAGCGCCTGGTGCACTACCTCGACAATGACGCCAAGATCCGGATCGGCGGCGAATTGCTGCCCTTCTCGGCGGTGACGGTGGCGCTGTCGCGGCTCTGGCCGCTGAACAGCGCGGAGCGTGGGCTTTCCCCCGCCGCCGTCTGGCTACCGGGGCGCGGGGCCGGCATCGGCAAGAACGCGGTCGGCCGCCAGATCGTGATGCTGACGCCGTCGAATCTGCGGATTGATCCGCGCATCGAGCGCGAGGCGCGGGCCTTGGTCGCGGCCGGCTACACCGTCGTGGTGATCGCGCCCGATCCGCGCACCGGCGACGAGACCGAGCACGGCGTCGATTGGGGCGAGGGGGTCAGCTTCCGCTGGGTGCACTGGACCGCGATCTCCTTCATGATGGAATGGCCGAGCTTCATCGCCCGCGACATGTTCAATGTCGCGATCGAGTACCGGCCCTTCGCCTTCCACGCGCATGACCTGTTCACTGCCTTCGCCGGCCTGTCGGCGGCGCGGCACACCGGTGCGCATGTGGTCTGCGATTTCCATGAATGGTTCTCGGAAAACGTCAAATGGGACACCGAGACGCTGAGCTACAAGCCTTACACGCCGTCCTGGAAAAAGCCGCTGCAATGGCTCGAGCGGCAATGCCTCAAGCGGGCGAGCGAAGTCGTCACCGTCTGTGATTCGATCGCCGACACCATGGCGAAGGAGCTCGGCAAGGGCCGCAAGGCCGTCGTCGTGCGCAACATCCCGCAGCTCTCGCAGGAGCCGACCAGGCCGTATCCGCCGATCAAGCAGCAACTCGGCCTGCCCGAGGACAGCTTCGTGCTGCTCTGGCAGGGCGGCACCGGGCCGACCCGGCTGATCGAGCCGATCATCGAAGCGCTGGCCTTCATGCCGAAATGCCATTTCGTCATCCGCGGCCCCTCGCTCGATCTGTTCGGAGCCGAATATCGCGCCATTGCCGAGCGGATCGGTGCGGGAGACCGCCTTACCTTGATCGGCCCGGTGCCGTCGCGCGATGTCGTCGCGGCGGCCCGCGGTGCCGATGCCGGCATCTGGACGCTGCCGAATTTCTGCCGGAACTTCTCCTTCGCGCTGCCGAACAAGGTGTTCGAGTACATGGCATCCGGCCTGCCGGTGATCGGCGCCGACTATCCGGAGGTGCGCCGCCTGGTCGACGGCTACCAGGTGGGGGCGCTGTTCGATCCCTATGATCCGAAATCAATCGCCGCGGCGATCAACCCGCTGATCGAGGACCCGGCCCTGGCGGCCGCCATCCGGCAGCGCATCCCGGCCGCGTTGGCCTCGCTCGACGCCGACCGGGAATGGGAGAAGATCCCGGCGATCTACGAACGGCTTCGGCAGAAAGCTGCCTGATGCTCCGGTGCCGGATTTGAGATGGGTGGGATGCTGAACCGCCTGCGCAACCACCAGCTGGCGCGCGCGCTGCTGCGCCCGGCGCTGCATGCCGGCATCGAGGGCTATTACCGGCTGCGCCGGCAGGTCGGATCATGGCCGGGGATGCGGCTGGCGCGGACGCTGCGTCGCGGAGAGCTGCCGCCGCTGCCGATGGAAGCGGTGATGCGCTGGCGCCTCGGCCCCGGCGTCGGCCGGCGGGCGCTCGGCAACGAGGTCGTGATGCTCGTGGTCTCCGACCTGCGGATCGACCCGCGGGTCGAGCGCGAGGCGCGCGCGCTCGCCACCGCCGGCTATGCGGTGACCGTGCTGTGCCCCGATCTCGGGCAAGGGGAGCTTGCCGCCTACGGCCTCGACTGGGGGGCGGGGATCCGCTTCGAGATCCTGCCCTGGACTGCGGCGAGCTTCGTCAATGAGCAGCCGGGCTTCATGGCGCATGAGATCTACGAAAGGGCGGTCAGGCATCGCCCCTTCGCCTTCCATGCGCACGACCTCAACACCGCCTTCGCCGGGCTGGCGGCAGCGCGCCGGAGCGGCGCGCATTTCATCGCCGATTTCCATGAATGGACGTCCGAGAACGTGCATTGGGATCAGGATCGCAAGGCCCATGGCCCGTTCGAGGGCGCCTGGAAGCAGCAATTGCAGGGGCTGGAAGCGCGCTGCCTGACGGAGGCTTCGGCTGTCGTGACGGTCTGCGATTCGATCGCTGAGGCGCTGGCGGCCGAGCTCGGTGAGGGCCGGCGCCCTGCCGTCGTGCGCAACATCCCGAACGTGGCGGCCGGCAGCACGCGCGACTATCCGGCGCTGAAGGCGCAGTTCGGCATTGCCGAGGAAAGCTTCGTGCTGCTCTGGCAGGGCGGCACAGGGCCGACCCGCCTGATCGAGCCGATCATCGAAGCGCTCGCCTTTGCGCCGGCCTGCACGCTGGTGATCCGCGGGCCTTCGCTCGACCAGTTCGGCGATGGCTACCGGGCGATCGCCGCGCGGATCGGGGCCGGCGACCGCCTCGTCTTGGCGCCGCCGGTCCCGTCCCGCGATGTGGTCGCGGCGGGGCGCGGGGCCGATGCCGGCATCTGGACACTACCCAGCCTGTGCAGGAATTTCACTTTCGCCCTGCCCAACAAGATTTTCGAGTATATGGCTTCGGGCCTGCCGGTGCTGGTCGCCGCCTATCCGGAGGCGCGCCGGCTGGTCGAGAGCCATGGCGTCGGCCTCTACTTCGACCCTTACGAGCCGCGTTCGATCGCCGCGGCGATCAATCGGCTGATCGACGAGCCCGCTTTGGCTCTGGCCTGCCGGGAGTCGACGGATCAGGCTCTAGCCCGGCTCGATCCGGCGCTGGAATGGGCGAAGCTCGTCGCGATCTATGATGCACTCGCGCGAACCGGCAAGCCGGTGCAGCAGGGGAACGGATGATGCTCAAGGCCGATGTCGCCTGGAAACTGCTGCTCGCCCTGATCGTGCTCGGAGCCGGCGGCGTCTTTGCCGACCGGATGTGGCGGCAGAAGCCCGACGCGGTCGCGAGCTTCGTCCCCGGGCCATCACGCAGCGGGGCAACGGAACCGCGGACGCCCGTGGCTGCCCAGCCGATGCAGCTGTCCAGCCAGCCAGCGCCTCGGCGCAGTGCGGCGAAGAGCGAAAGCCCCGATGTCGAGCACGCCCTGCGCCTGCCGGCGGCGGAGGGACCGCAGCGGGTGATGGCGCCCTATATCGATATCCCGGCGGTGGTGGTGCGGCCCAATGCTGCGGCGCTGCGACCCTATTTCGCCCTGCGCAAGGGGCTGACCGTGCGCTATATGGGCAATCGCTTCTCGACCGCGCAGCCCGAGCTGATCTGGGTCCCCGCCATCGAGAATGATCGCGAGCGGCTGATCTGGCAGAGCTACATCGAGGGCAAGGGCGGGCTCCTCGGCGTCTATGCCGGCGACGTTATCACCCTGCTCGACGACGTGCTCTATGACCTCGATGTCGGCACGCTCTTCGTCAAGGTCTCCAAGCCCGGCTTCCCGCCCGGCTACATGCTGCTCGAGACGCTGGTCGGCGAGACCGAGCCGGCGACCAATGAGCTCGTCGTCGCCAAGAATGCCAAGCGCTTCTACGAACACGCCTCGGTCGATTTCGATGGCGTGCGGCTCTACGAGCAGACCGTCAATGTCGACCTCAACCAGATCAAGCGCGACACGGCGAGCCTGCTCGACCATGCCAACTATGCCGCCACCCTGTCGGGAGGGATGAGCGGCGGCGTCCATCCGCTCTACGCGGCCTCGACCGCGCGGGCGCTGCTGTTCGCGGCGCTGAAGCCGCAGGTCTCGGAGGAGATGCGACAGGCGGCCGTGGCCGCGGTGGCGCACTTCTTCGACAAGTATATCGAGGCGGACAAGGTCGCGCTTGGCGAGGGCCGGATCTCTTGGCCCTACAAGTTCGACTGGACGATGAACTGGGGCATCAAGCTGTCGCCGCCCTGGTATTCGCCCTTCGCCAACAGCCAGGTCGTGGTGATCTCGGCGCTGATGTACAAGCTCACCGGCGAGGAGAAGTACCGCGCCATGGCGCAGGCGGCGACGCGCTTCATCACCACGCCGATGAACAAGGGCGGCGCCGAATATGCGATCGACGGCTTCCGCCTGCCGGCCGAATATGTCTATCCGACGCCGCCGATGCCGAATGTCCGTGTCCTCGACGGCGAGCTCGGTGTTGCCATCGCCCTTTACAATGCCGCGCGCCTGCTCGGCGACAGCGAGATGCTGCGCCAGTCGACGGCCTATTTCGCCGGCCTTGCGATGAATCTCGAAGGCTATCTCAAGGAGGATGGCGGGCTCTGGTTCGCCTCCTATATCGAGAACATGCCGGAGGGCTATGGCTGGCCGATGTGGGCCCTGCTGCAGAACGCGGCGATCATCACCAAGGATCGCCGCTTCACCGAATATGCCCGCCGCTTCACGCCCTTCGTCGCGGCTCGCTGGTGCGAGCAATATGGCTGCTGAGCCGGTGCCGGGCAGCAAGCCCCTGCGCGTCCTGCATGGGCCGGTCAATGTCGGCAACCAGCCCTGGTCGCTGTCGCGCGCCGAGCGCGGCCTCGGGCTGCGCAGCGATGTCGTCATCAACTACAACACCTGGCTCGGCTATCCGGCCGATCTGACGCTCGGCGAATATGCCAAGAAGGGTCGCAGGGAGCTGTGGCGGCGGCTGCGCTTCTCGCTCGGCATCCCGTTCAACTACGACGTGGTGCACTACTATTTCGGCCGCAGCTTCATGCTCTGGGACGATTGGGGTCGCGTGCTCGGCCGCAGCGTCGCGGAGGATCGCAAAGCGCTCTTCGACGTCAGGCTGGCGAAGGCCTTCGGGCGCAAGACCTTCATGACGCTGCAGGGCTGCGATGCCCGCCAGGCGGACCGCTCGAACCAGATCAACGCGGTGACGATGTGCCGGGAGGGGGGCTGCCCGGCCTTCGGCGCCTGCACCACCGGCATCGACGATGCCCGGCGCGCCATGATCGAGCGGCTGTTACCGCTGATGGACCGCGTCTTCTACCTCAACCCGGAGGTCGGCCGGTTCGTGCCGAAGGGCGATTTCCTGCCCTATGCCAATGTCGAGATCTGGGACCAGAAGGTCGAACTCCCGGTCGCCGGCAGGCCGCCGCGCATCGTGCATGCGCCGAGCAATGGCGGCATCAAGGGCACCAATATCCTGCTGCCGGTGCTGGAGAAGCTGAAGGAACGCTTCGACTTCGAGCTGATCCTGATCGAGAACAAGCCGCATGCCGAGGCGATGGAGCTCTACCGCTCCGCCGATCTCGCCATCGATCAGCTGCTCGCCGGCTGGTATGGCGGCTTTGCCGTCGAGCTGATGGCGATGGGCAAGCCGGTCGCCGCCTATATCCGCGAGGAGGACAGGGCGTTCGTGCCGCCGCAGATGTGGGCGGAGATGCCGATCCTGCGGATCGACGAGCGCACGCTGGAGGCCGACCTTTCGCGAATCCTCGCAGCGCCGGAGCTGCTGGTCGAGGCCGGCCGCGCCTCGCGCGCCTATGTCGAGCGCTGGCATGACCCGGTGAAGACCGCGATCGCGCTCGAGCGCGTCTATCGCGACCCGACAGCCCCGCTGACGCTGGGCGAAAGCACTCCCTAAGGATCACGAACCGATGTGCGGCATCCTCGGCATTCTCCACCGCGGCAAGCTCGGCGATGCCTCGCAGCGCATCGTCCGCATGGCCGACGCGATCGTGCATCGCGGTCCCGACGATGCCGGCTACTGGTCCGGCCCCGATATTGAGCTCGGCTTCCGGCGCCTCTCGATCGTCGATATCGAGGGCGGCCACCAGCCGATGACGAACGAGGACGGCACGGTCCATGTCGTCTTCAACGGCGAGATCTACAACCATGTCGCGCTGCGCCGCGAGCTCGAGAACAAGGGCCACCGCTTCGCCAGCGACCATTCCGATACCGAGGTCCTGGTGCACGGCTATGAGGAATGGGGCGAGCAACTGGCCGAGCGGCTGAACGGCATGTTCGCCTTCGCCGTCTGGGACACGCGTCAGCGCCGGCTGATGCTGGGGCGCGACCGGCTCGGCATCAAGCCGCTCTATCTCGCCGAGCTCGCCGACGGCACCGTCGTCTTCGGCTCCGAGATCCGCGGCATCCATGCCTCCGGCCTGGTGCCGGTCGCGCCCGATCACCAGTCGGTCTACGCCTATTTCCTGCAGCAGAACGTCTGGCGCGGGCGCTCGCTCTTCAAGGGCGTGAGATTGCTCGAGCCGGGGCACATCTTCATCGACGAGCCCGCCGGCCGGCGCGACCGGCAATTCTGGGACATCAGCTTCAACCGCCGCAAGCTGCCGCGGGCGGATGCGGCGGCGGCGCTGCGCGAGACCCTGCAGGGCGCGATCAAGCGCCAGCTCGCAGCCGACGTGCCGGTAATGGGCTATCTCTCCGGCGGCATCGATTCGAGCTCGCTGGTCGCCGGCGCCTATCGCCAGGATCCGGGCGTCAGGGCCTATTCCTGCATCTTCAACCTCGATCAGGTTGGCGACGACAAGATCGTCGACGAGCGCGAGTTTTCCAGGCTCGTCGCGGCGGATCTCGGTATCAAGCATATCGAGCTCGAACTGCCGCAACTGGCGCTGACGACCTCGCTGCACCGCACCGTGGCGGCGCTCGAAGAGCCGCGCATGGGCATGGCCTATGTCAACTACCTGATCGCCGAGCGCGTCGCCGCCGACAGCAAGGTGGTGCTGTCCGGCTGTGGTGGCGACGAGATTCTCGGTGGCTATGTCTCGCGCTACGACTATGTCCGGCAGCCCTTCCCGCCGGAGCCGGCGCAGGCGCGCTCCTGGTTCGACCGGTTGCTTGGACGCGGCGCCGGATCGCCTGCCAACCCGCTGGCGGATGCCTTCAAGCGGATGCAGGCGATCTACAGCTATCCGGTCGGCACGCATGAGATCGAGGCGGCGCTGAAGCCGGAGTTCCGGGCGCATGGCGGCGGCTACAGTCTCGAAGGCGAGATGAAGCAGATCCTCGCCAACTGTCCGTCCGAGGATATCTGGGACCGGCTGCTCTATATCGACGCCAAGACCTATCTCGCCGGGCTGCTGATGGTCGAGGACAAGCTCTCGATGGCGCACAGCCTGGAGACGCGGGTGCCGCTGCTCGACAATGAGGTGATCGATCTGGCGCTGAGCTATGACTGGAGCGTCCTGACCGATGGCGAAACCGGCAAGATCGCCTTCCGCGACGCGATCCGCGACTGGGTGCCGCCGCAGATCGCCGACAAGCCAAAAATGGGCTTCGGCCCGCCGGATGCGTCCTGGTATCGTGGCGCGCTGCAGCCCTTCGTCCGCAAGGTGCTGTCGCCCGAGCGGATCGCGGCGCGCGGTGTCTTCGATCCCGCCTTCGTGGCGCAGGCGATCGACTGGCATATGAGCGGCGCGCAGAACCGGCTGCCGCTGATCTGGTCGCTGCTTTCCTTCGACGCCTGGTGCGAGAGCTCCGGCGTCTATGGCGGCGATCTCGGCGAGCCGCTGAACCCGCATCGGATGTCGTGAACGAGGCTGGCGAGGCGGCGGCGCAGGCGGAGGCGCTCGGCTGGCTGACGGAGATCCGCGCGCGCCTGGGCCGGCCGCTGCGCGTGCTGCATGTCGGCAACATCGCCAACAACGCCTTCAACAATGCCCGGATCCAGCGCCGGCACGGCATCGACGCCGATGTGCTGTCCTTCGACTATTACCACATCATGGCGACGCCCGAATGGGAGGAGGCGAGCTTCGCCAATGCGCCCGCCGACGCTTTCTTCCCGGACTGGCACAGCGTCGATCTCGGCGATTATCGCCGGCCGCGCTGGTTCGCCTCCGGCCCGCTCGCCGATTGCAGCCGCTATCTGCGCGCCCATGTCGAGCAGGCACCGGAGGCCGACCGGCTCTGGGCGCGGCTCGAGCATGAGCGCTTCATCCGCTGCTCGCGCTCCTTGCGCGCCCAGGCGGGGCTGTTTCGCCGCAAGGTCGGCTGGAAGCTGGCCTATGAGCGCAAGAAGCTGAATGCCCGCCTCGGACGCGGCGAGGACGGGCCGGAAAGGGCGGCGCTAGCGCAGGGCGCCTTGGGGCTCTCCGGGCTGGAGCGGCGCTGGCAGGCGCAGCGGCCGGGCCGAGCCTTTCCGGCGCAGCGCTCGGACCTCGACTATTATTGGGAGCGTTTCCGGCATTTTGCGGCGCTGCTCCCGCATTACGACATCGTCCAGGGCTATGCCATCGACGGCTTGTGGCCGCTGCTGGCCGGGCGCGCCTATGCCGCCTATGAGCATGGCACGCTGCGCAACCTGCCATTCGAGGATAACCCGACCGGCCGGCTTACGGCGCTGTGCTTCGGCCTCGCCGACCAGGTGCTGGTCACCAATCTCGACTGCCTCGCCTCGGCCGAGCGGCTCGGGCTCGATCCGGCCCTCATCCTGCCGCTGCCGCATGCCTTCGACGACCAGAGGCTGCGCGATTTCGCCGCCACGAATGCTGGATTGCAGCCTCCCGCCGACCGGCTTCGTTTCTTCACGCCGGCGCGACAAGACTGGCGCGACGGCGATCCCAATCTCGCCAAGGGCAATGACCGCTTCCTGCGGGCCGCGGCTGCGCTGGCAGGGGAGGGCGTCGATTTCGAAATCGTCGCGGTGCGCTGGGGGCGCGACCTCGAACAGAGCGAGGCGCTTGCCGCCGAACTCGGCCTCGGCCAGCGCCTGCGCTGGGTCGAGCCGATGCAGAAGCCCGATCTCTGGCGCGCCTATCTGACCAGCCATGCCGTGATCGACCAGTTCGCCCTGCCGGCCTTCGGCGGCGTCACCTTCGAGGCCCTGGCTCTGGGACGGCGGGTGCTCAACGCGCTCGATCTGCCGGCGGCGGAGCGCTTCTTCGGGGAGGCGCCGCCGCTGCTCGTCGCCAGCTCAATAGCGGAGATCAGCACTGCACTGCGACAGGTCGCGGTGGACGCGCCCGACCGGGCCGGCATCGGCGCGCGCGGGGCTGCCTGGATCGAGCAATTCCACTCGGCGCCGCGGATCATGGCGCTGCAGGCCCGGGCCTACCGTGCCCTGCTTGCCGCCTCGTCAGCGGAGGGGCGCTAGGTTCTGCCGAAGTGTCGCGCCGGCGACACAACTGCCGCCCGGGCGAGGGATGCTTTTGGAAAGCGCATTTCCCTTTGTAGCGGCATCGTCTAGGACACCGGCAACGCCTTGCAAATCGACTCCGAAAGAGGATTCCAGCCTTGCATTCGTCGATCGTCAGCCAGTTCGCGCCGGCCGGGTACCCGGCCGGAGACCTCACGCTCGAAGCCTTTCGCCAGGAAGGCGATCATGTCATCGAAGGTGTACTTCGGGCCAAGGACGGCCGCTGGATCCCGATCCTCGATGGCGTGCCGTCCTTCCTGACGGGTGTGCTGCAACAGGATCTCAGCGAGTTCGCCAGCAAGCACGGCCTGCCCTACCAGACGACGACGGCGCGGGAAGCGGCGGCCGAGCAGGCCAAGACGAACGAGACCTTCTCGGACAAGTGGAAGCGCTTCAAGAGCTACGGACTGGAGCCGCAGCATGAGGACTTCTTGTTCGGCTGGTACTGCAAGAAATTCGGGCTGGCGACGCGCGAAGATCTGAAGGCCTTCTATGCCGGCCGCAAGCGCATCCTCGAATGCGGCCCTGGCTCCGGCTTCAACACCAAGTTCATGGCCGAGAACTGCCCCGGGCAGGTGGTCGCGCTCGACATCTCGGCGGCAGCCTTCACCACCTTCGGCAACACCCGCCAGCTGCCGAACTGCAGCGTGGTGCAGGCCGACCTGATGGAAGCGCCCTTCGCCGATGGCAGCTTCGACTTCATCATCGCCGACGGCGTGCTGCATCATACGCCTGACACGCGCGCGGCGGTCGAGGCGCTCTATCGCAAGCTTTCGCCGGGCGGCCAGTTCTTCTTTTACGTCTACAAGAAGATGGGCGCGACGCGGCAGTTCAGCGACGCGCATATCCGCGAGAACTTCACCAAGCTCTCGCCCGAGGAATGCTACGCCGCCTGCGAGGGGCTGACCGAACTCGGCCGCGAGCTTTCGCGGCTCGGCGCCTCGATCACGCTGGAGAAGCCGATCCCGGTGCTCGGCATCCCGGCCGGGACGCATGACGTGCAGCGGCTGCTCTACTACAATTTCGTCAAGTGCTTCTGGAACGAGGCCTTCGACTACGAGACCAACAACATGGTCAACTTCGACTGGTACCACCCCCATAACGCCTGGCAGCACACCCAGGACGAAGTCGAAGGCTGGCTGCGCGATCTCGGGGCCAAGGAGTGGCGCTTCAACGACGCGAACCCCAACGGCCTGTCCGTCCTCGTGACGAAGCCGAACTGAGACCGGCCGCGACATGCATGTCCTCGTCAGCGGCGCTTCGGGCTTTCACGGCCGAATTCTGGTGACCCGTCTGCTCGCCGCCGGCCACAGCGTCACCGCGCTGGTGCGCCCGGGCGGCGCGGTTGCCGGTGTGGCGAGCCTGGCCTGCGATCTCGGCGCCGCGGCGCCGAAGCTGCCGAAGGGCTTCGACGGCGTCGTCCATCTGGCGCAGTCGCGTGCCTATCGCGCCTTTCCGGGCGATGCCGCCGAGATGTTCCGCGTCAATGTCGCGGGGACGCAGATGCTGCTGGAAGCTGCTGCCGAGGCGGGTATCCCGCGCTTTTGCCTGATCTCGACCGGCAGTGTCTACGAGCCCTTCGATGGCAGCACCCTTCACGAGGATGCCGCGCTGGCGCCGCGCTCCTATCTCGGGGCCAGTAAATATGCCGCCGAGGTGTTGGCGCGTCCTTTCGCCGGGCACTTTGCGCTCAGCGTCCTGAGGCTGTTCGCGCCCTATGGTCCCGGCCAGACCGCGCGGCTGCTGCCGGACCTGATCCGACGCATCCAGGAAGGCGCGGCGGTGACGCTGCCCGAGCAGGGCGGCGGCATGCGCTTCGCGCCGACCTATGGCGACGACATCTGCGCCGTGATCGAGACCGCGCTGGCGGAAGGCTGGAAGGAGGTCCTGAACGTGGCCTCGCCGGAAAGCCTGACAATCGCGGAGGTCGCCGAGGCGATCGGAGCCGAACTCGGCCGCCGACCGGTGATCGAGCGCGAGTCGATTGGTGCGCCGGTGGTCGTGCCCGAGCTGGCGCGGCTGGGCGCCCGCTACGATCTCGCCCGCTTCCGGCCCTTCCGCGAAGGTCTCGCGTTGACCATCGCGGGCGCTCAGGCGCCGGCGGAACGCGTGCATGGCATCGCCTGAGCGCAGCTCGCCGCTGCGCATCCTGCATTGCCCGCTGAACGTCGTCGGGCAATCGGCTGCGCTTGCGGCGGCCCAGCGTGAGCTTGGAGCGGATGCACGCTGTGTCGTCATCGAGGAGAGCGGCCATGGCACGCGCGCCGACGCCTGCCTGACGCAGCCGGGGGATGGCCTGCTGGCCCGCGAGATCGCGCGCTATCGCATTCTCTGGCAGGCGATGCGCTGGGCTGATGTGGTGCATTTCGGCTTCGGCCAGAGCTGCCTGGTGCCGAACGCCTTCCCCGGCTTCGGCGACCTTTCCTGGCGCCAGCCCTGGCGCTGGCCGGTCAGGCTCTATTCGCGGCTGATCTGGCTCAAGGATCTGCCGCTGCTGCGCGCCATGGGCAAGACGATGGCGGTGAGCTGGCAAGGGGACGACGCGCGCCAGAACGATCGCTCGCTCGAGCTCTTCGACATCTCGATCGCCCGGGAATTGGGCGATGCCTATTACGTCCCGGGCTCCGATGAGTGGAAGCGGCGCGGGATCGATGCCTTCACGCGCAGTGGGACAAAGCACTACGCCTTCAACCCGGATCTGATGCATGTGCTGCCGGAGGATGCGAGCTTTCTTGCCTATACGAGCGTCGATCCAAGGGCGTTCGAGTCGCGCCCGCCGGCAGCAGATTCCTCGGCGCCCCTGACCTTCGCCCATGCCCCGAGCCATCGCGGCGCAAAGGGCACTGCCTACATCATGGCGGCGGTCGAGCAATTGCGGGCCGAGGGCCTCGACTTCCATTTCACGCTGATCGAGGGGCTGCCGCATCACGAGGCGATGGCGCGCTATGCCGAATGCGACGTCGTCATCGACCAGTTGCTCGCCGGCTGGTACGGCGCGCTGGCGGTCGAGGTAATGGCGATGGGCAAGCCGGTGATCGTCTACCTGCGCGAGGGCGATCTCGGCTTTCTCGATCCAGCCATGCGCGTCGAACTACCGCATGTTGCCGCCGAGCCCGCGACCATCGCCGCCGCGATGCGCCAGGTCATCGCCATGCCGAGGCCGGCCCTGCACGCGCTCGGGCAGCGCAGCCGGGCCTTCGTTGCGCGCTGGCACGACCCGCGCCGGCTTGCCGCGCAGACCCTCGCCGATTACGAGAAGGCGCGCCAAGGCGGCGCCCACCGCATGTCCTCCGGAGCTTCCCGATGAGCAGAACCACGATCCTGACGGTCGTCGGTGCACGTCCGCAATTCATCAAGGCCGCGGCGGTGAGCCGGGCGATCCGCGCCAGCGCCGATTTCCACGAGGTCATGGTCCACACCGGCCAGCATTTCGACGAGATGATGTCGGATGTGTTCTTCCGCGAGCTGGAGATCGGCAAGCCGGAGGTCAATCTGGCTGTCAATGGCGGTTCGCACGGTGCCATGACCGGACAGATGCTGGAAGGCATCGAGCGCTGCCTGATCGAGCGGAAACCCGATTGGGTGCTGGTCTATGGCGACACCAACTCGACGCTGGCGGGAGCGCTCGCCGCCGCGAAGCTGCATATCCCCGTCGTCCATGTCGAGGCGGGCTTGCGCTCCTTCAACCGCCGCATGCCGGAGGAGGTCAACCGCGTCCTGACCGACCATGTCTCGGCGCTGCTGCTCAGCCCGACCGTGACCGGCGTCCGCAATCTCGAAAGCGAGGGCATCACGCGCGGCGTGCACCATGTCGGCGACGTGATGTACGACGCGATGCTGCACGCCCAGAAGCGCTCGCGCGAAAGCTCGACCATCCTTGCCGATCTCGGCCTCGCCGAGGGCGGCTATGCGCTCGCCACCGTGCATCGCGCCGAGAACACCGACGATCCGGTACGCCTGCAGAAGGTGATGAACGCGATCAACGAAACTGCCGCCGGACTGCCGATCGTGCTGCCGGTCCATCCACGTACGCGCCAGGCGATCGCGCGCCACGGCACGAACCTAGGAGCAATCCGGACGGTCGATCCGGTCGGCTATATCGACATGGTCCGCCTGCTCGACGGTGCGACCGTGGTGCTGACGGATTCGGGCGGCCTGCAGAAGGAAGCCTATTTCGCGCGCCGGCCCTGCGTCACCCTGCGCGATGAAACCGAGTGGACCGAGACGGTCGAGCATGGCTGGAATCGGCTCTGGACCACGCCGGACTGGCGGCCGCGTTCGGACATCGTCGATTATGGCACCGGGCAGGCGGCCGAGGCCGTGCTCGAGGCCATCCGCGGCCATCGGCACTGAGATGGCCCGGGTGATCGGCTGCGTCGTGAAGGAAGCCCGCTGATGTGCGGCCTGTTCGCATCGATCGGCCTCGCCGTCACGCCGGAGCGCATCGATCTGGTCGCGCATCGCGGCCCCGACGGGCGCGGCTGGCAGGAATATGCCAGCCCGGCCGGGCCGGTCGCGCTGGGCCATCGCCGGCTGGCGATCATCGACGTTTCCGATGCCGGCCTGCAGCCGATGGCGGACGCATCGGACCGCTACCATCTCGTCTTCAACGGCGAGATCTACAACTATATCGAGCTGCGCGAGGAACTGCGGGCGCAGGGCGAGGTTTTCGTCAGCGATTCCGATTCCGAAGTGTTGCTGCGCTGTTTCATGCTGTGGGGGCCGGAGTGCCTGCCCAGGCTGCGCGGCATGTTCGCCTTCCTGATTTGGGATGCGCGCGACAAGGTGCTGTTCGCGGCGCGCGATCGCTACGGTATCAAGCCGCTCTATTTCGTCGCTTCGCCGGTGGGCGTCGCCTTCGCTTCCGAGATCAAGCAACTGCTCGGCCTGCCCGGCGGCGAGCGTCGGATCAACCTGGCGCGGGCCCACGACTTCCTGACCAACGGCATTTCCGACCACACCGCCGAAACGATGTTCAAGGGCGTCCGGCAGTTGCGCGGCGGCGAGTACTGCCTTGTCTCGGCGCGTGCAGGCGCGACATCGGAACCGCGGATCGAGCGCTGGCACCAGGTCGCGCTGCCTCCGCTCGTCGAGCTCGACGAACGGGCCGCGGCCGAGCGCTTTCGCGACCTGCTGGCCGATTCCGTCCGGCTGCATCTGCGTGCCGACGTTCCGGTCGGGTCATGCCTGTCGGGCGGGCTCGATTCGTCCTCGATCGTCTGCCTGATGGCTGCGATGCTGCCGGCCGATGCGCCGGGCTTGCATACGGTCTCAGCCTGCTATGCCGACAAGGCCGTCGACGAAAAGCCGTTCATGGACGCGGTCGTCGCCCGTACCGGCGCGCAGGCGCATTTCATCTTCCCCCGCGCCGAGGACGTCTTCCAGCGCGTTTCCGACATCACCTGGCACCAGGATGAGCCCTTCGGCTCGACCTCGATCTTCGCGCAGTGGTGCGTGTTCGAGGCCGCGCGCGCGGCC
>JAKFDB010000064.1:0-11141 GCA_036676315.1 Bradyrhizobiaceae bacterium
CCTTCTCCGAACCGCCCCAGCGATTCAGCGTCAGGGTCGCCGCGAGATGGACGCTCTCGCCGCGCGCGGCCAGCAATGCCTGGCCAAGTGGCTCCTGCACGGCGCGAAAGGCCACGCCGCCGATGGTGGAGCCGTCGCCGGCGCGCAATTTGACGCGCAGATGCCCCCCGGAGCCGATTTCGATCACATCGGCCAGCCGGTGCGCCGGCAAGACGAAGACCGGCTCTGGGCAGCCGGAGCCGAAGGGGCCGGCCCGGTCGATCTCGGCGAGGAGCCGGGGATTGGCGCCGCTCGCACTGATCGCGGCGTCGACCAGCAGCGCTTCCGTCTCACGCGAGGCCGCGACATTGGCCGCCAGCTGTTCGCTCATGAAGGCGGTGAAGGGCGCCTCCTGCCCGGACGCCAGCGTGATTCCCGCCGCCATGGCATGGCCGCCGCCCTTGACCGCCAGCCCGGCCTCGACGGCCCGGCGCACCGCCGCTCCGAGATCGACGCCGGCGACGGAGCGGCCAGAACCGGTCGCGCCGCCATCGGCATGGCGCGCCAGGGCGAAGGCCGGCCGGCGGAAGCGCTCCTTGAGCCGTGCCGCGATCAGGCCGACGACGCCGGGGTGCCAGTCGGCCGAGCCGACCAGCAGGACCGGATGCTGCGCCGCGTCGTCGAGCCGGTGCTCGACTTCCGCCACCGCCTCCGCGACCGCGGCGCGCTCGATCTCCTGCCGCTCCTGGTTCAGGCGATTGAGCTCGGCCGCGATGCTGCGGGCCTCGACTTCGTCATCGGTCATCAGCAGGCGGGCGCCCAGGCCGGCATCGCCGATTCGCCCGCCGGCATTGATGCGCGGGCCGAGCAGGAAGCCGAGATGCCAGGGTTGCGCCGGCCCGTCGAGCCCGGCCGCATCGAGCAGTGCCGCCAGTCCCGGCCGCTGGCGCAGCCGCAGAATGGCGATGCCCTGGCGCACGAAGGCGCGGTTGAGGCCGATCAGCGGCACGACGTCGGCAACGGTCGCGAGGCCGACGAGATCGAGCATCGCCAAGAGGTCGGGCTCCCCGCCCCGGCTCGCCCAGTGCCCGCGCCGGCGCAGTTCGCGCGCGGTCGCGACGAGCGTCAGGAAGACGACACCGGCCGCACAGAGATGGCCGAGGCCGGAAAGATCGTCCTGCCGATTCGGATTGACGATCGCCGCCGCCCCCGGCAGCCGTTCCGGCGCCTGATGGTGGTCGAGGACGACGACGTCGAGGCCGAGCCTGGCGGCCTCGAGCAGCGGCTCATGACTGGTCGTGCCGCAATCGACCGTAACCAAGAGGGTTGCGCCCTCCCCGGCCAGCATGGCGATCGCCTCGCTGTTGGGGCCATAGCCCTCGATCAACCGGTCGGGGATATGCACGCGCGGCCGGGCTCCGGCCTGAACGAGGAAATTGGCGAGCAGCGCCGCCGAGCAGGCACCGTCGACGTCATAATCGCCGAAGATCGCCACCTTCTCGCCGTTGACCGCGGCCTCCGCCAGCCTTTTGGCCGCCGGCTCCATGTCGAGCAGCACTGCCGGATCGGGCAGCAGCTCGCGCAGCTTCGGCTCGAGATAGCGCAGGGCTTCGCTGGCGGCGACGCCGCGCCCCGCCAGGATGCGCGCCACGGCGTCGGGAACGCCTTCGACCTGCGCTATTGCCTCGGCTCGCGCCAGCCCCGCCATGTCGAGCCGGTCGCGCCAGGGGCGCCCGAGCGCCGAGCGCTCGACGCCGAGAAAGGCGCGTTGGGAAAGGGAAGTCATCTGCCACCGGTCGCGCGGCGGGGCGCGTTCGTCAACCGCCCAAGCGGCATTCGAGCAATCATTCGAGCGGCTTCTGGTCCTCGATCGCCTGCGCCGTCGCCTTGCGGGCGCTGACTGGGGCATGGCCGGAAACCTCGGCGCCGGCATCGGGCTTCAGCCGCACCATCCAGAATACCGACGAGGCCGCGATCAGTCCGACCAGCAGAAAGGCCGGCCAGAAATCGGCGGCGCCCAGCGCCTGGCCGCCATTGAAGACATTCGCCGTCTCCAGGGCGAAGGCGCCGATGGTGACACCGAGACTCAGCGACAATTGCTGGGCGACGCTCGACAGGCTGGTGGCGCTGGACATGTCGCGGTTCGAGACGTCGGCGTAGCTCAGGGCGTTGATGCCGGTGAACTGCAACGAACGGAAGCAGCCGCCGATCAGCAGAACGCCGAGCATCAGCCAATGCGGCGTCGTCGGCGTGAACAGGCCGGAGGCGGCCAGGAAGGCGGCGCCGATCAGCGCGTTGAAGGTCAGCACCCGGCGGAAGCCGAAGCGCGCCAGGATCGTCTTCGCCAGCGTCTTCATGATCAGCGCCCCTGCCGCCGAGGCGAAGGTGATCAGCCCGGATTGCAGCGCATTGAGCCCGAAGCCGAGCTGCAGCATCAGCGGCAGCAGGAACGGGATCGCGCCGATGCCGATGCGGAAGATCGAGCCGCCGATGACGCCGACATTATAGGTCGGGATCCGCAGCAGGCTGAGATTGAGCACCGGATAGGGGATGCGCCGGGCGTGGAACCAATAGGCCAGCAGCGCCAGCGCTCCGAAACCGACGCAGGCATAGGAAACGCTCTCGGGCACGAGATGGCGCCCGCCCGTCACCAGCCCGAGCATCAGGGCGGCAAAGCCGGAGGAGGAGAGCAGGAATCCCTTGATGTCGAGCGGCGCCACGTCCTCCTCGCGCACATCCTCGAAGAACTTCGTCGCCAGCACGATCCCGAGCAGGCCGATCGGCAGGTTGATGAAGAAGATCCAGCGCCAGTCGAAATAGGTGCTGATGAAGCCGCCCAGCATCGGCCCGACCACCGGGCCGACCAGCGCCGGCACGGTGAGATAGGCGAGAGCGCTGACGAGCTGCGATTTCTCGACGCTGCGCAGGATCACGAGACGTCCCACCGGCACCATCATCGCCCCGCCCATGCCTTGCACGAAGCGCGCGCCGACGAAGGCGCCGAGCGAATTGGAGAGCGCGCACAGCACCGAGCCGAGCATGAACACGCCGAGCGCCGTGCGGAAGATCGTGCGGGCGCCAAAGCGGTCGGCCATCCAGCCCGAGATCGGAATGAAGACGGCGAGGCTGACGAGATAGGAGGTCACCGCCAGCTTCAGCGCGATCGGATCCTCGCCCAGTGATTTTGCGATCACAGGCAGCGAAGTGGCGATCACCGTCGAATCGGTGTTCTCCATGAACAACGCGCAGGCGACGATCAGGGGCAGGAGTTTGGCGCGCTGCAAGGGCGGACTTTCTGGCAAGCTGCGCGTCAGCCTTAATGCGCGAACCGCTCCCTGACGAGCAACAGAGTTGCGATCGCAGTATTGCGCGGGTTGCGCCTGTTGCATGGCGACGCCGGCTGAATGCACCCGCACCGCCCGAAAACCTGCGCCGGCTTCAACACGTACAAGTGATTGCGCGGCCGGCATGCGCAGCGCGCAGGTGCGATCGGGCGGCGAGTGATTATCTCGGGATCGGGGCGAAGATCATCACAATCTGAATCAGCATGGCCGGCCTGCCGGCGAGAGGTGTCCCATGACCAATCACCCCCAATATCCCGCCCGCCTGGCTTCGACCGGTAATCTCGTTCGCGCAGCCGCCCTCGCCTTCATGGCCGGCACCGCCTTCTTCAGCACGGGCTCGAGCCCGGCCGCTGCCCAAGCCGGCTGGGAGGAAGGCTGCGCCGCCCGCATGATCTCGCCCGGTGCCGGCGATGCGCTGCGGGTCAACAACTGCGCCCGGCAGAAGGAATGCCAGCAGATGGCGAATGCGCAGGGCACCGTGATGATGGGGAGGGGCTGCTTCTTCGTCGCCCCCTCGGCGGCTCCCGCGCCGCAAGTGGGCCGCTCGCGCCCCGCCCAGCAGCATTAACCGGCTTGCGGGCGCGGCGGTTCTCCGCGCCCGCGCCAACAACTTTCCGCTCTCCGCCCCTAGCGGCTTTGCCGCACGCATGCTAACGGGCCTCGTCAACTCGGCCATGGGCACCCCTGCCCGGCCATGAACTAGCGCCGGCCCTAGCCGGCCCCGGAGTTGACGATGGCAGCGATCACCGACGGCCTTATTCGCGACGGTTTGACCTTCGACGATGTCCTGCTCGAGCCGGGCCCCTCGGAGGTCATGCCGGCCGATGTCAACATCTCGACCCGGCTGACCAAGACGATCTCGCTGAACCTGCCGATCATCGCCTCCGCGATGGACACGGTGACCGAGGCCGGCATGGCGATCGCGATGGCGCAAGCCGGCGGGCTCGGCGTCGTGCACCGCAATCTCGACGCCGACCAGCAGGCCGCCCAGGTCCGGCTGGTCAAGAAGTTCGAGTCGGGCATGATCGCCAACCCGATCACGATCTTCCCGGACGAGACGCTGGGCGACGCCCTCGCCATCATGAAGCACAACTCGATTTCGGGCATTCCGGTGGTCGAGCGCGGGCCGCAGGGCCATAAGGGCCGTCTGGTCGGCATTCTCACCAATCGCGACGTCCGCTTCGCCGCCAATCCCGAGCAGCCCGTCTCCGAGCTGATGACCAAGGACCGGCTGATCACCGTGCGCGAGGGCGTCGGTCAGGACGAGGCCCGCCGCCTGCTCCATCAATTCCGGATCGAGAAGCTGCTGGTCGTCGACGATCATTTCCGCTGCATCGGCCTGATCACCGTCAAGGACATGGAAAAGGCGGTCGCGCATCCGCTGGCCTGCAAGGACGCACAGGGCCGCTTGCGCGTCGCCGCGGCGACCACGGTCGGCGAGGGCGGTTTCGAGCGCACCGAGCGGCTGATCGATGCCGGCGTCGACATCATCGTCGTCGACACCGCTCATGGCCATTCCTCGAAGGTGCTGGAAGCCGTGACGCGCGTGAAGAAGCTCTCCAACGCCGTCCAGATCATCGCCGGCAACGTCGCCACCGCCGGCGGCGCCCAGGCCCTGATCGACGCCGGCGCCGACGCGATCAAGGTCGGCATCGGCCCGGGCTCGATCTGCACCACCCGCATCGTCGCCGGCGTCGGGGTCCCGCAGCTCACCGCCATCATGGATGCCGCTTCCGCCGCGCAGAAGGCGAACATCCCGGTGATCGCCGATGGTGGCATCAAGTATTCGGGCGACCTCGCCAAGGCGCTGGCCGCTGGCGCTGCCTGCGCCATGGTCGGCTCGCTGCTCGCGGGCACCGACGAGACACCCGGCGAGACCTTCCTCTACCAGGGCCGCTCCTACAAATCCTATCGCGGCATGGGCTCGGTCGGCGCGATGGCACGCGGCTCGGCGGACCGCTATTTCCAGCAGGACATCAAGGACTCGCTGAAGCTGGTACCGGAAGGCATCGAAGGCCAGGTCGCCTATAAGGGGCCGGTCTCCAACGTTCTGCACCAGCTCGCCGGCGGCCTGCGCGCTGCCATGGGCTATGTCGGCGGCCGTGACCTCGAAGACTATCGCGCCAAGGCCCGTTTCATCCGCATCACCAGCGCCGGCCTGCGCGAGAGCCATGTCCACGACGTCACCATCGTGCGCGAGAGCCCGAATTATCCCACCCGCTCGTGAAAAACCTGCTTTGATACGAATCTGCTGCAGGTCGCTTCTGCTGCAAGTCGTTCACGAGGTAGGCCATGACGCTCAAGCTGATCTATCCGGCCCTGGCCCAGATCCTCTGGACCTTCGTCGTGCTGACGATCACCTTCCTGCGTCGCAAGAAGGCGTTCGCCGCTCGCGAGGTCAGCATGGCGGATGTCGCGGTCTCGAACGAGCGTTATCCGGAGCCCGCGCGCCTTGCGGCTGCGAACTTCAGCAACCAGTTCGAGACACCGGTGCTGTTCTTCGCGCTGGTCCTGATCGCGATCCATGTCGGGACTACGGGCTATGTCATGGCGGCCCTGGCCTGGGCCTTCGTGGCGACGCGCGTGGTCCACACGCTCATCCACACCGGCACGAACCGTCTGCAGCAGAGGGCGCTCGTCTTTGCTGCCGGCGCCGCCTGCCTCTTCTTGATGTGGGTAGGAATCGTCGTCTCGATACTGTGACTGCACTCGCAGCGCGCCCATCCGGCGTGCATGCGGCCGCCCCGCACCTGTATTCGTCGCCTGTGTCACATCGCCGCTACATGCCGCAATAATGCGTGATCGGCGCTTGCGCCCGAAAACGTCCCTCTGCATGCTCGATATTGGCGGCGGCGAATGGTTGGAGGCGTGGCGGTTCCGTAAAGTTCGGAGCCGGCCGCTCGCATGGCGCAAGGCTTTTCATGGCAAGGCTGACTTTCGGGCGTTTGGCCCTGTTTTCGGCTGCGGGCATTCTCGCCGTCGGCGCCGCTCTGCACTATGCCGGCCGGCCCATTCCCTGGCCGCTCGACCAGGTTCCCTTCGGCAAGCTGATCCCGACGCAAGCCAAGGCCCCGGCTCCGACAGCGGCCGTTCCGGGCGCGCGCAGCGCTGCCGGCAACCGTCCACCGGTGACCGTCGTCACCGCCAAGGCCGAACTACGGGCGATGCCGGTCCGGCTCGATGCGATCGGAACGGTGCAGGCGATCTCCAGCGTCAGTGTGCGCTCGCGCGTCGATACGCAGATCACCGAGGTGGCGTTCAAGGATGGCGGCTACGTCAAGAAGGGCGACGTGCTCTTCAGGCTCGATTCACGTCTCGCCGAGGCGCTGATCAAGCAATCGGAGGCCGGTGTCGCGCGCGACCGCGCCTCGCTCGCTTCGGCCGAGACGGATCTCAGGCGCGCCGAGGAACTGGCCAAGCGCGATTTTGCCACCGATCAGCGCCTTGATACGGCGCGCACCCAGGTCGCGACCCTGAAGGCCGCCATCCGCGGCGGCGAGGCGGCGGTCGAGGCACTCAAGGTCCAGCTCAGCTATTACACGATCGTCGCGCCGGTTTCCGGCCGCATCGGTGCCGCCGGGCTGAAGGAAGGCAACATCGCCAAGACCGGCGACAATTCGACCGTGCTGGTGACGATCAACCAGATCGACCCGATCTATGTCAGCTTCGCCGTGGCCCAGCGCTATCTCCCCGACATACGCGCGGCGATGGCGAGCGGCACCGCGGTCGTGCAGGCGACGCAGCAGGGCGTGTCAAAGAGCGTCGAGGGTACGATCGCCGTCATCGACAACATGGTCGACGCCACCACCGGCACCATCCAGATGCGCGCCTCCTTCGAGAACGCCGACGAGACGCTTTGGCCCGGCGCCCTCTGCCAGGTCCGCGTGACGCTGCGCGTCGATCCCGATGCCGTCACCGTGCCGCGCGAAGCCATCCAGACCGGGCAGAACGGCTCCTTCGTCTTCGTCATCGAGGACGGCATCGCCCGCGCCCGGACGGTCAGCGTCGACCGCACGGTCGACGACCGGGTGGTCATCGCTTCCGGCCTCAGCGGTGGCGAGACCGTGGTCGTCGACGGACAGCTCCTGCTGACCGAGGGCGCGCGCGCCGTCGAGCGCAAGCGCGATCGCGGCGGCCAGAGCCCACCGCCGAACCTGACCTCGCAACGCGGGAGCGCCGGCTGATGAACCTGCCCGAGCTCTGCATCCGTCGCCCGGTCATGACCACGCTGGTCATGGCGACGTTCCTGATCTTCGGGCTGTTCGCCTTCAAGCAGTTGCCGGTTGCGGCGCTGCCGCGCGTCGACTTCCCGACGATCAATGTCAGCGCCCGCCTGCCCGGCGCCAGCCCCGAAACGATGGCCTCCTCGATCGCGGCGCCGCTCGAGCGCGAATTCGCCTCGATCTCCGGCATCACCTCGATGTCCTCGGTCTCGCAGCTCGGCTCGACCTCGATCACCCTGCAATTCGACCTCAACCGCAACATCGACGGCGCGGCGCTCGACGTGCAGGCGGCGCTCAGCGCCACGACGCGGCGCCTGCCGCCCGAGCTCCCTGCCCCGCCGAGCTTCAGGAAGGTCAACCCGGCCGACCAGCCGGTGTTGTTCATGGTGCTGACCTCGGCGACCAAGCCGCTCTACGAGGTGCACGAATTCGGCGAGAACGTGCTGCAGCAGCAGATCGCCCAGCTGCCCGGCGTCGCTCAGGTCAACATCTTCGGCGCCCAGAAATATGCGGTGCGCATCCTGGTGAACCCGGATGCCGTCTCGGCGCGCGGAATGTCGCTCGCGGATGTGCGCAACGCCGTCTCGGCCGCCAACTCCAACTCGCCGGTGGGAACGCTGAACGGCACCAACCAGCGCCTGACGCTGGGCGCCACCGGCCAGCTCGAACGCGCCGCCGAATACGGCAACCTGATCATCTCGCAGAAGAACGGCATCCCGATCCGGCTCAGCGACGTCGCCCAGACCTTCGACTCGGTCGAGAACAACCAGACCGGCAGCTGGTTCAACGGCCAGCGCTCGATCATGCTGGCGGTCTACCGCCAGTCGGATGCCAACACGGTCGAGGTCGTCGACAGCATCAAGAGCCGGCTCGAAGCCTATCGGTCGCAATTGCCGGCGGCGATCGACCTCTCGGTGCTGAACGACCGTTCGATTCCGATCCGCGAGGCGGTCGAGGATGTCGAGGTCTCGCTGATGATCGCCATCGTGCTGGTGATCATGGTGATCTTCCTGTTCCTGAAGAACCTGACCGCGACGCTGATCCCGACCCTGGCGCTACCGATCTCGCTGATCGGCACCTTCGCCATCATGCATGCCCTCGGCTACTCGCTCGACAACATCTCGCTGCTGGCGCTGACGCTGGCGGTCGGCTTCGTCGTCGACGACGCCATCGTCATGCTGGAGAACATCATCCGGCATATCGAGATGGGCAAGAAGCCGTTCCAGGCGGCGCTCGACGGCTCGCGCGAGATCGGCTTCACCATCCTCTCGATCACCATCTCGCTGGTCGCCGTCTTCATCCCGGTCTTCTTCATGGGCGGCGTCGTCGGCAAGGTCTTCGTCGAGTTCGCCGGCACGATCGCGGCCGCGATCATCGTCTCGGGCTTCGTCTCGCTGACGCTGACGCCGATGCTCTGCGCCCGCTTCCTCAAGGCTCATGATCACCACAAGAAACCGAACCTGCTCGAGCGCGTCTTCGAAGCTGCGTTCCAGGGGATGCTCGGCACCTATCGCTGGACGCTGGACCATGTGCTGAAGGCCCGCTTCCTGATGCTGCTGTTCACGCTCGGCACCGTCTATGTCTCGGTCCAGCTCTATGTCGACATCCCCAAGGGCTTCTTCCCGCTGGAGGATACCGGCCTTTTGCGCGGCGCGACGGAAGGCCCGCCCGACACTTCCTTCGAGGCGATGGCGGAACGCCAGATCCGCCTCGCCGAGATCGTCCGCGCCGACCCTGCCGTCGACTACCTGACCTCGAATATCGGCGGCTTCAACGCCACCAATAACGGCTTCATGTTCATCGCGCTGAAGCCGAAGGCCGAGCGCGACAAGGCCGATGTCGTGATCGCGCGCCTGCGCCGCGCCACCGCCGAAGTGCCGGGCATGACCGCGGTGTTCCAGCAGGTCCAGAACATCAACCTCAACGCCGGCCGCGCCTCGCGGGCGCAGTACCTGTATTCCCTGCAGGGGCCCGATCTTGGCGCCCTCTTCAACTATGCGCCGCTGATGCAGCAGCGCCTGAGCCAGATCCCGCAACTGCGCGACGCCAATATCGATCTGCAATTGCGCAACCCGCAGCTCTCGATCGACATCGATCGCGAGCGTGCCGCCAGTCTCGGCATCTCCAGCGACCAGATCCGCCAGGCGCTCGGCAATGCTTTCGGCTCGCGCCAGATCGCCACCATCTTCACGCCTGCGACCGATTACCAGGTGATCATGGAGGCGAACCGCGCCTATCAGCAGGACCCCGCCGTGCTCTCGCGCCTGCTGCTCAAGGCCGCAAACGGCCAGAACGTCCCGCTCGAGACGGTGGCGACGATCAAGCCGAGCGTCGGCCCGCTCGCCGTCAACCGCATCTCGCAGCAGCCGGCGGTGACGATCTCGTTCAACACCGCGCCCGGCGTCTCGCTCGGCGACGCCGTCAACGCGATCCGCGCCGCCGAGCGCGACGTGAATCTGCCGGCCTCGATCGTCACCAGCTTCGCCGGCTCGGCGCAGCTCTTCCAGGATGCGCTGAAGGGCCAGGGCCTGCTGATCTTCGCGGCGATCCTGGTGATCTACATCATCCTCGGCATCCTCTATGAGAGCTTCATCCACCCGATCACGATCCTCTCCGGCCTGCCTTCGGCCGGTCTCGGCGCCCTGCTCGCGCTGCAGTACTTCCACATGGACCTGTCGGTGATCGCGATCATCGGCATCCTGATGCTGGTCGGCATCGTCAAGAAGAACGCGATCATGATGGTCGACTTCGCCATCGAGCGGCGCCGCCATGGCGACGATGCGCTGTCGGCCATCCGCGAGGCCGCTCTGGTCCGCTTCCGGCCGATCATGATGACGAGCTTCGCCGCGATCTTCGGCGTGCTGCCGATCGCGCTCGGTGCCGGCGCCGGCGCCGAACTGCGCCAGCCGCTCGGCATCGCCGTGGTCGGCGGCCTGCTCGTCTCGCAATTGCTGACGCTCTACATCACGCCGGTGATCTACTTCTACCTCGACAAGGTCGACAGCTGGCTTTCCGGCCGCGGCCACAGCGAACCGGCGGAAGTCCCAGCCGAGGCCGTGCCGGTCGCGCTGCCGCAGGCGCTGCACCGGGCCGAGGGCTGAGCGTGATTTGTTAAGGATCGTCGGCGCTTGCCGGCCGATCGTTCAAATTTGCGGGGATTTTTTCGAGTGTTCTGAACAGCGCCTGGCCTATCGCTCATCACGAGACGAGCTTCGTGGGGGAGCGCAGGCATATGTCGGGCATTCGGGAAGGGATGGCAGAGCGGCCGCGTGCCGCTGGCCCTGACGCCTCCGATCATGCCCGGGGCGCCAGGCGGCAGCGCTTCCGCATGCTCGGCCTCCTCGGTGCCGCTATTGGCGCCGGTTCCGTGCTGGCCGCGTCCTCGCTCGTGCTCGCCGAGGACGACGCCGGCATCCGCGCCTTCCACCGCGACGAAGCCGCCAGGAATGTCGGGCGGCCGGCTCGAGCCTCGGCCTATGCGCCGTCGGGGAGCCTGTTCTCCCGCCCGCCGCTCGTCATGCGGCCGGATGGTCGGATCGCTCATCCGGCGGCAGGCCTTGGCGCCGCAATCCGTCGCCAGGCCGAGCGGCAGGCC
>JAKFDB010000065.1:0-5601 GCA_036676315.1 Bradyrhizobiaceae bacterium
CGAACACGATGCCACCATCGGCCAGATCCTCAAGGCGGTGGATGACCTCGGCATCGCGAACGACACCATCGTGCTCTACACCACCGATAACGGGCCTCATCAGAATTCCTGGCCCGATGCCGGTACGACGCCATTCCGCAGCGAGAAGAATACCAACTGGGAAGGCGCCTTCCGCGTGCCGTGCCTGATCCGCTGGCCGGGCCGCATTCAGCCGGGCTCGGTCTCCAACGAACTCATCAGCGGGTTGGATTGGCTGCCGACGCTCATGGCCGCGGCGGGCGAGCCGAACATCAAGGAAAAGCTGCTCAAGGGCCATCAGGCGGGAGCAAAGTCCTTCAAGGTCCACCTCGATGGCTATAACCAGCTGCCCTATCTCACGGGCCAGCAGGACAAGGGCGCGCGCAAGGAGTTCATCTACTTCAACGACGACGGCGACCTCGTGGCCTTGCGTTTCGAAAACTGGAAGGTCGTCTTCGAGGAGCAACGAGTGCAGGGCACGCTTCGCATCTGGGCCGAGCCATTCACCAGCCTGCGCGTCCCTAAGCTCTTCAACTTGCGCTCTGATCCGTTCGAGCGCGCCGACATAACCTCGAACACTTATTACGACTGGCTGATGTCGGACGGCGCCGGTGTGTTCATTGCGGCGCCGGAAGTGGTTGGCCGCTTTCTCGCGACATTCAAGGAGTTTCCGCCGAGCCAACGGCCTTCGAGCTTCAGCATCGACCAGATCGTCGAGAAGATGCAGCGGAGTTTCGACGCAGCGGCAAAGTGACGGATTTTCGTCGATCCGACGATGGGGGCACATCTTCACCATCGTCGGATTTTCCGAACACAATCGGCAAGCCGGCTGGAGTCAAGCGACGGTCTGGAGCTGCGCTAAAGCGGCCGCAAAGCAGGCACATCAACGGTCCGGAAAGGGTCGGTGACGGCCATTCCGCTGGCTCGCCCGCCGGGTCTTGCCGCAGGGGCTGAAGCAGGTGCCGTCCGAGATGCGCGCCTCCCTTCAGAGGTGTAGCGGCGCGCCCGGCGACACGTTCGCACAAGCGGAAATTAACTCTTTCGCTCCAGACAAGGAGTGCACCATGGGCGAGGGGACGTGCTCGACCATGCCTGAAGTCGCTAACGGGCACCGCTAACGACGACATCGATGGACCTTCCGACCCTCTGGTACCTGACGATCGGAACGCTGCTCATCGCCACCGCGATGACGCTTTGGGAGCGGAAAGCGCAAGCCCTCCGGTCGCGGGAACTCGGCATCTGGGCTTTTGCCTATTGCGTCTTCACCATCGGCTGCGTCCTTGCGATGAACCGCAGCCTGCTTCCGGGTGTGTCCGGCTCGGCCCTCACCAATGTCGTCATGGTGTTCGGCTACATGCTGGTGCTGCACGGGGCTTTGTTGCTGGATGGCAAGCGGGTGCGCCCCATTCTCTTCATTGTCCTCCTTGCCGCCCTCGCTGCGTCATGGTTCATCGCCGGAACCGGCTTGGGAAGCATCTTCTGGAACCATGTCGGCTCGCTCCCGATCGCGGTCCTGTGCGCCCTCACCGCGCTCACCCTGTTTCGCAGCCGGACTGCGAAAGGGCTCCGGTCCCGCTCGATCGCGATCGCTATCTTCGTCTGTCACAGCATCTTCTACGGCGGCCGCGCATTCGTCGTTCCGTTCGTCACGTCGCTTTATGGCGACGGGGTGCTGCCCCTCGTTGCCGAGATCACGATGTACGAGGCCGTGCTGTTCACGGTCGCGATGCCGATGTCTTTTCTCCTGCTCGTGCGGGAGGAGGACAGGGCTCGTCTGCTGGCAGCGTCCCGCACCGATTTCCTGACCGGCCTCAACAATCGCCAGGGCTTCTTCGAGCTCGGGCCCGAGCTCCTGAAGCAAGGGAAGGGCGATTCGCACACCCTGCTCGCTGCCGATCTCGATCACTTCAAGGCAATCAACGACGAGCACGGGCACGACGCGGGCGATCGCGTCTTGAGGCTCTTCGCCAGCATCGCCAGCGAGACTGCTGGGCCCGGTGCCATCAGCGCCCGTCTCGGCGGCGAAGAGTTCGCGATCCTGCTGCCGAATATCGGCAAGGAGGGGGCGTCCATGGTCGCAGAAAGCGTAGCCCGGCGGTTTGCCGAGAAGGCAGCGCGAAGCGACGGGCTTGGCATTCCGGCCACTGTCAGCATCGGTCTTGCAGAGGTCCAGACCGGCGAGATGGATTTGAGCGAACTCCTGGCTGCAGCTGACGGCGCCCTCTACAGAGCCAAAAAGCTCGGCCGCAATCGCATCGAAATCGCAAAGCCGAAGAAGATCGCCACCGCGGCCTGAATACATCGCCCGGCCCGCAGGGGCAGCCGCCGTTCGCCGGACGAGCTGAAGCGCAGTCATATGACGGCACTTTTCCGCGAAGCAGGACGACCGGATCGACCTTGTCTTCAAGGCATTGCTCATCCTGGCCGCCTTGCATCGCTGGCTGCAGCGCTTCGCTCACCCGGATGGCTGCAAGGCGCGCAGATAGCCGGTGGCTGCGAGCTCACCGACATAGTCGACGATGATCTGGCGCAAGGTGTCGACGCTGCGTGCCGGTCCCGATGGCCGGCGCACGATGCCGCCCGGCCTTGGCTCTGTCCGGATGGGGTAGGGCACGACGCGCAGGCCGCCGCGAACGAGATCGCCGACCATGGTCAGGCTGGAGAGGATCGAGACGCGGTCCGAGGTCATCAGCAGCTCGCGGATCATCGACATCGAGCTGACGCGCAGGACAGGTGCGTCCAGCGCGAGCTGGTTGCCCCTGATCGCCATCTCGACATCCTGGCCGAGCCGCTGATCGAGCGTCGGGAGGATGAAGGGCAAGGTCTTCAGGCTGTCTGAAGCGACGCGCCCGCCATTGAAGATCGGATGGCCGTAGCGGGCGAGCAGCGCCAGCGGCTCGTCATAGAGCGGGTCGCGGATGAAGCTGTCGGGAATGACCGGCTCGTAGAGCCGCCCGACGATCAGGTCGATCTTGTTCGAGCCGAGCAGCGCCAGAAGCTCATGCATCCGGCCCTCGACGATCTGGACGGTGGTGCCGGGATGGGCCGCGTTGAAGCGGGTCAACACCTGCGGCATTAGCCCGGTGGCGGCCGATGGCAACACGCCGACGACGATGGCCTCGAGCATGCCGGTCTCGATCAGGATCAGGTCCTCGCCGATCCGGTCGACCTCGGCAAGGACGCGGCGCGCCCGTGCGACCACCGCCTCGCCATAGCGGGTCAGCGCCACGCCACGCGGCAGACGGTCGAAGATCCTGACGCCGAGATATTCCTCGAGGTCGAGCAGGCTGCGGGTCGTGGCCGGCTGGGTGAGCCCGAGCGTCCGCGATGCCTTGAGCACGCTGCCCTGGTCGGCGACCGCGACCGCGACGCGCAGCTGCCGCATGCGCAGGCGCTGCTTGAGGAGGGAGAAGCTGCGAGCAGGCATGCCGAGCCACCATGCGATGCGAGCGCGGTTCGAGGCGCGCGGGAGCGATGCTCACATGGTATACCGAAAGCGGTATATCAGCATCCGATAAACGCTATATTTTTCGCGATTTTCGGCCGTTACGATCCTGGAGATATCAGGGTTTTGTAATGCCGCCGAGAGGAAGCGTCGTGTCGGAAAAGAGCTTTGTCGTGATCAGCGCCCATGTCGGCGATTTCGTCTGGCGTGCGGGCGGCGCGATCGCCTGCCATGCAAAGCTGGGCCTCAAGCCGATCATCGTCTGCCTGAGCTATGGCGCCATCGGCGAGTCGGCCAAGCTCTACGAGGACAAGGCGATGACGGCCGACAAGGCGCGCGACATCCGCCGCGAGGAGGCCGAGAACGCAGCCCGAATCCTCGGCGCCGAGATCCATTTCCTCGATGCCGAGGATTATCCGCTGCGAGCTACCCCCGAGATGTTCGAGAAGACCGTGCGCCTGCTGCGCAAGCACCAGCCGGCCTTCATCATGACGCATCCGCGGGTCGACCCCTCCAACTGGGATCATGTCGAGACCTTCCGGTTCGCGCTCGAGGCGCGCCAGGTCGCGCAGGCGCAGGGGCGGCCCTGGGGCGAGATCGCCGGCGCGCCGCAGGTCTACTGCTTCGAGCCGCACCAGCCCGAGATCTGCGAGTACGTGCCCGACACCTATCTCGATATCAGCGCGGTCTGGGAACAGAAATGGGCGGCGATGCACTGCCTCAAGGGCCAGGTTTCGCTGTGGAATTACTACAAGGGCGTCGCCGAGAAGAACGGCAACCTGGCGCGGCGCCGCAATTTCGGCTCGGCGCTCTATGCCGAGAGCTTCCAGCGGGTGTTCCCGACGACGACCACCCGGCTGGACCCGGTCTGACCGCCGAAAAGACAAGCCAAAAACACAAGCCAAAAAACGAGCAAGGGGAGGAAAAAATGCCAGGGAGAGGGCTCAAGAGCTTGATCATCGCCGCGTCGGCGTTGCTGCTTTCGCAGGCCGCCATCGGCCAGGACTATCCGAGCCGCGTGGTGACGATCGTCAACGGTTTCTCCTCGGGCGGGGCCGTCGACACGGTGGCGCGGGCGCTTGCGGAGCGGCTTTCGGCCAGCCTTGGCCAAAACTTCATCGTCGAGAGCCGGCCGGGCGCCGGCTCGAACCTCGCCGCGATGGCGGTGATCCGCAGCGCGCCGGACGGCCATACCCTGCTGCTCGGCACCAACGGCCTGGCGATCAACATGGCGCTCTACAAGACGCCGGGCTTCGACGTGGAGAAGGACCTCGCGCCGATTTCGATGGTGGGCGACATTCCGGCCGTGATCGCCGCACATCCCTCTTTCCCCGCCAATTCGATCGCCGAGTTGGTCGCTTTCGCCAAGCAGAAGCCGAACGAGGCGTCGTTCGCGACGCCGGGGAACGGCTCTCTGCCGCATCTGGCGATGGCCTTGCTGGCCAAGCAGGCGGGCATCGAGATGCGGCATGTCGCCTATCGCGGCGGCCACCCGGCGGTTACCGACGCGATCGGCGGGCATGTACCCCTCGTCGTCGTCAATGCGCTCGAGGCGACGCCCTTCATCAAGGAGGGGCGGCTGAAGGGGCTGGCGGTGACCGGTCCTTCCCGTCTGGCCGCCTTGCCCGATGTGCCGACCGTGGCCGAGGGGCCGGGGCTTGCCGGCTTCGACGCTCAGACCTGGTGGGGACTGTTCGCTCCGGCCGGCACGCCGCCGGCCGTGGTGGAGAAGCTCCAGAGCGAGGTCCAGAAGGCGCTGGCCGATCCCAAGCTGCGCGACCGGATCGAGAGCGTCGGCGGCCGTGTCCGCAGCTCGACGGCGGCCGAGCTCGGCGCATTCGTCAGCACCGAGCGCAAGAAATGGGGCCAGGTCGTCGCCGATACCGGCTTGCGGCCGGAGTGACCAATCCAGCCCCGCCGGCGCGCAATGCCCGCGGGGCGCTGCATTCCCCAATGAAACAGACGAGGCCTTGATGAACCCGGTGGTGATCCGCACGAACAAACGCGCCTCCGCGGCGGATATCGTGGCGCTTTCCGAACTCGGCGTCTCGACGACGCATGAGGCGATGGGGCGCAGCGGCCTGCTGAAGCCTTACATGCGGCCGATCTATGCCGGCGCGCAGATCGCCGGCAGCGCG
>JAKFDB010000066.1:0-5563 GCA_036676315.1 Bradyrhizobiaceae bacterium
CGTCGGCGCGCCGATATCGTCGAGGATGCTGACGAAGGGCAGCAGGAACTGGCCGCGCGTCAAAGGGATATCAGCCATCGGACCTCGCCGCGATCACCGCGTTGATGCTTTTCGCAAGGTCGAACCGCAGGGGATTCGCAACCGGCGGGAGGGCAGACAATAGCCGATCGCGATTGTCGCGAAATGGCAAGACGGGCAGGCTGCCCATGCACGAGATGCTCGCAACGACATTCGCCGGCCGATCGGGCCGCGATCGCGCGCTGCTGAGCCGGAGCGTTCGCGCAGATGCCGGTAGGGCGAGCAACGCAGAGGACAAGCAGCAATGTCAGGCGCAACGGCGCGCGATCTCGCCATCGGCTTGATGGCGGCCTCCTTGTGCGGGCCGGCCTGGGCGTCCGATCTCCCGCAACCTGTCTCGCCGCCGGCGCCAGTCCTCGCATCGGCGCCGAGTTTCTCCGTCACGAGCTATCTCTGGGCGACCGCGATCGACGGCAGGAGCGCGACTTTCCCGCCGCTGCCCGCCGCAGACATCAGCCTGCGCTTTCGCGACGTGCTCGAGGAGCTGAACGGCGCCATGATGGCATCAGCGGAAATGCGTATCGACCGCTGGAGCTTCCTGATCGATGGGCAATTCTCGCAAGTGACGACCGGCGGCAATCTGCCCGGCCCCTTCTTTTCGGCGCTCAAGCTGCGCTCGCAGACCACGACCGTGCAGGGCTCCGTCTTCTACCGCATCTATGAGGACACGGCCGTTTCGCTGGAGGTGGGCGGCGGTCTCCGATTCTGGAACCTGAACAACAAGCTGGAGATCCTCCCCGGCCTCGCCAATCTTCGGATCGATCACCGCGACTCCGAGATGTGGGCCGACCCGATCATCGGCGCGCGCCTCGGAATCGAGCTCGGCGGCCCCTGGAGCGTGACGGTGGCAGGAGATGTCGGCGGCTTTAATGTCGGCTCGCGCCTGACCTGGCAAGGATTGGGCAGTATCAACTATGCCTGGAGCGAGAAGCTGACCCTGAAAGCCGGTTACCGCGCGCTCCATGTCGATTACCGCAGCGGCGGCTTCTCGTACGACGTGACGCAGCATGGCCCGGCCGTGGCTGCGACATACCGGTTCTGACCGGGGCAACTATGAATTCGACCATGGCGAAAGGAATCGGGATGCCTATGACTGGGAATGCGGCACGAGCTGCAGCTGTTTCCGCGCTTGCCCTGTTCGCGCTCTGCGGGCAGGCCATGGCGCAGGCGGGCGAAGCCCAGCCCAAGATCACCGACCCGCATTTCAAGATCGCGCCGGGCTATCTCAAGCAGGCCGACCTGCCCAACAGCCTGATGCTGCTCGGCCCGCCGCCCGAGGCGAATTCGGCCGCGCTGGCCCGGGACGAGGAGGCGCGCAAGGCGACGCTTCCCCTGCGGGACACCGCGCGCTGGAAACTCGCCCGTACCGACGCCGATCTCGCCTTTCCGGAGGCGGCCGACAACTTCTCCTGCGCGATGGGTGTCAGGATCGACAGCACGGAAACCCCGCGCCTCTATGCGATGATGCAGAAGATGCTCTCGGACCTCGGCCTCTCCACCTATGGCGTGAAGAACAAGTACAACCGGGTCCGCCCCTTCGTGGTTCACAACGAAGCGACCTGCCGGGCGGACCAGGAGGCGATTCTGCGAACTGACGGCTCCTATCCGTCCGGGCACACCGCCGCGGGCTGGGGCTGGGCTCTCGTCTTCGCGCAGGTCAATCCCGAGCGCTCGAACGAGTTGCTCAGGCGCGGCATGGAGTTCGGGCAGAGCCGCGTGATCTGCGATGCCCATTGGCAGAGCGATGTCGATGCGGGCCGGATCATGGGCGCGGCGACCGTCGCGCGGTTGCAGACCGACGCAGCCTTCCTCGCCGACCTCGAGGCTGCGAAAGCGGAGGTGAAGGCGGCGAAGGCGAAGCGCGTGCCCCCGGCACCCTCATGCGCCGAGGAGGCCGCGGCCTTGTCCGCCCGGTAACGGGCTCGGAACCGGGTATTCATAGCTGGGCGGATACAGCTGCCGATCAGCCGAAGTGCGAGTGCGGACCCATTCGGTCTTGCCCCGATGAGAAATGATCAAACACGCCAATGAGGTACCCTTCAATGCGAATGATGTCGGTCTGCAGCCTGGGTTTCCTGGTTCTTGCGCCATGCGTGGCGTCCGCACAGCCCGTTCCGGTCAATCTCGACAACTTCAAGCGAGCCGAGAGCGATTTCTATATGCGCAAGACGGCCGACGCCGGCGCCCTCGGCAAGTTCGCCCATAGCAGGACACCGACGCCGATCGATAACCAGCCCGTAGTCCGGATGAACCGGGATACGCTCTATTCCCAGGCGCTCTTCGACCTCGACGCCGGCCCGGTGACCATCACCCTTCCCGATGCCGGCAAGCGCTTCGTCTCGATGCAGGTCATCAGCGAAGACCATTACACCCCGATGGTGGTCTACAAGCCGGGCCGCACGACGCTCACCAGGGACAAGGTCGGCACCCGCTATGTGTTCATCGCGGTCCGCATCCTTGTCGATCCCAACGACACCAAGGATCTCGCGCAGGTTCATGCCCTGCAGGATGCGCTGAAGGTGGAGCAGAAGGCGGCCGGCAAGTTCGAGGCCCCGAACTGGGACCTGGCTCAGCAGAAGAAAATCCGTGATGCGCTCGAAGCGCTGTCCGCCGCATCATCGGGCAGCTTCACCAACGCTTTCGGCCCGAAGGGCAAGGTCGATCCGGTGATGCACCTGCTCGGCACGGCAGCCGGCTGGGGCGGAAACCCCGACAAGGACGCATCCTACCCGTCATTCACCCCGGCCAAAAACGACGGCAAGACGGTCTACAAGCTCAAGCTCAAGGACGTCCCTGTCGACGCGTTCTGGTCGATCAGCGTCTACAACGACAAGGGTTTCTTCCAGAAGAACGATTACGACGCCTATTCGGTCAACAGCATCACCGGCAAGACAAGCGCCGATGGCGCGATCGACATCCAGTTTGGCGGTTGCGACGGCAAGATCGCGAATTGCCTGCCGATTACGCAAGGGTGGAATTACACATTCCGGCTCTACCGTCCTCGCGCCGTGTTCCTGAACGGCACGTGGAAGATGCCGGAGGCGCAGCCTGCATCGTAGAAGGCATCAGCCTCGCCCGTTCGGCCCGGCAAGCAGCGGTAACTTTCAACCCAAGCTTGCCGTTGGCCGAATGCTGGAACCGGCACGGCGGTCGCCCGCCGTGCCGGGGTCGTTACAGGTCCAACCGCTCGGACAGGCTACTTTGCCCGAACCGGCCGTTGCCAGAGTCGGCTATGAACTAAATTCCCGGCTCGCCAAACTCCACTGACAATGTCCGATGTCGGTCGAAAGCGAGCGTTGAACGAATCCTCCAGCAGGCCGAAAACCTTGCGTGGCACCGGGGTCGTCGAGCAAGTTCTCTGGAACCGGCCCGGGCCAGACGCCGTTGGTCTCCCGCCCATGGCGGCGAAAGCCCAGAACGCGCGAGATCACCATGAAACTTTCCGGTGGCTGCAACTGCGGACAGGTCCGCTACGAGCTCGACGGCGAGCCCATCCGCGTCGGCATCTGCCATTGCGAGACCTGCCGGAAGGACTCCGGCTCGGCCTTCTCCTTCTTCGGGATCTGGCCGAGGGCCGGTGCAACCCTGTCGGGTGAGCTCGGATGCTGGCAAAGCCGGGCGGGAGGCGAGCGTTTCTGCCCGAAATGCGGCTCCTCGCTTTTCAGCTGGAGCGAGGGTTCAGGCGAGATCGAGATCAAGCTCGGCACTTTGGACAGCCCGCCCAGCGCGCTGGTGCCGGCCTATGAACTCTGGACCATCCGCCGCGAGCCGTGGCTGACGCACCGAAAGGGCGCAGAGCAGCACATGCGCGATCGCGAGGTTCCAGCGCCTGATCAGGGACAGGCGCCCGCAGGCTGAGCCTGCGGACGAGGAAGGCGCCGGGCGCCCTTCAGCGACGCCGCCGGCCTACAGATCCTGCGCCGTGACCTCGCGGCGCGGCGCCCCTCTGATCGAGGCGATGATCGTCCAGGCGACGATCCCGATCGTGATCGCGGCCAGCACGGCGGCGATCGGCCGGTCGACGAGGCCGAGCAGGCTGCCGTCGGACTTGATCATCGAGTTGATGAAATACTCCTCCAGCAGCGGCCCGAGCACGACCCCGAGGATCACCGGCGCGACCGGGAAGCCGTTCTCCTCCAGCACGAAGGCGAGCGCGCCGAAGGCCAGCATCAGCCCGACATCGAACAGCGAGTTGTTGATCGCATAGGAGCCGACAATGGCGAACAGCAGGATGATCGGCATCAGCACCTTGCGCGGCACGCTCAGCACTTTCGAGGCGACCTTGATGATCGCCCAGCCCAGCGGCAGCATCAGCAGGTTGGCGATGACGAAGACGAGGAAGAGCGCATAGACGTTCTGCGGATTGCTGACGAAGATCGTCGGCCCGGGCGCCATGTTCTTCATCATCAGCACGCCGATCGCGATAGCGGTGATCGAATCGCCGGGAATGCCGAAGACCAGCGCCGGGATCCAGGCGCCGGCGAGCGAGGAGTTGTTCGAGGCGCCGGCCTCGATCAGGCCCTCCGGATGGCCGGTGCCGAACTTCTCCGGCTCCTTCGAGAAGCGCTTGCTCATGGCGTAGGACATCCAGGCCGCCATGTCGGCGCCGCTGCCCGGCTGGATGCCGACGATGGTGCCGAGCGCGCTGCCGCGCAGGAGCTGCCAGGGATACTGCTTGGTCAGCCGCCACATATTGGCGAAGATCGAGCCGATCTTCTTGACCACGATCGGCGGCGCGCTGCCGTCCGCGATCATGTGGCGCATCACCTCCGAGCAGGCGAACATGCCGACCATCATCGGGATCAGCGAGACGCCGCCGAGCATCTCGGTCGACTCGAAGGTGAAGCGCGGCTGGCCGGCCGGGTTGTTCATCCCGACCATGGCGATCATCAGCCCGAGCAGCAGCGCGATGCAGGCCTTGAGCGGCGTCGAGGAGCCGATGAAGACGGCGCCGCCGAGGCCGAGCATGACGATCCAGAAGAACTCGACCGAACCGAAGCCGAGCGCGAAATCGGCGATCGCCGGCGAGGCCGCCATCATCACCGCCGTGCCGAACAGCCCGCCCAGCACCGAAAACCAGAGGCCGATGCCGAGCGCCAGCTCGGGCTGGCCCTTCAGCGTCATCTGGTAGGAATCATCGACATAGGCGGCCGAGGCCGGCGTGCCGGGAATGCGCAGCAGGCAGCCCGGAATGTCGCCGGAGAAGATCGCCATGGTCGAGGTGGTGACGATGGCGGCGATCGCCGGCACCGGCGGCATGAAGAAGGTCAGCGGCACCAGGAGCGCCGTCGCCATCGTCGCCGAAAGGCCGGGAATGCAGCCGACGACGAGGCCGTAGATCGCCGAGGCGACGATGACGGCGAGGACGTAGGGATCGAGCACCATCCCCAGCGCGGTTATGTAAGCGTCGAGCATGGTCTCACCAGCGCAAGGGTTCGAGCGGCCCCCAGGGCAATTGCACCCCGAGGCCGAGATAGAAGATCGA